>NZ_JBVFKR010000002.1:0-745108 GCF_055484705.1 Gottfriedia sp. ABJ_BB2_2
GTGGAGGCGACTGTTTAGCTCCGACAAGCATAAGACAAAAACCAATAAAGGTGCTTTTTACCTTTAATGGGGTTTGGCTTATGACTCGAGGAGCTAGGAGCCGGAACTAGACATCACGAAATGTGGAGGCGACTGTTTAGCTCCGACAAGCATAAGACAAAAACCAATAAAGGTGCTTTTTACCTTTAATGGGGTTTGGCTTATGACTCGAGGAGCTAGGAGCCGGAACTAGACATCACGAAATGTGGAAGGTGTTCGCTCTGCCCCGACAAGCATAAGACGATGAACAGATAAGGTTGCATTTTAACCTTAACTGGGCATTGGCTTATGACCTCGAGGGGCAAACACCTGGAACTAGACAGACCGAAAAGTGGAGGCAACTGTTTTGCTCCGACAAGCATTAGACAAATGACATTTAAAAAAGTTTTTTTCAGTTCACATTATTAATGGAAGAAATTGGCATTATAAAAAAGGCAATTGATCCCCTTTCGGATATCAATTGCCTTTTCTTTTACATTTTTATTTTATCTCCAGGTGCAGCACTTTTCGCTTTTTGCATGACTCTGTATGCCGAATAGCCTGAGATTTCTTCTAATTCACCACATAGCTTCTTCTCTTCAGCAATGCTAGGAACTATTTTTTTAAATTGCTTATAAGCCAACATTAACTCTTCTCTTTCAATACCTTTTTCATACGCTCTTTCAACTGATGTGTAAAATTGTATAACTTCGATTGTTTCATTCGTACTCCAATCGAAAAGTATCGGATATTGATAATCCATGTAAATCCACTCCTATTTCATGTTACTACTACCATTTTATCACATTTTTCAATTTCAATTCTTCTATTAAATATTGATATAATTTCATTTCAATGAATAATATTTCATAACTTTAGCATTTTTTTCTATACAGAAAATTCATAGAATGATATAATTTTTTTGTTTTTCAAATGAAGGTAAAACAGTTTATAACTTAATGAGAGTAAACATATTTGATTTGTTTACAAACATACCACTTCCGAAAAACACTATTATTCATAAATGGGGTGTATGTTAAATGAACCAAAATGAAACGCCGTTATTTACTTCTTTACTAGAACATGCAAAGAAGAACCCTATTCAGTTTCATATCCCAGGACATAAAAAAGGGAATGGAATGGATCCAACATTTAGGGAATTTATTGGCGATAACGCATTGTCAATCGACTTAATCAATATTGCTCCTTTAGATGATTTACATCATCCAAAAGGTAAAATAAAACAAGCGCAAGATCTTGCTGCAAAAGCGTTTGGTGCTGATTATACTTTCTTTACAGTGCAAGGTACTAGCGGGGCCATCATGACAATGGTTATGAGTGTTTGTGGTCCTGGTGATAAAATAATTGTTCCTAGAAATGTTCATAAATCGGTATTATCAGCTATTATTTTTTCTGGCGCGATGCCAATTTTTGTTCATCCAGAAATTGATAATGAATTAGGAATTTCACATGGAATTACAACAAATGCTGTAAAAGAAGCGATCGTAAATCATCCAGATGCAAAAGCGGTTTTAGTGATTAATCCTACGTACTTCGGCTTTGTTGCTGATTTAAAAAGTATCGTAGATTTAGCACATTCACACGGAATTGCTGTTTTAGTTGATGAAGCACATGGTGTACATATACATTTTAATGATGAACTTCCAATATCAGCGATGCAAGCTGGTGCTGATATGGCTGCTACAAGCGTTCATAAACTTGGTGGCTCTCTAACTCAAAGTTCAATTTTAAATGTCAAAGAAGGCATTGTAAACGTCCACAGAGTGCAATCTGTTTTGAGTATGTTAACGACAACTTCGACATCTTATATTTTACTTGCCTCTCTTGACGTTGCACGAAAACGTTTGGCTACAATTGGTGAGGAATTAATTACAGAAACTATTAGACTAGCAAATGATGCTAGAACTAAGATTAATAATATAGAAGGTTTATATAGTCCAGGCTATGAACTACTTGGAAAAGAAGCAACACACAACTTTGATCCAACGAAATTATTAATAAGTGTTAAAAAATTAGGAATTACAGGTCATGACGTTGAGGTTTGGTTACGCGAACGTTTTAATATCGAAGTTGAAATGTCTGATTTATATAATGTCCTTTGTATTTTAACTCCAGGAGATAGTAAAGAAGATATCGAGAAATTAATTCATGCATTTGAAGTTCTTGTAGAAGAGTTTCCGATGTCAGAACATTATAAAGCCTATAATGTGACGATCCCAACGATTCCAAATTTAGCTGTTTTACCTAGGGATGCATTCTATTCTGAAACAGAGTCAGTCCCACTTGAAGAATCAGTTGGCCGTATAATTGCTGAATTCGTTATGGTTTATCCACCAGGTATCCCTATTTTCTTACCAGGTGAAGAAATTACACTTGAAAATTTAATATATATTAAAAAGAATATTGAAGCTGGTCTACCTGTACAAGGACCTGAAGATGAAGATTTATATACGCTAAAAGTTATTAAATAATCTATATGTGAAAACGAAAACTAGGGAAAAATTTCCCTAGTTTTTTTATTATGTATCACATTCAATTTAATTAGGCATATGATAGCTAAGGTAAATAATTAGAGAATAGTTATAATAAAGCTATTATGATAGGATGTGAACCTAGTGATAGTCGTGAATAATAAAATTGTTCATGCTTCATTAAAAGAAAGTGGAGACTGGAATGATCAACTAGTACAAGAAATTATAAAAAATTTATCAAACAGTCGACATTCAAATATTTATAAATCTGATCGAGAATTATCATTTGATTTAACGTTACGTACTTATATTATTAGAGCTTCGAAACAATTGTTAGCAAGTAATATGCAATTTAGAGTTTTTAGAAGAGCTTACTGCAACCCTATGTTTTGGATTCGCACACGTCAAGGTGGCTTTCGTTTACGACCTGGTGTAAGACCGTCTGCTGGTATATATGACATTTTTAGCAACGGACAATTTTATGCTACTGAGTGTGCAACGGCAATCGTAATTGTTTTCTACAAAGCCCTCTTAGATTTATACGGCTATGAAGTATTTGACCAATTATTCAATCGAGGAATGTACTTATATACTTGGAATTATGATTCAAAATTAGCTATTCGTACTGCGGAAATTGATCGACCAGCACCTGGAGATGTCGTATATATAAAAAATCCTCAAGTAGATCCTATTACCCCGGAGTGGCAAGGTGAGAACACAGTGTATATGGGTAGTAATTTCTATTATGGACATGGTATCGGTATTCGTACTTTACCGGAAATCATCTTTCATCTAAATATGCATAGATATCCATTTGCTATGATTTCAGCGTATTTAACAAATTTAAATACACGTATCGATGCAAATGAAATGGTTAATTATTTAACGGATGATTCAAAACTGATTCCTGTCAATACAAGAGACGAATCAGGTGATGTCATTACTGCTAGAATTGGAGATCAGCACCAAATTGCTTAAATACTGTAAAACAAATAAAAATTGAGGGTACTTTTAAATAAAGTACCCTCTTTATGATGTTTCATATTAAATTATATTAACAAGTTTCTTCAATTGACGGTTCACATTGCTCACAGTCTTTTACATATAAAGTCGTAACTTTTTCATCCTCGAAATGACCTACTGTTTTTTCACAACATTTACATACGAACGTTCCCATCTTGTAACCCCTTTCATAATGTTGTATCAATTAACGTAACTTCATTATAAAGTGTTATACTTATTTACGCAATAGGTAAATAAGTATAACTCAATAAAACAGTATTCAAACTATTTATTTCATAATTCATTGTATTAACGAAGCATTTAGTATGACACATTAATTTCCAACTTATTCGTAGCTCTCTTCCATCCTAGGATGTGGTAACCAATCAGCTAAATAATCTGCAAGCTGCATCGCTTCCTCATCACTCTTCAATTTACAAAGGAATTTTAATTGATTTGGATATGAAACATCTTGACGATCTAGAACGATACATTGTCTAGACTGCATGCAGATGACGAGTGGTTTCCCAAAAAACATGTTCGTATATACAATGCCTATATCATACCTTACATCGTTTGCAATAAAACCAACAAATCTTACTCTAACATTTTCATGATCATCATATAATTTTTCAAACATATCATTTTCCACTCCTCACATTTGTGTTGTAAATTAATACATATGAAGTGAACGTAAAATTCATTCCGAATACTTGTCTAAAAATTTGAAATAATGTTATGATAAAAAAGAAAAAAAGTGATTTTTAACTGGAAAGACAACTTAGGGGGATATGAAAATGGTTCAACAAGCTACCATTCAATTAATGGATAAATCAAAATATCAAGAGGCAAGTTTAGATTTATTAAAAAACTTAATTAACGAATACATACAATCATCTACAAAAATAGGACAACAAGTTGACTGGAATTATGAAAGGGCTTCATTTCCTTATAACGTTTCAAATAAAAAGCTAGATGAACAAGATGCACTATATTTAAAAAGCAATGATTCACGATATAATCATTTTGTTGTTTCAATAAAAGATGACAAACATATCGTTATCACATTATTACCAAATTCTACTTATGGCGATAAAGGTAAAGCTAATGAATTGTGTCGATTCTTAGCTCAAAAAGTAGAAGGTAAACTTGAACTATTTAACAATCGCATCATGTATTTCTATAAACGATAATTAAAATAAGTTAACGATCAATTGACAAAAGAAAAATAAACTAGCGTAGAAGCAAGTAATCATAATACTTGCTTTTCTTGTGTTTCCAACAAATTTAGCAATTAAGTACAATTGATAAAAAAACACTAAAAATAATATTAACTTTGCATACAATTGGTCTCTTTTTGATAAATACATGACAAACGAAAATCCGACCCAAAAGAATTGATGAATAAATAATACCATTAATTGTTTACGCATTTTTACACCACCATCATTTACATTCCAATAAAAATGTTGTTTTCTACAACGTTATGCGGTACATACTTTTAAAATGCAAAAAAACCTCCTAATACTAGGAGGTTTTTTATTATGAATAATGGTTGATACCAATTCAGTATGTCAGATTACTTCAATACGTGGATTGGGTGTCCCATCGCTAATTCAGCAGCTTCCATTGATATTTCACCTAATGTTGGATGAGCATGGATTGTTTGAGCAATATCTTCTACACTCATACATGCTTCAATCGCAAGACCAAGTTCAGAAATAATGTCAGATGCATTCACACCAGCTACTTGAGCACCAACAAGTACACCGTCTTCTTTACGTGATACTAATTGAACAAAACCTTCTGTAGCGTTAAGAGATAATGCACGACCATTTCCACCAAATGGGAACTTCGCAACATTTACATCTAAGCCTTCATCAGTAGCTTGTTTTTTCGTATATCCAACTGTTGCTAATTCTGGATCAGTAAATACAACTGCAGGAATCGCTAGGTATTCAATTTCGCTTGATAAACCACTAATTGCTTCAGCAGCTACTTTACCTTCATACGAAGCTTTATGAGCTAAAGGAGGTCCAGCAATTACATCACCAATTGCATAAATATTTTTAACTGATGTACGAGCTTGTTTATCAGTACCAATTACACCGCGTTCGTTAATTTCAATACCGACATTTTCTAAGCCCATATCACGAGAGTTAGGGAAACGTCCAACTGTTACTAAAACATAATCAGCTTCGATTTCTTTCATTTCTCCGTTTGTTTCGAATTTAACAGTCACGCCATCAGCAGTTTCTTCAACGCCTTTACCAAATGCTTTTGTTACGATATCAACATTGCCTTTTTTCTTTAATCCACGTTTAACAATTGAGCTCATTGATTTTTCGAAACCATTTAAGATTTCATCACCAGCTTCTAAAATTGTTACGTGTGTACCAAAGTTTGCATAAGCAGTACCTAATTCCATACCAATATAGCCGCCACCAATAACAACTAATTTTTTTGGAATTTCAGGTAAGTTTAAAGCACCTGTTGAATCGATTACACGTTTGCTCCATTTGAAACCAGGGATTTCGATTGGAGTTGAACCTGTTGCGATGATTGCATTATTAAAAGTATAAGTTTGAGCTGAATCTTCAGTAATTACACGAAGAGTGTTTGCATCATTAAAGTATGCTTCACCTTTAATAACTTCAACTTTGTTTCCTTTTAATAAACCAGCTACACCACCAGTTAATTTATTAACAACACTGCCTTTCCAAGCTTGTACTTTTGAAAAGTCAACTTTTACATTTTCAGCAGTGATACCGATATCTTCTGAATGCTTTGCAGTCTCATAACGGTGACCGGCAGTAATTAATGCTTTTGAAGGAATACAACCAACGTTTAAGCAAACTCCACCTAGGTTACCTTTTTCAATAACTGCAACTTTTTGTCCAAGTTGTGCTGCACGAATAGCTGCAACATATCCACCAGGACCGGCACCGATAACGACCGTATCTAGTTCAATTGCGAAATCTCCTACTACCATTTATCTTACGCCTCCATTAATAATAATTCTGGATCATTTAATAATCGTTTAATGTGGTTTAAAGCGTTTTGAGCAGTTGCACCATCAATAATACGGTGGTCAAAGCTTAATGATAACGCTAATACTGGAGCTACAACGATTTCTCCGTTTAATACTACAGGTTTTTCAGCAATACGACCAATTCCTAAAATAGCTACTTCAGGGTGATTGATTACAGGAGTGAACCATTGTCCACCAGCTGAACCGATATTAGTGATTGTGCATGTAGCACCTTTCATTTCTGCAGGAGCTAATTTACCATCACGAGCTTTTGTTGCTAATTCGTTAATTTCTGCTGAAATTGAGAAGATTGCTTTACGATCAGCATCTTTAACAACTGGCACTAATAAACCTTTATCAGTATCCGCAGCAATACCGATGTTATAGTAATGCTTGTGAATGATTTCGCTAGAAGCATCATCAATTGATGTATTTAAAGCTGGGAACTTACGTAATGCTGAAGTTAAAGCTTTAACAACATAAGGTAAGAATGTTAACTTGATACCTTGAGCAGCAGCAACCTCTTTATATTTTTTACGGCTAGCAACTAGTTTCGTTACATCTATTTCATCCATTAATGTTACGTGTGGAGCAGTATGTTTAGAGTTAACCATTGCTTTTGAAATTGCTTTACGAATTCCGCTCATTTTTTCACGAGTTTCAGGGTATGCACCTTCTGGAATAGGCATTGCTTTTGGAGCTTCTTGTTCCGCAACTTGAGTTTCTTTCACAACTTCAACAGCAACTTCTGTTTGCGCTGCAGCAGCTGGAGCAACTCCACCTTGTAAGAATGCATCTACGTCTTTTTTAGTTACACGACCATTTTTAGCTGAACCTGGTACGATACGTAAATCTACATTTTTCTCACGTGCATATTTACGCACAGAAGGCATTGCAATTACATGAGCTTTTGGTTCAATTGCAGCAACTGGTGAAAGTGGTGCAGTTTCTGTTTTTGGTTCGCTTTGCTCATAAGACTCTTGTACTTTTGCTTGAACTGCTTCAGCAGCTTCTGGTACTGGAGTTGTAGTTGGAGCTTCTTCTGCATGTTGACCCTTGAAGCTAATGTTTTCGTAACCAGGTGCATCTAATCGTACTAGAACATCACCAACAACTGCTACTGTTCCTTCGCTAACTAATACTTCTAACACTTTACCTTTTACAGGTGATGGAATTTCAACTACTGATTTATCGTTTTGAACTTCACAAATGATATCATCTTCATTTACTTCGTCGCCTGCTTTAATAAACCATTTTACAATTTCACCTTCGTGAATACCTTCACCGATATCTGGTAATCTAAATTCAAATAGACTTGCCACTGAGTTTGACACAGATTTCTACCTCCGAACAAAGTTAATATTTTTAAATTTCCATCTATAATGTAAGAAAGGTATTGATGAATTCATCAAATACCTTTCACTATTTTTGTTACACTCTTATTAGAAGTTTAATACTTTTTGAATACCTTCAACTACATCTTTATGGTTTGGTAACCAAACAGTTTCCGCTTCTGAGAATGGGAATACAGTATCAGCTGCCGTAATACGTACAACTGGTGCTTCTAATGAAAGGATACAACGATCATTAATTTCAGCCACTACATTTGCAGCAATACCAGCTTGTTTTTGTGCTTCTTGAACAACAACTGCACGTCCAGTTTTCTCAACAGATGCTACGATTGCATCGATATCTAATGGGTGAACAGTACGTAAGTCTACAACTTCAACTGAAACCCCTTCTTTTTCTAATTCTTCAGCAGCTTTTAATGCAGCGTGAACCATTGCACCGTATGCAAATACAGATACATCTTTACCTTCACGTTTAACATCAGCTTTGCCTAATTCGATTGTGTAATCACCTTCAGGTACATCTTCACGGAATGAACGATATAATTTCATGTGCTCTAAATAGATAACTGGATCATTATCACGAATAGATGAAATTAAAAGTCCTTTTGCGTCTTTAGGTGTTGATGGAATAACTACTTTTAAACCAGGAGTTTGAGCCATTAATCCTTCTAAACTATCCGCATGCATTTCTGGTGTGTGCACTCCTCCACCAAATGGTGAACGGAAAGTAATTGGTGACGTAAAACGACCACTTGTACGGTAACGCATACGAGAAGCTTGACTAGCGATTGAGTCAATAATTTCAAATAAAAATCCGAAGAATTGAATTTCTGGTACCGGACGGAAGCCTTGAGTTCCTAGACCGATTGCTAATCCACCGATTCCTGACTCAGCAAGTGGTGTATCGAATACACGATCTTCACCGAATTCTGCTTGTAAACCTTCAGTTGCACGGAATACACCACCGTTTAATCCAACGTCCTCACCGAATACTACTACAGTTGGATCGTTTTTCATTTCAACGCGTAATGCATCTGTGATAGCTTGAATCATTGTCATTTGCGCCATGACTTACTTCGACTCCTTCTCTTTATAAATTGCATATTGCTCTTCTATATTATTTGTTTTCTTTTCGAACATATTTTCCATTAAATCAGTAACTTTTTGTTTAGGTTCTTGGTCAGCAAGTTTAATTGCTTCTTTGATTGCTTCTTTTGCTTCTTCGATAATTGCATTTTCTTCTTCTTCAGTCCAAAGACCTTTTTTCTCTAAGAATTTACGGAAACGAACGATTGGATCTTTTGCTTCCCACTCATTCTCTGTATCTTTTGTACGGTAACGAGTAGGGTCATCACCAGCCATTGTATGTGGTCCATAACGGAATGTTAAAGTTTCGATTAATGTTGGGCCTTCACCATTGATAGCACGTTTACGAGCTTCTGATGTAGCTGCATAAACTGCTAACGGATCCATACCATCAACTTGAATACCAGCAATACCTACTGCAATTGCTTTTTGAGCAATTGTTTTAGCTTTTGATTGCTTAGAAACAGGAGTTGAAATCGCATATCTGTTATTTTGAACAACGAAAATCGCAGGAGCATTGTAAGCACCAGCAAAGTTCATACCTTCGTAGAAATCACCTTGAGAAGCACCACCGTCACCTGTATATGTAATGGCAACAGATTTTTGCCCCTTTAATTTCATACCAAGTGCAACACCTGCAGCTTGAATAATTTGTGCACCAATGATAATTTGTGGGAACAATGTATTTACATCTTCAGGAATTTGACTTCCTACTAAATGTCCACGTGACCATAAAAATGCTTTATATAATGGGAAACCGTGCCAAAGCATTTGAGGTACATCACGGTAACCAGGTAAGATAAAGTCTTCTTTTTCAAGAGCGAAATGACTCGCTAATTGAGAAGCTTCTTGACCAGCAGTAGGTGCGTAGAATCCTAAACGACCTTGTCTGTTTAATGAAATTGAACGTTGGTCAAGTACACGAGTCCATACCATACGCTTCATTAATTCTTTTAATTGATCATCAGTTAATTCAGGCATTGCTGCTTCATTAACGATTTCGCCCTCTTCGTTTAAAATTTGAAGAGTACTTACTGAATCACCAAATTGAAGCATTTGGTTCATTAATTCAGAAACAGTTTGATTATTCTTCATTTCTGTTTTTTCCTTTCCTTCTACTTTCTTAGTAGTAGTTGCCACTAAACCCACACCCTTCTTTAATTATGGAGGCTATCATTTATCAACAATATCCACTTTAGTATTTTAGGTAGTAATTATAAGTTGTTTGAGATGATTTCACTTACAATTAAAAACTGTACTTATTATTATAGTGTATTACATTAGTACAAGGTTCAATACTAGTACAGTTTATCGCACGTTCACAAACTCGTCAAATATTTTGTTGTATTATTTTAAACATGATTTAACGAAAAAAATCCGGGTTTCATTTTAATCTGTATTACCCATGAAACACCTATCTGTTATACAATAATAGAACTTCCCATAAATTATACTTCAATAGCGAATTTTCGTATTTTTTTTACCAGAATACCAAGCTGTACTACAACGACTTTTTATTGTTAGACCCTATTAAAATTTACTTATTTTCCATATTTTTCATAGATATCTTTTCTTTGATTATTTAATTTTTGAGTATAAAGATTTAGTTGATCATTTATTTTTATGACATCTTTATAAACAACGTTTGTACTCTTTGTCTTATTCTTAACATTTTTTAATTCAACTTTTTTCTGAGATAGTAAATTGTAAATTGTAAGGTCTATTTTAATTGCTTCTTTATATTTCTTATTTAATTGATCATACTTATTCGTTCTTTTTTTCCAAGTCAGTATGAACTCATTCACATCTTTTCGAAACTCATCATTTTTTGTTTCAATGTTTATTGTTTGAAGTTCTTCGATTTTTATGTCTATCTTGTGAATTAATTTTGATTCCTCTTCAATCATCCCTTTTCTCTCATTTAATAATCTGATTGCTTTTTTGGCAGTAGCTTGCCTTTTATCAATTTCATTTACTTTGAATGAAAATATCTTTTCATAACATTCTAACTCTTGGATTTCTAATTCTTGAATTTGCTCGCCAGCCTTAAAGAATGTTTGTTCCATGTCAGTAATTTTATTTAACTTTTCAATAACAGAATCCTTTTGTTTTGACTCAGATTGACAAGCTGTATTTACGAATACGAGAAATGAAAATACCAATAAATAACGCATTGTTTTTTTATACATGATTTTCACCTGATTTTTTTTGTATTATGTTCATCATGCATCTTTTCTGACTTTTTATGCGTATTCAATATAAACATAGTCACATACCCACACACTTTAGCTACTTTTTCATAATTTATAGTATCCGCTGCATGCGGAAACACCCTTAAAAGGAGGTTATATTATGTACGGTTACGGAGGATATGGTAAAGGCGGTATTGGCCCTGGATATGGCGGTTGTGGTTACGGAAGTGGTTTCGCATTAATCGTTGTTCTATTCATTTTATTAATCATCGTTGGTGCGGCATTCATTTGCTAATTCTTTAGTTACATCGCTAAAACACTCTATATTTATGTATAACCACAAACTTTAGGAGCGAATGTTTTTATTCGCTCCTTTTCAATTTCTATAAGACTTCGCTTTACTGACAATTCCATGAAGATTTGTTAGACTATTATTACTAATAAAAATTACATATAATTTAATATGAAGCAATGTAAGGAGTGAGATTGTTTGATTACAATGAAAGATATTATCCGTGAAGGTGACCCTAGATTAAGGGAAGTATCAGCAGAAATAAATTTACCGCCAAGTATTGAAGATATCAACTTAGCAAATTCTTTATTGGAATATGTTATTAATAGTCAAGATCCTGAAATATCAAATGAATACAGTTTACGTTCAGGGATTGGATTAGCAGCGCCTCAAATTGGCATTTTAAAAAGAGCAATTGGAGTACATGTTACGGATTTACAAGGCAATTTATTCAGTTATGCATTGTTAAACCCTAGGATTATTAGTCATTCTGTCGAGCAAGTATATTTATCTGCAGGTGAAGGTTGCCTATCAGTCGACAGAGATGTTCAAGGATATGTTCCACGATACGCTAGAATTACAGTTACTGGATTCGATACAAAATTAGGTGAAGTAAAAATTCGCTTAAAAGGGTTACCGGCAATTTGCTTCCAGCATGAAATTGATCACTTAAACGGAATCATGTTTTATGATCGAATTAATAAAAATAATCCTTTTTCTGCTCCTGAAGGGGCTTCTCCATTAGAAAGAAACTAGTTTAAATAAAATAAAAAGCAGAAATCGCTCTAGCGAATTCTGCTTTTTTAATTATAGTAATCCAGCCCACTTTAAGCCGTTTAAAATACCATCTTCTTCTACATTAGTAGTAACATAATTAGCCAATTTTTTTAATGGCTCAACTGCATTTCCCATTGCAATACCAGTACCAACATTCTCAATCATTTCTAAATCATTTAATCCATCACCGAAGGCAAATACATTCTTCATATCTATCCCTAAATGATTAACCATCTGCTGTATTCCATTTGCCTTTGAACCGCCAATTGGTAATACATCAGAAGAATAATCATGCCATCGAATATAATTAAATTGTTCAAATCCATTTGTTAATTTAGATTCCTCATGTTCTTCACAGAAAAGTAAAACCTGGTAAATATCACGGCCTTGATAAAAATCACTCTGAACCTCTGGATGACTCATCTTAATAGAAGTCATTGCTTCAAGAATATGAGGATGAGCATCCTTTGAAGCTTTCATCGTTTCGTTATTTAAATAAACAAGGGGAATATCTAATTCATTCGCTTTTTCTGTAAACAAGTGAAGTTGATCTGAATGTAAAGCATGCTTATGAATTGTTTTACCTTCAAATTCTGCATATTGACCATTTAAACTGACAAAACTATTAATCTTTAATTCTTCTCTAATATCTTGAAACATAAAAGGTGCTCTTCCAGTAGCAATTGCTACATGTATATCTCTATTTTGGAGCTCAAAAATAGCTTCTTTTGTACTCTTTGGAATCTGTTTATCATGATTTAAAATTGTGCCATCTATATCAAAAAATACGATTGGTTTTGACATACTCTTCTCTCCTTACTTATGAGGCCGCATTAGCATTTGTGTTTTTGATCTTTGAATTCTTCTTACTATTTGTAATAAAAACGCCTAATAATACAATTAGTAATCCTGCAACCATTTTAAGAGTTACTGGTTCATTTAAAAAGAAAAATCCCCAGACAGAAGCAAAGACTGGAACAATATAAGTGACCATTGTTGCAAACTCTGCACTACCCTCTTTAACCATATAATAAAATAATAAATATGCCAAGCCTGAGCACAATACACCAAGACCTAGTAATCCACCAAACACCTCAATGTTAACAAACGGTTTAATTGTACCTTTTCCAGCAAATACCATATATAAAAATCCGAAAAAGGCTGAAATACCTAGTGTTAAAAATGACACGATTAACACATCAATTTTTTGTAGATATTTTTTTGTTAAATGAGAACCAAGCCCATAACAGAAAGTAACAAAAATCATTAATAAAGAATAATATATATTATTGGAAAAGATTGTTGATAGATTGATATTCATCATAATCATTACGCCAATAATACCTACGAAAAGTCCAATCCATTGTTTTGTAACAATTTTTTGGGAGAAGAAAAAAAGTCCAATTACGAGTGTAGCAATAGGGGTAAATGCATTTAAGATTGCTGCTTCATTGCTTTGAAGATGTGTCTCACTGAAAGAAAGAAATAACCATGGAATCGCATGATTAAAAAGCGATATTGCAATGATTAAACCCATTTTAGGTAGATTTTTAAAATCAATCTTAACTTTTTTCAGTAACATAATGATGAATAATGTGATCGCACCGAAAAAACATCGATAAAATACGATCCCCTCTGGACTAATTTCATTTAAAAGTAGCTTAATAAACAAAAATGAAGTACTCCAAATGATGCTTAGTAAAAATAATGCCACATATAATTTCTTCACAGCATTCTCTCCTTAACATGTTAGATAACCTCTATTCTATCTTCTTTTTCCTCTATATTGTATGAAAATGTTTTTTCGATAAATACTATACATAACTAATCCAATGTCCGTGTTCGTTACATACGAGTTTAATTTCGAGTAATGGAGGGAAAACTAATGTTAAAGAGACTTAGAAATAAATTAAAAAAACGGCTAAAACAATTATTAAGAAAGAAGAAATATATCTCTATAATTTCAAATAAATTTTTAAAATGAGCCTATTTTAGGCAATATGCAATAAAAAGAATGAAAATATATAGAAAATCCCTTATAATATTGAGAAGATAGAGAATTGACAAGGAGAGATTTAAATGATTTTTAAAGTATACTATCAGGAAGTGCTTTTAGAAGCGCCTGTAAGAGAGAAAACAAAGACGGTTTATGTGGAAGCAGATAGTGAAAGAGAAGTTCGTGCGAAATTATTACCTTTCAATTATAATATTGAGCTTGTTCAAGCTTTAACCGGTGCTCATCTTGAATTTGAAAAACAAAGTGAAAACTTTAAAGTTCTGGAGTTAGTGTAAATTTATGAAATTTCTTAAAAATGATCAAGCTGCCGTATTCGCACTAGGTGGCTTAGGGGAAATTGGAAAAAATACATACGCAGTACAATACCAAGATGAAATTATATTAATCGATGCCGGCATCAAGTTCCCTGAAGATGAGCTATTAGGGATAGACTATGTAATTCCTGATTATTCCTATTTAGTTCGAAATGAGGAAAAAATTAAAGGGTTATTTATCACTCACGGACATGAAGACCACATTGGTGGTATTCCATATTTATTAAGAGAATTAAATATACCTATTTATGGTGGTAAACTTGCCTTAGCTTTAATTAAAAATAAACTAGAAGAGCACGGTCTATTACGTAAAGCTAAGTTAATAGAAATTAAAGAAGATGACATCATTAAATTTAGAAAAACTAGTGTTACGTTTTACCGTACTACACATAGTATTCCTGATTGTTATGGTATTGTCGTGAAAACTCCTCAAGGACAAGTTGTCCATACTGGAGATTTTAAGTTTGATTTCACACCAGTTGGAGATTCAGCTAATTTAACAAAGATGGCTGAAATCGGGAAAGATGGCGTATTATGCTTACTTTCTGATAGTACAAACAGTGAGGTTTCTCACTTCACAATGTCAGAACGCAAAGTTGGTGACACGATCAATGAAATTTTCCGTAAGGTTGATGGTCGTATCATTTTTGCTACTTTTGCTTCAAACATCCATCGTCTTCAACAAGTTGTTGAGGCTGCGATTGCTACAGGTCGTAAAATAGCAGTCTTCGGTCGTAGTATGGAAGCTAATATTGACATCGGTCATGACCTAGGTTATATCAAATGTCCAAAAGATACGTTTATTGATGCACAGCAAATCAATCGAATTCCTGCGAATCAAATCGTCATCTTATGTACTGGTAGCCAAGGTGAACCAATGGCAGCTTTATCTAGAATTGCAAACGGTACACACCGTCAAATTCAAATTATTCCTGGAGATACAGTTGTCTTCTCATCTTCACCAATCCCAGGTAATACAATGAGCGTAAACCGTACAATCAATCTTTTATACCGCGCAGGTGCAGAAGTAATTCATGGTTCATTAAATGATATTCATACAAGTGGTCATGGTGGCCAAGAAGAACAAAAGCTTATGCTTCGTTTAATGAAACCTAAATATTTCATGCCAATTCATGGTGAATATAGAATGCAACGTATGCATGCTAAATTAGCAATGGACTGTGGTGTACCAGAAGAAAATTGTTTCATCATGGATAACGGTGAAGTATTAGCCCTACGTTCTGATGAAGCTATGGTTGCTGGTAAAATACCTTCAGGAAACGTTTATATTGACGGAAGCGGAATCGGAGATATTGGAAATATCGTTTTACGCGACAGAAGAATTCTATCTGAAGAAGGTCTTGTTATTGTTGTCGTAAGTATTGATATGAAAGAATTTAAAATTTCAGCTGGTCCTGATATTATTTCACGTGGTTTCGTTTACATGAGAGAGAGTGGCGATTTAATTAATGAGGCACAAGCGATGATTTCTGCTCATTTAAATAAAATAATGGATCGTAAAACATCTCAATGGTCTGAAATTAAAAATGAAATTACAGACACATTATCTCCATTTCTTTACGAAAAAACTAAGCGTAAACCTATGATCCTTCCTATTATTATGGAAGTATAAACAAACAAAAGCATTTGAATAATAAAACAAATGGCAACTAATTAATCAATTAATTAGTTGCCATTTTTGATATCTCTCATAAGTATTTTTAAATGTACGAAATTGATAATGTAAAAGGGGTGGCCTCGTGTCATATTGACATAAGAGACAGCCCCTTATACGGTTTTATTACTATTTAAAATGTATTTAAAACAAGATAATATATTTCTCCATATAAAGAATTTGTTAACAAAATAGTAAGCTTCATTTTATTTCTCAGTTACATTATTTTTATCATGATTTTTTAAATACAGTTTCATGAAAATTGGTTTATTCATCATTAAAAAGATAAAATAAATTGTAATGATGAATAAAAATAATACAAAGAAAATAATTAATATAAACGCCAAACTACTTTTTGCAAAACTCGTTTCAATTCGTAGATAAGGATAAAGTATATAAGGCATATGACTCACTCCGTATCCAAAAAAAGCAAAGAAATATTGCATTAACACTAATATAAAAGCCAATCCATATCGCTTTCTTTTTATGATGAATAGTATTGCAATTCCGAAGCAAATCAGTGAAATTAAAAAATATCCCCAAACATTGTGCATTCTTTCAAAGTGAACACTATTATGTAGCTTCATAGATGCAAATACGATAATACTTGAAATAATTGTCGGTATCGACCAAACAAGAACATATTTCCTTAATTTATTTTCAGACTCAGAATCGTTTACTAGTTTTGCAGAGTAAATTAAAAACATCGCACTGATAAACAATACTGAACATACAGCTAATAGCATTACAGATAAAGAATAAAAGTTCGTAATTAGTTTTAATGGATAAAAACGAATATCTGTACCATTTTCGATAATAAAACCGCCTTCAGATATCGTTAGAACCGTAGATAAAGTAACTGGTATTAATAAACTAGTAGCACCGTATAACAACAAGAAATATTGACTCTTCTTCCCACCGTATTGTTGAAACGTATAAAACGATCCCCTAATCGCTAATAAGATCATTGCTACGCTTCCAGGTACTAAAAGAGGCACTCCATAATAATATGCAACTCGAGGAAATATTCCTACAACACCTACAAAGAAGAAAATAAAAAATAATGTGGCCAATTCCCATATCGATGATAAATGACGATTGATTAAACCAATCAACTTAGGTTCTTCTTTCGTTGAAATAGCATAAAAGGCATAAAACCCTGCACCAAAATCTATAGAAGCAATAATCATGTAGGCATATAAAAACAACCATAATATAAAAATTGCGATCGTTTGTATTTCCAAAATCATTTCCTCCTAAAAAACTTCCACGATATAATCGTTATTCTCCTTATTATACCGATAAAAGACAATAACATCTATTTATAATTACTTTTTATCACGTCTGTTGCATTTGACCTTACAAATGACCAGTACCTTTTCACAAAAAAAAGAGACTCGTTAAAGTCTCTTTTTTCAACTTATTCAACTTTAGCCGCTTCGTCTAATACACGATTAACACGTTTTTCTAACATCGGCATTCCACCTTCACCAGCTTGGAAATGTCTTAATGCACCAGTTTTATCAAATACATAGTAAGATGGAACATATTTATTTTCAAATGCGTCCGTAATTGTATGTTGGTTATCCACTAAAATTGTTTGTGTAATGCCATGTTCTTCTGCAACTTCTTTAATTTTATCAATATCTAAATCGTCTTCAGATCTTGGCATATGTACACTAACAACATTTAATCGATCTTTATATTCATCACGGAATGCGTTTATATTTGGCATAGCTACCTTACATAAATGGCAACTTACTGACCAAAAATGAATAAGTGTTGGTTGTTGACCGATTAAATCCTCTTTTTGAACCTCTTTATTTAATACTGCTGTCGCACCGTTTAAATCTGGCATTGGTGAACGTAATCTCATTGATTCTTCCTCCTAACTAATTCGTAACAAAGTAATCCCAAGTTTTAGGCTTAGGATTATCCGTGGTTAGGCTTAATCGCCTGCACTTTGATTGTTTATGTATTGAAAAGGCCTAACAATATGTTAGACCTTTTCATTTGTATTACATTATTAATTGATTATAAAGTTGCTTGACCTGGTTTCCAGTTAGCTGGGCAAAGTCCACCAGTTTGTAAAGCTTGAAGTACACGTAATACTTCATCAACTTCACGACCAATGTTGTTGTGGTGAACTACTTGGTACATTAATTCGCCTTCTGGGCTAATGATAAATAATCCACGTAATGCGATACCTTCTTCTTCAATTAAAACGCCATAATCACGAGAAATAACGTGGTTTGTATCAGCACCTAATGGGTATCTTAATTGACCTAAGCCGTTTTCTTTACGGTCAGTGTTAATCCAAGCTAAGTGAGTGTGGATTGTATCAGTAGATACACCTACAACCTCAGCATCTAAATCTTCGAACTCATCATAACGATCTGAAATAGCAACGATTTCTGTTGGACAAACAAATGTAAAGTCCATTGGATAGAAGTATAATACTGTCCATTTATCGTTTTTCATGTTCTCTTCTAAACTTACTTTACCAAATTCTTTGTTTGGTAATACTGCTTCCATTTCAAAGCGAGGAGCTTGTTTTCCTACTAAACGTTCTGCCATTATATTTACCTCCAATAATTTATGTAGTTAATGATCATACAAATGATATTATATTAAACTACCTTTTTAAAGTCAATATTTAATAATAATTATTATTAAATGAAAACAATTTTCAAGCTTTTTTTCCAATAAAGTCTGAAATGAATTGAATCATGAGTGGAATGACATCCTCATTCGGATTTAACTTTTGATGATGTAATCCAAACTCTGAATCAACACCAATCCAAAACATCATCCCTGGAATATCTTTTGTCATATAACCGAAATCTTCTCCAGTCATTGCTACGTTACATTCAACAGCTTGAATACCGTCATATTGTCTCGCAAAATCAAAAAATTCATTCGTAATCGTTTCATCATTGATGACTCCATAGTAATTACTTCCAAAATCTACTTCTATTTTACACTGAAAGCTCTCTTGAAATCCATTGACAAGACTTTGAATTCTATCTTTTAATTTTTTCATTGCTTCTTCACTTAACGCTCTCATAGTACCTTCAATTCTCACATGATCTGCAATTACATTTTGAACCGTACCACCGGTAATTTTACCAATCGTAATAACCGCACTATCTAAAGGATTCACATTTCTTGAAACAATTGATTGGATTTGAGTAATAAAATGACTTGAGGCAACAATCATATCGTTTGTTAAATGTGGAAATGCTGCATGACCACTTAATCCATGAAAGTCGATAAATAGTTCAGATGTATGTGCAAATAACATACCCGGTCTTGTGGCAATCGTGCCAACTGTATACTCTGGTGCGATATGTAAGGCATAAATACGATCAGGCTTAAATAAAGTAAATTCTTCACTTTTTAGTAAAGGCTCCGCTCCACCAGGACCTTCTTCTGCAGGCTGGAAAATGAACACAACATCATCTTTGATCGGATGATTCACAAGCTTCGTCAGAACGCCCAAAGCAATACTCATATGTACATCATGACCACAAGCGTGCATTCTACCTTCATGAGTAGATGCATAAGGCAATCCTGTTGCTTCATTCATTGGCAAGCCATCAATATCAGTTCGATAGCCAATTGTCTTACTTGGATTTGTTCCTTTTACTCGGACAAATATACCAGTTTTCCAAGTTTGAATGATGATCCGCTCTTGATTTAGCGTTGATAAATACTCTAGTAAATAGCTTTGAGTTTTAAATTCCTGAAACCCTAATTCTGGAATTAGATGTAAATCTCTTCTTATTTTTACGAATGTTTCCATCAACAACACCTCCGAAAAAAAGCGTAGAATCAATATTCTACGCTTTATCCAACTAACATAATCACCTTATTGATTTAAATTACGTAAAGCTTGAATGATTTCAGTCTTTGAAATCGTTTTATCGTCAATATCTTTAATTTTTCTAGCTGGAACTCCTGCTACTACAGTATATGGTGCAACATCTTCTGTAACAATTGCACCTGCAGCAACTACAGCGCCTTCTCCAACTCTAATTCCTTCTAATACAACGGCATTTGCACCGATTAATACATTATCCTCAAGAATAACTGGGTTTGCTGATGGTGGCTCGATAACGCCTGCTAAAACAGCTCCTGCGCCAACGTGACAGTTTTTACCTGTTGTTGCACGGCCTCCAAGCACTGCGTTCATATCGATCATTGTACCTTCTCCAATAACCGCTCCAATGTTAATTACAGCACCCATCATAATAACTGCATTATCTCCAATTGTTACTTGGTCACGAATAAATGCACCTGGCTCGATACGAGCTTTGATTCCTTTTAAATCTAATAAAGGAATTGCTGAGTTACGACGATCAGATTCTACTACATAATCTTCTATGTATTCTTTTTGTCCTTCAAGAATAACTTTTACATCATCCCATTCTCCAAATAATACGCCTGAATTTTGAGAAATAAAAGCTTGTACAGATTCAGAAATCGTAAGCTTGTCTAATTGACCCTTTACATAAACCTTTACAGGTGTTTTCTTTGTACTATTCGCAATAAAAGCAATAATTTCATTTGCATCCATTAATTTCATTTTTGTTGCCTCCTTAAGAATCTCAATAAGATTACTCTATCAAAACTAGTATCTAACAAGCAAGATTTTGTGAACTTATCTTCAATTTTTTTTTCGGATTGACTCGATAAAACCTTCTACTTGTTTTAATTTCATTGCATCTCTATTATATAATAAATATGTATCCCTAAATAATGGTGTATGTTCCTTTGTAAATAAAGGTGTTTTGATAATATTTTCATCAAACACATCATGTAATACTGTTGAAGGTAAAATTGCAAAACCTAAACCGTTTAAGACGAATTGTTTACATGTTTCAATTTGGTCAACAACTATCTCATGCTTAGGCAAGGAATTGAAGTGTTCATACCACCAAGATTGGATTAATTGATAGTAATTAGAGTTACTCTTAAACTGAATAAATGGTCGCCCGATTTCTTTATAATCTGCTAGCTCATGTTTGATTGTGTCTACCAATAATAGTTCATCTGAAAATAACAATTCTTTTTCACCAAACCAATTTTGATTACCCCTTACAATTGCTAGATGGACCTCATTTTCATATAAACGATTCGTAATCTCGCTACTCCACCCTGTAAATAATGAAACTTGGACGTCAGGAAATTGTGATACATATCGTTTTAATACTGGCGGTAACCAATACTGTGCTACAACTGAAGAAACGGCAATCTTTAGAGTACCGGAAATATCAGATTTTAATATTTGAAGTTGTTCTAACATACCTTGATATGTTTCTTCCATTCTCTTAGCATAGTTTAATATAATCTCTCCAGATGCAGTAATAATCAAACCTTTTTGAGAACGAATAAACAGTTCACTTCCCATTTGTTTCTCTAAATTTTGTAGTCTTTGACTAAGAGCAGGTTGTGAAACAAATAATCGCTCTGCAGCTTTTCTCATATTCTTTTCTTCTGCTAATGTAATCATTAAACGAATATCATCTATTTGCATTGTTCACCTCGAACTAGATACATGATAAAAAAAGTAAGTCAATCCTTGATGACCTACTTTTTTGAAAATTATTGTTTATTATATCTTCTAATGTTTTTGCTTAATTGTTTTAAAATGACTCTTCTTGTTAATATACCTTCAAATGTATTCTCTTCGTCTACTACACAAACAAACGGGTGATCAATGACCAATTCTAAACCCCTTGCTAATGTATCGGTAGTATATAGTAAAGGAATTTCTTTTCCCATTACTTCTTCTACCTTCATCTCACTTAATCGTTCAAACTCTATTCTCTCTAACCCTAAAATCCTATCTAAAATCATCGCTGTGCTAACTAATCCTTGTAATTGAAATTTTGGATTTAATACTGGTATCGAAGAGTATCCTGATTTTGTAAGTACTAATAAGGCATGCTCTAGGCTGTTTCCTATTTGAACATGCGCAACTTTTTCACTAGATATGATAACTTCCTCAACTTTATGTTCAAAAAATTGTTGTCCATCAATACTAATCAAAAGATCGTCCCCCTATTTTAAAAGTACTAAGTACTTTTCTTACCTTTCAAACAGAAAGGATTTAGTCATTTTATTGACTTGTTAATCATTGAAAATCTCAACTTAACGAAATAGAGATAAACGTCCTAACCTAATCTTCCAAACGATTACATCATTTTATATTCTAGGACAATGATTAACTAGTCCCAAATACTATCTTATCAGATTTGAAGGTGCATTCCAATGCAACAAGGATACCATAAAAATAAAAAAAACGTATCGATAAATATAATGATTTATCGATACGTTTAATTCTATGATAATTCATAAACCCAAATCCCTTAGTTTTTGATACAAATGAATAAGTCTCTTATATTGGTCATCACCAGCATCCATTAGTCCATTTTCTATATCAGTTATTTGAGATGAAATAAGTTCAATCGCATAATTTTGCTTCATTACAGTATCAACCAATAAATTTAACTCGTCCTCTGTGAAATGTTGTTCACTTTGCATTCATCAATCCCTCCTAATTTTCATTTTAATCAATGTTTATTCATCTTAAACTTATTATTTTGTAAATTTATTTGCATAACTAAAAGCTGTATATGAATCAGGTTTGATCTTTGGAATGATCCCCATTGCACTAACTTTTGACGTCATTTCTTGAATAAATTCTTTTGTTAATCCTGAGGTACCAATGTCTAAATGAATCTCAAAACTAAAGTTATTTGAATTAGCATTTTCATGGAGTGGACTAAAGATTTTTTCTAATTGAAATGGAGTTAGTAGAAATGCAATTTCTTGACTATACATTGTTTCAAGAAATATCTTTTCTTTTAAATTTCTAATTTTCCTTTGATGCCAACAAGTATGTAAGCACCCCCAAGCCCCATTTCCAACTCTGTGTAAATGTAAGGCTGTAATAAATTTTGTTCCATTACTATGCACCTGTGAATCGGTCCCTATCGAAAGGCGGTATTGTTTATTTGGATCACATTTTACAAAATGATATAGCCTGGAAACGACTTGATCAAAACTTAAGTTTCTTTCACTAACATTATAAAATCTATACTGATCTTCATTCACAATCATAACCTCCCTTTTTCATTATCAATACATAATAATGTATTCAACTTGAATTGGGATTAGCACGACCTATCTATTTCAATATGTTTTACAACATAAAAAAAACAAGCTTTCGCTTGTTTTTTCATGACAAATATTAAGAAATCAGTTCATATATTTCAATCGCTAGCATATCGATGTTATCGTATGGAAACGTTTGTGGTTTTTCACCTTGTCTAAATACTTCTAATTCAAAAGCATTTTTTTCTGAATACTTTACACTACATTTTCTTTCACCATTTACTTCAAAAAATCTCTGTGCAACTTCACCGTTCGTTGATTGTTGTATTAAGCTTTCTAAGCGTTCTAAAATTCCTGATAATAAAGACATATTAGAACTCCTTTCTACCATGTGTCATTCCCTAAATATAGGTTATACTTTCTTACAATTTCTATCCAAAAATTTTACAATAGATATTAGTTATGTAAGTGTCCACTAATAAGGATACTTGTATTTGTAAATAAATACAAGCTTAAAGTTACATGATTCACACAGTGTTAAAACAAAATTCTTTCTATCTTTTAATTTTATATGTAATATTAAGATTAAATTTAAATATTTAAGTAAAAATAACTATTAAAAGGATGAAAGTTTATGCAAATTGAATTATTTACTCAAGATGGCTGTCCACCATGTGAATTTCTCAAAAATTACTTGAAAGAATTAAACATCTCATATGTGGAATATAATGTTTCAAAAGATGAATCGGCAAAGAAAAGAATGATGTTTGAGCTAGATTCGTTTTCAACACCAACTTTAATCATTCAGAATGAAGTTATACGTGGTGTACAAATGGAACAAATTGAAGCTGCTTTGCAAAAAATCACTAAGTCATAAAAAGACCATTCCTAAAAATTAGTCTAACTAGTTTTTAGGAATGGTCTTTTTTCATGTTTTGTTAAAGATATATTTTAATGAAAAATAAAATAAGGTATTATGGATTATCCTACTCCGATATAGTGGAATGCAAAAAACATAATGGACGATACGATCAGAACTTTTGATACTAGTCCCTTCACACTAAATCCTCCCTCAATCATTCATCTAATATTCTTTACATAATCGTAACATCCATGAAAACCTTTTCACTACAATTTTCGTTCGGTTCTTTTTTACAAAAGTTGACAAGCTATCTTCAAAGCCACGATATGATTCTTTTAGAATAAATCAAACAATATCATCCCAAAAATAAAAAAAGTGACTCCTTAAATTTAGACAGTCACTTTTTTCTTTATTTCTCCGTAAAAACGGATATTGATTTTCTGTTTCAGGATGCTCGCTTTCCATTAAGCTAAGCTTGAGACTCCAAGCGGTAGCTTGCCTAAAACCACAATGTCTATTAACTATTTTTAGAATATGTCTTTTGCAAAATATCTACCGTTAATTTTAATTGAGTCTTCCTTAAAAAAGTAATTCATTATGTTTGAATAAGAAATCATAACTTAAATCAATGTAAATATAGCTACCATTCTCCAATGGGTATGAAAATGTTCTTATTTTTTCACCAGTTTCTATATCACGATACATATCTGATAAAATTCCTCGATCGTTTGACTGCATTTTTAAGATTGTTTCTAAAAAATATGGCCTCCAGCTCCAGTTCCTACCTCGATATTTCTGTTGGAGCTCCCATTGTTCACTATACAATTTAAACAAGTTAGAAGACTGTTGAAAGCCATCTTCATCACAAATATACATTCTAAAACAAAATGAATTCAATTCACTAGAAATCTTGACTAAAAATGCATCCAAATCTGAGTCAATATTATATTTATTAATTGCAACTTCGACTCTTTGGTGAATTAAATTTGTCATGTCTCTTAAAGCAATTAATTTTGATTTTTCTCCATGAATATATTTCACGATATCATTTTTCAATTGTTCGCTTTCTTGATTCAGTTTCTTAATCGTAGGTTGTGGAGTACATAAATATGCCCCTTGATAAAACCTACCACCATTTTTCCAAGCATTCCTTAATTGAAGTGAATCAATGATTCCATCATAATACATTGATGCACCTATTTTCCTTGCAACATAAATGACTGAATGTAATAAATCTTGGAAGGATGATGTGTGTAATTGTTGAACCATTTTAAAGTCTATCTTAATAATATCAGGCGATAAATAGCGAAGTTTTTCCAAGTTTATTAACTTATCGTTCACACTATTTATAGCAAATTTTATACCATAGGTTTGGTAATATGTAATGAGATTTTTTAATTCCTTTTCAAAACCATAAAATAACTGATGTTGTAATATAATCACAATATTACTTAACTTAATCCCTTTCGCCTCATAAGCTTGGAAAATTGATAGCAAGCTTTCTGGATCATCAGTTAATAATGCTGATGGGTGACGGTTAATAAATATACTGCCTTTAAAATTAGATCGAACAGCTTCTTCTAATGATTGAATTAAAATATGATTGTCTACTTCAAGAAGATAATCATCTGGAACTAAATCATTGGAAAAGAAAAATTCTAGACTATGTATATTATCTAAATTCATTCTCCCCACGACTTCAATTCCAACACAGCTCTGTGTATCAGCACCATAAATCGGCTGATAGTAAGGGATAACTTTATCTAAATTACTGATTACATCTAAAGGATCCATAAACTACCTCCTTTTTAGAAAGGATATTGATGTAATGATTGACCTCCATCCATTGTAAAACATGAACCATTAATATAGCCAGCCTCATCTGAAAATAAATATGCTGCAAGACCTGCTATCTCTTCTGGTGTGCCTAGTCTTCCTAATGGTACACTATTGATTGTTCTTTTTGCTATTTCTTCAGAAACCCATAGCTTTTCTGCACCACCAGTTCTTTCAATTGGTCCTGGTGCAATTGCATTTACTCTAATACCATATTTTCTACCCCATTCTACAGCTAGTGTTCGTGTCATAGCTAGAACACCAGCCTTTGCTGAAGCTGAATGAATGACTCCAGGTCCTGCATCCCATGCGTAAGTTGCAATTATATTCGTCATTGCACCTTTAATGCCTTTTTGAATCATATATTTACCTACTTCTGAGCTACAGTAAAAAGTACCATTTAATACGATATTAATAACTGAGTTCCAGCCATTGATTGATAGGTCTTCTGCTGCGCAAATAAAGTTACCAGCCGCATTATTAACCAAATAATCAATTCTACCAAACGTTGTATCAACTTCATTTACCATTTTTTTTACTAAATCAGGTTCTCTTACATCCATTACGACAGGTAAAACTTGTCCGTCAAATTGTTCAATCTCACTTTTAGCTACAGTTAATCGGTCTAGATCTCTTCCAGCAATCACTACTTTTGCGCCATCTTTCGCAAAACGTGTGGCCATCGCTTTTCCCATACCACTTGAGCCACCAGTAACAATGACAACTTTATCCTTCAAATTAGTTCCTCCTATCTCTTTTCTCTAGTGTAACAACATTTATTTATTTTGAGAATATTTTTAACTATTAAACTATTTAATATAGTAAGTAGCTTATTTTTCTTTGAAAGAGGTAGTGACCAATTGTTTACTAAAACAGTAAAAATATTCTTGGTATGTATTTGTTTGGTTAGTTACGGGCTTTTTATAGAACCGAATGTTTTGTTAACAAAACATTATACATTTCCTCATAAACTTAATCATGATGTTACGATAAAAATAGTTCAAATCTCAGATACTCATTTAAGTCATAAAAAAGATATAAACCAATTAAGAAAGATTGTCACGAAGGTAAATAAATTGAAGCCAGATTTCGTCGTATTTACAGGAGATCTTATAAGTGATATACGTAAATTTTCTTATGAGACAGAAGTATTAGCATTATTAAAAGAAATGAAAGCAACAAGAGGAAAATTAGCAGTCTATGGTAATCACGATCATGGTGGCTATTTTACCGAACAATATGAAGAACTTTTAAAGAGTAGTGAGTTTATTTTATTAAAAAACGAAGAAAAGAGCTTTTATTTTCAAAATGAGAAGATCTCGTTTATAGGACTTGATGACTATATGCTAGGAGATAAAGAATATACAAAAATACTGAATAGCATTCAAAAAGATTCATTTACAATTGTTCTTGCACATGAACCTGATATTGCAACAATAACAAGAAACTTCCCTATCAATTTACAGCTTTCTGGACATAGTCACGGTGGTCAGTTATATATACCTTTTTTCCAATCATTTCTGATGCCTCCATATGCAAAAAAATATAATCGTGGAGTATATCAGCTATCCGAACAATTTGAACGAAATTTAGTCGTATCAAATGGAGTAGGTACAACCAAACTACCATTTCGATTTTTAACGCCTCCCGAAATCATCTCCATCGAAATAAAAAGAGCGAATTAAGACAGTTTAATCTTAATACGCTCTTTTATTAATAATATTTTTGTTCAATCTCTCTCGGCGTTACTGGTTTACTAAAGTAATAGCCTTGAGCTTTTAAGCAATGTTTTTTCTTTAAGAATTCAATTTGTTCAATTGTTTCGACACCTTCAGCAATGACATCGATACCTAAAGAATGCGCTAAGCTAATGATAGTTGTAACGATTGCTGCGTTTCGATTATCTTGAACGACTGATTGAATAAAGCTTCTATCGATTTTTAACATATCTACTGGAAAATCTTTTAAATAGCTTAATGAAGAGTATCCTGTTCCAAAATCATCAACTGCGATTTTAATTTTTAAGTTTTTGAGTTTTTGTAGAATCGATGCAGTTTGCTCACGGTTTACCATTGAGCTCTCTGTAATTTCAACTGACAAAAGCTCGCCAGGAATTTCATAAATTTTCAAACATTCTGAAATATGTTGCTCGATTTCACCTGTATAAAATTGTTTTGCAGATAAATTAACAGCTACTTTTTTAACATCAAAACCTTGATCTAGCCAAGCTTTGATTTGTTTAGCAACTTGTTTAAACACCCAATTCCCTATATCGAGGATTAAATGTGACTGCTCTGCGATTGGAATAAACTCACTTGGTGGTATATAACCTAATTTATCATGCTTCCATCTAAGTAGCGCCTCTAGACCGATTAATTTTTGATCATGTAATGATATCTGAGGTTGATACACAATTTCTAATTCATCTTTTTCTAATGATTGTCTAAGTAAGTTTTCTAGATTTAATTTCTTTTGTGTAATCGTGGAATAAGCTTTATCGTAGAAAGAATATGATCCACGTTCATTCTCTTTACATGCAAGTAAAGCCCTTTCAGCATTTCTTAATAAAATATCGCTAGAAACTCCGTCTTTTGGATAAGAACTAATCCCTATGGTTGAGGAAATAATTAGTTTTTCATCATAAGTTGGAATTTTAATAGGAACTTTAATACCCTCGATTATTCTTTCAGCTAACTGTTTTATTTTATCTTTTGATTTCGTTTCGTAAATAATCATAAATTCATCACCACTGTGACGAATTAACGGACAACTTTTATCAGTCGTTTTTTCAACAATTGAAGTGATTCTTTTTGAAACTAATTCAATAATAAAATCGCCAACTTCATATCCGTATGATTCATTAAAAATTTTAAGACGATCTATATTTACAATTAACAATGCAACACCGCTGTTTAATATCTCACTATCATGAATCGTTTGATTCATGAGACTTGTATACATATCACGTTTATAATAACCAGTTAGTTGATCTCTTTGTGATAAGAAGAATAAATAATTCTCTTTTTCATTTACAGATGTTGTATCTCTAATAATTAAATATATTCCTTTGATTTCGTCATCGAACATAATCGGAATACACTTGATATGGCTTTTTAAATAATGGCCATTTTTATTAACAAGTACGGTGTTTTTAATTTCAGTTGATACACCTAGTAAAGTTGAGGTAAGTACTCTTTCAAGTTCATCAGAGTCTTTACGATCTATCAAACTTGAAATATGTCTACCTTTTAGTTCCTTATCTCGATATCCTAACACATGGTATGTGGACATATTTGTTTGTTTTATATATCCATTACTATCAAGCATGAGAATACTGTCAAGATTATGCTCAAATAAAGAACGATATCTTAATTCATTTTCAAGCTTTTCATTTGTTTCTTCAGTCCATAGTGTAACGTCTCTCGTTACGCTGACTATAAATTTACATTGACCGTCTTCATCTAAAATTGGTGATAATACGGTCTCAAAATATAATTTTTTATCTTCTATCATTAGCTGATCGTTGTACCATAACGCTTGTTTTGACCTTTTGGCAATTTGGTAGCTTTCGATAAGCTTCTTTGCAATTTCATTTGGCATGACATCTTGGATGGTTTTTCCAATAAAATTTCTATTAAAAAGGTCAGCGTGTTTTATAGCTTGATCATTTGCATAATGATATAAAAAATTATCACCATCAACTTTCATGATGAAAAGAAGATCATTTATTGATGTTAGTAAAGCGTTAATCATTGATTGATCTAAATTTTGAATTTTATTTGTTTTTACAGAAGTGTCCATCATATGCATCCTTTTTTAAAAAATTTAAAGAATCCTGATGAAATATCTCAAATGATGTCATTTTTCCTATTCTATATCCTTACTATATTCCATTTATTATCTTGTGAAAATAGGTAATTCAACTCAGGCGAAATGTATTTCATTAGATTTGCCTAGGTTGGTTACCTATTTTTTTGGGTACTTGCTCAAGTTCCTGACAAACTCCATACACTGTTAACGAAGACTAGAGAGGAGGTTAAGACTTGTATAATCAACATTTTCCACATATAGATCAGCATTATTTATATAGAAATGGTCATGCCCCAGCATACTATTACAACCGACATGAACAGCGTTTCGTCCCATTTTTCCCACTCATACCTCTGCTCGGAGGTTTAGCAGGAGGTTTTGCTTTAGGTGCACTAGCTTTTAGACCACCATACTATCCATACCCACCTTATGGAGGATTCCCTCCTTACGGACAGTATCCACCTTATGGCGGTTTCCCACCATATCAACAACCATATCCACCAATTAACTCCAATGCATACTTACCTGGGAATAACCCCGGTAATATAGGTGCATATCCATATTAATAAATATATAAAATGCAAATAAAGGTAAAACGCTAATCGTATCGAATATTGATACGGTTAGCTTTTATGTTTATTCATTAAAACATTTCTTGATAAATTTTGAAAAAATCAAATCTAAGGATATAATATAAACATATTTATTAATTGGAGGTTATACAGAAGCATGAAACCGAAAGAACCAAGCCTGAATAAACCAGTTTATTCAAATGAAGAAATATTTCAGGCAATATTTGTTGTAAATAAGCATGCTAAGACTGCTTTAGATCCTAGTGAACTTTATTCATTAAAAAGACAAGCTATACTGAAACTAATTGAAAAAGGGATTGCTAAGAAAGTAGGATTGCATTTTTCAAATAACCCCAGGTCAAGTAAACAACAATCTGATGTATTAATTGCATGTGGAGATTTTTTCTTTCATATCCCACCTTTAAAAGAAGACTTTAAACTTCTTCCACACTTAGGCGTTTTAGAAAATTCTCATCGAAACCCAAAAGTATCTATGTCTTTAAGCTATGCTAAAAAAATTCTGCATCATTACTTAGGCATCGTAAAGGTTAAAACTAATAGCGATTTGAAGATTGGATATAACCATCGAAGAAATAACCCCGGGCAACAATTCAGACCTTCAGCATTTTTAAGTAATTCGACGTTTACATTTCCAAGTGAACCAATACGTAAAAACAAAGGCAAACTCGATAAGTAATCATCTTTTGATTACAATGTAGCAAAAGAAATAAATATATCAAATGGGAATCCAATATATACCTAGATAATAGGTTCTATATTGATTCCCATTTTTATTTATAGGATATGTTTATCAATTAATTGAACAAGTTCACCTATTTCAGGCTTACTTACTTGCGCTGTAGCACCTACTTGATCACCTTTATGTTTTAAGCTATCAGTAATTAATGAAGAGAAAATGATAATCGGTAACTCACTTAAAACCTTATCTTCTCTAATTTTCTTTGTTAAGTGATGTCCATCCATTTGTGGCATTTCTATATCAGTAATGATTAACTTTACAAAATCAGTTAATTTCTTTCCGCTTTCAATATTGCTTGAAATATCTTCAAATAGATCTTTACCATTTTCAAAAAATAATGTATTTACATATCCAGCTTCTTTTAGAGTGTCTTTAATTAAAGTTCGTAGTAAAGGTGAATCTTCTGCAATATAAATAGGCTTCTTCGATACTTCTCTTTGATCTAGATTATTTAATTTTTTCTTTGAAATAGCAGTTTCTTCATTTATTTCGACTACCATTTTCTCGAAATCTAATAAAAGAATCATTTCACCTTTATGTTTAACAACGCCAGTAATTTGCGTTTCTAAACCTTGATACATTTCATTTGGCTTTTCAATTTGAGCCCATGAAATACGGTGAATTTGAGAAACGGTGTGAACATGGAATACCATTTTCGTCTTATTAAATTCCGTAACGATATATTTATCGTATGCCGGCTCATTTGATGGTGGAAAACCGATCGCATCCGCTACATTAATTACAGGTAATACTTCGCCTCTTAGTTCGATAATCCCCTCAACATTTGGATGAGATCTAGGCACTGGGGTAATTGGTAATGGATTAATGATTTCACGTACTTTTATTACATTAATCCCAAATTTACTTTGACCAATTGTAAATTCAACGATTTCTAATTCATTTGTACCGCTGTCCATTAAAATTCCATGATTTTGTTCCATGACAGTCAACCTTCCCTATACTGAATTTATTTATAAATACTATTGGAAATTGAATTTTTTAATATAAAACATTCATTCTAACAATTCCTTTTTAAAAATAGTAGATTCAATGAAATACTTACTATTCACTTAAATAATCGGTTTATTTTGGTACTTTTTTAATAGAAAATTAAATAAAAGTTTAACAGTTTCGCGAATCTTAACTCATCTAGATTAAAAATCACCTAATCACCTTAATTTCAATAGGAATTCCTGCCTATTTGATAGAATTGAATGATATTTTCTCACCATTAGGACAAGTCTTTCATAAGGTAATAATAGGAGGTGATTCATATGTTTGAAAATAATAATATGGAAGACATTTTACGATATCTTGCTGGTTTCCTAGTTTCACTTCAATTATTATTAAAATCATTTGGATTTGAATTTCTTAACAATGAGCAAATTGATGCAGTCGTTAATGTAGCGTCCTTTTTATTTATTTTGTATTTTGGTGCTAAACATAATTATCTTGGTAAAAAAGGACAAGCTCAAAAAGCTTTATTACAAGAAGCTGGATTAGAAAAATCTAAAAAGACAAAATAGTCTTTAATGTTTTTTTCTAAGAAAGTTTAGTTTCACAAAAAGAGGCTGTTTCTCAATCCTCGATTTTACATGAGAAACAGCCTCTTTTATTTAGCTAACATATTAATTTCGTACAATTTATTGTTTTAAATAAAACCCTTAGAAGTTTCTCACTAACTCTCTTTTTATTACACACACCACAATTCTTAAAAATATGATTAATTTTGGAGTCAACCTTCTATTGAACCTACTATTTTTTTTATTTTCATTCTAATATTCTCTTTTTTTCACCATATACTGATTCAAATTTTAAGAAACGTTAATACTTTGTTAAAGATTGTAGAATTATTTTAAAACGTATTAGTAGGAAAATTTTAACTGTTTATTGAATCTTCTTAAAACACATATTTTTCAGGAGGATTACAAATGTCAGTAATTTTAACAAGCAAGGACATTTCTAAAAAGCTAAAAATCGGAAAATCTCTAGTAAGAGAAATTAGTAAACAATTAGAAAAAGAAGCTTATCAGTTTACTAAAAATCAAAATACACGCATGTATTCAGAAAAAGATTACACACTGTTTCAAATAGTGCTAGAGAATTATAACAAACATCAAAATCTTCCTTTGGCCGTACAAAACGGTTTAGAAAACTTTTCTCAAAATGCAGAAGAAACGTATGAAGAAGTTCCTACATCCCAGGAATCTAATGAAGTAGCTGTTCAACTTGTAACAGGTTCAAATAATCTTGATCATTCCGGACAGATTGAAGAATCAACATTTAAGAAAGAAGTCGTTATCAATCCTGAAGCTTCTTTAAACACTATTGAAAACGTTAATTCAATCGACCTTTCTTTACAAAGTGTCAATGTTGATACTAATCATCTCGAGGTTAATCCAAATGTTGTAGAAAGCACACATGAAGAGTTTTCAAACAGTCATGACATCGGAGTTCAAAACGAGGATATTTCTAATCTTATTGAAACCAATGATCACATCGAACCTCCTTCTAACCATGATCAAATAGTTGAAGCAATAGAAGTTTCTTCAACTAACGAAGAAGTTGTTGAGCAAATTGTTTCAACATCTTCAAAAAATGAAGATGCTGTCTCCACTATTGATACGACTAGTGATTACAATAACGATGTATTTCATAATGAAACGATCGATCATTCGTTTCATGCTGCAGTTAACGAGACAGATTTACAACAAATTAATGTTCAAGCAGATTCCCATAAATTAGTTCAAGTAAATGAAGAACCCAACTCTAATCAAATTATGTTTGAAGAATTCATGTCTCAAATATCAAATTTAGCGACACAAAATGAGTTAATTTTGCAGCAAAATCAAACATTAATTCAACAAAATCTCTTGAAAGATCAAAAGCTTGAAAAAATCCTGCATTCTGTTGAAGAAAAAAGCGACGAACTTCAAGAACTTGCTTCCGTAATTGAAGAAAAAGATGAAAAACTTGAACAAATGTTTGAGGAATTACAAGTTAGAGAAGTTAGCCGCGATGCACAACTAATGAGAGTAATTAGAGAAATGCAAGAAACTAAAAAAATGGTTGCTGCCTCTAAAGAAAAAGATTGGAAAAGCTCATTAAAATCATTTTTTATTAAACCAAAAGCAATTAAATAGGTATAAAAAAAGAGAAGGTTTTTTCCTTCTCTTTTTACTCTTCCGAAGTTTCTTCCTCCATATGATAAGCTGGTAATAATATATGAACCTCTGTACCTTTTCCTTCTTCACTTAAATATTCGATTGTACCTTTATGAGCTTCGATGATACTAAAGGTAACCATTAATCCAAGTCCTGTTCCTTTTTCTTTTAATGAGTAAAAAGGTTGTCCTAATCGATCCAATTGTCCTCTAGACATGCCTACTCCATTGTCCTTAACAACAATCCGAATATATTCACGATCTCTCATTTTTTCTATACTTGCTTCAATTTTAATATATCCTTTTGTTTCCTTTATTGCTTCTACACCATTTTTTAATATATTAATAATGGCTTGTTTGATCTTTGCTCTATCTCCGATCGTAAACATTTTTTCTGTCACATTGACTTGTAGAAATGCACCCTGTAAAGAAGCATATGTAGACATTAAGGTCGTAACTTCATTTAGTTGCTCAGTCATATTAATAATTTTTTTCTCTTCTATTTGAGGTCTAGCAAGATTTAAATAATCAGAAATAATATTTTCTGCTCTATCTAATTCTGTTAAAACGAGCTTCATATATTCTCGATTTGTACCACTTTCTTGATTTTCGATTAATTGTATAAATCCTCTTACAACTGTTAATGGATTTCGGACTTCATGTGCTACACTTGCCGCAAGCTCACTAACCATATTTAATTTCTCAGATTTTTGCATTTGAACACGAATTTCAGCATTTTCAAATAAAAACTCTCTTAAATAGACATGGAATAACATTGTAATCGTTAAAACTGTAAAAAATATACAAACCGAAAGAATTGTTTGATCAGATTGATATTCTTTTACGCCATTAACTGTAGCTTCATAGTACAGTAAACAGATGATACAGATGGCATATAAAATAGGCATTAATATACTTAAAGCAAATTTTTTACGTCTAGAAAAACTAACCCATTGTGGGGAGACTATTAAAGGTAAAATACATGAAATGAGTTCAAACGGAAAGCATTTCAATACTGATATATCGTAAAGTAAATACATGAATAATGGTTTAGCAAATATTACGATAATACCAATTACTCTACCACCATATAAAATAGCTGAGTACATTAATAAAATACTAAATGTGATTGCCATACTATCACTGATTTGAATAGGGTAGATCAAACAAATGAAAATATTTAAAATGGATAATAATCCAACTAGTAATCTATTTTGTTTCGGACTAGTGTTATGGTATCTACTTAACCAAAACATTTCATATAAAAAGACCGGAATGATGATGATTGCAAATTGAATTAATAAATCTTTTAATTGCAGCATGAACCGCGACCTCCATAAGCCTTCTTTCAACAAATTATATCATAGTTATTTAAACTTCTAATTATTAATACAAATAATTCAAAAAAAGATTTCTACATAGAATGTCACATTCCTACAAAGTATCCTAAAATATAAGAAAAGTCGCCAAGTATCCCTACTCAGCAACTTAAAACCAACCTTTTCTTTTAAAAAATATATACATTAGTAGCGTCACGATTCCCATAATCACTAATACAAATAAATATCCATATTTCCAAGTCAGTTCAGGCATAAAATGAAAATTCATTCCATATAAACCTACAATAAATGTTAATGGTAAGAAGAAAGAGGAAATAAGGGTAAGCGTCTTCATAATCCCATTCATTTTTTCTGAGCTCAATGAAAAGTAGCTTTCACGAATATCAGATGCTAAATCACGATTTGCTTCAATCATATCTGATAATTTCATTAAATGATCATGGATATCTTCAAAATAAATGCGATGTTCTATTATATCTTTAAAACGGTTAGAATTTAATATTCGATATAATAAGTCTCTTGTTGGTAAAATTGTTCTTCTTAATTTAGATAAATCTGTTCGAATATCATATAATCGTTCTACTGCATTATGTACTTGCTTTTTCATTTGATCGACTTCTAAATCGGCCAACTCATCTTCTAACCGATACATTAGTGGAAAATAACTATCTACTAATTCATCAATGATTCGATGTGTTAAATGTAGTGGACTTTTTGTGGCCCTACGGTCTGTATGTATACTTTCTAAAACTTGAGAAATAATCGGACTTCGGTGCATATGAAATGTCACAACGAAATGATCACTGACAAATATGTCTATTTCAGTTTCTTCTAAGTCCAACTTTTGTAGTTCGTGTAAGATTAAAAAATGATAGCCCTCATAATAATCTAGCTTAGGTCTTTGAACATATTCCAAACAATCTTCTATCGCTAGTGGATGGAATTTAAATTCAGTCGTTAGCAATTGAATCTCTTCCTGAGTTGGTTCGTTCATATCCACCCAAAACCATGAGTATTTTGCTGACTTAGCTTCTTCTAATGAAATATTTCTTTCTATTATCTTATTTTTATTCATTCCAATAATTTGTAGCATTTGTAAGCACCTTCTTTTAATGAATCAATAATACGACTTAAGTAATACTTTATAGTAAATGATTTACTTAGTCTGTATTCAAGTAACGCAGGCAAGATTGTAAACAAAAACGGCCATGCTTTTAAACATTATATGGTAAAATGAAGGAAATTTCATTGATATTATTAAACGCATGATTTATTTTAATATAAAACTATATGAGTAGAGGGATTAAAATGAAAAGTTTTATTAACGATAATGTAAAACAAATACAAATCTCTGGTATTAGAAAATTTGCCCAACTAATTGAAAAATATGAAAATGTAATTGCATTAACATTGGGACAACCAGATTTTCAAACACCTGAGCCAATCAAAAAGGCAGCAATGGAAGCCATTTCGTCTAATCAAACAGTTTATACTCCTAACGCTGGTTTACCGGCACTTAGAGAAGCAGCATCAAATTATGTTAAGCAAAAATATGGACTGACATATGATTCATCCAATGAAGTAATCGTAACAGTTGGGGCAAGTCAAGCTCTTGATGTTGCATTTCGTACGATCTTAACTGAAGGCTGTGAAGTGATTTTACCAGCTCCTATTTACCCTGGTTATGCACCAATCATTACGACTTGTGGTGCAAAACCAGTATTTGTTGACACATCAGATCACGGCTTTAAAATTACACCTGAACTGTTAGAACAAAATATTAATAAAAATACTAGATGCATCGTATTACCTTACCCAAATAACCCAACAGGTGTAACATTGACGAAAGAGGAACTAGAAAATTTAGCAACCTATTTGGCTAAAAAAGATATCTTCATTTTATCTGATGAAATATACAGTGAGCTGACATTTGATACAGTACATCAATCAATTGCTAGTTTCCCAGGTATGCGAGATAAAACAATCGTTATTAATGGACTGAGTAAATCTCACTCTATGACTGGCTGGAGAATTGGATTTTTATTTGCGCCTACATATTTAGCTCAAGAAATAGTAAAGGTTCATCAATATAATGTATCATGTGCTACTTCAATCTCTCAATTTGCTGCAATTAATGCTTTAACTGAGTGTATTGATTCGCCTATTGAAATGGCAAAGGAGTATCAAAATAGAAGAGATTATATGTTAGAACGATTACAACAAATGGGATTGCCTTGTATTAAGCCTGGAGGAGCATTTTATTTATTTCCATCCATTAAGGAATTTAATATTCCTTCTATGGAATTTGCATTAAAACTAGTTGAGCAACAAAATTTGGCTGTTATTCCTGGTGAAGCATTCTCTGAGTATGGTGATTCATTTATACGTTTATCATATGCATATTCAATGGAACAATTAAAACTAGCATGCGATCGTTTAGAGGCATTTATAACAACTTTAAGATGATGTTTTCACTAAATATCTATTTAATTTTGATAAGAGGCTCTCATAAGTCAATTTGACTAAGAGGGCCTTTTCTCTATTCACTTCAGTAATGGAATGTTTATTTTGGAGCCACTTATCTATACAAAAATCAACAAAAAAAGAGGACATAATCACTTGCAATTATATCCCCTTTTTTATTATCTAGTTATATCAACTAATTGATTTTTAATTTATTAAAAATCAGTTCTTTATTTAGTTTGAATGACACTAGTTTTAAATAACAAGTCTTGGATTGTTTTATTGTCTCTTCTAAATAACATTAAATACACATTAACAAGTAATGGTATTCCTAAAAATGCCACTGAGAACACAAAAATAAAAATGAAACGAAGTAGAAATATCCCAATATTTGTTTCTTCATAGTTATCTTTTATCATTTTTATTCCTAAAAATCTTTGACCAAATGTCATTCCTTTATTAAACTTCGGAATGATGACAAACAGTATGATCATTAACATTGAAATAATGAAAATATCAATTGTTGAGTTTCCTGAAGTAGCGTTAAATCTATTTAAAATATTGGCAGGTTTCATTGTAATGATTGCGATGATGATTCCATATAAGATAGATACTATAAATGTATCTAAAATAAATGCACTTAATCTTTGATAAAACTTTGCCAGTTGAAAATTTTTCACTTGTAAACCTCAATTCGTAAAATTATTGTACGTGATGTGATGGATCGTATAACATATACAATGCTTGTGTTCCTTTTTCATCAAGTCCTTTTTTAGAAAGTTCTTCATAACAACTTTTAGCAAGTAAAAGTCCAGGAAGATTCAATTTCATTTTTTCTGCTTCTTCAATCGCAATACCCATATCTTTTATAAAATGTTTAATATAAAAGCCTGGCTCAAAATCCCCTTTTAATACGCGTGGTGCTAAATTACTTAACGACCAGCTTCCTGCTGCACCTGTAGAAATACTACTTAATACTTTTTCACCATCTAATCCTGCCGCTGTTGAATAAGCTAGTGCTTCACACACGCCAAGCATACCTGAAGCAATTGCGATCTGGTTACACATCTTTACATGCTGTCCACTACCAGACTTACCTTGGTATACAATATTTTGTCCAAGTACATTGAAAATGTGAATCATCTCATCAAAGGTTGCTTTTTCACCACCAACCATGATCGCTAATTTAGCTTCTCTTGCTCCTAAATCACCACCCGACACTGGCGCATCTAATGACTTCATACCTCGTGTAATCGCTTCCTCTTCAATCTTTTTAGCCAATGTAGGTGTTGAAGTTGTAAAGTCGATTAACGTCGTACCTTGGTTTGCTGATTGAATAAAACCATTTTCTCCAAAAACGACTTCTTCCAAATCTGCAGGGTATCCGACCATTGTGCAAATAACATCGCAGTTAGGTGCTAATTCTTTTGGCGTTTCGTACCACTTTGCACCTAAGTCTATTAATTCCTGAGCTTTTTCTTTTGTTCGATTATAAATATGTAAATTAGCACCTGCATGAATTAAATGTTTTGCCATACTTTTCCCCATTACACCAATTCCAATAAAGCCAATATGAAGATCATTTAGTCTCATTTCGTTCATTTCATATCTCTCCTTTTTCTATTCCTTTCATAAAACTAACATAAATTTAGTGAATACAAAAGCTGAAACACTTTAGAAAGTTGCCTTCATTTTACAAAACTATTTAATGTTAAATCCATATTAAAAAATCCTATACTTTTTTAATTAGAATATAAATTCTAGACTAATTCCAAGCTAATTTGTTGACTCTAATATTGATAGTCTCTATATTAAATAAAGTACATTTTAATACAACATACATAATGAATTTTGGAGGAAACCATACATGAAAAATGAGAAATTTTTTGATATGATTCAAGAACGTAATTCTACTCGTGCATTCGATGGAACTACAGAAATTAGCAAGAGTGAAATTACAGAGCTTCTAAATGCTGGAATGAAAGCACCATCTGCTTGGAATTTACAACACTGGAAATTCGTTGTATTCCATGGAGAAGAAGCGCAAGGTAAATTACTACCTGTTGCATACCATCAAAATCAAATTAAAGATGCGTCATGTGTTATTGCAGTATTAGCAGATACAGACTCAGCAAAAAATGTAGATCCAGTTTTTGACCCAGCTGTTAAAGCAGGATATATGACACAGGAAGCAAAAGATAAGTTAAAAGCAAATGTAATCGGTGCATATTCTACAGAACAACGTAATCGAGAACAAGGCATTCTTAACTCATCATTAGCTGGCATGCAGTTAATTCTTGCTGCTACTGCTAAGGGTTGGAATACATGCGCAATCGGTGGGTTTGACGAGAAAGCATTTAAAGAAACGTTCCTAACTGATACTCGTTATATCCCAACAATGTTAATCGCAATCGGTAAAGAAAAAGTACCTGGACATCCAACTTCTCGATTCTCAGCAGAAGAAATGTCAATTTGGATTTAATGTAATGCTTTAGGGATCCTGATTAATCAGGGTCCCTAAAGCTTATTTATTTTCAGATGATTGTTATGAAACTATTTAAATTATGCAAATAAAAAACAACAGGCTTCCCTGTTGTTTTTTAATTAAATTTCATTTACTAATTTAACAACTTCTTCTGCAGTTGACAGTGATAAAGCTTTTTCAGCTAATTTCTCCATGTCAGCTTTTGATAATTTTGCCATTTGGCTACGAGCTGGAAGGATTGAAGTTGCACTCATTGAGAATTCATGCAAACCAAGTCCTACTAATAATGGAATTGCAAGAGCGTCTCCTGCCATCTCTCCACACATTCCTGCCCATTTTCCTTCTTTGTTTGCAGCATCAATTACCATTTTAACTAATCTTAAAATAGATGGGTTATATGGTTGATATAAGTATGAAACTTGTTCGTTCATACGGTCTGCAGCCATTGTATATTGGATTAAATCGTTAGTTCCGATACTAAAGAAGTCTACTTCTTTTGCAAATACATCAGCCAATACAGCAGATGCAGGAATTTCAACCATCATTCCAATTTCAATTGACTCTGAAACATTTACATTTTCAGACACAAGCTTTTCTTTTTCTTCTAATAAAACAGCTTTTGCAGCTCTAAACTCATCAAGAGTAGCAATCATTGGGAACATGATTTTTAAGTTTCCATAAACACTTGCACGTAATAATGCACGTAATTGAGTACGGAAAATCTCTTTTTGATCTAAACATAAACGAATTGCACGGTATCCTAGGAATGGATTCATTTCTTTTGGTAAGTGTAAATAAGATAATTCCTTATCTCCACCGATATCTAATGTACGAACAACTACCGGTTTTTCACCCATACTTTCAAGAACTGTTTTATACGATTCGAACTGTTCTTCTTCGGTCGGGAAATTGTCTCTTCCCATATAAAGGAACTCAGTACGGTATAAACCTACACCTTCACCGCCGTTATTGATAACACCTTCAACATCGTTTGGTGTACCAATATTCGCAACAAGTTCTACATGATGTCCATCTTTTGTAACTGTCGGTTCGTTTTTCAATTTAGCCCATTCTTGCTTTTGAAGTTCGAATTTTTCTTTTTTCGCCTTATACTCTGCAAGTTCTTCTTCAGAAGGATCAACAATAACTTGACCATCTAAACCGTCTACAATTACTGTTACACCATTCTCGATTTTGCTTGTTACTTCTTTCGTACCTACAACAGCAGGAATTTCAAGTGAACGAGCCATAATTGCCGAATGTGAAGTACGGCCACCGATATCAGTTGTAAAACCTAAAGCGAACTTACGGTTTAATTGTGCTGTATCAGATGGTGTTAAATCTTCAGCTATAATTATCACTTCATCAGTAATATTCGCAGGATTTGAGATTGTAACGCCAAGAATATGTGCCATTACACGTTTCGTTACGTCACGAATATCAGCTGCCCGTTCCTTCATATATTCATTGTCCATGCTTTCAAACATTTGAACAAACATTGAAGCTACTTCATTCATTGCATATTCTGCATTAACATTTTCTGACTTAATTTTGTCTTTTACAGGGTTAACAAGTTCTGGGTCATTTAATACTAGGATGTGAGCAGAAAAAATTGCCGCTTTATCTTCACCAAGTTCAGCATTCGCATGATCACGAATTTTCTCTAATTCGGTATTCGAAATTTGAATTGCATTATCAAGGCGTGAAATTTCAGCATCAACATCTGAAATTTGTTTCTTTGTAATGTTTAATTCAGGATTTTCTAAGCGAAATGCTTTAGCAATCGCAATACCACTAGAAGCTGCGATTCCATTGATATGTAAAGACATTACTCGCCTAAGCCTTCTTTTTTCATTGTTTCTTCAATTGAAGCTAGAGCTTGATCAGCGTCATCACCGTTTGCAGTAATTTTGATTTCAGTACCTTGTTGAATTCCTAAAGACATTACACCCATGATTGACTTTAAATTAACTGTTTTGCCATTGTACTCAAGATTGATATCTGAGTTAAATTTACCTGCAACATTTACTAATAATGTAGCTGGACGTGCATGAATTCCTGAATCTGCTGTTACTTTAAACGTTTTTTCCATTATATTTATCTCCTTTGTGATACATTTTACATTTTTGGTATAGACATTTGGCCTACTAAGAATATTTTATTAAAAGGGGTGCATAGTGTCAACTATACAACCCCTTTCAATTTGTTAACATTTTTCGATAATTTTACTTAATTTTGATAATACCAACTTCACCTTTACCTTGCTTACCTGACTTTTCAATAACAACTTCTTGTCCTTCAGATAAATTAGTAAATACAACAGGTGTAATTGTTGATGGTGCATTCTCACGAATAAAGTGTAAATCAACTTTTACTAATTGTTGACCTTTTGTAACCTTATCTCCTTGTGCAACTAGCACTTCGAAGCCTTCACCATTCAATTTAACAGTATCGATACCAATGTGAATTAAGATTTCTTTTCCACCTTTTGATAGAATACCGATCGCATGTTTAGTTGGGAATACATTAACAATTTCACCATCTACTGGAGAAACAACAGTACCTTCTGAAGGAATAATAGCAAAACCATCACCCATCATTTTTCCAGAAAATACCTGATCAGGCACTTCAGTTATCGGAATGATTTCACCTTCAATCGGATTAATTATTTCTTCATCAGTTGATGGATTATTTGTAACTACTTTATTATCTTCATTCGTCACAACAGGTCTTTTTCCTGTCATAATATCTTTAATTTGTGTTTTTAATGTATCTGATTTAGGACCAAAGATTGCTTGAATATTATTTCCAACTTCAAGTACACCTGCAGCACCTAATGCTTTCAGTCGATCTTTATTTACTTCATCTTTTGCATTTACTTGAACACGTAAGCGAGTAATACATGCATCTAATGAAGCAATGTTATCTTTTCCACCTAGTGCTTGTAAAATTTCATAAGGTAATTCACTTGCAGGTGTATTGCTTGTTGATTCTTCTGTTACAGCTTCTTCGCGCCCAGGCGTTCTTAAATTCCATTTTCTGATAGCAAAACGGAAACCGAAGTAGTAAATTACAGCTAGTACTAAACCGACGATGATTACCCACCACCAGCCAGTTCTATTAGGTAGAACACCGAATAATAAGTAATCAATTAAACCACCAGAGAAAGTCATCCCGATTTTAACATTTAATATTTGCATAATCATAAATGATAGACCAGCAAAGATTGCATGAATACCGAATAATACTGGTGCAACGAATAGGAATGAGAACTCGATTGGTTCTGTTATACCTGTTAAGAATGATGTTAATGCTGCTGATGCTAAAATACCACCAGCGATTTTTTTATTTTCTGGTTTTGCTTCATGATACATCGCTAAAGCTGCTGCTGGTAAACCAAACATCATGAATGGGAATTTACCAACCATGAATGTACCAGCTGTTAATTCTACACCGTCTTTTAATTGAGCAAAGAAGATTTTTTGATCGCCGTGTACAACTAGACCTGCTTTATCAGTGTATGAACCAAACTCGAACCAGAATGGTGCATAGAAAATATGATGTAAACCAAAAGGTATTAACGAACGTTCAATGACACCAAAAATGAATGCTGATAATGTTAAGTTCGCATCAATCATATTATGTGAAAATGTGTTTAGTCCGTGTTGAATAGGTGGCCAAATGAAACACATTAAAATACCAAGTAAAACTGAAAATGCTGCTGTAGCAATTGGTACAAAACGCTTACCTGCAAAGAATCCTAAGTATGAAGGTAAATCAATTTCAAAGTATTTGTTATATGCCCATGCAGCAAGAATACCGACAATAATACCACCGAATACGCCAGTTTGTAATGTAGGAATACCTAATACAAATGCATAAGATGGATCATCAAATTTTGCAATATTTAAAGTCTTATCTAAAACAATGTACTGTCCAACGTCTTTGAACACGCTCATTGTTTTATTCATAATTAAGTAACCAACAATTGCAGCTAAACCTGCTACGCCTTCACCACCAGCAAGTCCAACAGCAACCCCTACTGCAAATAATAGTGATAAATTTCCGAAAATAATGTCACCAGATTGTTCCATAACTCTTGCAACTAATTGGAACCATGATGCATCTAAAAATGGTAAGTACTTTAATGTTTGCGGATTTTGAAATGCATTACCAAATGCAAGTAATAATCCGGCAGCTGGTAGAATTGCAACTGGTAACATTAATGCTTTACCAACTTTTTGTAAAACGCCAAAGATTTTCTTAAACATTGTTATCCTCCTTTTATCCAAAACAAAAAGGCATGAGTTAGAAAAGTGATTGAAACATAATCTGGATATAGTTTCCCCTACCCGGATTAATTCATTCACATCTTTTCTACTCATGCCTGATCGAATCAGTAACACGTATTATGTGTACTTTATTCAGTTATTTGTTATGATTTCGCTTTCATTATATCTACGTCTTAAAAAAAATACAAGCATAAAGTACTATTTATTTTTTTATTTTGCTTTGAACGAGTCTTTCTAAATGTATTGTTAAATAAATTACTTCTGCTTCACTAGCTTTTTGGTTTAAAGAACTTTCAATTGATTTTAGTATTTTCCATGCTAAATCATAGCAAACGGGATATTCCTTTTTTAGAATAATGGCGAGTGCTGGTGACTCATCTGAAGATTGACCATGTGAAATACGGTCAATTAGAAACCGCAAATGACGCACTAATCTAGAATAATGAATACTATTTCTATCAATTTCAATTTTCAAATAATCTTCTATATACTTAACTAATTCTTTAATGATCTGAGAAAACTTATTTACATCTGATACGATTTCTTTGGATAAGTTACTTACAATATGTAGTGTAACAAAGCCAACCTCTTCTACCGGTAAATTGATATCTATTTCTTTATTGATTAATTCAATTACTTCTTCAGCAATCTTAAAATATTCAGGATACATTGCTTTTGTTTCTTGTAGGAATGGATTTTCAACAATATAACCCTCACGAATTCTTTTAATCGCATATATTAAATGGTCAGTTAATCCAATGTGTATTTGCTCATTTAACGTACTTCCTGTCTTCTCTGCAATGATGTAAATAGCCTGTTGTAATGTACCGGCCAATTTTTCATCCATTATGCCGATTAAAGATTTATACTGTTTTTGTTTCTGTTCATCTTTTAAGACGAACATTTTCTCAACTACACCATCTAATATTTGATCGCCTTTTGCCTTATTAAAACCAATGCCTTTACCTAATAGGATAACCTCTGGGTGGTCTGAATTTTTAGCAATAAGAACGTTATTATTTAAAACTTTTTTAATTGTATAGAACTCCGACATTTCTTTATACCACCCCCATTTTAAAAATTAGCTTTATTATCATAACACAATATTAAAAAAAATAGTTTAAATAAAAATTGAGTTAAAAGAATAATTTTTATACAAAAAATATTCAAATGTTTTGCATCTTTAATATAGTAGGATAGAATATAAAAGTAAAAAAAATAACAAGTAGGTGCTTAAAAACGATGATTAAATTATTTGTAAGTGATTTAGATGGTACAATGTTCCATCACGGAAAACTCTTTGAACACGATGTTGAGGCGTTAAAGGAACTTGTCAATCAAGGTGTTATTCTTTGTTTTGCCTCAGGTCGATTAGATTATGAAATCGTCGAGATTATGGAAAGATTAGAAGGTAATTTCCATCGAATTAGTATGAATGGAACTTATATTTATTCAAACGACGGAGAGGCATTATTAGATGCAACATTCCACCCAACTGTAGTTGGTAAAATTTATGATATGATCACTTCGAATAAATTTTTACGTTATGTTGCTGACAATACTACATATTACATCGAAGAAAAAACGGATCTTGTTCACGAGATTGAAAAAAATTCAAGCATGAAAGCCGTTGAACTAAAAACATTAAAAGAAGAATTAGGAAATAGTATTACACCTAAAAAATATGTAGTAATTGGTGAAGATGATGATCTACTTGAATTACAAGCTGAGCTACAAAAAGAACTTCCAGAATATATTACTTCATTTATTTCAGCAAAAAACTGTTTAGATATTGTTCCTGCTAATGTAAGTAAAGGATCAGCAATTCAAATTTTAATTGATAAATTAGACATTAAACCAGAAGAAATTGCTTGTGTAGGTGATTCCTATAATGATATTTCAATGTTCGAATTAACACCAAACAGCTTTGCAATGGAAAATGCTGATGATGCTGTTAAACAACACGCAGCTTATGTTGTTCCTTCTGTTTCTGAAGCAGTAAAAATAGCATTACAGATTAAATAACGAAAAAGGGTGCTTTTAATAAGCACCCTTTTATTATGTTCTTTCGATATCTATCGTAAACCGGTAACGGTCTGCACGATAAATACAACTTACATATTCCAACGGTATGTCGCCATTTATATACGTAATTTGATGTAGTTCTAAAGCAGGAGAATCCTCAGCTACTTCTAAGATCGTGGCATCACTATCTGTCATTAACGAAGCTTTTATCCATTTCGTCGCTTTTTCAATTGAATAACCTAATGACACTTCAAAATATTCATATAAAGAATGGTTAAACACCTGTTCATCAATTCTATTTACTAAGTTTTTTGGAATATATGTGGTTTCAATTGCAATTGGTTGATCATTTGCTAAACGACAACGTTCAATTTTAAAAACTTCAGAACCAATATCAATCGATAAAACTTCAGCTAAATACTCATCAGCTTCCATTGTTGAAAAACCTAATAATTGATTTGTTGGCGTTAAGCCAATTGAAGATATATCTTCTGAAAAACTTTTTAGAAACTTTAATGATTCCTCTACTTCAATACCATCTTTTACAGATACAAACGTTCCTATTCCGCGCTTTCGACTGATTAGTGATTCTTTAACAAGATTATTTAATGCCTGTCTAATCGTCATCCTGCTTACATTTAGCATCTCACTTAATGCTTGCTCAGAAGGAATACGTTCTCCAGGTAACCATTCCCCTGAGCTAATTTTATTTCTAAGAAACTCTTGTATTTGAAAGTAAATCGGTAGAGGCGAATTTTTATCTAACATCATTTATTTTCACAAAGTGAGTATGCTTCTGCATCAACAATTATTGTTACATTGCTATGTTTTTGAAGTGCAGTTGCTGGACAGTTTAGATCTTCTCTTCCGTGAATCATCTCTTTTACCGCTTCTGCCTTTTTTATACCTGATGCAATAAGAACAACTTCTTTCGCACGAAGAATTGAACCAATCCCCATTGTTACAGCATGAGTAGGCACATCCTCTTCATTTTCGAAGTATATTTTGTTAGCATTTCGAGTAGATTCTGTTAGCTCAACGATATGTGTAGGCGTATCAAATGGTGTACCTGGTTCATTAAAACCAATGTGTCCATTCTCACCAATACCTAATAACTGTAAGTCCACTGGATGTTTTAGTAGTAATTCTTCATATTTTTGACAAGACTCATCTAAGTCTTTTGCATTTCCATCTGGTAAATGATTCTCTTTAAAGTTTAAATGATTAAAAAGTTGTTCTGCCATATATGTGTGATAGCTCGTTTGATCATCTTCTGCTAATCCTACATACTCATCAAGATTAACTGTCATTACATGTGAAACATTTGGTTTGTGTTGTCGGAATAATTCATAAATACCAAGAGGAGATCCTCCCGTTGCCAAACCTAATGTGAATTCCTGTTTACCTTCAAAAGCTTGAACTATTTTTTCATATGCAACTTTCGCAATTTCTTCTGCATTTTTTACGACGATTACGTTCATTTATTTCACCTCATCCATAGATTTACCAAGTCTTATTGTATCAATTACATTATATTCAGCTGTCATTTGAACAAAATCAGCATCTTTACCAATTTCTAATGCCCCTTTGTTCACTAATCCAAATTCCTCAGCTTGGTTAACCGATGTCATTTGAACTGCTTCTTCAGGAGTACAGCCTGTAAATTTCATTATATTTCTAAATGCATCATCCATTTTTAAAATACTACCAGCTAATGTACCGTCGGCTAATCTTGCACTATTTTCTTTTACAAATACCGGTTGGCCACCTAATTCGTACTCACCATCAGCTAAGCCTTTGGCTCTCATTGCATCGGTGATGACACTAATTTTTTTCGCACCTTTTAAACGGTATGCAAGTTTAACCATATCTGGATGAATATGAATGCCATCTGGAATAACTTCCACCATTACCTCATCATCTAGTAAAACATGACCGACTGTACCGACCTCACGGTGATGCATTGGTCTCATTTGGTTGTATAAATGTGTTGCATGGGTAATTTTTTTACCTTCAAAATCTGCCCCAATGGCATCAGAATGTCCGACTGTACCAATGACACCTGTTTTTTGGAATTCTTTTTCTAAGTCATTTGCTCCTTCTACTTCAGGTGCATAAGTAACTAATTTAATCAGTCCACCTGCAGCCTCTTGCCACATTTTAAATAAATCCACATCAGGATTTACAATATACTCAAGAGGTTGTGCTCCTGCTCTTTCTTTATTAACGAATGGTCCTTCTAAGTGTATATATTCGAAGTGAGCACCAAGTTCTTTTGCTTCTTTTAAAGCACTTAAAGCATTTTTAATATTTGAATGAGATTGAGTCATAGTTGTTGGAAAAAAAGTCGTAACTCCTTCTTTCAACATTTCTTTACTCATCTTTACAATAGTACTAGGGTTTGCATCCATCGCATCTACATCATATGCACCATGAATGTGAACATCAATCATACCTGGAATCAATATTGTTCCTGTTCCATCGACGATTGTCTCACCTTGCTCCACAAAATTCTCCATATGACCGATATTCATTATTTTCTCGTCATACCGAATAAATCCACTTTCAATTACCTCTTTACCAGTATAAATTTTCACATTAATAATTGACTTCAAATCATTTCCTCCTCCTTTTCGAGGGAAGTACTTCATCATTTCATTTAGAAAATAGTCTTTGCTTATTCCTAAATCACATTCTGATTCGTTTTAGTTTGATTGATTCCTTGCTTACTTATATTTTATGATATATACACCTAGTTGTCTATACTACATAACAAGTTTATGTAGTTAATGTTATATTAAGAATATTTCGGCTCCTAACTTGTATATCAACTCAATAATTTGATTTATCCATTGAACTTGTTTTCATTTGGTTTATTTCAAATAGAATAATGCTTTTTTATTTAGATTAGACAGAAGTTAATGACAACGGAAGGGTGCGAAACTCCCATAGGAAATGTGGGAAAGCTAAGACCCTGGAGGCCATCTGAGGAGGCTCAGCTCACAGTCGACGAATACTTACTACCAACAAAAAAAAGAAAAAGTACCGATTAAACCACTATGGATTCACTAATACTTCTTCTTTTTCAATATATAATTTTTTTCCATTTGTTGATAATTCAATATCACCATAATCTTCTGTGGCGAATTGTTTGATTCCTAAATGCTTTAAACGTTTCATGACAGAGCGATGAGGATGTCCAAATAAGTTGAATTTATCGTACGAAAGAATTGCTACAGATGGATTTACTGCAAAAAGAAATGATTCTGACGTTGACGTTCGAGAACCATGATGTGGAATTTTTAATACTTGTGCATCTATATTTTCATTTTTGATTAATCGTTTCTCAGCCTTACTTTCAATATCACCAGTTAATAAGATTGAGATTTCTTCATAAGCCACTTTTAAGACAATTGAACTATCATTATTTGTTCTTGATGGCTTACCACTATTTAATACAGTCATATCAACATTAGGATCTAGTTCTATTTTGTCGTTCGTTTTTGCTATCTGTATCGGAATATTTTTTTGAAATGCCTCTTTCTTGTACAGGTAATACGAATGTGAATTATACTTTTTCCCACTATCTAATATCGAATTAATTTTTATTTGATTCATTACTTTTAATAAACCACCAATATGATCGATATCGGGGTGTGTACTGACTAATAAATCAATCCTATCAATATGTAGCTTTTTTAGCTTCTTAATTACTGCATTGCCATGTTCAACATCTCCACCATCAATCAGCACAGTTTTTCCATTAGGTAGATTGATAAAAATACTATCGCCTTGACCTACATCAAAAAAATAGACTAGTAACGGATGAGTAATATATCCATAATTCACTGATCTGGCATCAATTTTTACTCCACCTAAAAAAGTTGTAAAAAGGACTAATATACATAACAGTAGAGAGTAACAATTCTTTTTCATGTCCATTTCACTTCCTCCTACTATTATTTTCTCATTGTAAAAACAAAAGTATGTATCATTCTACTTAACAATTTGATAAATTTTTCTATACATTTACTTTAAACTAGATTAAGTAAAATAAAAAAACGCTGGAATTTATCACAGCGTTTTAAAGATGTCTTCTAACCGATTAACAACAAGCAATGTCTCACTAAATTGTTCAAATGGCTGATTTGTAATATAAATTCCATGCATTCCAAGTTTTAATGCAGGTGAAATTTCATTCATAAAGTTATCACCAATTGAAACAACTTCATGTGGTAATACATTATATTTTTTCAAGATATTTTTAAGATGATTCTCAGTTTCTAATGGCTTTTTTCCATCCGTAATTTCTAAATCAAAAAGATCTGTAAGTCCTAATAGTCCCAGTAATCTTGTAACATCCGCTCGATCCGAATTAGTTAACAACACTAAATTCTTTTCATGTTTAACTGATAGTAAAGCTTCTTTTAATCCTTTTATATACGGTATCACAAATTCGCTTGTGGCCATATATTCCTTTGTTTGATCATAACAATGATACACATCTCTTGCACCGTAATGGTAACTAGTTACAAGTGGTAGCCACCAACCATCACCAACCGGAATAAACGGTAAATCAAATAGGTTTTGTTCATTATAATCAATTGGTAATTTCTCTCTTGATAAGAGTTGGCCTTCCCAAGTATGGACTTGTATCGGTTTCATCGTGATAGGGTCTAGCGTAATAATAGTATCCAATTTTGAATCATACACCTTGCCTATTGTTAATGCATGATCCATATCTTTTATTTTTTGATAATCCTTCAGAAAAAACTCCCTTTTATCTTCGCTAATTTCTTTCGATAAAAGATTTGCATAGTAATCGTAATGATCTGTTCCATCATACAATGTTCCATCTAAATCAAATACGAATACTTTAGAATTTTTTAATATGTTGTGCATTGTAGACTCCTTAATTAACTTTGTCTTTTACATCTATTATATATTGAAAGTTCTCTTTTTTATTGTTTAGTTCAAATTCATAAAATAATACATACATTCCTTCTTTTGGGAAGGTTAATTCATATTTTAGCTTATTTTTTTGAGAAGAGTTTGTAAGGGATTTAAAAAATAACCCATCTTCACCTATTACATAAATTTGATGATTTTTCAATCTAGGATGATGACTTTTAAACTGCTTAAAATCGAAAGTGAGGACATTATTCTTTTTTGTTTGTAACGAGTTAAACAGTAAAGTAACATGATACTTTGGTTGTTTCAACGTTAAAATAGAAGTTGGATATAACTCTAAATTTACTTCTTTATCGTCTTGAAATATTTTTGTATCGATTGTTTGTTCATCTAAGTAAGCACTAATATAATATGTTGATTTTTTTTTAAAAGGATATTTAAAAGCAAAACGATTATTCCCTTTATATACAGGCTCAATAATTTTATAAGTATTAAGCTGATCTGAACTAATATAAAATTTAATTTTCTCTCGCTGCGCGATACTCATTGACTTGGCATAAATTTTTACTTCCTGTGATTCTTTACCGACACCTAAATCCCATTTTACTTTTTCCACATGTATTTCACTGGTTTTACTATTACCATTAGAAAAACGACTATTACCTTTCAATAAACTATTACCTAAAATTAAGAAAACTAATATACCTACGCATAAAGTTGCTATATATCTAAATTTCATTTTTCGTCTCCTTTATATATAGAACTAGACTCTAGCTTTTTCTCAAGATATTTAGTATGAATAGTTTAAATAGTAAACAGTATGTTTCTTTATTCTTCATGTAATCAATTTTACTCAGGTTTCACCCAAACTTTATATTTTCCTTGCTAATTAAGCTCATAATCACTGAATAGTGACTTTTTTTTGTAACCTCTTTCATTATTTTCTTACTTATGTAATAATAAAACTTTCCCATAAATTATCTAAACTGGATTATTTTGTTTTTCATATATTCTATACTTAATAAGTACTACGTGATCTATCTTTTTTCCTTTAAGTATCAGTTCAATTGAGAATGTTTTTTATTTGAAATGTAAAAACTAAATAAGTGTGCAGATAGTTTATCTATTTTATGATTTATTAGGAGGTTTTTCGATGAGTGTACATATCGGAGCAGAACAAGGTGCAATTGCCGATAAAATATTATTACCTGGGGATCCATTAAGAGCTAAATATATTGCAGAAACATTTTTAGAAGATGTAGTTTGCTATAATGAAGTTCGTGGAATGCTTGGATTTACTGGTACATATAAAGGTGAAAGAATCTCAGTACAAGGAACTGGAATGGGGATTCCTTCAATTGGTATTTACGTAAATGAGTTAATTAATAGTTACGGAGTGAAGAAATTAATTCGTGTAGGTACTTGTGGTGCAATCCAAAAGGATGTTAAAGTTCGTGATGTTATTATTGCAATGACAACATGTACAGATTCTAATATGAATCGTTTAACATTCCCTGGTTTTGACTTTTCACCATGTGCTAGCTTCGATTTATTAAAGAAAGCATATGATGGAGCAGTAAATCAAGGATTAAACGTTAGAGTTGGTAATGTGTTAACAGCTGACGTTTTTTATAGAGAAAACATGGATATGGTTCAAAAATTAGGTGATTATGGTGTATTAGCAGTTGAAATGGAAACGACTGCATTATATACAATTGCTTCAAAATATAATGTTGATGCATTAACTGTATTAACTGTAAGTGACCATATCTTTACTGGTGAAGAAACTTCAGCACAAGAAAGACAAACAACGTTTAATGATATGATTCGAATCGCATTAGACGCTGCTATCGCATAATAAAAATGAATTAAAAAAAGCCTGGAAATGAACTCCAGGTTTTTTTATTTGTCCTTTTTATGAATGATTTATATGTTGTTTTATTCCACATTTTTCATAAACGATTGTACAATGATAGTACTAACAATTTTAATTTTAGGAAGGTAGTTTATGAAAAAAAATCAATCAATATTATTTTTTGCTTGGATTGTAAGCATTGTCGCAACACTTAGTAGTTTATCATTTTCAATTATTAATCACTGGACCCCTTGTTCTTTATGTTGGTATCAACGTATTTTCATGTATCCTATTGTTTTTATAATTGGAATTGCTTTTTATAAAAATAAAGTCAAGGACATTGTTTATATCTTACCATTATCAGTAATTGGTATGTTCATTTCGATCTATCATATTCTGATCCAGAAAGTACCAGCTATGAAAGAAACTGCCACGCAATGTGGACCAGTTCCTTGTACAGGTGATTACTTAAATTTATTTGGCTTTATTACAATTCCAATGTTAGCTTTTGTTGCATTCTTACTGATTAACATAAGCGCTATTTATTTATTACGTAAAACTAATTAAAAGATTGTTTTTTGTATCAATTGTTGTTTATTAAGAATGTGTTAGTTGATCACAACTCCAGGTTGCTCCCTTTCCGTGGGGCGTGAGCTGAGCCTCCTCGGTGCCCTCCGGGGTCTCACCCTTCCCGCATTTCCCACAGGAGTCTCGCACCTTCCGTTGTAACCAACTTTTGTCTTTGTATTTTAATCTAAAAAGCAACAATCTTATACAGAATAGCAAATTAAAATAATTTAAGCTGCTCGGTTGAGGATGGACCAAATTCAATACCTAGCAGCTTCATTAATTCCTTCGCATTATCTGCTGCATCTCCACCTGAGTTATTATTAAACAGGATACATACCTCTTTCGTATCCCTTGATAAAGTTTCCAGTTTATCAACCCATTCACATAGTTCATCTCGATTATAGCGATATAAATATCTAACTTCACGCCAATTTTCTTGGCCATTGTGATTCCAACCGTATACATTTCTTCCGTGAAATCGAATTAATGTTAAGTCTTTGTTTGTTGGTTTTAGTACAGTTGGTATGCTTCCCATTCCAGCTTGAGGCTCATCGCAAATTGAATGAATCCATCCTTCATCTTTCATAAATGATAAAGTTTGTTCAGCAAATTGTGGAAAGAACCATGATTGATTTCTAAATTCCAATATTGCTGGAACAGATGTTATCTCACTTTTTATTGTTCTTAAAAATTCAACATTTTCCTTTTTACAATTAAACCATGGTGGAAATTGAAACAGAACGCCCTTCAATTTATTGTTTTCAATCAAAGGCTGAATTGAATCAAGAAAAGGCTTCAATAATTTTATTTGTTCTTCCTTTGAATAATTCTGTCTAGCATGTCCAGTGATTCCTCCGTATGCTTTTACGATAAATGAAAAATCAGCCGTTGTTTGATTCGCCCATTTTTGATAATTAGATTGTGGCATAATACTATAATAGGATGAATCAATTTCTACTATCGGAAAGTGATTACAGTATTGTCGGAGTTTTTTTGATGAATGAATACGTTCAGGGTATAAACTATCATGATCACCCCATCCAGTCACGCCAATTTTAATTTCCATAAACCGCTCCCATAAAACATTTTTTATTATATAATTATTACTAATATCCATTAAAATAAACAGAATTATTTGATATAATACTGTTTAGTATAAACTTATTTTAGTAGAAATAGGAGTATAGTGTAAATGAATACGGACACCGTAAAAGATTTAAAAGCTAAAGTAGCTAAATTAGAGGAAAAAGTAGAGATGTATGAAAAGATTTTTTCTTCTATTACACCAGGTTCGTTTTTTTCAGAAAATTACCTAAATTTAATTAATAATAATTCTTTATCACACAATGGACCCGACTTTTTAGATGAGCTTACAGTTACCTTTTCTTCATTCATGTTAAAAAATAAAGCAATTCTTCAAAAAATCTTTGACGCAATTCCTCATCATATTCTATTTATTGATCAAAATGGTATCATTCAATTTTATAATGATCAATGTGCCAGAGACTTTAAAGTAGATATTGATGAATACGTCGGTAAACATATTAGAGAATTACTAAGAATTGAAGATAAGGAAATTGCACTTCTTAAAACGCTTTATTCAGGAAAAGAAATTTATCATCATGAGATTTTAAATAAGAATTATGGAATCGTTAATACTAGAATTCTTCGTGATGTAAATAATCAAATTGAAAGTGTTATTGGTATATTTCATTTTTTAAATGATGCTAGAGACTCTGAGAAACTAGCCATTTCTGGTAGGATAGCTGCTGGCATTGCACACGAGGTTCGTAACCCATTAACGACTGTTAGAGGGTATCTACAATTTGTTCAAGAAGAAGCACCCGATCGAATTAAACAATTATTTAATGACCTTTTAATCCCTGAGTTAGATCGTGCGAATGGCATCATTACTGACTTTTTATCGATTACTAAAAACGCACCTTATAAACCAGAGCCTGTTTGCTTAAACGATTTTCTTTTAAACTACATTAAGCAATTATTTTTTAGTGAAACGGTTATAAATAATGTAGATATTAAATATAACCTCTCTGAAGATTTACATAAATATAAAGTTTTCTTTGATCGAAATCAACTCGTTCAAGTATTTCTAAATCTTTTCCATAACTCATTGGATGCTAAAAAAGACGGAAATTTACTGATTACAATCGAAACTCATGTAATCGATGATGAAATCGTGATTCTTTTTAAGGATAATGGCTGTGGTATACCTAGGACAGTTTTACCTTTTATATTCGATCCTTTCTATTCTACAAAGGATGAGGGTACTGGACTTGGATTATCACTAACAAAAAAGATAATACAAAATCACGGTGGATTCATAACTGCTACTAGTAGTTGTAATGGAACAACATTTACCATTTCTTTACCAACCAATTAAATACAACCAAAAAATAGCGTCATTTGATGCTATTTTTTTCTTTCTAAAATTTAAAAATGAAAAAGCCACTTTGCAAAAGCAAAATGGCAAACTCAATTCTTTATTTATGGTACAGCTGATTTTTGTAATTCCTTTATTGATAGAATCACATGATCTAGTTTTTGTTCTATACGATATAGTAAATAAAGTGTCACTCCGATTGGAAATCCAACTTCTTTTATCATACTCATCCAAATTTCCATTTTTTCCTCCCCCTTTACTTTACATATAAGGGGAAAATGAAAAAATTCTTTAGACTGTTAAAATGATTTTACCAGTTGATTTTCGACTTTCTAATAAATCATGCGCAAGCTTTCCATCTTTCAATGGGAAAATAGTTGGTGTTTGAACAATTATTTGTTTGTTTGCAATCCAATTAAACAACTCTTTACTTCTACTTAATCTTTCTTCTTTCGAAATAAGGATATTCCAAAGATCTCCACCAGTTAATGTTTTTGAAGTATCCATTAACATTCTAGGGTCGATATGAACTGGGTCTCCACCAGCCATACCATAAAAAACAACTGTTCCGTGTATTTTTGTTGCTTTAAAACTATTCATAATAGTAGAACCAACAGATTCGTATACTACGTCTACACCGTTTTTCTTTTTCGTTAATTCTTTTGTTAATGAAACCCAATCTTCGTTATATAGTAGTACTTCATTTGCACCAATAGAAAGTGCTTTTTCTTTTTTTTCATTTGAAGAAGTTAATCCGATAACCTCTCCACCTTTTAATTTAATCATCTGAGTAAGTAATTGACCTACCCCACCTGCAACGGCATGAACAAGTGCAGTATCGCCTGGTTTGATTTGATAACTGTCATTAATTAAATAATGTGCTGTTAAACCTTGAAGCATAACAGAAGCTGCTATTTCATAACTAATTTCATCTGGAATTGGTACAATATGTGTTTCTTTTGCTACAACATACTCTGCATTAGCATATGGAACATCAGCGAATGCTACGCGATCTCCAACCTTATATCCTGTAACTGATGATCCTATTTCAGATATGATACCTGAACCTTCATATCCTAAAATATAAGGTGGGTTCCCCGCTAAATGATAATTTCCTTTGCGACGATAAATATCTGCAAAATTAACGCCAACAGCTTTCATTTCAATACATACTTCATCATCAGAAATCGTTGGTTTAGCGATTTCCTCATACGTTAAAACATCTGACGTACCAAATTCTCTAAAAACTAAAGCCTTCATATTCCATACTTCCCAACGTATTTAAAATTCAAAAATAAAATCCTCATCTGACAATTTTTCCACTGTAACTGCTTTTACATACCCGTTTCCTTTTACAGAGAAGAAGTCATGATTCTTTGTATCAGTTTTTAGTCCATTTAAGACGATAGGATTAATATCTTCATCATCAAAATATGCTTCGAATCCTAAATTCATTAATGCCTTATTTGCATTGTAACGAATAAATTTATTTACTTCGTCCACTAAACCGATTGATTCATAAATTTCAGCAGTATATTGTAATTCAATATCATATAACTGAACTAATAATGACATTGTTTCTTTATATAGTCGAGCTTTTTGTTCATCTGAAAATTCATCATAAATTTGTTGTGCAAGTATACCAACAAATACGCCGTGAATACTTTCATCACGTAGAATTAAGTTAATAATTTCACCACTTGCTGTCATTTTTCCTTGGCCAGCTAAGTACAACGGATAGAAGAATCCACTATAGAATAAATAACTCTCTAAAAACACACTTGCTACCATTGCCATATATAATTCTTCTGAAGTTACATCGCGCTTTAATAAATTTAAATAATATGAAGAGATTAACTCAGATTTTTTCGTTAAGATTGGATGCTCATCAATCCATTTGAAAAGTTGATCAATTTCATCTTCAGTTGCTAGCGTTGTAAAAATATGTGAATAACTTTTTGCATGGACCTCTTCCATTGCCCCCATAAAAGCTAGTACACTTTTTGCTTGTAAATTTTTTAAGTGTACTAAAATTAGTGGCATCCCTTCTCCACCTTGCTTTGTATCTAATAAAGTTAATCCACCTAACACTTTTATAAAAGTATCTTGCTCTTCCTTAGTAAGAGTATTCCACGTATTCTTATCAGACGAAACTACAATTTCTTCTTCAGTCCAAAATTGCGATAAATTTTGCTTCCAAAATACTAAACTAAAATCATCCTCTTTTTTATTCCAGTTAACAGCTTTCATCTATAATGACCCCCTACTCACTAAAGAAAGCCCGAAAATATAGAAGTAGTAACTTTAACATTCTCTATATACGAGCTTTCCATAGACTTACTCATTAAATTTTATATTACGTTCTATTTTCTATATAATTTGCGCTTTGACGATTGATCAGACTGAGCAGCTTATACACTCTTCCACACTCAATTTTCTTGTACGCGTATAATATAAACTTTTCAAGCCTTTTTTATTAGCATAAATATAATATCTTGCTAGTTCTCGAGTTGAAATATCACTATTTACATATAAGATCGAGCTGATACCTTGATCAATATGTTGTTGAATTTCAGCAATCAGATCGATTAATTTGTATTGATTTATATCGTAAGCTGATTTGTAATACCAGAAGCTCTTTTGTGATAAATAAGGCATTGGATAATAAGTTGTTGAATTTGCATAAGTTCTAGATTCAATTACATTTACAATTGGCATAACTGAAGAAGTAGCGTTTTGAATGTAGCTAATTGATTGTGTAGGAGCTATTGCTAAGCGGTAGCTGTTGTATAAACCATATGCTTGTACTTGCTTACTTAATGTAACCCAATCAAATTCATTTGGAATATAAATTCCATTAAATAATTCTTTCACTTTTTCTGTTTTCGGTTCAAAAGATTGTGTTTTGTACTTATCAAAATAAGTACCCTTTGCGTATTCACTTTTCTCAAAGTCTTTAAATGTTTTTCCAGTTTCTTTTGCAATAAACATACTTTTCTCTATTGAGTAATAGTTCATCATCATAAAGAATGTACGTGCAAAGTCCTTTGCTTCTTCACTTTCATAAGCAATTCCATTCTTTGCAAAATATCCATGTAAATTCATTGCACCTAAGCCAACTGAATGAAGTTCATCATTTGCTTTTTTAACAGTAGGTGCATTTTCAATTTCAGTCATATCAGATACTGCTGTTAATGCTTCAATTCCTACATGAACTGACTCTCTAATTGCTTTATTTTCCATTACATTGACGATATTTAATGAACCTAAGTTACAGTTAACATCGCGATTAATAACATCCTCTGAACCATAATTGTTGATCTCAGATGTTTCTTGTAATTGAAAAATTTCTGTACATAGGTTTGACATTTTAATTTCGCCAATATCTTTTAAAGCATGCTGGTCGTTCGCATTTGTCTTATACATTAAATATGGATAACCAGATTCAAGTTGAATAGCAGCTATTTTAACTAATAAATCACGAGCTGATAAATCAAGTTTTTTCTTTTTGATTTTATCGTTATTTAAAAGTTCATCGTATTTTTCATCTATATCAATATCATCTAAATGAATGCCATATTCTTTGTAAACCGTATATGGAGCGAATACATAGAATGGCTCATTTTTTTCGGCAAGTTCAAAGAATTTATTTGGAACAATTAAGCCAATCGATAAAGATTGAATTCGGCTTTTCTCATCGGCGTTAATTTTTTTCGTATCAAGAAACTCAATTACGTCCCAGTGGAAAATATTTAAATATGTTGCACCAGCACCTTTACGTTGGCCAAGCTGGTTTGCATATGAGAATGAATCTTCTAATAGCTTCATTACAGGAACAACACCACTTGCAGCGTTATCAATTTCTTTGATTTGTTCTCCACGTGCTCTAAGCTTAGATAAATTCAGTGCAACGCCACCGCCAATTTTTGAAAGCTGCATTGCTGTATTAATTTGAAAACCGATAGAGTTTAAACTATCATCCATTTCAAGCAGAAAACATGAAACCATTTCCCCTCTTCTACTTCTTCCAGCATTTAAGAACGTCGGAGTAGCAGGTTGATAGTTTTGTTGAATCATCATTTTCGCCAAGTTTAACGCTTTATCAATGTTGCCTCTTCCTAAATAGAGAGCAACGATTGCAATTCGATCTTCATATCCTTCTAAATAATACTTTCCATCGTTTGTTTTTAATGCATAGTCTTTAAAGAATTTAGAAGCTGCCATATATGATTGGAAAGTAAATCCAGCTTGATAAACTAGTTCATACATTCTTTCAATCTCTGTTAGGGAGTATTCTAATTCTACTTGATAATAATAGTTTTCTTGAGTCATATATTGTAAGCGTTCTTTAACAGAAGAAAATTGTATTCTTCTATCTTCTACTTCTTTTAAGAAACAAAGTAGCGCTTCTTTATCTTTTTCAAGATCAAAAAAACCATCTTTTTTAATTGTTAATTCATTATTTAGCTCAATATGTCTCAAGCTTTTCCACTCCCTCAAGAAAATATTGTATATCACGACTTGTCCCTGACATTTCGAATTTTGACAAGATCGGTACGTTATATGTTTTGGCAATTTTATCTGCACTGGCTGCAAATGAATCTCCCCAGTTTCTATTGCCACTTGCACTTACTGCTCTTAGGTAATTAGAATTTTTTTCCAAAAAATGATGTACATTGTCTGGAACACTTCCAAATCCAGTAGTATAGGTTACAAGAATATAAGGTTCTTCGATTTTTAGTCCATCTTTTATTTGAATTGACGGCATTCTAATTTTATTGACAAAACGCTTAACATTGCCTGTCATTGAACTGTAAACTATCACCATAGGATCACCCTCATTTAATATGTAAGAATATTTTATGAATATTGAAAAATCTCATGTTATATACCTACATATTGTATTACCTTTTTAGAACAAACACAATATATAGTTTCCTAAATATAAAAATAAACATTTCGACAAACTCACTCATAATGAAACAATAAGAGAAATTTAACAAATTATGGAGAAGAGTGCAATAAAGTGTAAAACGATTTTTTTGTCAATTGAACCATACCGAAAAACATAAAAAAAATACTCAATAACACCTTGCAAAACAACAAAAAAGTCAAAAAAACTTTTTTTTTTTGCACGTGGTTACATGAGTAATTCTTAAAAAGTTATATATTTTTAAATATTTGTTAACTTCTAGCTTCTTCTATATATGTATAAATTACATCTCCACCATGTTGAGCAATTCCTCGGAAATGTTTAAAGTCCTCTCGATTTACAATAATTTGTCTAAAGGTTAAAAAATCTCCTTTACTAATAAAGATTTGTTTAATTTCACCGTTTATAAGTTGCTCAATAGCATTCAACATATCATTTTGTTCCATATTCTCACCCTTTAATAATAGATCTAATCTTGATTACGGTTTAAAAGCTCCCATCTAACATTATCAAAGATGTTACTATATGAAAACTAAATTGTTACATCTAATATTTTCTCGGTGACAAATAACTTAGAATCGTCATTCTTCACTAAAATGACTTCACTTTCTCCATCTATTACTACTAAAAATGCTTTTGGTATTAATTCTAACCCAGTACCGAGACAATCAAATTGAACGTTTGCATGTCCCTCTCCTAGTAGAACGAGCATTTCAAAAAATGGAATGACAATGATCTGATCAAAAAATAAAAATGGATCACCAATCAAAGTATTATTGCCAACAAATTCTTTTATTTCTTCTTCTAAATCATACGGAATATCCTCAATCCATTTCTTCAACAAACTAACCTCCAAAAAGTGCTACATCCATTTTTTACCCTTCTTGTAATTTTTAAACATATTTTTGCATTAAAATTGACAAAATTGTAAAAAAAATCGAATTTTCTCTTTACCTTTAAAGCGTTTTCATGCATTATAGAAGGTGTAAAATGAAAACTTTTTTAATAGGAGATACGCTCATGAAAATTGCAGAAGCTGGAAATATCATTGAGTTTAAACAAGGGTTAAAAGGAAGAGTTCAAAAAGTGAATAAAAATTCTGTCATAGTAGACATTTCAATAATGGAAAACTTTAGAGATTTAGAAATGGAACCGTTAACAGTCGTAAACCATAAAAACTATAAAATTGTCAGAACCGCAGAATAAATAATCAATAGAAGACGTTCGACAAGTGGATATCTTGGAAATGTAACGTTTAAATTTAATATGAATCTGATGTTGCTACGTCTTGTAAAGACTAGCTAAACAAATAATAAATTGTAAAGCTTTGTTGTAATTTAGAGAATGACAAAAATTAATAGAAACAATACTTTCCATCTAAATACATACTTCTACATTTTTTTGAAAATTGTAGAATAATAAGCTTTTCAAATCATCCTTAAGTCCCGTGTGCATCACGGGACTTTTTTTTATGATTACATTTGTTAATGTGAGTAAATTGGATAAAATTTTCAGAATTCGGACATGAAGCAAACTAAAAAAATTGAAAGGAGCAATTCTCTACTATTTCGTTTCTTTGTCCAATTCTTTAAAAGATTTTACTTTCTCATGTGGTTGTTGGTTCGTTTTTCTTTCATTCCAAAAACGTTCTTTTTCACTTTTTGATTTTGTCATCATTCCACCCCCTTAAGTAATTTCGTTTTTTATCCTTTCACTAAATTGCATAAAATATGTAATTTTCACTTTTACATATTTTATGCAAAATTCATATGTGAAAATAGCGTTTTAAAATAGGTAATGTCTAGATTACATGATGTTATGTTTTTTGCTGGTTCACCTAAGGTGGTGGCGGTAGTGATGATACAATGCAAACCTTTAAGGATTTAGGAGTTGCAATGGGTGTAGCTATCGGATTAGTATATTTAACCATGTTAATTGCTTTTGGTAAGGCTAGAATTCCTTTTATCATTCTCTCTGCATTAGTTTTTGTTCCGATAGGATCGTTTGTTGCTCTGTTTATTGCCAGTGAGCCATTGTCAATTAGTGTAATGATTGGTTTGTTAATGTTAATTGGTATCGTTACGACAAATGCAATTGTATTAGTTGATCGAATCAGTCAAAATATTGATCAAAAACAATTGCCTATTCGTGAGGCTATTATTGAAGGTGGTAAAACACGACTTCGTCCGATTTTGATGACAGCATTTGCTACAATTGCAGCATTATTACCATTAGCACTGACAACTTCAACGGGAATTTAATCTCAAAAGGAGCGATTACAGTAATAGGTGGTTTACAAAAAAAAATCCGATTCCAAAGTGCGAATCGGATTTTTCCTATTATAGGTTATGATCATTAACTCCATCTAACCATTTTTTAACCGGTGCTAATGTTGTTTCAATACATCCTTCATTAAACGGTGATTCTAGGTTTGCTTCATTTACTAAACCTAAGAATGATTTACTGCCACCTAATTGACATAAGCCAACATAGTCTGACCAAGCTGCATCTCGATCTTCATGCATTTTATTCCAGAATTGTAATGCACAAATTTGAGCTAAAGTATAATCGATGTAATAGAATGGTGATTGATAAATGTGACCTTGTCTTTGCCATAAGCCACCTTTTTCTAAATAGCTATTGCCATCATTTACGCGATGCGGTAAATATTTGGATTCTAGTTCTTTCCAAAGACTATGTCTTTCCTCTGGTGTTAATTCTGGTTTTTCATAGATTGCATGTTGGAATTCGTCAACTGCAACACCATAACTAATAAATGTAACGGCACTACTTAAGTGAGTAAAGTAATATTTCTCAGTATCCTCTTTAAAGAAATTTTCTTGCCATGGCCAAGTAAAGAATTCCATACTCATTGAGTGGATTTCACAAGCTTCGTATGTTGGCCAGTAATACTCTGGCGTATTAAACTTACGACTCTCGTAAACTTGGAAAGCGTGGCCAGCTTCATGTGTTAAAACATCGATATCTCCCGAAGTTCCATTAAAGTTAGAAAAGATATAAGGTGCTTTGTGGTTTGGGATATAAGTACAATATCCTCCTCCCTGCTTACCTTCTTTCGCAACTAAATCTAATAAATCTTCATCAAGCATGAATTGGAAAAATTCACTTGTTTCTTTTGATAGCTCATCATACATTTTTTTACCGTTTTCAATAATCCACTCTGGACTACCTTTTGGAGTTGCATTCCCTGTTACAAACTCGAATTTATCATCAAAATAGTAAAGCTGATCGACACCAATTCTCTTTGCTTGACGCTCTCTTAATTCAGTAGCAATTGGTACAATCGTGTCATAAACTTGGTCTCTAAACTTTTTCACATCGCTTGCATTATAATCTGTTCTTAACATACGAGCGTATGCTAATTCAACAAAGTTAGAGAAGCCAAGTTTATTTGCTATACTCGAACGTATTTTTACTAATTTATCAAAAATCAAATCAAATTTATCCTGATTTTCTGAGAAATAACCAAAGTATGTATCATAAGCAACTTTTCTTACTTCTCGGTCCTTATCCTCGAAATGAGCTGAAATTTGTGCTAATGTTTTTACTTCTCCATAGAAAGGTAGTTTTGCTGCAGCTACTAATTTACCGTATTCGGTCGTTAATTTATTTTCTTCTTGTAAATCTGGGATTACCTCTTCACTTAAAATTTTCACTTCACATTCTGCTAATGAAAATAATTGCTGTCCATATTTTTCTTCTAGTTGCTCTCTAAATGGTGAACTGATCAAGGCTTTATAATATTGTTGGCCATAGGATTGAACAATTGGCGTATTTTCATCAAAAAATGCTTGCTCTTCTTCGTAGAATTTATCATTCGTATCAATAGAATGACGAATTGCACAAATATTTTCCATTGTAGAAAATTCATTTCTTAAGTCATTAATTTCATTCATTGCTAACTCTTGTTCAAAAACTGTTGAAGCATCATAAAAATCTTGTAATCGTTTTTTAAACGTTTCTCCAAAATTATTTATATTTGGTCGAATGTATTGGTAATCTTTAAAACTCATGATTATCCCTCCATTTTGTGTGATATTGCTATTATATAAAAAAAAGTCTAGTAAAAAAACCAAAACTTAAACTAATTTCTGAAAATTTAAAATTATTAACGTATGACTAGATAAGTATTAATTTTATCCGATAGTAATATAGAGGATGAGTTTTGTTGTAAAAAAAATGATACTATATGACCTTTTCGTTTTATATTTGAATATTTACAATAAATCTAAATGAAAAGTAACATTTTTATACAATAAAACAGATTTACTGACATGATTCTACAACTAACATAAAGATTTAATAGAGAGAGGAATTTTGGGGACTATGGATAAAAGCTCGGTTATAGGTATCATATTAGGATTTATTGCAGTTGGAGTTGGGATGGTTTTAAAAGGAGTTTCGCCTGCTGTTTTAGCGAACCCAGCAGCCATCTTAATTATCATTCTTGGAACAATTGCAGCAGTAGCAATCGCATTTCCTATGAGTGAATTAAAAAGAGTACCTGCATTATTTAAAATTTTATTTGGTAAAGAAGAAAAAGAAAGTGTTTTAGATGTAATCCAATTATTTTCTGATTTAGCTGTTGTAGCTAGAAGAGATGGACTTTTAGCATTAGAAGCAAAATTAAATGAAATTGAAGATACATTCTTAAAGTCAGGCTTAACATTAGCAATAGATGGACAATCGCCAGAATATATTAGAGATGTCCTTGACGAAGAAATAGATGCAATGAAAGAACGTCATCACGCTGGTGCTTTAATTTTTACACAAGCAGGAACATATGCCCCAACACTTGGAGTTTTAGGAGCAGTAATCGGATTAATTGCCGCTCTTGGTAATTTAAGTGACACTGATTTATTAGGACATGCAATCGCAGCTGCTTTCGTTGCAACATTAATGGGTATTTTCACTGGATATGTTTTATGGCATCCTTTTGCAAATAAGTTAAAGCGAAAATCTAAAGCTGAAGTTAAAAGAAAAGAAATTATGATTGAAGGTATTTTATCAGTACTAGAAGGTCAACCTCCTCGATTAATAGAACAAAAATTAGCAGTTTACTTACCTATTAAAGAGCGTATGTTAATCAACTCAGGAGAGAAAGCTGATGAGTAAAAAGAAAAAACATGAGGATCACGAGGAGCATATTGATGAAAGTTGGTTAATTCCTTACGCGGACTTACTAACTTTATTACTAGCACTATTTATCGTTCTTTTTGCTTCAAGTAGTGTTGATGCAACTAAGTTTAAACAAATCTCTGATTCCTTTACAACCATTTTCAATGGTGGGACTGGCGTTATGAATTACCCGGCTGAAACAATCCCTCAAGAAAATACAAAAGGGAATTCAAATGAAAAAGATAATAAAGGTAATGGAGAAACTACTCAAAAAGAACTACAAGAAGTAAAAGAAAAGGTAGACCAATACATTAAGAATAGTAAACTTCAAGGCAGTCTAAAAACTCAATTAACTGATGAAGGCTTATTAATTACAATTACGAATGACGTTTTATTTGATTCAGGTAGCGCAATTGTTCGAACAAATGAACGAAGCATTGCAACACAAATTTCTAATCTACTGATTTCAAACCCGCCTCTAAGTGTTATTATTTCTGGGCATACTGACAACATCCCAATTAAAAATGAATTATTTCAAGACAACTGGGATCTAAGTGTTACGCGAGCTGTAAACTTTATGAAAATCATGTTAGAAAATAAAAAATTAAAACCACAATCATTTAGTGCAAAAGGTTACGGAGAATATAAACCAATTGCAAGTAACCATACAAATAAAGGTAGAGCAAAAAATAGACGAGTTGAAATTTTAGTTCTTCCAAGTAACGCGAATCCAAATACGAAATAAAGACAATCAAAAAAGCTCACCTAAAGTGAGCTTTTTTCATTTGATTCATGATATCCTATTTTCTTTAACAAGTGAATTAAGAAATTTTTCTCTTCGTTTGACAAGTCACTCATTTGTTCATGTAAAAATTGTTCATGTATTGGGAAAATCTCGTCCATTAATGTATTACCACTATCTGTAATTTCTGCATAAATAACTCTTCGGTCAGCGCTACATGGATTTCGTACCACAAGCCCCTTTTTCTCTAACTTATCAACAACATAAGTGATACTTCCGCTCGCAATTAATATCTTCTCACCAATATGCTGAAGGGGCTGATTCCCTTTATGGTACAGTAGCTCCAAAACAGCAAATTCAGTCGGATTTAGATTAAATTCTGCAATCGATCTATTGGCAGAGTCGTTTATTTTTCTATGCGCTCGAGATAATACAATAAATAGTTTTAATGAAAGCTCTATTTCATCTCTATTTGTCTCATTCATACTAATACTCCTTTAATTCCAATTAAATACTCTATCTATTTTATGAACGTATTATTGTTTCATATTACGGTTTTTCGAAGATAATATACAGCTTGATAATCCCCCCGAGTTTTTCTGGTATGAAATAATAAGCTCATCTAATTCTTGACTGGCCCTTAATGTAATTTGTTCATTCAAACCTCTAGTTTCCGCAAAAAATACCATTTCTTCTCTTTTTAATGAGATTGATAATAATAAATGGCTGAGTTGAGATTCATTCATTTACACTATTTCCCTTCCGCAGGATTGTTAATAATAACTATACTGAATAATAGAAAGAATTATTTTTTTGTCTAATCATCATTTTATCTCATATTCAGTTAAGTGATACAAGATGAAACCTACTAAGTTTACTTACTTAGTAGGTTTTTTTCTACAATTATATATATTAGTTCTTCTTATTTATTAATTAGACGACTTTCAACGAATTCCTTCTTAAATTGATTAAATTTGATATAATCTTACCATAAATTCAAAAAAACATTAAATTTTATTATAAATAAAGAAGTTTGTTGATTTTAGATTAAATTTCAATACTTTTTAAACAAAGGTTTTACAGATTTCTCTACAATTTTTCGGAGTTTTTATATCTTTCATTATATAATAAAAAAGCTAAAAATATAATGAGCTACATCATTACATCTTTAGCTTTACAATTTTAATTTCCAGCTTTAATTTTATGTCCCTGTATCATCATCATTTTAACTTTAAAGCTAATAAGGAACTCAATTCCTTCCAACCATTTCTTCGTCTCTAGAGGCGTTCTTCCCCAAACAGTTATTCCATGGTTTCTAACTAGGACTGCTCCATAATCATTCATTAAAAATGGTGTATAGGAGCGTTTAAACGCTTCCATATCCTGTGCATTTTCAATGATTGGAACCGTAATTTTATTGTTTGCATAAGTGCCTGTTACGATATGAATCATTTCATTATTTTCAAGTTCTACTTTCCCTTCATCTCCAAACAGTTCAGAAATTATATTATTGTCAACCGTATGTACGTGTAACACACATGCAGCAGACGTCTTTTCATAAATATTGGCATGAATTAATGTTTCAAGGGAGGGTTTTAATACTGTATCAAAAACTGGCTCCCCTTGGTTATTAACTACAATAAATTCTTCATCACAACGCGCTCTTTTATCTTTTTCATCTGCTGTTACAAGGAATAATAATGGATCATCAGAAATTTTCATTGATAAATTCCCACTAGTACCATAAAACCAATCCCGCTTTGCCAAGTCACATTTAATATTCGCAAGTTTCTTCCACTGTTCTAAGAATAAACTCATTCTTACACCTCCATTTAGTTAGACTATCTATTGGCATGCCTTTAAAGATTCAAACTATTCTTACTATTTGTTAAAATTATGTCATGCATCCAACTTCATTGTCAATAGTTCTAAATAAATGAACAAACTCCAATAATTTACATCAATATTCTTTTTTTGATAAGCTCTATTGATTTAATACTTTTTTTACTTCTTGTTTTGACAATACCCCAAATTTATTACATAAGATTGTAAAAAACACTATTTTTCGATTCATTATTTTTGTCCTTTCTTTCCTTAGGGAAACTTTTTTGTGTTTAGTAAATTATATGAAATCATGTTACAAATGTGATAATTCCGTAGTTGATTGTATAAATTTTCAAGTAATAAAAATATTGTTTTTTTACTGTTGATATTAATGAATGCGTTAGTGATTTCTACTTCAGGATGCTCCCTTTCCTTGGGGCTTAAGGTTAAGCCTCGGGTCCATAGGATTTGGAACATTCATGCGTTACGACAGTACGTCGTGGTTTTGGCATGCCTACGCCTTTTGTGTCTCTACCTTCCCGCTATTCCCACAGGAGTCTCGCACCTTCGTTGTATTCAACTTTGTCTTTTTCCGTTTTAACATAAAGTAACAATAAACCATATCATCCTTTCATAAATTGACATTATCTACATTTAGAGATTCTTTCATTTTATGATAAAATAAGACGACTAAAAATAAGGCTCTATTCTAAATGTTTGACTGTTTAATACTTATGGTAATTATGAACCCGCTACAAACAAAAAGCATAAGACAGATGTGGGGCCAATATAAAAAACGAGGTATGTAAATGAAAGTCGTATTAGCAACATTAAATGCAAAATATATTCATACAAATTTAGGAATTCGATATATAAAAGCTTACGCTCAGCCGGAATATAATATTGAACTTGCTGAATATACAATTAAAGATCCAAGTATGAATATCATTACTGATTTATATAAGAAAAAACCAAAAATAGTTGGATTTAGTTGTTATATTTGGAATATCGAGCAAACGATTGAAGTCATTCAAATGTACAAAAAAATAGACCCAACTGTAACAATCTTTATCGGTGGACCTGAAGTAAGTTATGATGTCCAATACTGGTTAGATCGAGTAAAGGAAATAGATGTAATTGTTATTGGGGAAGGCGAAATTACAGTAAAAAACTTAATTAAAGCGATTGATAACGGAGAAGATTTTTCAAAAATCAGTGGAATTGGTTACAGAGCAGATGGGTTAAATATTATTAAACCTCAAACTGAAAAACTAGATTTAACAACCATTCCATCGCCTTATCGTTTTAAGGAGGATCTACCTTATCTAGGAAAAAGAATTCAATATATTGAAACGAGTCGTGGTTGTCCATTTAATTGCCAGTTTTGTTTATCTTCTATTGAAGTAGGTGTTCGTTACTTCAATCGTGAAGTAATTAAAGATGACATTCGTTATTTAATGGCAAATGGTGCAAAAGTATTTAAGTTTGTTGATCGAACATTTAATATCAGTAGAAGCTATGCGATGGACATGTTCCAATTCTTAATTGATGAGCATGTTGAAGGTACAGTATTTCAATTTGAAATAACAGGCGATATTATGAGACCTGAAGTAATTGAATTTCTAAATGAAAATGCGCCTAAAGGTTTATTCCGATTTGAAATTGGTGTTCAATCTACGAATGATGCTACAAATGAACTTGTCATGAGAAGACAGAACTTCGAAAAATTATGTCGAACAGTAACACTCGTTAGAGATGGCGAAAAAATAGATCAACATTTAGATTTGATTGCAGGTTTACCGGAAGAAGATTATCATTCATTCAGACAAACGTTTAATGATGTTTTTGCATTACGTCCGGAAGAACTTCAACTTGGGTTCCTAAAAATGCTTCGCGGTACTGGTGTACGCTTAAGAGCTCATGAACATGACTATGTTTATATGGATTATGCTCCTTACGAGGTGTTAGGTAATAATATTCTATCTTTTGAAGATATCGTGAAAATCAAGCAAGTAGAGGACGTACTTGAAAAATATTGGAATGATCACAGAACAAACAATACAATTGAGTACTTAATCGAAAATGAATTCGAAAGCCCATTTGATTTCTTCCAATTATTTGGCTCTTATTGGGAAGAACGTGGATGGTCACGAATAGGTCATCAGCTTGAAGATTTATTTATACGTTTAAATGAGTTTTTAAACCATTATTCAACTAAGAATGTAAAGCTAACCAAGGATATTATGAAAGTAGACTATTACTTAAATCATAAATACAAACCTCGAAAACCATGGTGGGATGATCATACTGACATTGATTTTACAAAAAGAATATATAAACAAATAATTGAACAGCCTGAATGGTTAAGTCAAGAATTCATAGAACTTAACTTAAATGAAAAAGAATTATACAAACATACAATGATTGAACCAATTTCATTTGATATCGAACATTTCTTACAAACGAATGAATATAGAACTGGTTCATATGCAATGTTAGTCTTTTTTTCACCAAAGACCTTAAAACCATCATTTTTCACTTTGGAAGTGTAACGATAAGGACAATACCATTTTTATTGGTATTGTCTTTTTGTATTGAATTCACTTAAAAGCTAATAATAATTGTAAGTCGAGGTGATAAAAATGAGCAGAAAAAAAGATAATGAAAAAATTGAATCTCCAGTATTAAATGAGACTTTACCGCATATTTCAAACTTTCCTTCTTTTAAAGGAACTGATGTAAAAATGGAAGAACCATTCATCAATTCAAAAGGTGTCGTCATAGGTGATAGTAAATACAGTTCACCTAATTCTCCTTTAAATAATTGGTCCGATGAGGTTGATCCTGCAGTAATGGCTGGGGATGAATGGGTCCATCCAACAAATGATATTGGGTGGGCGACAGAAGAAAATACAGCTATCATTGAATCAAAAAAATTAAATAGAGAACCTGGAAAACAATTTATGCACCCACAGCACGAAACAAGAGATTAAAAATGTGGGGATGGGAATTGGATGACGTTACACAATTTCCCCTCTCCTTGTTTGTTTTCGTTATTTATCTCCATTCACTACTCAAATAAAGAAACTTGCATATCTCCATTTTTCATTACGATTAATGTATGTAATTGCGCTCTGTGATGCGTAAAATGGACTAATATTTCAAGCATCCATTCAAATCTAGTATATTCTACTCCCCAGTAGGACGACTTTTTTTGCATTAAGTCCTCTTCATTATAAGGTTCATAAGTTTTGATCAGCTTCTCCATACCATTCAATAACAAATCTTTTAAATCTACAATCGTATGACATTTTACTGAATCATAAAACTCATCCATTTCTATTTTTGTTGCTTCACTACTAATTAATAAATCAGCTGAAATTAGTTCACATAAATGTTGAACCAACTCTCCAATTGATTTTTTATTTTCCATTGGTCGATAATGTAGGTCATCGTCGCTTAAACAATCAATCATATAAATTACACTATCTACGGAAAATCTTAATTGATGAATGATACTTTCAATATACATACAACTAATCCCTCGTCTTTTTCTTCCATATTATCAAATCCAAACTCTACTTACTATACTCCTCAACACTTATCATTTTCGTCTTTATATATTGTATCTCTAGTTCTTTTTTCTCCTATTTCATAATAAATATAGATTGGTACTCAGGAAGGAGGGACAATATGAAAACATTAGCTTGGCATGAAACGTTAGAATTACATGAAATCCTAGCCGCATCAACATATTATCTTTTCAAATTAAAAAGTCATGCAAAGGATATAAAGGACAAAGAATTAAAGGAATTATATATATCTTCTATCGGTAAATTAGAAGATCATGTTCGTGATTTATTAAAGTTTATGAGTAATCTTACAATTGGAGAAAGGGATACAGAAAATAAGTATGCAAGTGAAATGGCTGCTGAGGACTTATTATCTGCATCTAAAGTATTAATTAAAATGTATGCACACGCAATTACTGAAACTGCCACTTCTGAGCTTAGAGAAATATTTGTAAAACATTTATTGTCAGTTATTGATTGGCACACAAATATATTCAATTTCTTAGCTAAAAAAGGGCAGTATTCTGCATATAAAATAAATGACTTAATTCAAAATGATGTCAAAAAAGCCATCGATGTTTTAAATATGCCTTCATAAAAAAATGGACGTATTGAATACGTCCATTTTTTAATCCTTATTAAAATTTTTATTATCTAAAGTCGTTACTTTTTCAACCGCCAAATGTTGATAATTCTTTGTGTTTTCTACTAATTTAATTAAATTTATATATGTTTGCTTTGCACCTAAAACAAGTAAAGGTACACCAATAAAATCAATTTTTAAAAATCTAGATGTAAAACCACCTAAAGTCATAGCTAATGGTACTGTAGGTGAGGTATTAGAAAGAATAATTTTGTCATCATTATTTAATAAAAGCATACCTAAGCTTTCAATGGCTGCATTAACATTTTTCGTATATCGTCTTGCAACAGTGTATACTTTATCACCATTTTCATCCTCACCATGGTAATATAGTTTCCCTCCATCTTTTGGCTTTAATTTATTAAATAAATAAACGTTTTTAACTTCATTTTCGGTTGGTTTTCGATCCTTAGGTAATTGATTTAAATGATATGCTGCAGCTAAAGGTGAAGAATGTGTACCTCCAAAACAGTTATAAATATAATATTTCATGTCAGTTCATTCCTTTATTTTTGATTCAAAAATTGAATTTCACCCATTACCTTTTTAATACGTATGTAAATGTAGTTGTTTAGAATCCCATTCCGCAAAGCAAACTTGTTTTAATGATAAGTTTGCTTCTGATAATTTTTTATATACCCATTTTTCATCCTTTTTTAATGAAAGTAGTGATCTTTCAACAATCTTGCCATCACTGATGATGACCATTGGCATGATAGCTTTGTCTGAATTTATTTTTAAATCTTGCTTCGTTGCAACATCATAGCTCGACTTTTTTAATACACTAATAGAACCATCGTTCTCCAAAATTGCATATGCAACCTCGTTAACAGAAAATGTACTTTTTGCTCTAAGTAATTGTAATAGCTGATCGATATCTAAACGATTTTTTTTTAATTCTTCCCATTGTATAATCCCTTGCTTGATGACGACTGATGGATCTCCCTCTAGGACCTTTCTTGCTCGACGAGATTTTTGTGTAATCATTTCAGTAATAAATATTAATGCGCTCCATGTAAAAATACTAAATAATATATGAGGAAGATTTGCTTTATCATCATATATTGCATCTCCCAAAATATTACCAAGTACAAGAGCTGAGATAAAATCAAATGGAGTTATTTGATTAATTTGCGTTTTACCAAGTATTTTAACGACTATAAAAAGAGCAATATACCCAAAGAATAATTCATTTAATATTTCAAGGTATCCCATTTTTTACACTCCTGTATTTTTAGTACCTATTAAATTTTCTTACTATCTCAAGCTTTTTATTCATGTTTACCATAAATTGTCCTTACTTCATGAATATATGGGCATCTGGGTTAAACCCGGTCATAACCAAATCACTTACTATTTTTGCAAAAATATAAGAGTAGACCATACCACTCCCACCAAATCCCATTAAAAAATAACTATTTGGATATTCTGGATACTCTCTAATCATTGGCAACCCCGTATGAGTAGAAGCAAATAAACCAGTCCAGTAATATTCAATCTTAATATCTTTATATATTGGAAATAATTCAATTAAACTTTTTAATAGTTGGTCTTTTTTATGATGTAACATGGCATCTCGTTGTTCTGGAATAACTGTAAATTCATCTAGCCCCCCAACGATTACCCTTCCATCAATTGTTGTTCGCAAATATAAATAGGGTCTTTTTGTCTCCCAAATTAAACTATTCTCATACCATGCCTCATTTTTTAAAAAAGATTCAGTTACAATTGCATAAGTAGAAGATAATATTGCGTTTTTATCATTTTTTAATTCCAATGACTCATAACCACCTGCAAATATTACTTTTTTTGCTTTGATTGAAAAATGTCTATCTGTAAGTAATTCAACACCATTGTTTGTACCGATCAAGCTTTTTACTTCGGTTTCACTAAATACCTTTACATCACCCTTTGTCACATGTTGAAGTATTCCATGAACGTATTTAAACGGATTTACTTCTGCATCATTTGAAGTAAATAATGCAAATTCTTTTTCAAAATGATATTTCTTTTTAATATCTTCTTTTGAAAATTTTTCAACCGGAAATCCATATTCTACTAATGCTTTATATTCTGCCTCGAGCATCTTTTTACCGGCTTGATCACTCGCAAAATATAAACTTTTTCTTTTCAAAAAATTTGAGTCTATTTCAAGGCTTTTTGAAATTTGTTCGACGCCTTTTACAGCTTCGAGGCAAAGTTGATAAAAGCGGACTGCGTTTTCTTTACCAAATGAATCAATACATGCAAATAGAGGCTTATCATTTGTATATTGAATTAAACCAGTATTTGCAATTGTACTACCATGAGCAATTTTACGTTTATCCACCACTACAACACTTGCGCCTGACTTACTTAAAAAATATGCACTTTGAGCCCCCGAAACACCACTACCTACTATTACGTAATCACATTCTATATTTTCTTCTAACTGACCGTACTCCAAATGATTATGAGGGAATGTCGTTGGCCAATATAATAAACCGCTTTTTACGTTCAATTGAACCCCCTCCCTTCACTAACATCATAAAAATTAGTTTTTGTCAAAACACAGAAAAAAATCCCACTTTTTTAAGTGAGATTTTACTACAATACGTATATATCATTACTTTTGTAAACGCCTTCTTCGATTAAGATCGTTCTTTAAGCCACTTTCCGATTGTCGGATAGGTTGTTTTTAATGAAGCAGGACCAAACATGATTGATACATGCCCAGAAGGTATCGATACATATTGTTTGTCTTTACTTGAAATATGTTCATTTAATGCTTCAACCTGACAAGGCATCGCAATATGATCCTTAGTAGCAGAAATGTTCAGTACATTTGCTTTAATATTTGAAACATCTACCCGTTTCCCTCTAATTTCTAATTCGCCTTTTAATAACTTGTTCTGCTGATAAAAATCACGAATCCATTGGCGATAAGCCTCACCTGGGAATGGAATACCATCAGCTACCCACTTCTGCATTAATTGCCAGGATTTTATAAAAGCAGTATTGTCTGAACGATCTAAAAGAGTAACATATGGACCAACAAAATTCGTAATTGGCTTCAGCATTTTATTACCGAAATCAATCATCTCTGGTGGAATATTACCTAAAGTATCAATTGCTTTATCAAGCGCAAAGTACTTTTCATTTAAAAATGAACCGTATAAACCAGTATCAGAAAAATCAAAAGGGCTCGTTAAAAAGATTAAGTTTTTAATTGGAGCGTCCTCGTGAAGTGCAGCATATATACTAGTTAACGTACCACCCATACAATAGCCAAGGATTGATAATTCACTAGCTCCAGAGAACCTAAGTACTCTCTTTACTGCTTTCGCAATATAGTCATACACGATATCATCAAACTTCAAGTGACGATCTTCGTGAGCAAACGTTCCCCAGTCTAATAAATATACATCAAAACCTTCATTTACTAGATATTCTACAAAAGAGTTTCCTTTTGTTAAATCGAGTATATATGGTTTATTGATTAATGCATACACTAATAGAATAGGTGTTTTTTTCACTTTTTTCGTTGTTGGAATATAATGATAAAGTTTACTTTTGTTTTTCGTCCATATAACCTCTTTAGGTGATTGACCAACTAATGGTTCACCATCTTTTATAAGGATATCAGCCGTTCTTTTTAATCGTTTATAAGACTCTTTCAAGCCTTGCGGTAATGATTCAGTTGTCGCTTCTAATCGCTGTGAACTAAACACACTATTCCCCCTTTTTCTAGTAAAATCGAGAAATTATACGTATAGGCCACCATTAACATTAATTTGTTGACCAGTTATATATTCACCGTCTTGGCATAAGTAGATAACTGCTTTCGCAATTTCATCTGCGGTGCCAAATCGTCTTTTTGGAATTTTAGCTTTAATTTGTTCTTTTACATTTTCAGGGACTTCACTTAACATGTCAGTTTCAATAAAACCTGGGCAAACAGTATTAACAGTAATATTTGATTTTGCTAATTCAATAGCTAATGATTTAGTAAATCCAATCATTCCGGCTTTAGCAGCAGAGTAGTTCGTTTGACCAAAACCACCTGCTTGACCAATAACTGAGGAAATATTAATAATTCTTGCATTATCAGATTCTAATAAGTGTGGTAATGCAGCGTTACAAGTGTTATATACACTACTTAAATTAACACTGATTACTTCATGCCAATCATTTTCACTCAGTTTTTTGAAAGTACGGTCTCTTGTGATACCTGCATTATTTACAATAATATCTAAACGTCCGAAATGATCAATCGTGCGCTCAACTAGTGCTTTTGTTTGCTCAAATTCAGCCACATTTGCTTGAACAGCTAGTGCTTCATATCCTTCTGATGCTAGTTCATCTACGACTGCTTTTGCACTTTGCTCGCTGCTATTATAATTAATAACAACCTTGACTCCTTTTCTCGCCAAAGAAAATGCAATAGCCTTCCCAATACCTTTTGCTCCACCTGTTACGATCGCTACACGATTTACTAAATCCATGAATCATTCTCCTTTTTACCCAATTATTTATTTGTTGTTAATTGCTGTAAAAGTTTCTCAATGCTTGTCAAAGATGTTTTCAATTCATTAATTTGTTGATGTATCGCTTTTGTTTCAGACTTCAATTTTGTGATATCTTTTTTTAATGCACTCGTATCTAATTCATTTCCAGTTTGATCAAATAATTGGTCGTCAATTGTATCAACTTTTTGCTCCAAATTAATGACCAAGCTTGCAACATTTGCGATATCTTCCTTCGAAGCTATGTTTGAAGCTTCCAAAAATGTTTTCGATTGATCATTCATGACTTTTTTACAATAAAGATTAAAGTCTAGGACAGATCCCATCCATTCAGAAAATTCTTCTTTTTGGACCACATCGTTCATCATTTTTCCCCAGTATTTTTCGTTGACATCATATAACTGTTTCCACATTTTTAATGGATCAGATATGTTTTGATCTGACATAAGTTCATCCTCCTCACTCATCTTTAAGTATAGAAAACAAATTATTGACAAACAATTCAATATTTTCGTGATTTTTCTACAGTGACTGTCGAAATTTGTTTTTAAAATTCGATATATTCTTAAAATATTGACAATAAATTGTACTAAGTGTAAATTACACTTAAGGTACGATTACCTTACTACGTTATAGAGGGGGACATTACTTTATGACAACAAATGATCAAGACAAAAAAAATAAAAACCAAAAAGAAACTGTTGATCCAATCACTTTACCAAAAAACTTTTTAGTTCCCTTTCTACTTCTTAGTCTTAAGCAATGGAATATGCATGGATATAAATTAATGCAGGTTCTATTCGATTTAGGATTTACAACGCTTGACTCGAGCAATGTTTACCGGATTTTAAGACAATTAGAAAAAGAAAGTTATATTCAATCAAGTTGGGAGCATGGAAATGATGGTCCTGCTAAGCGAATTTATTCCATTACACAAGCTGGTGAAGAGTATTTAAAAACTTGCCATTCTTCTTTTACTCAATATCAGCAAATGCTTCAAACTTTCTTCTCGATTTATACAAGTTCTTTTTTCCCATTTAGCAATTCTGATGAAAAATTTAACAAAGATTGAACATGCTTTTTGCATTCAATAATAAATTTTTGGAGGAATATCGTAATGACTGAAAAAACAATCGATCTTCAATTGGAACAAGCAGCTGAGAATTTTCAAAAAATGCTTCAGTATTTATTAGATAACCAACTGCAAATCCAGCAATGGACAGAATCACTATTACAAGAACAAGCAAAGCAATGGGAAAGCTTAAATGAACAAGTACAAAATCAACAAAAAAAATCTTATGAACAGTTTCAAGAAATGGTTAAATTAGTAAACGAAATTAAACCTACTATCACTCAAGACGCATATGATCAAACTTGGAAAAAACTATTTGAGCAATTTGCCCCATTTCAATCTTATTGGTCGAACGTAAATCAAAACCCATACCAATCTTTTTTCCAATCAATGAATACTATTTCTAACCAACAACAGCAATATTTCCAACAGTTATTTAAACAACCGTTCGAGACTCCAAACTTGACTAACTGGACAAATTATTTGCAACAACAATTCCAAAAAAGTCAGGAAGATTGGGCGAAACAATTTAAAGATTTCACATTTTCAAAATTATAATTTTGCAGCACTTCGCTTGAAATAGTGGTTATTTCAACTTAAGAAAGGATGAAACAAAATGAATATTTTTGAAAGTGCAAAAAATGTACGAGAAATTCATTTTGATTCGATTTCAGTTGGTGACGAAGCTAATTTTCAAGTAAAAATAACTGCCGAAATGATTGAACAATATGCGGCAATTTCAACAGATGTGAATCCAATCCATTTGATTGATGACTTTGCAAAGGAAAGTATATTCGGAGAAAGAATAGCACACGGCATGTTAATTTGTAGTTTTATATCTGCCGTACTTGGTACGAAGCTTCCAGGCAAGAATACGATTTACTTATCACAAGAAGTATCCTTTAAAGCACCAGTAAGAATTAACGATACAATTACTGTTTCTGTAAAAGTACTAAAAAAACGTGATGATAAGAAGTTATTAACACTCGAGACAAATGTATATAATCAGGAAAATATCTTGGTAGTTGAAGGATCTGCTTTAGTCAAAAAGTTAACTTAATCCTAATATGACTGTATTTTCCAAGCATGATTTAACCCCAATAGTAAAATATATGAATGTAAGTTATTACTTACAGAAGGGGTGAAAATCATGGCACGTTCAAATAATAAATTATTAGTTCCAGGTGTTGAACAAGCACTTGATCAATTCAAATATGAGATTGCTAATGAATTTGGCGTTACATTAGGATCTGATACAACTGCTCGTTCAAATGGTTCTGTAGGTGGAGAAATTACAAAACGTCTAATTGCGCAAGCGCAAAGTCATTTAAAAGGTGTTTAATTAAATTAAAATTATATAAAATGGCTTAATATAGGGGAGAGTTTTTTCTTCCCTATTTATTTTTACATTTTTTCCATAAAATGTAAAAATAATATTATCTAGTTGTATAGACAACTTTATAGGATTGCGTTTATAATGAAAGCGTAAACAATATTTTAAAATTTGGAGGAGAAATTATGCTTAGTTTTTTACAACGAATTGGTAAAGCACTAATGCTACCAATCGCTGTCCTTCCTGCTGCAGGTTTATTACTGCGCTTTGGACAACCTGATTTACTTGATATCCCATTTATGGCTGCTGCCGGTAATGCGATATTCTCTAATTTAGCATTAATATTTGCAATCGGTGTTGCAATTGGTATTTCTAAAGATGGAAATGGTGCTGCTGGTCTAGCAGGGGCCATCGGTTACTTTGTACTGACTGCTGGTGCAACTTCTATTAATAAAGATATTAATATGGCTGCTCTTGGTGGTATTATTGCCGGGGTTATCGCTGGTCTACTTTACAACAGATTTAGTGCGATAAAATTACCTGAATGGTTAGGATTCTTTAGTGGACGTCGATTCGTTCCAATTATTACATCCGCTGTCATGTTAATTTTAGCTGGTTTATTTGGATATATCTGGCCTTCAATTCAAGATGCAATTAACTCAGTTGGTAACTGGATTATCGATCTTGGTGCAATTGGAGCTGCAGTATTTGGTTTCTTAAACCGTATTTTAATTCCATTAGGTTTACATCACGTTTTAAATACAATTTTCTGGTTTAACTTAGGTGACTTTACAGATGCAGCTGGTAAATTAGTGCATGGTGACTTAAACAGATTCTTTGCTGGTGATAAAACTGCAGGTGCATTTATGACTGGTTTCTTCCCAATTATGATGTTTGGTTTACCAGCAGCTGCATTCGCAATGATTGCTGCAGCGAAGCCTGAAAGACGTAAAGCTGTAACTGGTATGTTCTTAGGTCTTGCTTTAACTTCATTCTTAACAGGTATTACTGAACCAATCGAATTCGCATTTATGTTTATTGCTCCAGTTTTATATGCATTCCATGCAATTCTAACTGGTTTATCAATGGGTATCGTTAATGCATTAGGAATTAAAACTGGATTTACATTCTCAGCAGGTTTCATTGATTATGTACTAAACTTTAATATTTCACAAAAACCGATCTTACTAATTCTAGTCGGTTTAGTTTTTGCAGTAATTTACTTCATCGTGTTCTACTTTGCAATTATTAAATTTAATATTAAAACACCTGGTCGTGAAGATGAGGAAGTTGAAACTGACGAAGTAACAACTGAAATTGGTGATTCTTTATACCTACAAGGTTTAGGTGGTAAAGAAAACTTAGTAAATATTGATAACTGTACTACTCGTTTACGTTTACAAGTAAAAGACGCTTCAAAAGTTAATGAGTCACTTCTTAAAAAAGCAGGTGCTCGTGGGGTTATTAAATTAGATGATAAAAACGTTCAAGTCGTTGTTGGTACAAATGTAGAGTTTGTAGCAGAAGACTTAAAGAAATCTGTAAAATAATAAAAAGGTTGAATTCTAATATTTTGTAGCTATTCTATATGTCTTAGTTGATTACAACTCAAGGTCGCTCCCTTTCCGTGTGGCGAGAGCTGAGCCTCCTCGGCAAGCCTGCGGGGTCTCAATCTTCCTGCTACTCACACAGGAGTCTCGCACCTTCCGTTGTAATCAACTTCTGTCTATATAGTTACAATTCAATAAGAAACATTTAGAAAAAAGCCTAAAAAAGAAGCTGGTCCTTATGGATGAGCTTCTTTTTATTTTACCGCAGTTTATATTAAAGAATAAATTTAGAGGAAAATTCTATTATCATGCGAATTATGATATTAATGATTCCAATTGACTAGGAGGTTTTTATGATTACAAAAAGCTATTTTATTACTGGTTTCCCTGGTTTTATTACGCAAAACTTGGTTCAGAAAATAATTACATCAGATACTTCGTTTCATAAAGTTTACCTTTTAATCCTCCCAAGCATGTTAGACCATAGTCAAAACGTATTAAATGATTTACATAAAAAACTTCCATCATTACAGCTTTCAAAAATCGAACTGATCGAAGGTGATATTACTAAGCAACATCTAGGAATTGATTTAACTAAGCTGAATCAACTATACGAAGAAGTGACAGATTTATTTCATTTAGCTGCAATATATGATTTGGCTGTTCCTAAAAGAATTGCATATGAAGTGAATGTACAAGGAACAATAAATGTAAATGAATTTGCACTTTCTTTAAAAAATCTTTATAGATATACGTATTTTAGTACGAGTTATGTATCAGGTAAACGAGAAGGTAAAATTCTTGAATCAGAATTGAAAATGGACCAATCCTTTAAAAACTACTATGAGGAAACTAAATATTATGCAGAAATTGAAGTGGAGAAATTAAAAGGCAAACTACCTATTACAATTATTAGACCTGGGATTGTAGTTGGACATTCCGAAACTGGAGAAACAAGTAAATTTGATGGACCTTATTTTATTTTAAATTTCTTTTCAAAGCTTCGATTCTTACCCTTTATCCCACAATTAGGAAAAGATAACGCTACAGGCAACTTCATACCAATTAATTACTTAATTGATACAGTGTATTTTTTAAGTCATCAAGAAATCGGTTTAAATAAAACATATCAAGTTACTGACCCAACACCATATCCCGTTCAAGACATTTATAAAGAAATGCTCTCTATCTATTTAAATAAGTCCACTTTTGGTACGATACCACTTGGAATCGTTAGTCCGATTCTTTCCTTTTCAAAGATTAGAAAAATGCTCAAAGTAGAAAAAGAAGTTCTTTCTTATTTTAATTGCTATTCAGATTACGATTGCTCAAATACATTAAAAGATTTAAAAGGATCAAATATTTCATGCCCTGACTTTATCAAAATCTTACCTACGCTAACTAAATATTATCAAGAACATGAACACATTAATGAAAAGCATGTTCTTGTTAAATAAACAATTTTGAAAACAAACACATTTTTGGGCAGATTGACTCACAATCCCTGCGGTATTAGATAATCTATTTGCGTATCACTACTCCCACTGTAACAACTAGGATATCTCTCTTTTTACATCTTTTAACATATTTTTTTTACATTCCTGACGAATCTCAATCAAATCCCTAAAATAATTTCTTCTATATAAAAGGACACTTTGTTTTGAACTGCACATCTAATGTTAGTTGTTTCTAACAATGGGGCTGCAGTTCACCTTAAAGTGTCCTTTTAATAACTAATTCTTGTGATCATAATCTCTTTATTTAATTTTCCTTCAAAAATGGCATGATTGATTTCTTCTATTATATAACGTACACCGATTAGATCATCGCTATGAATATTGATATGTGAAACATATAATCCTCTTTCAATAAACTCTTTCATAAACTCTAAACCCGTCTTTTTTCTAAATCCTAAATTAAAATCAAGCGAAATTTGTTCAAAACGTTGTTGTTCACATAATGATATTGCTTCATCAGCTGATTTAGCTAGTATAAATCCGTAAGGTACTGTCCTTGTATCATCAATAAACAATTTCAATTGATTCACCCTCAATACATATTTTACAGAATGATTACAATCGTAACTGAACTAAAACAAAATTGGATATCCCTTCCACTATTGTAACGATGAAATCAGGCGTTTTCGCAATTCCTCATTTTTTTCGTGGAAATATTATGCATTTTTTTTGATTTATCGAGTTTATGATTCTACTAAGATAGTTATTAAATTAGGCATTTAGTCCAAAAAGTCCTCTTTTTCTTCTTTCCAAAAAAATCCTCATTTTGAGCTCACCATTTTTTCCCATAATTATGTCATACGTTTTCATGCTAAAGTATTACTTGTACAGCGAGACAATAACCAAACAAATGGAGGAGAAAGAACATGAAAAAAGTTATTACATTATCAACAGTGGCTGCTACTCTACTAGTGGGTGCTCCTGTAACTGCAGTAAACGCGGATACAATTACAACTAAGGAAACAAAACCATATACTCAAACTATTGATTTAAATAATGTATTATTTAGTTACTTTAATCTACCAAGCTTAAATACTACTAATGGTAAAATTGATTTATCAAAATTTGGTATCGATATGGCTAAGTTACAAGAAGCAATTAAGCAACAAGTAGCAGCACAAAAACCAACTACAGGTTCAAATAACTCAACTACAAAACCTACTGTGCCATCTACACCGGCTAAACCAACGACACCACCAGTTGCTGAAAAACCTGCAACACCAGCTGAAAAACCTGCAGCACCGGCTGAAAAACCTGCAGCACCAGCTGAAAAACCATCGACATCAACAGCTTTAAATGCTTATGAAAATAAAGTATTTGAATTAACAAACGTTGAGCGTACTAAAAATGGTTTAAAACCATTTACTTTAAATGTAGAATTATCAAAAGTTGCTCGTATTAAATCACAAGATATGACTGATAAAAACTACTTTGATCACAACAGTCCGACTTACGGTTCACCATTTGATATGATGAAAAAATTCGGAATTTCATATAACTATGCAGCAGAAAACATTGCTAAAGGTCAAAAAACTCCTGAAGAAGTTGTAACTGCTTGGATGAACAGTGCTGGTCACCGTGCAAATATCTTAAATCCTAACTTAACTCAAATTGGTGTTGGTTATGATTCAAGAGCAAACACTTGGACTCAACAATTCATCGGTAAATAATATTATAAACGTTAATATAAAAAATAGTCCACTTTACTAGTGGACTATTTTTTATTATGTACATAGTGTTCCTAATTATTATGCTTCAATTGCTCAATTAGTTTTTCCATCATGTAAGAATCAATTTTTTCAATTGATGATTGATTTTTTCTAACGCCTGAACCAAAATGCACTTCTTTTACATTCGTATCATCAATAAACTTAGCTACATTATATATAGATAAACCGCTTCCCGCTAAAATATTAATTTTTGTTTGTTTTGTTATTTCATTCATTTGCTTAATCACTTCTTCACCATCAATAGCACTGTTCATCCCGCCCGATGTAAGAATATGTGTGATTTCTTGATATTGTTTCAATATATGTAAAGCTTCGATAATATCATTCGCTTCATCAATTGCCCTATGAAACGTAAAATTCATTCCATTTGTGCGTTTGCAGACTTTTTTCAATAGCTTTTCATCAATCTTTTTTTCTTTTGTTAATGCACCAAATACAATACCACTAGCACCAAGCTCGTTACATATATCAATATCACTTAAAATAACTTCTTCATCGTATTGATCATAAGTAAATGAGCGACTATGTGGACGAATCATTACATGAACTGGAATAGTAACATGTTTCAAAACATTCTTAACGGTGCTATAACTTGGAGTTAATCCCCCTTCAGCAATTCCACTAACTAGTTCAATTCGGTCTGCACCAAATTTCTGTGCATCAATAGCATCTTTTACATTTGTTGCAATAACTTCTAAAATCATATTCACTCATCTCACTTATCATTTAGTATATGTCTTATGTCATTTGGAAAAGGAATATCAATTGATAGATTTTCATTTGTAAATGGATGAATTAATTGAACATTACTTGCATGTAATGCTTGACGATTTAACAATTTAGATTTACTACCATACAATGTATCTCCTACAATTGGATACCCTAAGTGACTTAAGTGAACACGGATTTGATGTGTTCTACCAGTATCTAGCTGACACTGTAAAATTGTTATATTTTTCTTTGAAAGATAGTTAATTTTCTTAAAGTGAGTAATCGCTTTATCACCCTTTAATGAAACCCTTCTCCTTGTCGGATGATGACGATCTCGACCAATTGGCTCATTAATTGTGCCTTCATTTAATTTAACATTTCCACTTACAATTGCAGTATATGTACGTTTTATCTTTCTTTGGCTTAACATCCCATCAAGAACTGCACTGCTTAATGCATGCTTTGCAAAAACGATTCCACCAGTTGTATCTTTATCTAGACGATGGATATGACGAACCTTTGTTTTAAAACCAATTTGTTCAAAATGATAGGCCACTCCATTTGCTAATGTATGTAATTGTCCAGCTTCATTTGGATGTGTATCCACACCATAAGGTTTATTTACAATTAATAAATGGTCATCTTCATAACAGATTTCTATTGATTGATTTTGAGGTATTACACCATACTCTTCTTCTTTAAAGATATTGATTTCTAATCGATCATTAGTAGAAAGCAATGTATTCCAAGCTTTCGGCTCACCATTTAGTTTTACGCCTTTCTCCATTCGTAATTCATGTAATAATTTTTTAGGGAAATGCCAGAAGTTCTTTAAATAGTATTCGATTGTTTGATTATTATTTTTTTCGGTTATAATCGTTTCACACCATGAATCATGTATTTTTCCATTCATATTACTCACCATTCTTTCGATAAAGACATTATATCAAATGAACAGTCCACACAAAAGGAGCCTACAAAATTTTGTAAGCTCCATATATCCTTATAGTTACATACCAATAAATGCATTCAAATACACTTCTTCCAGCTCTTTTACTAATGGAAGTTTTGGATTCGCTGTTGTACATTGATCTTCAAAAGCTCGGTCAGCTAAATAAGAAAGTTTTTCAGTAAATTCATTTTCATTCACACCTTGAGCCTGTATACTCATTTTAATATTTATTTCTTTTGCCAAACTACAAACAGCAGTAATCAAACTTTCAACTCCCTCTTCAGTTGTAGAAGCAGGTAGTCCTAAGGTTCTGGCAATTTCAGCATATCGTTTGTCTGCTACAAAATACTTATATTTTGGAAATGCTGTAAATTTAGTAGGTTTTTTTGCGTTATATCGAATGACATGTGGCATTAAAATAGCATTTGCTCGCCCATGCGGTATATGGAATTCAGCTCCAATTTTATGTGCTAAGCTATGATTGATTCCTAAGAAAGCATTGGCAAACGCCATTCCCGCAATTGCGGAAGCATTATGCATCTTTTCTCTCGCTTCTAAATCTGAACCATCATGGTATGCACGTGGTAAATAGTTAAATACTAATCTGATCGCTTGAAGGGCTAAGCCATCTGTATAATCATTTGCTAAAACACTAACATATGCTTCTATCGCATGTGTTAAAACATCCATCCCTGTATCTGCAGTAATACTTTTTGGAACAGTTGATACAAATTGCGGATCGATAATCGCTACATCTGGAGTTAATTCGTAGTCTGCTAATGGGTACTTTATATTTTGTTCTTTGTCCGTTATGACGGCAAATGGAGTGACCTCCGAGCCTGTTCCAGAAGTTGTTGGAATTGCGACAAAGCTCGCCTTACGACCTAATTTAGGATATCGGTATGCACGTTTACGAATATCTAAGAATTTTTGTTTTGGTCCATCAAATGAAGTTTTTGGATACTCATAAAACATCCACATACCTTTTGCAGCATCCATTGCAGAACCACCACCGAATGCAATGATTGTATCAGGTTGAAATAATTGCATTCTTTCTGCACCTTTAAAAACAGTATGATCTGAAGGGTCAGGCTCGACATCAGAAAATATTTCAATCTGAACATTATTTTCCCGTTTTTCTAAATAATATTTAATAATGTCAACATACCCTAATTTGACCATCGCTTCATCTGTCACAATAAAGGCTTTCTTAATATTTGGCATTTTTTCTAAATACCCTGTTGAATATTTTTCAAAGTAAATTTTAGGGGGCAATTTAAACCATTGTATATTTGTATTTCGTCTTCCTAATTTTTTAATGTTTAATAAATGTACTGTTGATACATTTGATGAAACTGAGTTCTTACCGTAAGAACCACAACCTAGCGTAAGTGAAGGAATAAAAGCATTATACAAATCTCCAATCCCGCCATGTGAAGATGGTGAATTAATAATAATTCGGCAAGCCTTCATTTTTAATCCAAATTTTCTTTGAAGATTTTCACTTTCGCTATGTATAACAGCAGAGTGTCCTAATCCACCTAACTCTAACATTTCTTCACATCGTTCAAATCCTTCTTCGTATCCTTTAACTTTAATAGCAGCTAATACAGGACTTAACTTTTCCCTAGTTAGAGGTTCTTTTTCACCAACTGTAAAACATTCGGCAATCAGAATTTTTGTATCGACTGGAACATCTATTCCTGCTAGCTTTGCAATTTCAAAAGCAGATTTCCCTACAATTTCACCATTAACTGCGCATGTATTTGCATTTATTACAAGACTTTCTAATTGTTTCTTCTCTTCTTTTGAGACAAAATAACAATTGTGATCCTTCAGTTCATTTTTTACTACATCATAAATGTCCTCGTCAATGATGACTGCCTGCTCAGATGCACAAATCATTCCATTATCAAATGTTTTTGAAAGGATTAGGTCATTTACTGCACATTTTATATTTGCTGATTTTTCAATATAACAAGGTACGTTCCCAGGACCAACTCCTAAAGCAGGTTTGCCAGTACTATAAGCTGATTTTACCATTCCTGCTCCACCGGTGGCTAACACTAGTGCAACCCCTTCATGATTCATCAAGTTTTTAGTAGCTTCAATTGATGGCTCTTCAATCCATTGAATACAATTTTTCGGAGCACCTGCTTTAACTGCTGCTTCAAGGACAATTCTAGCTGCTTCTCGACTACATTTTTGTGCAGAAGGATGAAAAGCAAATATGATTGGATTCCTAGTTTTAATCGCAATAATGGCTTTAAATAGAGTTGTTGATGTTGGATTCGTGGTAGGCGTAACACCAGCAATTACTCCTACAGGTTCAGCTATTTCTATAATCCCTAATTGTTTATCCTCATTAATGATGCCAACCGTTTTATTATTTTTGATTGAATTCCATATATATTCTGTTGCAAACAAGTTTTTAATAATTTTATCTTCATATACACCTCTCCCAGTTTCCTCTAGAGCCATTTTAGCTAATGTCATGTGCTGCTCTAAACCAGCGAGAACCATGGAATGAACAATTTTATTAATTTCATCTTGATTATACTGTTCAAATTCATTTAATGCTGTTTGTCCTTTTATGACTAATTCATTTACAATAGATGAAGCGTTAAGCGTTTCTTTTATTTCTTTCTCTTGAACGGCCATCAATATTCCTCCTTCAAATGTGGTCTGTCTTAGTCTATATAGAGCTAAATACGTCCCAATATCAAGCTAATAATTGTGAATAATTTCACATAAATTAATTTGTTCAACCTTCACACCTACAATATAACGCTCATCTTATGAAAATGCTATGTACAATTTGTGAAATATTTCACATTATATTATTTTAAACATTCTTTACAATTATTTTATCATTTTAAGTTTTTGTAAAATCTTTTCTTTTTTCAATATTTTCAACATATGATAAGATTAAGAATAAGTTCAATTGAACTTGTTGTTATCTGTTAGATTATTTCTAACAAAACTGGGAAAAAGGACGTGTAACCATGATTGCTCGAAGGAGCATTTGGCAACGTAAAGATCTATCCTACACTTAGCAGTTTTTATTTAGAGAACGAATAGAACTCTAAAATAAAACTGAAGGTAGGCGAAACTATGGTTGACAGGCGATTATGTTATTTCTTCAATGACATATAGCGTAGTAGTTAGGGAGTTTTTAAACTAACTACGAAAAGCTATTTGTACGTAGTTAGTTTAAGTATTGAACTTTTTAAACTACTAACTACGAAAAGAGGAAATAACAATGATAAACAATCGTTTGGGTGAGACCTTAATGATTTTGATTGGTTCATTTATTTTAGCAACTTCTTTATTCCATTTTCATTTTCAAAACAATTTATCTGAAGGTGGTTTTTTAGGAATTGCGCTATTAGTCAAAAATTCTTTCAATATTTCACCATCAATAACAACTTTAATTTTAGATATTCCGATTATATTAATGGCTGGTTTTTTTCTCGGTAAAAGACTACTGATTAATACATTTATTGGTGCTGTTTCTTTTTCAATTTTTTACTCAATCATCGAAAAAACATCAACAATCACCTTACAATTCGAAAATCATCTTTATATTCCTGCAATTTTAGGGGGGGTATTTGCTGGTTTTGGTCTTGGCTTAATCCTTAAGTTCGGTGGAGCGACTGGTGGAGATGATTTATTAACAATTTTAATGAGTAAGAAATCAAACATTTCAATTGGGAAAGTTTACTTTATCTTTGATGCTTGTATCCTCCTTTTTTCATTAAGTTACCTATCTTGGAATGAAGTTGGATATACAATATTATCAGTCGGAATTTGTGCAAAAGTAACTGAAATTGTTTATGAAAGTAATTATATTAAAAGGTCCGTATCGATTAAAACCACAAATGGAAAAAGATTACATGCCTAGTGCATGTAATCTTTTTTTGTTTCAGCGTAATCAGCTAGTTCATTTAAGACATTTTCAGCAGCTAAATCGTATAAACAATCTTTAAAAAGCATTGCAAGTCTACGATAATCATTATACTTATCCAATAACTCATCTACCGATTTTGCCGATACTTCATTTGCTTTACTGGTTTCTTCATGCTTCTTTGCAAACTTAATTGTAAAAGTTCCTAATTTCTCAAACATTGATCCATAAAATTCATCAAAATTTGAAACGCTTATTAATTCATCTTCTTCAGCATCAACCTGAAGCCCGTCAAACTCACGTAAAAGTTCGTATATAATGCTATTGTATTCGTCATTTAAATAAATACTTTTTTCTATTCGATATCCGATTACTCGGTAGAAATGACCATCGTTCTTCGCAAATTGAACAGTATCATTTATTTTAAACTTAAAATACTTAAACACTGTACTTCACCCCTACCAATGTCTTTTATCATACTATTTACAAATTACTATAGTTAATATACAACCAATACTTGACAAATTTTATAAAATCATAATTATCGTGCTTGTTCCTTGCAAATTCACTTATATATTGGTAACCTATTCGTAAAACTTTATGACAAAATTTTTAATTATTAATAGTAAAGATAAAGGAATTGGAGTGCAATATGTTAAATGAACATGACAAGCTTTTAGTTGATGACCTAACGAAGCTATTAATACGAGTTCGAAAAAATTGGCAAAAAGCTGGTGAAGAATCTACCAATTCATTAACTCCACCAAAATATTTATTGTTACATCTTTTAAATAAAAATAAACAAATGACAGCATCGGAACTTGGCAAGCAAATTGGCTTATCATCTGGCGCAATTACTACAGCAATAAATAAAATGGTCTCTAATGAGTTAGTTAAAAGAAAGAGAGATATCCGGGATCGTAGGGTAACCTGGCTTGAGTTAACGGAAAAGGGAAACCAAATGGTTGAGGAAATCTCTGCAACTCGACAAGTTTTATGGGTTTCACTTTTTGAAAAACTTACAGTGTCTGAAAGAGAACAATTTCGCTTTTTATTGAACAAAATATTTTCAGAATAAAAGAAGGCTATCTCCGATGAGATAGCCTTCTTTTTAATTTTGACCAGTTTTTAATTCAGTCCAATATTTATCATATAGTTCAGTCTGATCTCCTACATCTTTAATCCAATTTGTACGATTCGTTTCTTCTGCCGTTACATTAATGAAAGGATTCTTTTTGTATTCTTCAGAATGATATTGTTCTGCCTTCATATTTGGATCAGAGTAACCTATTGACTCATAATTTTTCGCACTAACTTTAGGATCATACATATAATTAATAAATTTCTCTGCTAATTCCTTTTGCTTTGCACCTTTTGGAATCGCAAACGTATCAGCCCATCTAGATGATCCTTCTTTTGGGACTACCCATTTAATGTCTGAAAGCTCTTTTTGAATATAAGCTGCATCCCCAGACCACACTTGGCCAATCCAAGCATCTTCAGTTATAAACTTTTGTTTAACTGTATCTGTATCAAATGCTAAAAGATTAGGTGTTATCGTTTTTAAATCATTAAATGCTGTTAATAATTCATCTTCATTTAATGAACTATTGGAATATCCATTTTTTATTAAGCCCATCCCAAATACTTCTCGGTTATCATTTAATAATGTGGTATGTCCCTTATACTTATGATTCCATAAATCTTCCCAGCTATCAATTTCCTCTTTTACATATTTAGGATTATACGCAATGCCTGTTAACCCACCAGTATAAACAACTGAATAATCACCTTTAGGATCAAATTCTTGGTTCGTAAACTCCGGCGCGATATTACTTAGATTTGGCATATTATCTTTATCTAATTTTTCCAACATATCTTGTTGTATCATTAGTTTTACCATATAATCTGAAGGCTGAATCACATCATAATTAGATCCACCCGCCTTCAATTTTGCATACAATTCTTCATTACTCGCAAATTGTTGATAATTAATTTTGACATCATATTTTTTTTCAAATGACTCTAATACTTCTTGATCAAAGTTATCTGCCCAGCTATAAATATTCAGTTCCTCTTTCCCAGCTGAACAAGCTGACAATAATAAACCTGTTAATCCAAACGAAATAAGTAAACTAGCCGCTTTTTTAAATTTATTCACTTAGATAATCTCCTTATCTATATTAAACTATATAAGACTTTTTCTTTGTATTCTCTGTGTTCATGCCTTTTGTACGAAAAACCTCAGACAGAACCATTAATCCAATGATTGTAACGATTAATATCGTAGAAATCGCATTAATTTCAGGAGTGACACCTTTTTTAACCATTCCATAAATATAGATCGGTAATGTAGTTGAACTTGGCCCAGACACAAAAAAGCTTATGACAAAATCATCAATGCTTAACGTAAAACAAAGAAGTGCTGAAGCAATAATACCGGGCATTATAGAAGGCAAGGTAATATATCTAAATGTTTGCCATGGAGTTGCACCTAAGTCACTTGCCGCATCTTCTAACTCCTTTGACATACCTGATAGTCTAGCTGTTAGCATGATAACAACATAAGATATACAAAACGTTACATGAGCAATAATAATTGTCAAACTTCCTAATTCAAAATGGAAATTAGTAAATAAAATTAATAATGCAATACCCATTAAAATATCAGGTACTACAATTGGTAAATAAATTAGACCACTAATTAATTTAGAAAATTTGTACTTAAATCTATGTAATGCTAAAGCACAAACCGTACCTAGCACAGTAGACAAAATCGTTGTAATAACTGCAATTAACAAACTATTGATAAACGCATCAACAATTTGTGGGTTTTCAAATAAATGAATATACCAATCAAAAGTAAACCCCGACCACTCAGCATTTATTCTTGATTTATTAAAAGAAAAAAGAATTAAGACCAAAATAGGTAAATACAAGCAAGCTAATACAATTGTAGAAAATCCTATCAGTAATTTTTTTTTCACTTATTTCTCACCTCCACTTTTTTCAGCACCAATATTTTTAGTTGCTAAATAGTAAAGGCCAATTAATCCGATTGATGATAACACTAAGAAAATTGAAAGTGCCGATCCAAAAGGCCAGTTTCTTGCACCTAAGAACTGATTCTGGATGACATTACCTATTAAAGCAACCTTTGATCCACCCATTACATCAGAAACGACAAACATTCCAAATGAAGCGACAAATACTAATATACTTCCAGCGAAAATCCCTTTCATTGTTAAAGGCAATGTTACATGGAAAAACGTTTGAAACGGCGTCGCACCCAAATCATTTGCTGCATCTAACTTGCGATGGTCTAATTGTTCGATCGCTACAAATATCGGTAAAACCATAAATGGTAATAATGTATAGACCATTCCCATTATGACAGATGGCGTATTATAAAGTAATTGTAAAGGTTCATTTATGATCCCTAGTTTTAATAGTAGTGTATTAATAATTCCTTTAGAACGAAAAATCACGATCAGTGCATAAGATCGTACTAAAAAATTAATCCAGAATGGAATTGTGATTAATAGTAATAACATCCTCTGCCATTTTTGACTTACAACAGTAGCAGTATAGGCATACGGGTAGGCAATTACTAAAGTGATGATTGTTGTAACTACTGCTATCCAAAAAGTTGTCCATAATACTTTTAAATATAATGGGTCAAAAACTTTTAATATATTTTCAAATGTAATGACGTTTTCAATTTGTCCATACATTCCGTTTTTCATAAATGCAAATTTAAAAATGAACAATAACGGAATTAGAAAGAAGACGACAAGCCAAATGATTGGTGGTGTAATAATGTATTTTCCAAACTTCAATACATAATCACCTCATCTTCCAATTTCCAATGAATGTAAACTTCTTCATTTCGAGATAGATTTGTCTGATCTGGCATTTGATAAACGATTACCGTTTTCTCTTCATCTTTTAATTCAACGTAAATTTTATTAAGTGTACCTACAAACTCAACATCTTTGATGATCCCTTTGTATTTTCCAACAGGTGATTGTGAAATTTTAATATTTTCAGGTCTGACAGCTATTAACTGATCATCTTTTTGGAAGTAATTATTTTCACCAATAAAGGATGCTACAAATTTACTTGCCGGATTTTGATAAATTTCTTTAGGCGTTCCAATTTGCTCAATTTCACCATTGTTCATCACTACAATCCGATCACTCATACTCATTGCTTCTTCCTGATCATGTGTTACATAAATAAATGTAATCCCTAACTCTCTTTGAAGATTTTTAAGCTCTCTTTGTAAGTCTTTTCTTAATTTAAAATCTAAAGCTCCTAGTGGCTCATCTAGTAACAATACTTTTGGATTGTTTACGATCGCACGGGCAATTGCAACCCTTTGCTGTTGACCACCTGAAAGCTGATGCGGTTTGCGACTTCTAAACTCTGTCAACTGAGTTAATTTCATCGCTTCTTCAGCTCGAGCTTTTTGTTCTGCTAATGAAATTCCTTTCATTTTCAGACCAAATTGAATATTCTTTTCAACATTCATATGGGGGAATAAAGCATAGTGCTGAAATACTAAATTCATGTCCCTTTTATATGGTGGTAAATTATTCACTACTCCCCCGTTGAGCTTAATCACACCAGTTGTTGGTTCTTCAAAACCGGCAATCATACGTAGAAGAGTTGTTTTTCCACAACCACTTGGGCCAAGTATCGTCAAAAATTCACCAGAATAAATCGTTAAAGATAAAGGTGATATGACTTTATTATCATTAAATTCTTTTACTACTTGATCAATTTCGATTATATTATTCATTTTCCCGTCCAATCTAACAAGTCGTTTTAGTAAGTAAATTTTTCGACACAAATAAAAAGCCCCTTATTGCAAGGAGCTAAAAACGAAGTGTAATTACTTATTATTTTAACAATTTACGAATAAACCGTAAAGCGTTTTTTGTTGTATGATATCGAATCTTTAGGTCTATTTTCGTGGTTTGTATCAGTACACTTTTATCATGTGTAAAAGCTTTAAAACTATATTCACCATGATAGCTACCACTACCGCTTTCTCCAACGCCACCAAATGGTAAATACGGAGTAGCCATATGATATAAAGTATCATTTACACATCCACCGCCAAATGGTACTTGTTCAATGATTTGGTTTGATATAGCTTTACTCTCGGTAAATACATATAGCGCCAACGGCTTTGGATGTTTATTAATTTCTGTGATTACATCATCTAGATCTTGATACGTAAGTATAGGTAAGATTGGTCCAAAAATTTCTTCATCCATGATCGGCGATTCCCAAGAAACATCAGAAATTATTGTCGGTTCAATTTTATGTGAAAAAAGATCAAATTGACCACCGTGCTCTACTTTACCATCTTTTAAAAAGTTTACTAAACGATTAAAATGTTTTTCGCTTACAATTTTTGTGTATTCTTTATTTTCAAGAGGTTGATTTCCATAAAATTGAACAATTTCTTGTTTCATCGCTTGTATTAATTGGTTTTTTACATCTTCATGTACATATATATAATCGGGTGCAATACAAGTCTGGCCAGCGTTTGTAAATTTCCCCCATATTATTCTTTTAGCTGAAACGCTAATATTTGCATCATGGTGAATGATTGTTGGACTTTTTCCACCCAATTCAAGGATTAATGGTGTTAAGTGCTTAGAAGCAGCCTCCATCACAATTTTGCCAACCTGTACACTTCCAGTAAAGAAGATGAAATCGAAATTTTGTTTCAGTAATTCTGTACTAGCTTCAACCCCGCCTTGAACAACGGCAACATATTCTTCATTAAAGAGTTCACCTATCATTTGATCAATTAAGCTTGATGTGTTTGGTGTAAGTTCCGAAGGTTTAATAATCGCTGTGTTTCCACCAATAATCGCACCCACTAACGGCGTCATTGTTAACTGAAAAGGGTAGTTCCACGGTGAAATAATTAAAGTAACACCATAAGGCTCTCGATAAATTCGACCTTTTGTGCCAATATGGGTAATCGGTGTTTTTACACTAATCGGTTTCATCCATTTTTCAAGATTTTTAATTGCTTCTGATATTTCTTTCAATGTAAAACCGATCTCAGTAGAATAAGCTTCAAATTCAGATTTGTTTAAATCTAACTGTAGTGCATTTTTTATTTTTTCTTCATTCTTTACAATTGAATTGTATAGTTTCTTTAGCTGCGAAATTCGAAATTCCTTACTTTTTGTTAAACCTGAATGAAAATAAGTTCTTTGTTTCATTACTAATTGTTTAACGTTCCCCTCTTCATCCACTACCGATTGAACCAAACCAACACACCCCTTTTCCGAACGTACATTATTCATTAATTTTATGCTAATGAATACCAATAATAAAGTCAATAATAGTGTAAATACTAATTATTAAGTTTGTTAAGGAATTGTAAAGATATTGTAAATTTGTAAATATAATATATCTTTTTAATTGATTAATTTCTAAAACCAATTATTATTATTAACGTAGCCTTTACTTTATTCGACATTTTTCATTGCTAAATTAGTCATACTATTAATGAGTATCGTGAAGGTAATTAATAAACTATATGTTTTATTTGGAGGAATCATAATGTTTTTTGGACAAAAAAAGGATGTATTCTTTGAGAAGCTTTTAGGTATTGCTGATAACTTGCACATATCTTCAAAATATTACGTTGACTTTAAAATCAAGAATGCAAGCGACTTAAAGAAATTTTCACAAGAAATGAAAGAATATGAAACAAAAGGTGATAAATTCATTCATTCACTAATTGTTGAATTAAACAAGACTTTCATTACTCCAATTGAGCGTGAAGATATTCTTCAATTAGCAATGATGATGGATGATGTTTTAGATGGCTTTGAACATTGTTCTGCGCGCTTTGAAATGTATTCAATTACAGGAGCAGACGAGTACATGGTAAAATTCGTTAACATCTTACATAAAGCTGTTGAGGAAATTTTAGAATCTGTAAAATTACTTTCTAATAAAAAACTATTAGAAATCCGAGTACACGCGATTAAAATTAAAGATTATGAATCACAATGTGATGAGTTATTACGTACTTCAATTAAGCAATTATTTATGAATGAAAAAGATCCAATTAAAATTATTCAATATAAAGAAATCTACGAAATGTTAGAATCTATTGCTGATAGTGCACAAGATGTAGCTAATACACTTGAACAAATTATCATGCGTAATGCGTAAGGAGAAATAATATGGAACACTTATTTTTACTTACGGTACTAGTTGTCATCTTTGCATTAGCCTTTGATTTTATTAATGGTTTCCATGACACAGCAAATGCAATTGCTACATCAGTATCGACAAAAGCACTAAAGCCTAGAACAGCTATTTTGTTAGCTGCTGGTATGAACTTTATCGGTGCAATTACTTTCACAGGTGTTGCTAAAACAATTACAACTGGAATCGTAGATCCTGTAACGATTGAAGGTACAAATGGACTAGTAGTCGTGATAGCAGCATTATTGGGTGGAATATTTTGGAATTTATTAACATGGTATTATGGAATTCCAAGTAGTTCTTCTCACGCAATTATTGGTGCAGTAGCAGGTGCGGCTATTTCAGCAAAAGGTTTTGGAGCAATTGAAGCACAAGGTTTCGTAAAAATTATCCAAGCTCTATTAATTTCACCAGTTATTGCAATTACAATAGGATTTATTGTTATGACAGTATTAGCTTTTATTTTCAAACGTTCAAACCTTGCTAAAACAAATAAAGGATTTAGGATTGTTCAAATTTTCACTGCTGCATTACAATCATTCACACATGGTACAAATGATGCGCAAAAAGCAATGGGGATTATCATGATTGCGTTAATCGCATCTAACGAGGTTGGAGCTAACTCAGATGTTCCTTTATGGGTACGAATTGCCTGTGCTACAGCAATGGCTGTAGGAACATCAGTAGGTGGTTGGAAAATCATTAAAACTGTTGGCGGTAAGATTATGAAGATTCGTCCGATCAATGGGGCAGCAGCTGATTTATCTTCTGCAGCAATTATTTTCACATTTACAGCTTTACATTTACCAGTAAGTACGACACATGTTATTTCTTCATCTATTATGGGTGTTGGTTCAGCTCAACGTGTCAAAGATGTAAACTGGGGCACAGCAAAACGAATGGTAATCACTTGGGTTATAACAATTCCAATTTCAGCTACTGTTGCCGCAATATTTTATCAAATACTTAATTTGTTCTTATAATAAAAAAGTCGAACGTAATATTACGTTCGACTTTTTATATATACTCTTTTCCTTCTTGGTCTTGTAAATATTACGATTGATAAAAAGATAATAATAATTCCTGCAACTAATATTGTGTTTAAGGTGAAAAATGTTGGCCGGTCGTATGATTTTGCAGTTAATAAGTCTGTCTTTTTTACTAATTTCCCATCAGACCAAACTTCAACTTTTCCAATTTTTTGACTTTTATGAAAACCATTTTTCTTATAATCAGTGGCTAGTCCATTAACTTCTTTTACACTAACTTCGTATTTCGTATTTGGATTTTTTGCAGTTAAAAACGATAAATCTTCACTTATTTTTGTTTCAATTACATCGTCTTTAATTGTTATTTCTTTTTTCCATTCACTTTCTTTCATAACAACCTTTTTATAAATTCGCGGAAAAGCATAAGCATCTAATAATTTAATATCATTTAAATATTCCGGCTTTGATGACCGCAGTAATATATTAATAATTTTTTGACCATCTTTTTGATCAATTTCAATTAACGTATTTCTAGACGTATTTGTATACCCAGTTTTTCCAGCTAAGAAATACGGATTTGTAAACATCTTCCCTCTATTGAATATATACATATTCATTTGTTTGGAAGTCGTAATATGTGCTTCTTTTGTACCCATGGCTTTAATAATTAAAGGATATTTTAAAGCTTCTTTCGCAATTAAGGCTAAATCATATGCAGTTGTGTAATGCTGATCGTTATGCAATCCATTTGGATTTGTAAAATGAGTATGGTTAGCCCCAATTTTCTTGGCTCTATCATTCATCATTTTTACGAATGAATTCATATCTCCCGCAACTGTTTCACCTATTGCATAGGCTAAATCATTTGCGCTCAAAATCATCATTGTCTTTAATGCGGTATTACGATCCAGCTTTTCTCCTTCAGAAAAAAGAATTTGCGAATTACTCTTCTCTTCCTGCAAACTTCTTGCGGACATCGTTATTGCTTCATTTTCCTTCAAATGATCCATCATAAGAATTGCAGTCAATACCTTTGTAGTACTCGCCGGAAAATCAGTTATATTAGCGTTCTTATCATAAATTACTTCTCCAGTATCAGCAAGGATTGTTATCGCTTTATCACTAAATAAATTAATTTCCTGAGCCCCAGCATTTTTTTGAATGGAAAAACAACTTAGTAACAAAATACAGAGACTACACTTTATAACTTTTAATAATCTCAATTTCATCTTTTCTCCCTAAATTCCCTTTAATTTGTATTCATCTCAAGAATGAATTTATTATAACTTTTTCTTTCACTTGACTCAACCTGACTTTAGTAACGTTATTTTAGTAAATGCCATTAAGTAAATTGTCGATTATACAAATCCTACAAAAGTAAATTAAGCTGTTTTCGTATATACTTTTGTAATATAAAAATGTGTTAGTTCATTAACTCCAGCTCGCTCCCTTTCCGCGGGGTTAAGTTGAACCTCCTCGACAAGCCTAGGGGTCTAAGCCTTCAAGCATATATCACTGGAGTCTAGTACTTTCCGATGTAATTAATTCATTCTTAATTTTTAGTTTCAAATTTAATAAGCAATAATCTTTTAACTGAACAAAAAGAAATTACCTTATTAAGATATTTCCCGGAAAATCGACAGATTATTGTTTCCTTAATTTATCAATATTCTTCATGCCTTCTCTTTTACTTAATGGTGCTAAATCTGTGTTTTGAATAAAATGTTCAACAGCATCACTATTAATGTATGAGTACTCTCGTAAAGCCCATCCAATTGCTTTTTGAATAAAAAACTCTTTTGAATGAGACATTAATTGACAGTATCTAAATAGTCTTTCTTGATCAGTTTTTTCCTTAAATTTCATCTGAAAAAGAATAGCAACTCTATTTAACCACAGATTTTCAGATTGAATCCATTTCTCTGCATATTCTTCAATTAACTCAGGATATTTTAGAAAATGAAAACAAATTAACCTTCCTGCTAGTGTATCAACAGTATCCCACCATGATTTATCTACAACTAAACCTTCATAAAATATAATTCGTTCTTTTTCTGCTTTTTTATATTGGCGGTCGAGTAAGGCCAAAGCAATATATTGAAATTCTCTGCCCTCTAATTCCCAAATCTCTCGAATTATATTCAGGTCAGTTGGATCCCCGTTCATTTTTATAAATTGCTTTGTTAATTGGACCCTTTCAGGTGCTTTAATACCTAGAAATAGAAAGTTATGTTTCATATAAGCTTCCATAGCTGGTCGATTGATATCATTTTTGTGCTCGTGTATATAATTTTTTATATCCCTCGTATATTTTTCCATCTTTATCTCCTTATACCGTTTGTCACCGCTTTCATTCCTTCTATTATAATGTGACATCATATTGAATGGAAGTTACCGAATGCAAAATTGTGTTAATTTTATGAAGATTAGTTTATGATTATTTCAGACGAAAGGAGGGTTAAAATGCAACCAGCAGTTAAGACAAATGTTGTTAGTCAATCTACTATGTATCAAATTTTATTTGCAATCAGTTTAGGTCATTTATTAAATGATTCTATGCAAGCTGTAGTCCCAGCCATTTTTCCGATATTAGAAAAGACAATGAACCTAACCTATACAGAGATTGGTTTCATTGCCTTCGTTCTTAATATGACTTCTTCAGTTATGCAACCCGTATTTGGGATATTTTCTGATCGAAAACCTTCGCCGTTTTTACTTCCGATTGGTATGGCTTCTAGCTTAATTGGTATGCTTTGTTTAGCATTTGCACCAAATTTAATTTTCGTATTATTATCGGTTTTATTAATTGGGCTTGGTTCTGCTATTTTCCATCCAGAAGGTTCTAAAGTAGCTTATTTAGCTTCTGGTTCCAAGAGAGGGTTATCACAAGCCATTTATCAAGTAGGTGGGAATACGGGCAATTCTCTTGCTCCTATTTTTACAGCATTAATATTTGTACCACTTGGTCAAAAAGGTGCTGCATGGTTTACTATTTTGGCTGGTATTGGTATATGCGTATTAATTTATGTATCAATGTGGTATCGAAATAAGTTAAATGAAAACTTTATTCCCAAAAAGAGTAAAGCTCAAATCAAAACTGAAGGTACTTCTATTACGAAAGCTGTTAAATTTGCAATTATCCTACTAATTTTTATTACTTTTGCTCGTTCTTGGTATTCTGCAGGAATCGGTAATTATTATCAATTTTACTTAATTAAAAGCTATGGTTTATCAATTAAAAGTACGCAATTATATTTATTTATTTTTATGATTTCTGGTGTAATTGGTACATTTATTGGAGGAACTTTAGCTGATCGATTTGGAAAACGTAATATGATATTATTTTCTTTAGTCGGGACCTTCCCATTAGCACTTTTACTTCCTCATATTTCGTTAATTGCAGTCATTCCAATACTATTTTTAATTGGAATCATCAGTTCAAGTTCGTTCAGTGTCATCGTAGTATATGCTCAGGAACTTGTACCTGGTAAAGTAGGGTTAGTTAGTGGATTAATTGTTGGATTAGCGTTTGGTATGGGTGCATTAGGTGCTGTTTTACTAGGTGTTATTGCAGATGCAACAAGCTTGAACTTCGTAATGAATTTATGTAGTTACTTACCTTTACTAGGATTAGTAGCATTTATGCTTCCTAATGACAACGAGAAAAAAATAACAAATTAATATGCAAAAAAGCTCTTCTATAAAAGAAGAGCTTTTTTACTTTTCTTACCAACCCCAGAGCAATGTCCAAAGTGTACCAAATACGATTGTTACGGCTACAAATATAGCATAACCTAAATTAAGATATAGTACAGACTTATCTTCATTTTCACCCATATGCATGAAAACAATCAATTGTAATCCACCTTGTAATAATGCGGTTACGATTAAAATGATTAATGAAATTCGATAAGGAATGTCTAAAAAATATACGCTTAATGCAATGATTGTTAGCACAAGTGATTGGATGAAGCCAACCACTTGTTGCTTTGGAAATAGAGCACTCATCCAATCAGTCCTTTCACATAAACAAAGCTAAAGATAAAGATCCAAACTACGTCTAAGAAATGCCAGTATAACGAGTAAATAAATGTTTTATTTGCTGTAGTTTCTGTAATTCCTTCACGATATGTCTGAATTAAAATTGCAATTCCCCAGAACATACCGAACGTAACGTGAGCACCGTGCGTTCCTAATAGAACAAATAAACTAGATAGTGCCCCACTACTTTGAAGAGTTGCTCCTTCATGTACATAAGTGAAAAATTCCATGATCTCAACACCTAGGAAAAGTGCACCTAATGCTAAAGTAATGATTAAGAAACTCATAAATGCCTTTTTATGGTTTAGTTTAATGGCATTAACAACTAACCCAATTGTAAAACTACTCGTTAATAGTGCGAAAGTTTCGATCATCACACCATTCATTTCAAATAATTCTTTTTGTGTCGGTGCAGAACCAGTATTGTTTGCTAATGTTAAATAAACGGCAAATAGTGTACCGAATAAAGCAATTTCTGCTCCAAGAAATAACCAAAAACCTAAAATACGGTTAGAACTTTCTTCACCTAAACTATACAGAGGCTTGCTCTTCATATTGATCACCTCGTAATTTTTTCTCTGTTTCTATTACTTCTTCTTTATGAATGTGGAATCCATGATCTCGTTGGAATGAACGAGCTATTAAGCAAATCAATATTGGAATTGAGAAGATAATTGTTGGTACCCACCACTCAAATATTAAGAAGAAACCAAATGCCATAAACGCAGCACCTAAAATAAACGGTATCCCACTATTACTTGGCATGTGAATATCTTTGATCTCACCTTTTAGGAGAGATGTACCTTCTTTCTTGCTCTTCCAGAATGGATCTAATGAATCGATTGTTGGAATAACAGCAAAATTATAAGGAGCGATTGGACTACTTGTAGACCATTCTAATGTTCTAGCATTCCATGGATCTCCGTTTGTTTCTCTTGGTGCATAACGTACACTGTAATAAATATTGTAAACAAGTAAGATAAATCCGATTGCTAATCCAACTGAGCCGATTGTTGCAACTAGATTTAATGGACCAAAACCTGACTCTGCACTATAAGTAAACGTACGACGAGTCATACCCTTTAATCCTAATATGAATAATGGGAAGAATGTAACGTTAAAGCTAATCGTAATAAACCAGAACGTAATCTTACCGATTTTTTCATCTAATTTAAATCCAAATACTTTTGGGAACCAATAGTAGAATCCAGCAATTACCGCAAATACAGTACCTGGGATTAATACATAATGGAAATGCGCTACTAGGAACATCGTATTATGATATTGATAATCCGCACTTGCCATTGCAAGCATAACGCCCGTTACCCCACCAATTGTAAAGATTGGAATAAAGGCTAATGCGTATAACATCGGAACAGTAAACTCGATTTTACCTTTTCTCATTGTGAACAGCCAGTTAAATATTTTCACACCCGTAGGTATACTAATTGCCATTGTTGTAATACTAAAGAAACCATTAACCATTGCGCCTTGACCCATTGTATAGAAATGGTGAACCCATACAACGAAGCTTAACGCTGAAATTGCTATCATACTAACAACCATGCTCTTGTATCCATATAGATTTTTTCTAGAGAAGGTTGAAATAATTTCACTATAAATACCGAATGCTGGAAGAATTACGATATATACTTCAGGATGTCCCCAAATCCAGAACAAGTTCGCCCAAAGCATATCCATTCCGCCATTCGCCATTGTAAAGAATTGAGCTCCAAACATACGATCAAACATCATCAAAGCAAGAGCCACTGTTAATACTGGGAATGCGAATAAAATAATAACGTTTGTGATTAAGATACTCCAAGTAAACATTGGCATTTTCATTAATGTCATACCTGGTGCACGCATTTTTAAGATTGTTACAATAAAGTTAATACCGGTCATTAATGTACCTAAACCAGCTATTTGAAGTGCAATTGCATAATAGTTATTTCCAACACCAGGGCTAAATTCTTTACCCGCTAATGGGAAATATGCTGTCCAACCTGCATCTGGTGAACCACCGATGATGAAACTTACATTTAATAACATTGCTCCGGCAAAGAATAACCAAAAGCTAACTGCATTTAAATATGGAAATGCTACGTCTCTTGCCCCAATTTGTAGAGGAATCACAATGTTCATTAAACCGATAATGAACGGCATTGCCATAAAAAGAATCATAATAAGACCATGTGTTGTAAAAATCTCATTATAATGTTGAGCATCTAAAATTTTTAAATCTGGACCCGCAAGTTGAGCTCGCATTAATAATGCATCAACTCCACCACGGAATAGCATTAATAGTGCACATAATATATACATAACACCAATACGCTTATGATCAACTGTTGTTAACCATTCAGTCCATAAATAACCCCATTTTTTAAATTTGGTTAAACCAATTACAATAGCAAGTGATACTAAAACAATACTCACCATTGCTCCATAGATCATTGGTTCACCTGTTACAAAAAAGTGATCCCATTTGAAACCCATTATTTATCCCCCTCCATGTCCATATCCATCTCGTGGTGGTCATGTGTACCACTTTCACTATCTGATGAACCATGATGATGGCCAGCATTTTCACCTTCTGGAGCTGGTCTAAATTCTAAATGAGTAGAAGTATATGTTTTTCTACCTAAATGTTCTATTTCTAGTAATTTATCAAACTCTTTTTCTGTTAGCGCAGGTGCTGTTTCCTTTACATCAGTAACCCAGCTATTAAATTCATTATCGCTCATTGCTAATACTTCGAATTCCATCCCAGCAAAGCCTTCTCCATTGAAGTTACTATTTTTCCCTATGAATGAACCTTCACTAGAAGCAACAAAATTCAATTTTGTAACCATATCACTCATTGCATATTTTTGACCACCTAGTTGTGGTACCCAGAAACTTGTGATTGGTCCGAAAGAATATAAACGGAATTCTACATGTCTGTTTGTAGGAATATTCACATAGTTGACTGTTTCAATTCCTTGTTCTGGATATGAGAAGTGCCATTTCCAGTTTGATGAACTAGCATAAATGACAAGTGTTTTATCATTTTCATGTCCTTTTGGTACCGACTCTACAGCCGTTGTAGTTTTAACGGTTACAACTGATAAGATAGTTACGATTACGACTGGAATAACTGTCCAAATAATTTCAAGCCACTTACTTCCTTCTTCATGAGGAGGCTCATAATCTTCTGGTAGTTTACTAGCACGATATTTATTAATAATGACAATAAATAGAATATAAACGACTAATAATACCCCTAACATCATCAACATCGAAAAAATAATTGTATCTGCTTGTGTTTTTGCAACAGGTCCTTTTGGATCAAGAACGGCTATTTTTTCACAAGCACCCATAATGACCGCAACCATCATAACCATGATGCTCATTAGAAATTTTTTCATTTCATTCTTCCTTCCTCTAAATTAAGTAAAAGTTCAAAAACGATTCTAAAATAGAATTCTAATTAAGTATGTTTATAAATTGTCACTGTAATGACAAACAATATCCACAGTTATAGTAAAATACTTTAAATAAAAAAACAAACAATTAATTAGCAATTTAAACCTAAAAAATAAGAGTTCACATTTTAGACATATTTCCTTTCAACGAAAACCTTCTTAATCCTATATATATCAAGTGTTCAACCATTATGTTACCTTTTTCACAACGTTCACATTTTAGACAAATATTAGATTCACATTAAATTTTTATTCTAAAGTTTAAGAGCTTAAAAACAATAAATTAGTATAATATTTAGACAAATTTAATGATGATGACTTTTCTTCAAAATCGAACTTAAAATTCTGCAAATAAAAAAAACGCAGATTATCTGCGTTTTTGTACAGGCATATAGGGTGAAGAGGAAAATAGATGTCCTAGCACATTTTCCTCTTCTATAGGGTTTGGGGGGCTCTAGGATTGGATCCAAAATTTGAATCCAATCTAAGAACATAAAAAAACAATGGCTTATACTTAAAACTTCTTTACGAGATTAGAATAACATAATTGAAAATGATTATCAATAGCAATTATGTTTTTTCTTTTATAAATCTACTTTTATATAGAGATTGATTTTGTATATTCAATTAACACAGTGTCGATAACTGAAGAAAATCCAAACTCCTGCGGGCAATTTTGTTTCGATCTAGACACCACAAAATACAATTTCATTTAAAGCATTAGCTTTTCATTACTTTTTTTCGTTATAATGAATTCAATATAAAAAATAAGGAGTATGACTATGCCCCAACTATTATTTAGAGGATTTAACGTAGATGATATTTGCCAAATTAGCAAACCTTTAGTAGATGAATTAGCAGAAATATGTGAGTGTGGAACCGATAACTTTATTCTTGAATGTCTTCATTCTACTTCAATATTCGATGGTAAAGTCATAGAAACTTTCCCATTTATTGAAGTAAAATGGTTTGAAAGAGGTCTAGAAACGAGAGATCTTTTTTCAGCAGCTATCGCAAAATATATCCAAACTTTAAAAATACCTGAATTTGAAATTGCATTTTCTACATTTCGGGAAGACAGTTACTATGTAAACGGAAAAAGATGTTTTGATTAATTAAATAGTATTTCGATATAAAATCATCAAAAACCAGACTAGCCTATCTGACTAGTCTGGTTTTTGTGTTTTTTACAGTTTTTCTAGGCATTTCACACAATAGACATGTATCTTTATGAGGTATTTATACTATCTGGACAAACATACAATCTTTGAAAATTAGACAAGTAACTAAGTACCAGATTGCTAAAATTGAATATTAGTATATTAATCGGACAAGTAGGTGTCAAAACAAAACTACCGAGTAAAGAAAGGTGAATAAAAATGAATTATGAAATTGTAGTGACTGCTTTTGTATTTATCATGACGATGGCAGTCATATTTTGGAGGCCAAAAGGAATGAATGAAGCATGGCCTGCAACAATTGGAGCGTTGATCATTTTAGCAACAGGAATTGTAACTGGTAATGACCTACTTGATATCATTAGTAAAATTGGCGGAGCATCAATTACCATCATTGCAACAATTGTTATGGCGGTTATTTTAGAAAGCTTCGGTTTTTTTCATTGGTCTGCTGCAAGATTAGCAACCTTAGCAAAAGGTTCAGGACACAGACTATATTGGTATATACAATTATTATGTTTTTTGATGACATTACTATTTAATAATGATGGAAGCATTTTAATAACTACTCCTATATTAATCCTTTTATTAAAAAACCTTCGACTGAAACCACATCAACAAATTCCTTATCTACTTAGTGGTGCATTAATCGCTACCGCTTCAAGTGCTCCAATCGGAGTTAGTAATATCGTCAATTTAATCGCATTGAAAATTGTACACATGACCCTTTACATGCATACAGCGATGATGTTTGTACCTGCAACTTTAGGCTTACTATTTATGTCTTTTATTATGTATCTAGTCTTAAAACATAAATTACCCGACAATCTACCAACTTCAACAGATGATATCGAAGAATCATTTTTCATCAAAAATTTCCATCCACTAAAAGGCAAAATCTCGGTTGAGACAAAAAGAAAACGTACAAAATTTATGTTAAAAGTACTAGCTTTTGTATTTTTGATGAGATGTCTATTATTTGTTGCATCCTTTCTGTCAATCCCAATAGAGATTGTAGCTGTACTAGGTTCACTCATTCTATTAATTTGGAGATGGTACCATTTACGCACAAACCCAATCGATATTCTAAAAAAGACACCTTGGCAAATTTTACTGTTTGCTTTCTCCATGTACGTCATCATATATGGTCTGCATAATGCCGGTCTAACATCATTTTTAGTCAGCATTTGTGAACCGATTGTCAACCAGGGATTATTCCAAGCAAGTTTTATTATGGGTGGCTTAGTTTCATTCTTATCAAATTTATTCAATAATCACCCAGCGCTAATGATTGGCACAATTACCTTAACAGAAATGGGTCTAGATCCAGTTACATTAAAAACAATCTATCTCGCTAATATAATCGGAAGTGATATGGGCTCATTATTATTACCGATTGGTACACTTGCATCATTAATTTGGATGCATATTCTCAAACAAAATAAAATTAAAGTAAAATGGAAGGATTATATAAGCGTTACAATAATTGTTATCCCTATTACTACACTTGTAACACTGTTTCTATTATTTTATTGGGTACAATTAATCTTCGCACATTAAAAGAATTTCGTTTTTACCTCTAGGAGGAGATTATCATGAGTGATGTTGCAACATTGCTTGGGAAAAAAGTTACAGTAAAATTATCCGGAGACCAAATTTTCGAAGGAATATTAACAGATTTGGGTCAAGATGTAATAGTGATATTTAATGGTATGAAATATTACTACATCCCTTGGATGCATGTTCATATGATGTATCTAAGTCCAAATTTAAAAGAAAAAATTGAAGAACCAATTGAACCTTCAATTGGTGAGGAATTAGAATCAATCTCTTATAGAAAGATTTTAATAAATGCTAAAGGGATTTTTTCTGAAATTTACGTGACTGGAAATATTACTTTTCATGGTTATATTATAAGCGTTTTAAGTGATTATCTTGTTTTTTACTCGCCTGTCTTTAAAACAATGTATATCTCACTCTCCCATTTAAAATGGATCACTCCATACAATCATAGAGTGATTCCCTATAATCTTTCGAATGAAAGTCTACCTGTAAATCCCTCTAATACTTCATCACATCGTTCTTTTGATAACCAGCTTCGAAAAGAAGAAGGAAAACTTGTCGTATTTGATGGTGGGACTGACCCGATGAAGATCGGTCTATTAAATAAAGTAGAAAATAATATCATCAAACTATTTGTAGCTAGTGGTGAGGTTGTCCATTTGAAACTTTCTCATATAAAATCGGTACACTTGCCTTAAAATAAATCAAAAGAGTCAACCTTACGTTGACTCTTTTTTTATTGCTTCATTTTTTACAAATTCTTCCCACTCTTCTCTTAAAATTCCCATTCGAATAGAATCATAGTATTCCCCATCGTAATATCTACATTTCCTCAATCTTGCTTCTAAGGTCATTCCTAGTTTTTCTCCGACTTTCATCATTCGGTAATTACCAGACCAAGTTGTGTATCCTACTCTAACAAGGGGCATTGTATCAAATAAGTGATTGATCCAAAGTCGAAGTGCTCTTGTTCCTACCCCACCACTCCAGTAATCCGAATCATATATCCCTATTCCCATTTCGAGCCAATTAGAAGGTTTATGCTCCCAATAATAACTAACAGTACCTATTACTTTCCCATCAATTACAATAGCCCATTTTGTGTCTTGATTCAGCTCGTCTGACCTTGTTGAATAATATTCATTATATGTTTTTGCTTTATGCTCGAAATATGGTGCATCCCACTTTTTCCACTCAGGAGAATTTTCTTTATACATTAATTCCCAAAGTCTCTTTAAGTCTTCTTCTATAATTGGACGAATGACAAGATTATTTTCTCTATACAAATAGCAGTCCCCTTTATCTTACATTTTAATCTAATAACAAAATAAAAAATATGTAGAAAAAGCTAATATCAATATTAGCCAAGGTCTAATACTTAGTTTTTAAAAACCTTTAAGCACATTTTGATTCTGATTCTCATATGATTCTTTATAGATTAAAAAAAGATTAGTTTTTTAATTTAGAATATTCTAATTGTATAAATTGTAATAGATGATCCTAACCTGATTCAAGCTAAAATATATTTAAACTTTAAGTGTAGTAACCTATTAAACTAAAATTATGGTTCATTATGAATTTAATTGCTTTACAAAGTCATAAATAACAATTAAAATTTCATTAAACATAAAAAAGTTTCCTTAACGCAACTTTTTACGCATGTTTTTTTCTTAATCGAATATATTCTTCTTATCAACATTATTTTTATAAGGACAAATTTTTTTACTCAAAAAGTTGCATTAGTGCAAAATAGATAGACGAGGTCAAAAAAGGGGGATTTTATAGTGAATAAAGCATTAGTTATAAAAGATCTTTACGTTTCCTACCAAGGAAATCAAGTTATTCAAAATGTTTCCTTCGAAGTGGAAAAAGGAAAATTAGTTGGAATTATCGGTCCAAATGGTGCCGGAAAATCTACATTAATGAAAGCGATTCTTGAATTAATTCCTAGAGATACTGGGCTTATTAATATTTTTGGTCAGTCGATACGCAATTTCAGAAAATTTGTTGCCTATGTCCCACAAAGAAGTGATATTGATTGGGATTTTCCAATCACTGTATTAGATGTTGTTTTACTAGGTACTTATCCTAACCTTGGATTTTTTAAGAAACCTAAAAAAGAAGATAAAGATTGGGCTGTTGAATGCTTAAAAAAAGTTGGAATGGAAAGTTTTAAAAATCGTCAAATAGGTGAACTTTCAGGTGGTCAACAGCAACGAGTATTCTTAGCAAGAGCATTAGCACAAAATACTGACATCTTATTTTTAGATGAACCATTTGTCGGAATTGATATGTCAAGTGAAGAAACAATTATCAAAATTTTAAAAGAACTTAGAAATTCTGGGAAAACAATTATTGTTGTACACCATGATTTAAGTAAAGCAGAAATGTATTTTGATGATTTACTATTACTGAATCGTAGTCTAGTAGAATATGGAACTGTAAACGAAGTACTTGATCCAGAAGTGATTTCAAAAGCATATTCTAACCAAACATTTTATGTTAAAGAAAGGGCAAAGGTAAGTTTATCATGAGCGTTTTAAATTTTATTGAAGCCATTATGCAATATGATTTCTTACAAAAGGCTTTACTCACATCGGTTATTGTAGGAATTATTTGTGGAGTAATTGGATGTTTTATCGTCCTACGAGGGATGGCATTGATTGGAGATGCAATATCTCATGCGGTATTACCGGGCGTAGCAATTTCTTATATGTTAGGATTTAACTTTTTTATTGGAGCCGTTGCAACTGGTTTACTAACGGCAATTGGCATTGGATTTGTTAGTCAAAACAGCCGAATAAAACATGATATGGCAATTGGGATTATGTTTACTTCAGTGTTTGCTGTTGGGATTATACTAGTTACATTTATGAAGAGCAGTGCAGACTTGTACCACATTTTATTTGGTAATGTACTATCTGTTCGTTCATCTGATATGTGGATTACGATCTGTATTGGGATTGTTGTGGTAAGTCTTGTCTACTTATTTTATAAGGAATTACTTGTTTCAACTTTTGATCCAACAATGGCTCAAAGTTATGGCCTGCCAATCAAATGGATTCAATATGGTTTAATGGTGCTTCTTACACTAGTTACAGTTGCATCACTACAAACTGTTGGAATCATCCTAGTTGTTGCGATGTTAATTACACCCGCTGCAACCGCCTATCTATTAACAAACCGTCTTTGGGTCATGATTTACTTATCAGCTTCAATCGGTGTTATTTGCTCAGTCATTGGACTTTACTTTAGTTTTACCTATAATCTAGCATCTGGTGCAACAATTGTACTTGTAGCAGCATTTTTATTTGCAATGGCTTTCTTCTTCTCTCCTTCACAAGGGTTAATTTGGAAGCTAATGAAAGCAAGAAAAAATAAAACAAATTTATCGATGGATAAGTAATCAAAAAGGAGGAATCAGTCTTGAAAATTAAAAAATTATTTTTACCATTACTTCTAATTTTCCTTCTAGCATTTACAGCTTGTGGAAAGGACACGAATAACGGTAAGGAAAAACTACAAGTTGTGACTACTTATTCAATTATTTATGACATTGTCAAAAATATTGGTGGAGACAAGGTTGAGATTCATAGCTTAGCGCCAGTGGGTTCAAATCCTCATGAATATGATCCACTTCCTAAGGATTTAATGAAAACAACTGATGCTGATATCGTATTTTATAATGGATTAAACTTAGAGGAAGGAAATTCATGGTTTAAAAAACTATTAAAAAGCTCAAATAAATCTGATAAGAATTCACCAGTTTATATGGTTAGTAAAAACGTAACACCTATTTACTTAGAATCAAATGGACTTGAAGGTGAAACAGACCCACATGCTTGGCTAGATATTCAAAATGGAATTATCTATGCCAAAAATATACGAGATGGTTTAATAAAAGAGGACCCGAAGAATAAAGACTACTATCAATCAAATGCAAACGAATATATTGCAAAGCTTGAAAAACTTCATTCTGAAACAATTACAGCATTAAATAAAATTCCTGAGGAAAAAAGATTCCTCATTACAAGTGAAGGAGCTTTCAAATATTTTAGTAAAGCATACAATTTACAGTCTGGTTATATTTGGGAGATCAACTCTGAAGGTCAAGGTACTCCAAGCCAAATAAAAAATGTAGTAGATTTAATCAACGCTAAAAAAGTTCCTGTATTGTTTGTGGAAACAAGTGTCGACCCAAGAAGCATGGAAACAGTTTCTAGAGAAACTGGTGCCCCAATCGTAGGTACAGTTTTTACTGATTCATTAGGTAAACCCGGTGAAGAAGGCGACACTTATTATAAAATGATGGAATGGAATACAAAAACAATTATTGAGGCGTTAAACAAATAAAATTACCCCCAAGCTATATGCTTGGGGGTTTTGTTATGAATCTAAAACCTAATTATCTATCATTTATTAACAGTTATATTTCCATTTGATGTTTTTAAAGATAATTGATTTGTACCTTCACCTAAAGTGATTGTTTGTTTTCGGTTTTCGTCTTCATTTTTATTAGATTTCCACCCTATATTCCCATTGAAAGTACCATCTTCTTTTTCTGCCTTAATTGTAATATCAGGTTGTTCCTTCATGTTTATTTGAATATTACCATCTTCTGAGGTAACCTGACTATTACCAATTAAATTAGCTTCGTCTATTGTAATTGAACCATTACTTGTTTGGGCATATAGTTCACCAATAAAATCATCTATATCAATATTTCCGTCCTCTGTCTTAATTTTACTTCGATCCTTTAAGTTTGCTTGGCTAAGCGTGATTGTTCCTTGACTCGATGTCATATCAATAGATCCAACAATATTCACGATTGAAACATTGCCATCTTCAGTCGTAACTTGACTATCTTCTGTTACATTTGCTTTATTTACTGAAATTGATCCATTTGCTACTTTTACATCTAGTTTTCCTTTAATGTCTTCAATATCAACAACACCATCATCAGTAGTTATTTTACTGTTATCACTTAACTCCGCATTTTGTACAGAAATTGATCCATTATTTGCATTAGCAATTAAGTATCCAGAAATGTCTTCAATTTTCATTTCCCCATCATCAATTTCAACTTCTGTTTTATTTGATTTATTTTGAATATCAACCGATCCATTATCAACGTTTATCTTTGTACTTATGTTTTTCGGAAGTTCTATGTTTAACTCTGCCTCCGAATCATGAAATGTTATCACAGAAAATTCTTCTTCCTTACATTTTACATATAATTTTTGTCCGATTGTTTTAATAGAGAAGTAATCTGCAAGTTGGCTATTCTGATCCTTTTTCTTGTCAGTTGGTATCCTCATATTACCGTTTACTTTTAAAACTTGTGAATTTGTACCAACTACATTTACTTTTCCATCCGGTGCGTCAATGATAATTTCGTTTATATCATTGGAAATGTTCTGCTCTTCATTTATATCAACAGTTTTAGAGTTTACACTAATTCCTAGCTGCTTTATTGCAATATGACCGAAATTAAAAGCAATTGATGCAAACACTACGAAAATTAATAATATGATACTTAACCAACTAAATCTAAGCGATTCTTCTTTTCTAATGAAATGAAAGGCTAAAATCTCGATGCCTAATAAAATGCAAGCAATCGGCCATGCATTGAGAAGTATTTTTGTATATGGAAGAGAAATAAAATTCTGAAGAAAATAAAGTAATCCAATTGCTATTAATAGGATTCCTGCGGTTAAAGAGCCGACTTTCCAATTCCTCATACTTCCTCCTTAGGTTTTCCCATTAAAATTCTGATCCCGATAATCACAAATACTGCACTCACAATGATTTTATATAAAATATTAAAATCGATACTCAATTGTAAATAATCTGCTGAGTTTTCCAATAAAGATAAACCACCAAACCCGATAAAAATCCAAGCAATTACTGCTTTATTTACTCTTATTATATTTTGTTTAAATACTGGCTCATCAATTAGTTCTTCATTTTCACGATACTTACTATGATATTGTAGTGCATCAAAATAACTATAAAACACAATGATTGGAATAAAGAATGCAAACATTTCAACCAAATGTGTCATAAAAATAGCTCCAAATAAAAGTAGCATGAATTGCAATCCACGTTGCATTAATCCTAAATAGAAATGTCCTAGTCCTGGTATAAAGGATAAAATATAAACCCCCATTTTACGTTTTTTCAAAGTTTTTTCCTCCACTATTTACTCATTCCTTTCCAAATTTTAGGTATGGTGAAATTTATTTTCATTTTTTCACTTTTTTCTAATAAATTAGATGTTTGTTCAATTGTTTGAACGACTTGTTGATTAGATTTAGTAATTTGCTTTTCTAATTGAAAATGGAAAAACAAAAACGTTGCTGCTGCTGCAAGCGATAAATGAACTAGTCGTACAATTTTAGAGTTTGAATGGCTTTTATGATTTTGTTTTGAATGTTGCTCAGTTTTCACTTCTTCTGTTTTTATCATTATTTCATCAAGCAATTCATCTGAGAGCACTAAATTTGTCGGCTTCATCCATTCTTCATGGAGCTCGCCAATTAAGATTAATTCATTTTGACATGCTAAGCAGCTCTCTAAATGCTGTTCTAGAAGTTGAGATTCTTTGTTTGATAACTCTTTTAATTGATAAGAAATAATTTGTTCAGTTGTTAAGTGTTTCAAATAATCCCTCCTCTATGCTTGTCTTTTATTAAACGTTTGGCTCGATACAAACGAGATTCAACTGTTTTCACTGCAACATTTAATTTCATCGAAATCTCACTATAAGACAGTTCATCAAAATAATATAACTTTAATACATCTCGATAAGCTGGTGGCAATTCTATTAAATATGAATGAATTAGTTCTTTATCTAGATTTTTTAATAACGCTTCTTCAGGCGATAAACTATTCGTTTCAGGTAATGATGCAATAAGATCCTCTGGTTCTTGTTCGAGTTGCCTATCTTGTTTTCGTTTATAGTCAATCGCTTTGTTCATCGTTATTCGATATATCCAAGTTGAAAAACTAGAATCTCCGTTAAAGTTTCCGAGGGAACGATACAATTGGAGAAAGACTTCTTGTGAGATATCTTCTGCGTCTTTTCGATTATTTGTAACTTTTAAGGCTACTGCTAATACGCGAGACTGGTACCTCAGGATTAGTTCTCTATATTGTTGTTGATTGCCTTTTAATATACTTTCTACTAATTGCTCATCTGACTCCATTTGTATCACCTCTTTTCCTCTACATAACATTAGACGAAGCTTTTTTTTAAAACACTGCAAAAAAAAATAATTTTTTTTTATTTTTTTTGAGATTGATTTAGTAATGCATGATAAATAGAGTTTTATTCGATAAAAAAGGAAAATCTATTTTGAATGGAACAAGTCAAAATAGATTTTCCAATTGATTTAAACTAACCTTATGTTTCTATTTTATTTATGAACGGGCTCCACAAATTGTAAATCCTTTATATAAGTTCTCATGTGGGCTTTAATTTTCTTATACCTTCCCTCCCCGTATACAAGATGGGAATCACTTATATTTTGTAACGGTAATATTTTAAAGTTTTGATTTTTGTAGTAGTAATTATAAGTTGGTGTAAAACCCGGATTTGATAATTCTATTTTTTCAACATCCTTATATTTGGTTTTCACGACTTCGATAGAAGCGATTCCACCAATTAATTCATATAACTCATCCTGCGCTGATAAAAAATTTCCTAATGAATATAATATGAATGCTTTATTACCTGTTTTACCTGTTACCCATGCTGGTGGTTGTAAAACATGCGTATGATTTCCAATTACGATTTGAACGCCCATATCCGCTAATTCCTTTGCTAAATCCTTCTGAAATTGATTTGGTAATCGTTCATATTCGTTTCCCCAATGCATCGAGACGACAACAACATCTGATACTGCCTTCGCTCTTTGCACATCCTGATGAATTTTCTTCTTATCAATCAAATTTACTAAATAATCCTTCCCTTTTGGAACTGGAATACCATTTGTCCCGTAAGTATATGAAAGAAAAGCAAAACGAATATCATTTTTTGTTAAAGTTCTAATTTTTTCATGATCTGCTTTTGACTTATAAACCCCAGTATACGGCATATGAATTTGATCCCAATGAGATATTGCACTTTTAATGGCCACTTCTCCTCGATCAAGAGAATGGTTATTGGCAAGAGTTACAATATCCACGCCTGCTGATTTTAAAGCATCACCAACTTCATAGGGACTATTAAAGGCTGGATAGGTAGATAACCCTAACTTTTTTCCACCAATCATCGTTTCTTGGTTGGCAACAAGAATATCTGGCTTTTGCATTGTCGCACTAACCTCTTTGAACATTTTATGAAAATTATATGAACCATCTGCTTGTTTTGCATCTTCATAAACTTCATTATGTATCAGAATATCGCCTATTGCTCCAATCGTAGCTTTTGATACAATCGGTTTTTCAATTTCAGGCTTTTGCACAGTAGTTGGTGTTTTTTTAATTTCTTTTTCTTTGTGAATAGTTTGGTTCTGAATTGGCTGGTTCGAAAAATATTCTTTCTTTATATAAATGAGGATAAAAAGTAACAATGCGCTCATAAGAAGTAATTTTTTCAAGATGATTCTCCTAGTTTTAGTAGATTCTATTTTTTGTTTTTACTAGATTCTTTCAATTAAGTTACCGGTTTATAGTACCGTTTATTTCATTTGTCACCTCTTATTATCGACTCTCTTTCATTTTTCGTAAAGCTATTAAATGAAAAATCTGATGAAACACAAAAAAAGCCACCCATTTGAAAATGAGTGACTGTGATTTGTATTATACTTTAAAGGTTTTAACAGTATCTTGTAACTCTTCTGCCATTTTACTAAGAATATCTGCTGATGCAGACATTTCTTCCATAGAAGCGTTTTGTTGTTCTGCAGCTGCTGCCACACTTTGTGACTGACCTGATGCCTCTGCTGAAATTTCTGAAGTTCTTTCTACAATACTAATGATACTGTGAGAACTTGCATTAATTTGCTCAAAAATAGCAGACACTTCCTGTGTTTGAGCTGATACTTCTTCAATCATTTTGACGATATGATTGAAGTTTTCCCCTGATTCAGAAACAAGATCAATACCGTTTTTAATTTCTATTGAGCCTTCATTCATCGAAGTAATTACCTTTTTAACTTCGTTTTGGATAAATCCTACTAATCCAGAAATTTGTCCTGCTGCTGATCTAGATTGTTCAGCTAGTTTTTTAACCTCATCTGCAACAACAGCAAATCCTTTCCCTTGTTCACCAGCTCTAGCAGCCTCGATTGCAGCATTTAACGCTAATAAATTTGTTTGCTCAGCGATTTCTGTGATGATTGTAACAATTTTACCAATCTCATCAGATTTTTCACCAAGTGAATTAACAATATTTGATGTGTTATTTACCGTATCATGAATCATGTTCATCTGATTCACTGTTTTTACTAAAACTTTATTTCCATAAACTGCTTTTTCAGATGTAGAAAGCGAATTTTCTGCTACTGTTTGAATTGACGAAGCAGCCTGTTCCATTCCTGTTGAAATTTCTTTTACAACCGTGAAAGCTTCTAAACTACTTTTTTCTTGTTGTTCAGCACCTTCTGCAATGTTTATAATCGAGCTTGTAATTTGTTCAGAAGCCCTACTTGTTTCTTCTGCACTTGCAGACAATTCCTCTGATGTTGAAGCAACTAATTGAGAATTATAAACAACACTTTCAATTAATTCTTTTAGATTAGCCGTCATCGTATTAACATTACTTGCTAATTCACCAATTTCATCTTTATTTTTAATATCTAATGGATCCAATACAAGATTACCCTCTGCAACTTCCTTCACTTGCATCGATAATTTCGTTAAAGGTTTTCTAATACTTCTAATTAACACAACTGCAATTAATATTGTCAGTACAAACGCAACGACCACACTGATTAAAGTTGTGTAAGTAACATTTGTAAATTCTTTATTACTGCTTTCATTAATTTGCTTACCTTGTTTTTGGTGCATTTTTATCAATGAATCCAAATCTGTATGCATTTTATCAAATAGAGCTGTTCCACTAAATGATGTCAAAACAGCATTTTTTGTATCCATTTTATTACTTAACTCAAGAATTTCCGCATTCTTTTCTACAAAATCATTCCATTCAGTATGTAGTTTTTCGTACAATGCTTTTTCTTCTTTTGTTTCTAGTAATCTTTTATAATCTGAGAACGCCTTATCAATCAAAGTATACTGGCCTTCTAATTCATACTCATACTTTCTTTTGTATGACTCATCATCACTTAACATATGCTTTTGAGTCGTACTTAAAATATGTTCTGCAATATAATTGATTTCACCAATTGACTCTACCTTTGGTAAAACTTCTTCACTTACTTCTTTTGTATTATTATTGAGTTTAAACGTACTTGTAATTGAAAAAGCACTAAGCGTTAAAATAATAACTAATATTAGAATAAACGAAAATATTAGTTTTCTACCAATCGTCCATTTCATCCATACTTCCCCCTAATTACACTAATATCTATCTACTTTTACATTTAAATGTATCGGCGAATATTCAAAAAATTAAAGTAATAATCTTAGAATAACAATTAACTGTTAATTTAGAATTTTTAAAACAAATATTATATATAATTCTCTAATTTTTTATCAAAACTACTAAGTCTCCAGTATTATACAAATATATTTTTCTTTTAATCGCAAGAAGTTGAATAGAACAGAAGAAAGCGAGCACCTGCAGTGGAATGCAACACTCTTTTTCCCCAGAAAGCTCCTTAAAATAAAAAAAGAGCCTATAATAGACTCTAAAAAAAATCACTCATGTCTTTTAAGATAAGTAGCTGTATGTTTATCACCTTGAAGTCCTTCAATTTCCCTAACTTCCTCCAAGCCTTTTACAAAATTCCCTGAACAGCTTTGACATAACGAAACACCATCAGTCAAATTCTCACCACATTTTGGACATGGTAATCCAATATTCGGAAAATGTCTCTGCATTATCTTCCCGTCTCTAACCCACTCGTAAATCCACTCTTCATTCACAAGTGTAGCATTCAAAACTTGCACGATTGTCGCAGTTCGATTTTCTCTTTTTCTTAAATAATCTAGTACAATCTCTAACCAAGCATTGTCTATCTTCTGACATTTTTGACATAATTTACTTTTACCATTCTGAACCGTTAAAGAAAAGCACCTTGCACAATTAATAGGGTTGTTCATATGATCTTCGCTCCAATAAAAGTCTTACAATTATTTTAAAAAAAACTGGAAGATTACTTAACAGAATTAACTTTTATGTGATTTGAAATGTATGAATCGATTCTTCAATAAACTTCCGTGCCTTAGAATGAATCAATATTATTATCGGCAAGATATTCCAATTTTTTTACCAATTAAAAATGTACAACTTTTATTAATTATTTTCAATCTTTTTAACATAACGCCTATATTACTTCGTTTGAAATGTATTTTAGATGACTGTTCTACCGCACATGAAATATTAATTAAATAGACTACCTTTCAAAATAGCTATACAATATATTTAAGAAATAAAAATTGGAATATTTTGTATAATTAATCAGCTGTTCTAAAGATAAGAAAAAGAAGATAGAAGGAGAATATCATGAATATTTCAGAAAAATTATCGCAGCTAAAAAGTGAAATAGGTAAAGTAATCATCGGTAAAGATGAAGTTGTAGAGATGGTATTTATTGCGCTCATTAATGATGGACATATTTTACTAGAAAGTGTTCCAGGTACTGGTAAAACTCAATTAGCAAAGAGCTTTGCTAAAACGATTAATGGATTATTTAAAAGAATTCAATTCACACCTGATTTATTACCTAGTGATGTTACAGGCATTCAATTCTTTCATCCAAAACATCAAGAATTCCAGCTTAGAATTGGACCTGTTATGACAAATATATTATTAGCAGATGAAATTAACCGTGCAACCCCTAGAACTCAATCAAGCCTACTAGAAGTGATGGAAGAACGCCAAGTTACAATTGATGGAGAAACGATTTCACTTCCTACACCTTTTATTGTCATTGCAACACAAAATCCTATTGAATCTCAGCAAGGTACTTTCGCATTACCAGAAGCTCAAATGGACCGTTTCTTCATGCAAATTAAACTTGATTATCCAACTTTTGAAGAAGAAAAGAAAATGATGCAAACACATCGAACAAGCACTCCTTTTTCTAGCTTGAATCAAATTTTTACAATAGATGAAATTACTCAAATTAAAGAAGAAGTAAAAAACATCAATATTTCCGATGAGGTTGAAGATTACATTTTAAGTATTGTTCATGAAACTCGTCAACATGAAGATATACAAATGGGGGTTAGTCCCCGTGGAACTCTCGCATTGATGAGATGCGCGCAAGGACGAGCATTTGTAAATAATAGAAACTATGTAACTCCTCAAGATGTAAAGGATGTTGCAGTTTATATGTTGGCACACCGCTTAGTATTAACGTTAGAAGGCTCATTGAAAAAGAATAATTACCAGGTGTTGGATTCTATTTTAAAAAATGTAGCTGTTCCTGTTGAAGTCGGAGCGAATAAATAATGGTTTGGAAAAAGGAAGTCTTTGGAAGAAGTTCTTTAGATGGATTATCTGTAATTGGTATCATCTTTCTGATTATCAATTTCTATCAATCTTCATATTTATTAATGTTTTTAGGCACTCTTTTAATTGTAATGAGTTGGATGGGTAGATATTATTTACAGCATGTTTCAGATCAACTTGTTATTGAAAATAACAAAGAATCAATTAAAGTATCTGTTGGAGAAGAATTTAAACTTCCACTTACATTCACTCAGCTTAGTAGACTACCAATCATACATGCAACTCTACGGATTAAACTAGAACCAATTATAGAAGGTCCAAATTTACATTCAAGCTCAAGCTCTGATAAAAGAGATTTAGAATTGACAATACCTTTTCAAATTAAGGGGAAAGAGAGTGTACAAGTTTCAATTCCACTTAACGCTATAAAGAGAGGCGTTACTAGAGTGAAGTCACTGGAAATCACTGTTACGAATTTCTTTGGAATAGGTTATGTAGAACTATTATATATCCCATTTTTACATCAAGAAATTGTCATATATCCTGCATTAATACCGGTTCCTAATATCGAACAACTAATCGCTACAAAATCATATGGCTATTTTCCTTCCTCTTCAAGTATGTTTGAAGATGTGTTAGCACCAATTGGCACAAGAGACTATGTTTATTCTGATCCTTTTCAACGAATCCACTGGAAACAAAGTGCAAAGGCTCAAAGTTTACAAACAAAGGTCTTTGAGAGAACCGCTGAATACTCATGGACTTTCATCATTAATTTACGTGATATTGACTTACCGAATTATCGTATGAATGTGATAGAAAATCTTGATTCGATTGCTAGTAATATAGCTTATATGGCTAGGTATGCTACTTCGAAGAATATTGATTATGAAATTGTTCTAAATTTGAACATGGAAAGTGGTGTACCAGTTTATCACTTGCCTGTTGGTGGAGGATCAACTCAATTAGGAAAAACCTTTGAAATACTTGCTAGAATAAATCGTGAAAGAAGTACACAACCGATTTCCAAACTATTACATTTTGTGGAGAAGCAACAACTTAAGTCACCTGTCGTAATCTTATGCGGTCCATTTGGAAGTGAGGGTGATCGATATTTCGCACAAATGCAAAAAAGAGGACAAAAAGTCTATTATCTTCAGGATGATCAACAACATCCTTCAATCGTATCACTTTGATTATCGTTTTGTTTTAAGTAAGAGAAAAGTGAGAGGTACATTATGATCAAACGTATACTTCCTAATTATTATTTTTCATTAGAATGCTTATATGTATATTTTCTTTTATGCTTATTTTATTTTTCAGCAAATCAACTTCCACCTTTATTCGGCTTTCTTTGTGTATGTTTGGTAGGAAATATCAGTTTATTCTTCATTCTAAAGCAGAAACAAATAACACAATTTATTCCTTTCCTCACAGGGATTGTTGCAGGTGGAATCGGATATTTTTTCGGATTAAATCAAATGACAGCTATTATATGTGCTTGCTTTCTCTTTTTTCGGTTGAAGACCTTCTCAATAGATTCATCGCTTTGGATAGAAGAACGCGATAAATTTCAAATTCTATTCTATTGCAGTGGTCTAGTCATACTGTTTTTTGGTTGGATTGACGATTATTCATATATGAATGTGCTATATGGGATTTCGATTGGATTTACAATCCTTTTTAGCTTTGGACGTTTTTTGCAGCAGGCTGTTCATAAAAATGCTTTAAAGAATGTTCATGGCTTATTCGGAGCCCTTTCAATAGCGATAATTTTAGCTGCATTTGTAACAGTCTTTATTCCAACGGTGAAGTGGGGGATTTTTAAATTACTCGATGGTTTGATCACTGTTATAGGGTTTATCGCATCCCCATTATTCAACCTCGTTGAAACTATTCAGCTTCAACCAAAACCAAAAGGCGATGAAGAAGAACTAAGTCAAAATCTTGTTAAAATACCTCAGACTCACAAAGTTAATGGCTTCTTATCCGACATACCATCTTGGTCTTGGCTGATTATTTTTATTTTAATCTGTATCCTGATTGGCATTTATTTATATAAGTTTAAATTCATAAGAATTGAACAAAATTTTCAACAATTACCTCTAGAAATTGAGCAAATATCAATTAAAGAAAACATAAAAATAAAAAGGCGATTTTTTAATCATTCTGCCCCACCAGAGCATATTCGGAAATTAATATTCCAGCTTCAAAAATTTGCACTCAAACATGATCTTGGTAGGCATGAACACGAAACTATTAATGAATGGTTTCAACGTGCTGAGTTTCAAGAACATCAAGACCTCTTATATGCATATGAGCAAGTTCGATATGGAAATGGGATTTTAGCGCAAAATGAAAAATATTATGAAAAGGAATTTCAAACATTAAAACAAGTAATAAAAGACAGAACCAAGGATAAAAACAAGAAAAATTAAAAGTAAACAAGGGTTAGAAGTTTAAAAACTTTTAACCCTTGTTTTTTAGACTAAAAATATTTTGTTGAGATTGTATACTTATTAATTTTTTCAATGTCTGGTTCATATCCAATTCCTGGTGAGGTAGGAACCTTGATCATGCCATTTTCTACTGTTACCTCGGGTTTAATTATATCTTCTGCCCAATATAGTGAAGACGCGGCTGTATCGCCAGGTAAGACAAAGTTTGGTAAAGAGGTAATTGCAATATTATGTGCTCTTCCAATACCAGATTCTAGCATCCCACCGCACCATAAAGGTATGCCATTCTCTAGGCATAAATCATGAATTTTCTTAGCTTGTGTTAAACCGCCTACTCGTCCTACCTTTATATTAATAATTTTACAGCTTTTTAATTTTAAAGCTTTGCGCGCATCCTCTAATGAATGGATGCTTTCATCAAGACAAATTGCCGTTTCCATTCTATTTTGAAGTTCAGCGTGATCAATAATGTCATTATACGCTAATGGCTGTTCGATCATCATTAAATTGTATTGATCTAATTGGGCTAGATGTTCAAGGTCATGTAACGTATATGCCGAGTTTGCATCAGCCATTAAAGGAATATCCGGATAGACTTTACGTACTTTATCTATTAGTTCAACATCCCAGCCTGGCTTTATTTTCAGTTTAAACCGCTTATAGCCTTCTTCTAAACGAGATTGTATGATATGTAACGTTGCATCTATACTGTCTTGAATCCCAATACTGACTCCAACTTCAATATCTTTCTTAGTTCCACCTAGTGCTTTTGAAAGTGAAATATTTTCCTGCTTAGCATATAGATCCCAAACCGCTCCTTCAATTGCCGACTTCGCCATATAGTTCCCACGTATATGAGCAAAATATTTTTCTGATAGTTCATTAGGATGAGAGATTTCATTCTGTAATACTATTGGAATTAAGTAATCTTCAAGAATATGCCAATTTGTTTTTACAGTTTCTTCATTATATAAAGGATCGAGCATTGCAACTGATTCAGCCCAACCAGAAATACCTTCTTCACTAATTGCTTCAACTAAAATAAATTCTCGGTCATATTCAGTCCCAAAGCTTGTTGTAAATGGATGTAATAAATCTAGCTTCATATGGCGTAAAATAACTTGTTTAATTTTCATAGAGTAAACTCTCCTATTCTATTTACTTAATACATAAAATTGAACGGGTAATTCGGTCTTGTTATTCTTATGAAAATCAATGACTTTCCAACCATTCGAAAATAACTTCGTGAATATAGACCTCGTTATCATTCTCCACTCTTGCGCAAGTTGACTATTTTGATCTCTAATTGATCGAAAATCTTTCGGAATGGCAACAAATGCTAGCTCATTCTCTATGGACGCTAACTGTCTTTTCGGTACTGGAAATCCTTCTTCGTTTTGCTCCCATTGTATGATTGACTCAAGTATCACTTGATTTAAATCAATTTCATATAATTTCTCACCAGTTTTTGTATCATTACTGATATGCCACTCCACAAGGAAACGGTCTGATGGAATACCATTATTCAGTAAATCATCCATATCTCCATAACAATTCTCTACATAATGACTAGAGACTCCACCAAGCTTTGCAATATTTAAATAACCATTAACGCTTTCTAATGGATCATAAGTCCATGTGATAAGGGAATAACCAAGTTTAAGCGCTTCTTCACGTTGTGCAATTTTAAGAAGATTTCCAATCCCTTTATTTCGATATGAGTGATCAATCCCCAACATGTGTGAACAAAGGTACACCGAGTTTCCATCATATCCAGGAAAGCTATATTGAAATCCAACTAGTTTCTGATCATCGTAGGCACCTAATACAAGTCCGCCATTCTTTACAGCTGTTAACGTTTGATGTGTAGGAATTGAATCATTTTCTCCCCAAATCGAGGATTCTAGTTTTCTAACTTCTTCAAGTTCTTCAATGAAATGTAGGGAACGAATGGTAATCTGATTTGTTTTAGTCATGAAGATAACCCCCTTTTATTCTTGACTAAAGTCCGCTTGTTTTAAAGGAACGATTTTTGTTTTCTTTAACATTTTATAACCTATATAAGCTAATAGAAATAATGGTAAACCAATATAAGAAACTAAAATACCATACCAATCAATTTGTGCACCAGTGAATGCAGAATAGTTTTGACCAAGTATTGCGATGACACAAAGAATTGTTGCTACGATTGGTCCAAATGGATACCATTTTGATACATATGGTAAATCACTTAATTTTCTACCTTGCGCTATGTAAGCTTTTCGGAAACGATAATGCGTAATTGAAATTCCTAACCAAGAAAGAAAACCTGATAATCCAGCAGCATTTAATAACCATGTATATACAGTACCTTCTCCAAAAAGTGAAGTAAGAAAAGCAGCCATCCCAATAATTGTAGATATATAGATTGCATTAGTAGGAATGCCATTCGCATTTACTTTTTTTAGAAATGCAGGTGCCTTCCCTTCCTTTGCTAAAACCCAAACCACTCTTGACGCACCATACAATGCGGAATTTCCAGCTGACAGTACAGACGTTAATATAACAGCATTCATGACTGAAGCAGCCATTGCAATCCCAGCATTTTTAAAAACAAGTGTAAAAGGACTCATAGCAATATCTTCAATGTCAGAGCTCAATAATTGTGGGTCATTGTAGCTTACAAGACATCCAATTACAAAAATTGCAAGAACATAAAATAAAAGCAAACGCCAGAAAATTTGTTTGATTGCCTTGGGTATATTTTTTCTCGGGTTTTCACTTTCTCCTGCAGCAATGCCAACTAATTCTGTTCCTTGAAAAGCAAATCCAACAACCATAAACACACTAATGATTGATAAAAATCCTCCTTTAAATGGAGCCTCGCCATTCGTCAAATGATCAAAGCCTGAAGTATGCCCATTCATAATGCCAAAGATCATAAGAAGTCCAACAGCAATAAATATAATAATGGTAATAACCTTTATAATTGCAAACCAAAATTCTGATTCCCCGTACCCTTTTACAGTTAAAATATTGAGACCAAAAATTAGTAGAAGGAAAATGATACTCCATACAATTCCTGGTACTGATGGAAACCAATACTTCATAATAATGGCAGACGCGGCCAATTCAAGCGCAACAACTATTGCATTGTTATACCAATAGTTCCATCCAACCGCAAAGCCTAAAGCTGGATCCACAAATCTTGATGTATATGTACTAAATGAACCCGTTATCGGAATCAATGCTGCCATTTCTCCCAAGCTTGTCATTAAAAAGTAAACCATTATTCCAGCAATTAAATAGGCTGCTAACGCGCCACCAGGTCCAGCTGTATGAATAATTGATCCACTTGCCAAAAATAATCCTGTACCAATTGTTCCTCCAATTGCAATCATAGAAAGATGTCTTGTTTTTAATTTACGATCTAAATGATTTGATACCGTTGTTGTTTTCAAACTTGTTTCAGACATATTTGTTCCATTTTGCATCATTACACCTCTTTTTTAGATTGAAATCGTGCTTTCTTCTAATGCTAATAACAAAGCTTGAACTAATATTTTGGTTCCATATTGAAGTGCATCTAAATTAAAATTCATTTGTGGATGATGTAGACCAAAATTAAGATCGCATCCTAATCCAATCATTGTTGCTGCAATGTTAGGATATCGATTCGTATAAAAGTGAAAATCCTCACCACCATTTGAGATACACTTAGGAACAACATTTTTAGCACCGAGAATTTGAGCAATCGCTCTTTCAACAATTTCTGTAGCTCCTTCATGAACAACAGCCGCTGGAACAAATTCTTCCATTGACCATGTTATCGTCCCATCCGTCTCATCCATGATTTCGCTAAAAATATCCGTTACAATATTGTTTAGTGCTTCCATCACATCATTTGTTTGCGCACGGACATCAAGTGTAAATCTAGCTGTTTCAGGTATGACATTTGACGCTTCATTTTCTGTTTGAAGCTGCGTCATCTTAATTGAAAAAGGAGTGTCTGTTTCAATTTGTATATCCTTTAATTTCATGACAAGTAAAGTAGCCATTTCAATTGCATTAATCCCATCTTGGGGACGAGAGGCATGTGCTTGGCGACCTTTAAATGTGCCTCTAATTGTTTCAGCAGATCCATGTATAATGACTGGAGATGCATGTAAAAACGGTACCTCAGTCTTTGGACGAACATGAATTCCAAATAATGAAATGACATTCTCTAAGGCCCCATCTTCCATCATTTGAAGTGCTCCCTCACCTTTTTCTTCTGCAGGTTGAAATATAAACCGAATCGTATGTTTCGGCTTTATGCCACTTGAAGCGAGTGCAAGTGCTGTATAAAGGACCATAGTGCTATGCGCATCGTGACCACAAGAATGATTAGCTCTTATCACTCCATCCACTTCTTGTACTAAAGCATCCATATCTGCTCTAATCGCAACGACTGTTTCTAATTCACCTTTTAGTTCGGCCATCAAACCATAATGCAGTTGAAAAGTCTGTACATGGAAACCCGCTTCTATTAATCTATTTTTAATATATTTTGAGGTTTTTTCTTCACCCCAACTTGGTTCGGCTAGTGAATGTAAATCATGATATGTTTCTAGAATGGCATTTTTATGTTGATCGATATAGTCAATTGGATTCATATATTAATAGCCTCCTCCTTTAAAAGCTCTATTCAATAAATACCTCATAATTCGAATAAAGCTTTTCTAATTTTTGTTGATATGATTGAACCTTTCTTCGATCTTTCTTATAAATCCCTGCAATCACTAGATCTAATAAACTGATGACTGAAGCAATCGAATTTGTTCCACTTTCAACGTTTTCTTCAGTAGTTAGGACAATATCAGCAATCCGTCCAATAGGAGACAATAATCGATCAGTAACCGAAATCAGTTGAATTTCGTGCTCTTTCGTACATTCACAAATTGTAAGTGTGTCTTTTGCATATCGCGGAAAAGAAAATGCAACGACAACTGATTGTTTCGTTAAATTACTAAATTTTTCATAAAAGTCTCCTGCCGGTGTACATAAATATACATTTTCTCTTAATGAGCTTAAGGTGCTAGAAAACCAATAAGCAGCTACATGGGATATTCGATGACCAACAATTAATATTTGATCAGCATTCATTAACGCATCAACAGCTTTCCATACTTCTTGTACATTCGACGGTTCCAATAAATTTCTTAAAATATTTACTTCATTCTCGATAACTTTTTTAAATGGATCTTCATTGTGTTGATCCTCTTTCTTCGATTCCCCATTCGTGTTATCAGTTTTATTCATTTGTAGAAATTGCTTTTGAATATTAATTTGCATATCGCTAAAGCCTTCAAACGCTAGCGCATATGAAAGTCTAATGACAGTTGTTTCACTAACATCTGCTTCTTTACCAATTTGATAAGCAGTTTTAAAAGCACTTTCTTCTAAATGCTCGATCATATAATTAGCCACTTTCTTTTGTCCAGGTGAAAGCTGAGAGAATTTTTCTTTCATTAACAATTTAAATGAGATTTGTTCCATCATCGTAATCCTTCCACATTATGAAGTTTGAACTTCATTTATATAATATTTTGCAGTTTATACTTCATCATTATTTATACATTAACATAATTAATACATAAAACAAACACATTTTTAAATTTTCAGACTATTGTTTGTCAGATTAGTTTGTAATCCATCTTCGTATCACTGAAAGATAAAAACATAGTACATTCGTTGATTAAATTTCTTTTTTTTAGTCACATGCCCTTACAAATTGATAAAAATTGAATTAAATAAATTAGGACTTCTATGCAATTTAAATAGCCCGCAGTTGGTAGAGAATTGCTCAACAACAATGGGTTAACAAGAATATAGTTTGAAAACATTCAAAAACAGAATCGCATACTGGTACTGTTCAATCATAGATCAATTGAAACCAGTTAAATGAGGAGGGAAAAGTTTGAAAGTCCTTGTAATCTGGCGCCTTTTAACAGTTGGGGGAGTAAATGCTGGTTGGAGAAACCGGGCAATATATTTTAAAAAATATGGAATTGATACGGAATTTCTTTATACAACAGACCACGGTGGACTTCACATTATGGAAGATGTCGCTACTGTTTATTTAACGAAAGATGAAATTAAGATTATTAATATCATAAAGGACAATGCTTATGATGCAATCATTGTTGTAGACACTGGTGCAGCTTATAGATGGATTCGAAAAGCAAATTATAACGGTCCCGTGATCGTTGAAGCTCGGACACCAGAGTTAATAAAACTACAGCCACATTTAAAAAAGTTTAGAACAATCGAGCCTGTTTCCATTATTGTTCCATCTAATTATCAAAGGAGATTAGTTTCTATCTTAACAGATAATATCCCAATCAATGTCATCTACAATGGCGTTGACACGTCTTTTTTTCGTCCACTAGAGGAAAATGAAATAGATTTTGAAAACCAACCAATTCTACCTAAAGATAAAAAAGTTGTTTGTTGGATTGGTAGAGTTGATAAGCGTAAAAATTGGCCAATGCTCATAGAAATAGCGAAAAAAATGAAAAGTGAACGGTCTGATATTGAAATATGGCTGGTTGGAGGTGCACAAAGTGTACAACGAGAGGAATTTGCCAAGACATGGAATGAAGAAAATCTAACAGATATCATTAAATGGTTCCCAGTCATTCCGTATCAACAAATGCCTCATGTTTATGCAAAAGTGCTTCAATCTGGAGGCTGTTCATTAGCTACAACTAAATCAGAATCATTTGGAAATACATTTATAGAATCAATGGCATGTGGCGTTCCAGTAGTCGCTTCAAACATTATGCCAATCTCGGAACTAGTTTTGAATGGAGAAACTGGATTGTTATTTCGTGGCCATGATGTACAAGATGCTGTAAAGAAGATTTATTCAGTTTTAGACAATACCATTCTTCACCAAAAAATGTCTCAAGCAGCAAAAAGTCACGTTGATTGTCATTTTGCAATTGAAAAAGTTGCCGATATTTATCTTCAATTACTTTTGCAAATTGGGCAAAAAAAAGATGAGGTGAAGTACGATGATTGAACCGGTCTCCTTTGTCAAAAAACTGGAAGGTAAATCAAACTCATATTTAATTACTTTTAATGATGGAAGAGATTATGTAGTTAAGTACTTTCACACTGGATTCGAAAAAGCACTACCCAATGAATGGATTGCATTCTGTATAGCAAGATATTTAGATTTACCCATTCCATTCGCTCAAATCGTCCAAATTCCAGTTGAATTTTCATTAAAAATTCCTGATTTAACTCAAGAAGTAATCGATAATTCACAGTATCAATTCGCCTCATTATATGTACCGCACTGCAAAGATGGGCATCAAGTTCCAACAATTCAGCAAATCGTAAATTCAAAAAGTCTTGCTGGAATCATATTATTTGATTACTGGCTTTGTAATGAAGACCGTACTCGAAAAAATATTCTTTTGCGTGAAGAAGACTCAAATAACTTCCACTTATGGATGATTGATCACGCGGAGATTTTTGGTTCTTACAGTTGGTTAATTCCGGAGCTTGAAACATTGCCTCAGAAAATTATGAAGAGTGCTACACACCAATTAATGGCAGGTTTCATTGAAGATGAGATAGAGTTTAAACATCATTTAAACATTATTCAAACTTTTCCAGTCCTATTATTAGAAGAAATTGTAGAATGTATTCCTGAAGATTGGATGGTTACAAAGGAAGAAAAAAAAGCGATTGTTGGTAGACTCGTTAACAGACGAAAAAAAATCCTTCCTCTACTTTTAAGAAAATTTATAAAAAATATATATCGCCCCATTAAAAATAATCAATAAATTATTCAAACAAAAACGACTTCTCACAATTAGTAGAAGTCGTTTAGTTTTTATGTCGCAATAGAATTTACATTACATTTATCAAAATCGATGGTTTTCCAATTGGATAGTATTCTACTGTTTCACATTCTCTTAATTTAGATTCCAGAATACAATTTCTACCATCAAAAATAATTGGATTGTTCATGCTCTCTGTTAAACTCTTTATATTAAATTGTTTAAATTCATTCCATTCAGTAACAATGAAAACTGCATCTGCGTTTGTCACCGCTTCTATAGCAGATGATGCGTAATGAATCGTTTCACCTAATATACTTTTTGCATTTTCAGTTGCAACTGGATCATAAGCACTGACTTTTGCACCTAGTGTCCGTAAAGCGCGTGATATTTTAATAGAAGGAGCCTCTCTCATATCATCTGTTTCTGGTTTAAATGATAAACCTAATAATGCGATTTTCTTTCCACTTAATGAACCAAAACGCTTTAAGGCTTTCTCAACTAGTAACTCATGTTGATGTTCATTTATTTTAATAACCTCATTTAAAAATCCAAAGTTTATACCATTTAACTTCGCTGTATAAAGTAATGCTTTTACATCCTTTGGAAAACAAGATCCACCATACCCAATACCTGCATGTAAAAAAGCTTCACCAATTCGAAAATCCTTCCCCATCCCTTTTGCAACATCTTCAACATTTGCTCCAACAGCTTCACATAAATTAGAAATCTCGTTAATATAGCTAATTTTACTTGCCAAGAAGGCATTAGAAGCATATTTAATCATTTCAGCACTTCGAATATCCGTCATGATAAACGGTACATTTAACGGTTTGTACATTTCTTTAATCTTCTCTTTAGCTTGCTCGTTTTCACTTCCGATTACGATGCGGTCGGCTTTCATTGTATCTTGGATCGCAGAACCTTGTCTTAAAAATTCAGGGTTAGAAACGATTTCAAACGAAATCTCTTTTGGGCAGTTTTTTTGAATTAAATCTTTTATATATTCATTTGTCCCAACAGGAACTGTACTTTTAATAACAACCACTGTATTTGGTTGAATATAAGTTCCAATATGAATGGCAGCACCTTCAAGATATGATAAATCTGCAGCACCATCATTTCTTTGCGGCGTTCCCACTGCGATAATAATGATTTCTGCTGAAGCCAATCCTTCTTTAAATGACGTAGTAAAAAATAATCTTCCTTCTAAAGCATTTTTAACAAGTAGTTCGTCTAGTCCAGGTTCATAGATTGGTGAGATTCCAGCCTGAAGATTCCTTATTTTTTGTTCGTTAATATCTATACATGTAACGTAATGGCCGATTTCAGACAAACAAATACCTGTCGTCAAACCTACATAGCCCGTACCCAAAATTGCGATATTCATACTATTCAGTCCCCCTATTTAGGAGGTATTCTTTTTCATTTATGTCTTTTAAGAATGCAATGACTTCCTCTTTAATTTCATCTCTATGAATTGCAAAATCAATCGTCGCCATAATAAATCCGATTTTATTACCAATATCATAGCGTCTTCCTTCAAAGTTATATGCCAAAACCTTTTGTTCTTTATTCAGTTCATTGATTGCATCCGTTAGCTGCAATTCACATCCTTGTCCAACAGGAAGTCTCGATAATATTTCAAAAATTTCTGGAGTTAGAATGTATCGACCCATAATCGCATAATTTGAAGGCGCCATTTCTTTTTTCGGTTTTTCCACTAAATATTCAATTTGAAATAAATCATCATCATTTCCCATATTTTTTGGTTTAATAATGCCATACCTACTAACATCTTCATCAGCTACATTTTGAACAGCAATAACTGAGCTATGATGTTGATCAAATACATTTATAATTTGCTTTAAACATGGGGTTGATGACAATACAATGTCATCCCCTAATAATACAGCAAATGGTTCATCACCTATGAAGCTTCTTGCACATAAGATTGCATCTCCTAAACCTTTAGGCTCCTTTTGACGGACATAAAAGATTTTTACAATGCTTGATATTTTCTGAATTTCCTTTAATTCTTCTAATTGGTTTTTGCGTAGTAGTGCTTCTTCTAGCTCATAAGATTTATCAAAATGATCCTCAATCGATCTTTTTCCTCTACCACTTATAATTATGATTTCTTCAATACCTGATGCGACTGCTTCTTCTACAATATATTGAATAGTTGGTTTATCAACTATTGGTAGCATCTCCTTCGGCTGTGCCTTCGTTGCCGGCAAAAAACGTGTCCCGAGACCGGCGGCGGGAATAATAGCCTTTCGGATTTTCATCTATGGTTGCCTCCAAATCTTTGTTCAATAATACTGTATATGTAAATTTGGAATTTTGGACACCATATAAGCCTATTAATATTGAAAGTTCAATATATACCTAGTAGACGTTTCTCATATATGGACAAATAATCTACTATTTCAAATACCTACTACGAAATAAAGTTAATAGTTTATTCGCCTGATTACTATTCACATTAAAACTTTTTTGTTATATATCCACGTCAAAATGAGACGAATTGAATAATTGTGTAAAAAGATTTGCATACTAAAGGTAATGAGGTGATATTTATGCTCAAAAAAAGCTGGCCAATGGCAGTTATTGTCATTTTACTGTTTATTTACTATATGTACATTCTTCCTATTATTGTAAAATGGCATGATCGACCATAATCTAAATAGTATAAACAGATTTTTAAACATATTAAAAAGAGCATGTAAGAATACAAGCTCTTTATATTTTCTAAGAAATAAATTTCTTATGTTGTTCCGTTACACTCGAAATCTTTCTTAGTCTATTTGGTTGGTTAATTTGTGGTTTAAGTTCAACATTTGTTTCATTTTTTGGAATAGCATCTTTCACTTCGAAAGCTGCGTTCATATTTGTATTTGTTCGTTCTGTTACGCTTCTGATTTTTCTTAATGTTCTTGGCATACCATTTGTTAGATCTTGGATATGAACTGTCTGCTTCCCTATTACCTTTCTGCCCTGAACAGATTGCTTTACTAATGCATCGATGATTTTTTCCTGGATAGATTGTATTGTATCTGTTACCATGACTTTTTCCTGATTAAGTTGTTTTGCCACTGTTTCTATGACTTTTTCCTGGATAGGTTGTATTCCAACTGTTTCTAGTTCTTTTTCAATATTGATTTCTTCAATTTCGTTATTCTCGTTAACTTGTATTTCCTCAGACGCTGTTGGAAGTAAATTGTTCGTTTGTACAGGAGCTGCTGTTTTAAAGACTAATTTAGATTCATATTGTTCTAATTGCTCCGAAGTAATAGCAGATGCAAATTCTGATTGATTCCAAACTTCTAAGATTTCATTTCCTACTCGACTCCAGCGATACTTAGAAACAGCAAGATCTCTTCCTTTTTGACTCATACTTCTCATTAATGATTTATTCGATAAAATTTCTGTAATCTTTGCCGCAAATTCACTAGGGTCTTCTGGATTTTCAACAATTAATCCATTTTGACCAGGTGTAATAACTTCTGGATTACCACCTCGTGCTGTTGTTACAATAGGAAGCCCTGCTGCCATTGCTTCATAATGAACTCTAGCAAGTGGTTCCTGCCAAAGAGAAGTACAGACAAATATATCAGCAACAGCAAACCAGTTTTGCATCTCAAATGGTGAAACGAATCCAGTTGTAACAATCGGAACTTCCTGTTTTTTTGATATTGCTCTAATATATGCAACGTAATCTGTTACATTATTTTGGCTAAACCAATTACTTCCTACTATTACCAATGCTAAATCTTTAAATGTTTTTGAAAGCTGTGGTAGGGCTCTAATTAAGCGGTCTACTCCTTTGTTTTCAGAAAGTCTTCCCGCAAATAATATGACTGTTTTGTTTTCTAGGCCATATTCTCTTCTCAGTGTATTTCTAATTCCACTCATTTTCGGATCATTTCCAGGTAAAAATCTTTCCGAATCTACCCCTGAATAAATTGTTCTAATTTTATTAGAAGCATCAGGATAAAGTTCACGAATTACATTCCCTACATAATCACTGACAGTTACAATATTGGAAACTTCTTCAATTACCATTTTAGCTTCTTCTGGATCAATCTTACCTAGATTAAACATATCGTTATGCATACTCAATGTTATTTTTGCATTTGGAGCGACTTTTCGAATTGGCAATACTAATCGAGGTCGGTTAAAAATGTGGATTAAATCAAATTGATTTGAATTTATATATTCAACGACACCTTCACGATACAATTCAAGTACTTTTCCAGGAACACGAATATATTTCACACCATCAATTGTTTCCTCATCTGGCAGTGTCGGGTCATTTATTCCCAAAACTGTTATATCATGACTTTTACTTAAATAAGGTAAACTTCCTGAAATATAGGTTTGAATCGCCCCCCCTAAAACTGGAGGTACCGGAAGATTCTCAGTACAAACCATTAATATTCTCATGATTGATCACTCCAGTCATTTCGTATTTCACTTAATGTAGCCCATTTTGACTGCTCCAGATCAACAATCGATTGAATTAATTGAATTGTACCTTCAGTTAAAAAAAGTTCTGGTTCATATAGTACTTCTTTAATATTTTTATAAAATTCATTTGGTAATGAGAAATCAATCATTAATACCTCATATAACTCTGGAGATATAGGATTCGCTTCATGATATGACTGAATCATTTCTCGAACCCAAGTAACATCCCATCCAAATAAATCTGACATTGTTCCTGAAATTAACTTTCTTAAATCACGAATAGGCAAGTCAAATGCTACACCATCAAGATCGATAATCCACATACCATTTGGTCCCATTTGCCCATTTGACCAACCATAATCCTGATGAACTAATCCCCAATGTGCGGTTCCTTCACTTACCATCTCAAAATATTGAGATTGATTTAGATCTTCAATACTTTTTTTCGCTTGTTCTTGGAACATATCAACTACATTTAATAATGCCTGACTTGCTGGCATTTCTTCATAAGCTAATGCCACATTTCGGAACCAATTCATTTTTGCATATATTTTTTCATAACTTTTTGGCCATTTGTGTAATCTTGACGCAATTTCAGCCTGACTTGGTGGGACGTAGCCTTTACTTAAACGATGGAATTCACCTAAAGCGTAGCATAGCTGTTTTGCTCCAATTAAGTCTTTTGAAACTGGTGCTAATGTTTCAATCCACTCTGCAACAAACCATAATTTCCCACCTGCTTCTACATATTCCTCACCATTTTTTGTTTTAATGATAGCTGGGACTCTAGCCTCTTGTTCTTCAACTAAATACTTTTGAGCACCCAAGCTAAACATACTTCTAGTTGGTCTTCTGTGTAAAAGCTTAAAACTTTTTGGACCAGCATTTGTCTCTATCTTCCAAATTGCTCCACCTTTATCAGGTTTTGTAGTAACAACTTGCATGCTGTTAACTTGAAGATCATATTCCTTTAATACTTCAACGCCAATTGCTTCTATATACTCAGGTACATAAAACTCATGAGTTAGTTCATCGACGTCCCATGGTTCAATTATTAAATTTTCCAAATTCTCCCTCCTACTTAATTAAAGCCCATTAAAAAATGAACATTTCAAAGTGAAATGTTTTATTTTTCTAAACTCTTTATGAGCTCTAAGCCAGTATAGACCTAATGTAATAATATGAATTAGTACAAGTGTTGTGAGGGCTAAATCCTTTTATAAAAAAAATTTCACAGCCTAAATAGTGCAATTATAGTTATTTGCATATTTTTCCAAGTGGTAGAACCTCGTCCTTTAAACTACATATGATATGTTATCGGTTATTAGGTAAGGAGGTAATTCAGATCAATCAAAATGCTAATAGACTCATTTTTATTACTGGCTGTGCAGGTTTCATTGGATTTCATCTATCTCGTCGCTTCCTAGAGGAAGGGTGCCATGTAATAGGTATTGATAATATAAATGATTATTACGATATAAAATTAAAATATGATAGATTAGATATGCTAAAGAAATACGAAAAGTTCAATTTTGTAAAAGGTTCTATAGACAATAAAGAATTAGTAGAAAGTCTATTTGAACAATATAAATTTGATATTGTGATCAATTTAGCTGCACAAGCAGGTATTCGATATAGTATCGAAAATCCCGAGTCATATATTCAATCAAATCTCGTTGGATTTGCAAATATACTTGAGTGTTGTAAGCAACACAAAATCAATCACCTTATTTATGCATCATCAAGTTCAGTATATGGAAATAATAAACACTTTCCCTCAACAATATATGACCGTGTAGACCATCCGATTAGTTTATATGCAGCAACAAAAAAAGCGAATGAATTAATGGCATATACTTACAGTCATTCATTTAAACTACCAACTACTGGACTACGATTCTTCACAGTATACGGACCTTGGGGTAGACCCGATATGGCACTCTTTAAATTCTCTAACGCAATTATTAATCAACAACCAATCGAAGTATATAATTATGGAAATATGAAACGAGACTTTACGTACATTGATGATGTAGTTGAATCTGTCATGCGGATAGTAGATAATGGTCCACCTAAGGAATCTGATTCGTATTATAAAATTTATAATATCGGTAATCATAAACCTGTTAAATTAGACTATTTTATTCAATTAATAGAAGAGCAATTAGGCAAAAAAGCCGTATTAAAGTTATTGCCAATGAATCCCGGAGAAGTTCTTGAAACATATGCTGATATTGAGCAATTAGTCAATGACATAAAATATCGACCTCTAACTTCTATCGAGGAAGGATTAATTAAATTTACAGACTGGTTTAAAGACTATAAAAATATTAAACCTTAACAAGAATAGGTTGGGTTTCAGAATATAATTTCATAAGAATTTAAGAAGACCAAATCGCTTATGATTTGGTCTTCTTGTTTTTATTATGACTTAGTAAGAATATGACTTTTTTTAAATAATAGAGACGTCTCTATGGAAATAGACTTATGAGACTCCCCTATTTTTATGCTATAAATGGGTTTAAGTAGATTTAGTAGTGATTGTTTATTTTATGTTATATTTTTCAAGATTTTACTTTATATATGTTTTTTCAATGTCTATTTTGTATTTTTTCCCCGAATCCATGAAAGATTATGACTTTTAAAACTTACTAGTAGTATTATAAATGGTTTTATTAGAGCCCTTACATAAAGACACTATGATTGGAACTCGAAGGATGCTCGACTCATATGGGAGCTGCGGGACAGCTGAGACCCCACAGGTGGCCCAAAGGATGTGGGTCATGCATGCGTTACGACAGGACGTCGTGGGCATGCCTACCATTTTCCAGGAGGCTCAGCGACCGCCCCATGGAAAGCGAGCATACTGGAGTGGAAATCAACGCATTCTTTTTGTAAAACAAAATCCCTATCTTTTAACAATTAGGGAATGGGTTTATATCTTGAACCATTTGAAATGGATAATGTTTCATAGCAAATTGTGTTTTGTATAAGTATTCCATAACATAAATTTCTCCGCCATATGCATTACATAAAATACCCGAAATGCCTTGACCATTCATTAATGAAACCCCGACTGGTCTGCCAATTAAATATTGTAAATTTTGTTGCCAAGCCATCCTTCTTCCCCCTCAATCAATTTCTATACGATATGAAAATTTGTTCTACAAGTGCCTGCCTCTTATCAGTAACTAATTCCAGTCGTAAATGACAAGTGAAAATTTTCATGTTTATAAATGAAAATCTTTTTTTAGAAATGATCTATATTCAAAATGGTTATTTTACCAACTTTAGGAAATAATACCCTTATATTTTATTACTCATTTTGGGGGAACAAATGATGTTAAAAAAAGTACTTTCATTCATTCCTGATTACATGATTTTTATCCAAGCGTTTATCACATTTATTGTTCCTTTCGCATGTTGGAAATTTTTTAAATGGGTTCATTTAATGGAGAAAGAGTGATAAAAAATGAAACGGTGGAGATCAAAATTTAATCAAGAGCAAGAGCAAAATACGCCAAATCATACTACATCATCAGATAAAAACTTATCGGGTAATCTTACATACGATTTAGAAGTTATCAAAAAAGAAATCGGCCATAATTCTGATGTGAAATTCCGTGAATTTCAATTAGGTGATACAACTGTTCAAGTTGCTGTTATCTTTATTGATGGTCTATGTGATATTGAATTGATTCAAACTCATATAATGGGCGGATTGATGTTAGGATTAACATCTTTAGCAACAAAGCAGCAATTAGAAGAAGACATAGAACGTCAAAGTGAGCGTTTACGTAGGTATATTAAGAATCAATCTTTATCCGTGTGTACTTTGAAGGAAGTCCAAACAATTGATGAATTAAAAACAGGCATCTTATTCGGCTCAATTGGATTATTGGTAGATGGTTTGTCCGTATGCTTTTTATTAGGTGAAGCATCAACTAAATCAAGAGCGATTGCTGAACCAGACTCTGAGGCTTTAGTTCGTGGACCCCGAGTAGGATTTGTTGAGAACTTATGTGATAATACTGCCTTACTGCGACGTAGCGGAAGAAACCAAAATTTATCTATTTTAGGCTTTGAAGTAGGAGAGGTTTCAAAAAAAGAACTCGTTATTGCGTACATTCAAGACATAGCCGAACCGCAATTAATTGAAGAAGTTAAGAAAAGAATAAAAAGAATTAAAATTGATTCCGTCCCTGATTCCGGATACATTGAACAGCTTATAGAGGATAACTATTTAAGTCCGTTCCCACAAGTGCAAAGCACTGAGAGACCGGACCGAGTGATGAGCGCATTAATGGAAGGAAGAGTTGCTCTAATTTTAGACGGTTCACCATTTGCTTTAATTGTACCAGTTACATTTCAGATGTTATTACAATCACCTGAAGATTATTATGAAAGATGGATTGCAGCGTCATTAATTAGGGTTCTACGTTTTGTCGCTTCATTTATTTCTTTATTTGCTCCATCATTATACATTGCATTTATATCGTTTCATCAAGGGTTAATTCCCACTAAGCTTGTATTTCACATCGCAGTAACTAGAGGTGGCGTACCATTTCCTCCTTTGATTGAAGCCTTAATCATGGAAGTTTCAATCGAAGTTCTAAGAGAAGCTGGATTACGATTACCAAAACCAATTGGACAATCTCTTGGTATTGTTGGTGGATTAATCATCGGTGAAGCTGCAGTAGAAGCAGGAATTGTTAGTTCTATTATGGTAATCGTTGTAGCAGTTACAGCGATATCATCATTTACGTTGCCACAATATAATGTTGGCATTGCACTTCGAATGCTCCGCTTCATTTCTATGTTATTCGCAAGTGTATTTGGATTATATGGGGTTGTCTTATTTTCTCTTTTACTTTGCAGCCATGTAGTAAAACTAAAAAGCTTTGGCGTTCCATATTTAAGCCCTTCTGCTCCATTTCGCTTTGCAGATTGGAAGGATTTCATTATAAGAGGCCCATTGTTCTTGATGAAACGTCGACCAAAAACTTTACAACCGAAAAATTCGGTTAGAGAGAAGTAGTCAATAGATTGGAGGTTAACCTTTTATGAACTCAAATCCTGTAGATCGAATATCTACCTATCAAGTCATTATGTTTCTAGCCAATTTCATCCTAGGAGCTGGTATTTTAACATTACCTAGAACGTTAACCGAAAAAGTAGGTACTCCTGATGCATGGATTGGAATTATTTTAAGTGGATTACTCATTATCTTGATTGCATTGTTGATCGTCAGACTTTGTAAAAAATTTCCGAACGAATCATTTTATCAATTTAGTCAAAAATTGGTTGGAAAATGGCTTGGCATCATTATTAGTATGGTTATTATCATATATTATATTTGCCTTTCTGCTTTTGAAGTAAGATCGATGGCCGAAACAACAATGCTGTATTTACTTCAAGGAACTCCAACATGGGCGGTTATGATGCCATTTTTATGGATTGGGCTATATTTAGTAATTGGTGGAATCAATTCGATTGCTCGAATGTTAGAGATTATATTTCCAATTACAGTATTATGTTTTTTGCTCGTTATCTTTTTAGGTATTGGGATTTTTGAAATTGATAACCTACGACCAGTGCTAGGAATGGGCTTTAAACCTGTATTAAAGGGATTAACAACAACTTCTCTTTCATTTGCTGGATTCGAAATTATGCTAGTTATATATATGTTTATGAAAGAGAAAAAAAACGCTTCGAAAGCAGCAATCTTCGGAATTGGGATACCGTTAGTATTCTATACGATTACTGTTATTTCAGTTGTAGGATCTTTTTCAGTATCAGGTGTTGTATCTCAAACATGGCCAGTACTCACATTTGTTCGAAGTTATGAAATAGCAGGCTTATTTTTTGAAAGATTTGATTCAATTTTACTTGTTATATGGATTATGCAAATCTTCGCCACTTTTATCGTTTCATTTTTTGCTGCAGCAATTGGAATGGCCCAAATATTTAATAAAAAAAGTTTCCATCCTTTTTTATTTATTATTATTCCATTTATATACCTAATAGCAATGATTCCAGAGGATATAAATGGTGTCTTTAAAATGGGCGATTTATTAGGGAATTTTTCATTTTATACATTTGGAGCGCTAACTATTTTTTTATTATTTATTTCATTTGTGAAGGAAAAAGTAAATGGGAAAATGTAAGCAAACTCTACTGTTGACCTTTTTGTTGCTTTCAATTGTGGTTTTATTAACTGGTTGTTGGAGTAATAAACCGATTGAAGAACTTAACATAATAATTGGTTCATCGGTTGATAAAGATCAGAATCAACAAATAAAATCTACTCTTCAGTATGTGGTTCCAGAAGCAATGTCAAAAAAAGCAGGTGGTTCAAGCTCTGAGCAAAAGCCATATATTAATGTGTCTGCAGTTGCAAACTCATTGGAACCTGCAGGATGGAAAACAACATTAAAGAGAGAAGGTATCATATTTGGACCCCATCAAAAATCAATTGTCGTTAGTGAAGAAATTGCTCGTGAAACGCCATTAAGACAAATAATGGATTTATATTATAGAGATATAGATATTCGTGGAAGTACGCATATTTTCATTTCAAAAGGCCGAGCAGATCAAACGCTAGAAACGAAAGAACAAAATGTAATTCCAGCATTACGGATAGCGGAAATTGCAACACAATCGTTTACGACAGAAGTATTAATGGATTCCACGCTTATGAAAATATGGGGAATGATGAATTCAGGTTCTAGCTTCCTTCTACAAATGTTAGATTCTTCTTCTGGTGAAGTGTCATTTAATGGGGCAGCTGTGATTGGAAGCTCGTCTAAATTGATTGGTTCATTAAATAAGGAAGAAGTTCAAGGAATTAACTGGTTAAAAGGACAAGGAAAAGGTGGATATGTTAAAGCATATCTGAAAGAGGAAGATAAACCAACATATTATCAGATAGTAACGATGAAAAGTAAAATTAAGCCATATGTTAAAGGTAAGAATATTTCATTTGATGTTTTGATTGAATCTGAAGGCAGAATTGCAGAATATTGGAATCCACATTTTAAAAGTGCCTTCGATGAAAAAAATGTAGAAAATATGGAAAAAGCAGCTGAAAAAGAAGTGCAAAGATTAATTGAAAATGTAATGAAAAAAACTCAAAAAGAATTAAAGGTGGATGTTGTTGGATTTGGAAATCAATTAAGAATTAAAGAACCTAAGCTTTTTAATAAAATGAAAGATCATTGGGATGAAGATTTCAGTAAAGCAAGCATTCATTATAAGGTTGATTTAACAATAAAAGATTACGGAATGCTAGGCAAAAAAAGTAATAAATAAAAGTCCAAAATAAAAAAGCTCAAACTCTATTGGTTAGATGTTTGAGCTTTAAATTATTCCAAGAAGGATCAAAATTTAATTCTACCCAATTTAATTAAATGATTAGTTTTTTCTTAATCAATATTTTTTATACTAAAAGTTTAATAAGTTTTTACGACATATGCGAAAACTGTTGCCTAGACTCCGCATTCTTTATGATGATTGATTGCAGCAGTATACAAATTTTCTAACCGATGAGATACATGTGAAAATTCAAAGTTGGATTCCACGAAAGCTCGTCCTTCTTTAGCCAAGGCATTTTTTGCTTCCAGATTGGAAAATAAGAATAAAATGGCTTCAACAAAAGCATCTGAATTTGTATAATCATCTATTACATACCCATTTTGCATATGTTTGATAATTTCTGCATTACCACCTCTGTTTGTAGTAATGATTGGTAAGCCTGTCCCCATCGCTTCATAATGAACCCTTGCTAAAGGCTCTTGCCATTGTGAACTGCATACAAAAATATCACCAATTAAAAAATGTGAGGGAATGTCATCCGGCGGTACAAATCCGGTAAAAATCACTTTATCTTTACCTAATAATTCAGCTTGCTGTTTGAGTTTTAATCCATAGGCATCTATTCGATCTTCACTAAACCATTTACTTCCAACTATGACTAGTACTGAATTACTATACTCACTAATTACTTTCTTCATTGCTTCAATTAAAACATCTGGACCTTTTACTGCACTTAGTCGCCCTACGAATAAAACAACTCTTTTATCTTCTACTCCAAATTTTTGTCTAAGCTCTTTTCTTTTCTCCTGTACTGCTTTATCCCAGTTTGGTTTATACCTTTTCAAATCGATACCAGAATAGACTGCCTTAATTTTACTTTTTGCTTGAGGAAAACGATCAATGACTGTTTGTCCTATATATTCACTAATTGTCATGATTCGATCAACTGCTTGAATAACTAAATTTCCCATTTCAAGAGAAATTTTACCTTCTTTAAACATTTCATTATGAAGACTTAAAACGAAACGACTCTCTGGCATTGAATTTTTATAAACTAGTAAATCACGGGGCCGGTTAAATACATGGACTAATTCGTAAACCTCTTGATTTGCTAGCTTTTTAGAAAGTTCAATACCAATATTAAATACATAATTTAGCCTTGGAACACGAATATATTCAACACCATTCACAACTTCTCGTTCTGGAAGATCTGGGTGGGTAATTCCGAAAATTGTCAATTCATGGTGAGCATTTAGGTGAGGGGTTACTCCATCAATGAGAACTTGTATTGCCCCTCCTCCTACAGGCGGTACAGGAAACTTCTCAGTACAAATTAACGCAATTTTAATTATAGACCACTCCTTTCATTGACACTAAAAAGAAAAACAACTAACGATAATCTATGTCCTCTTTGTAATCTATGATGGTAAACATATTTAGAAACGGCGATTCTACTAAATAACTAACTTTAACAATTAATTAATAAAGACAAAATCTACAAAATAAAGGAGCTTAACATATTATTAGAATTGAGTTTTGCATTTGCTAGTTTTCTTCTTAATTCTTCTATTAAATTATTGTTCATTACTTTGCTACATAAAAATCTTTTTGAAATTACAAAGATAGACTATAAAACACTACGCATTCTCCTTTGCAAAAATTGTAGTTTTTACTCTGTTTTCATCCTTAATCTGTCTAATTATCATTTTATGAATTTATAAAAAAGATATTTTAATTGGTAATATATTACCATTTTTAAGATGCATTCTATTATGAATACTGATATATCACTTGTGTATTACCCCCCCTTTAAATAGAACTAATAGCTCAAGCATTTCAAATTGACCATTTTTAATTCGTGACTATTTAAGGAATGAAACAATTTACACACGTAAAATGTCTCTGTTTTACGACACTCTTTTACAATATTCTTAATATTAAAAATTGTTTGAACAATGTAAATTATGATGGTACGATGGTTTCCTGAGTCAAAAATGTTAACCTTAGGAGGAATTTTAGTGAACAAAAAAACATTAGCAATTGGATTATCTTTTGGTTTAGCTGTTAGTTCATTATCAGTATCATCTGCATTTGCACAACCGAAGAATGTTTTATCAAATTACAAGTACAATGAGAAAGTTGGATCTCCAGAATTCGTATCAGGTAATTTAACAAAGCCATCAGCAAAAAGTGCTGAGTCGATTGTTTATGACTATGTAAACGCAAACAAAGACAAATTTAAATTAGGTTCTAAAAATTCAACTGAATCATTCACTGTTAAATCAAAAGCTAAAGACAATCTTGGTTATACTTCAGTTAAGTTACAACAAGTGTATAATGGTGTACCTGTATGGGGATCTACTCAAGCAGCTGTTGTTAATGAAGATGGTGTCTTAACTACTTTCTCGGGAACAGTAGCACCTGACCTAGAAACAAAAAAAGGACTGAAATCAGAAAAGAAAGTAAACGAGAATAAGTCTATCTCGATTGCTGAAGATGATCTTGGTTTTATTCCTGAATATGAAAAATTACCAACAGCTGATTTAGTTGTTTACGTAAATGGTGACGAAGCTACATATGCTTATCACGTTAACTTAAACTTCCTATCACCTGAACCTGGTAATTATAACTACTTTATTGAAGCGTCATCAGGTAAGATTTTAAATAAATACAATAGTATTGATTCAGTACATGGTAAAAACGAACAAAATATTCAAACAGCAGCTGCTGCAAAACCAGGAGGTACGCTAACTGGAACAAATGTAAGTGGAACAGGTTATGGGGTGCTGGGTGATTCAAAACCATTAAATATGCTACTTTCTGGATCTTATTATTATTTACAAGATAATACGAGAGGAAATGGTATTTACACATATGATGCAGCTAATCGTACTCGTCTGTCTGGTTCTTTATGGTCAAGTGTTGACACACTTTTAAATGCTACATATGATAGAGCAGCCGTTGACGCTCATTACTATGCTGGTAAAACATACGATTATTATAAAAATGTTTTCGGACGTAATTCTTATGACGGTAATGGTGGCGTATTAAAATCTAGCGTTCACTATGGTAGCAGATACAATAACGCATTTTGGAATGGTACGCAAATGGTTTACGGAGATGGAGATGGCTCTACATTCATCCCATTATCAGGTTCTGTTGATGTAGTGGCACATGAGTTAACACATGCTGTGACTGACACAACTTCAGAATTAATTTATCAAAATGAATCAGGTGCTCTAAATGAAGCAATTTCTGATATTTTTGGAACATTAGTTGAGTTCTATACGAACAGTAGTCCAGATTATGAAATTGGTGAAGATATCTATACTCCTTCGATCGCTAATGATGCTTTACGTTCTATGAGTGATCCAACAAAATACGGTGATCCTGATCATTACTCTAAACGTTACACAGGAACTGCTGACTATGGTGGGGTTCATACAAATAGCGGAATCATCAATAAACAGGCATACCTATTAGCAAAAGGTGGCACTTTCTCTGGGGTAACAGTAACAGGTATCGGCAATGATAAGTTAGGTGCAATTTACTACCGTGCAAATACAGTTTACTTAACAGCATCTTCAACTTTTAGCCAAGCGCGCGCTGCATTAGTTCAATCAGCATCAGATTTATATGGTGCAAGTTCTGCTGAAGTTACTGCAGTTAAAAATTCTTTCAGTGCAGTAGGTATTAATTAATATCCCTTAAACAACATGCGTAAAATGTAAATACTTTCCCCTTCTCTATAAAGAGTAGCCGGTTTCCTTAGCAATGGAAATCGGCTTTTTTTAATCAATATTTCAACTAATAAAAAAGACCGTCCAAATGAATAGACAGTCAAAATGTTGATTTATAAATGAAAACGATCTAATAAATTGGTTTTCGCAAGATCTATGACATCATCTGCATGACCGTTTAAAACAGCTTTTAGGGTCCACAATGTAAAACCATGTGCCTGTTCTAAGCTTACTTTTGGTGGCATTGCTAATTCTTGACGGTTTACAACTACATCCACCAAGAATGGGCCATTATGTTCAAAGGCACGTTGTAAAGCAGATTGTAATTCCGCCGGATCCTCAACTCGAATGCCTTCAATTCCCATTGCTTGAGCAACATTTGCAAAATTAGGATTTGATAAACTAGTTCCTGTCTCTAAATATCCCGCTGCTTTCATTTCTAGTTCAACAAAACTAAGAGCACTATTATTAAAAACGACTACTTTTACAGGTAATTGATGTTGATGTAAAGTTAATAAATCCCCCATTAGCATGGACAAACCACCATCTCCACATAAAGCAATTACTTGATTTGCCGACTTTGCAATTTGAGCACCAATAGCTTGAGGTAGGGCATTTGCCATTGTCCCATGATTAAAAGAACCAAGTAATCTTCTTTTACCATTCATTTGAAGATATCTTGCCGACCAAAGTGTAGGCGTTCCAACATCACAAGTAAAGATAGCATCTTCACTTGCTAGGTCGCTAATTACTTTTGTTAAATATTGCGGATGAATCGGCTTTCGTCCTGGTTTACCAATTGCAAAACTATCTAAATCTTTTCGAACATTCTCATATGCAGATACATACTTATTTAGATGCTCTGGATCTCGGTCTCCTTTTAATAGAGGTAACAATGCTTGTATTGTCTCAGATACATCACCGCATAAACCATAAGTAACCATTGCTCTTCTTCCTAAATGCTCTGCTCTTATATCTACTTGTAAAATAATTGCATCCTTTGGATAAAACTGCCTGTATGGAAAATCTGTCCCAAGCATTAACAAAATATCGGCATCCATAATCGCATGATATCCTGACGAATAACCGATAAGTCCCGTTAATCCGGCATTATATGGATTGTCATATTCAAGATGCTCTTTTCCTCTAAGCGCTATTACCATAGGAGATTTTAACTTTTCACAAAGCTGCATTAAAAGTGAATGAGCACCCTCGCACCCTGCTCCACAAAGCAGTGTTATTTTTTTATCTTCATTTAAATAGTCTGCTAGTCGTTCTAGCTCTAGTTTGGATGGCCTAATGACAGGTGTCGTAACATGAATCACTTGTTCAGGGATCGATTCCTTATCTTCTAGTGCTGCAATATCACCTGGTAGTACAAGTACTGAAACACCTTTACGTGAAATGGCATGTTGCATCGCAATCGTGGCCAATCGGGGCATATGCTCTGGTCTAGTAACTGTCTCACAATAATGACTACACTCTTTAAACAATTGTTCTGGATTTGTTTGTTGAAAATACTCTCCACCTATTTCAACACTTGGTATATGAGCTGCAATTGCAAGAACAGGTATTCGACTACGATGGCAGTCATACAGTCCATTAATTAAATGCAGATTTCCAGGTCCACTACTACCAGCACATACCGCAATACTTCCGCTTAATAAAGAATCTGAACCTGCCGCAAAAGCAGCAACTTCCTCATGTCTAACTGAAATCCATTCTATTTTTTTAGATTTTCGAATGGAATCCAACACTGCATTGAGTGAATCTCCCACAATACCATAAATTCGTTTAACACCTGCTTGCAGTAAAGATTCGATTAATAAATCAGCAATTGTCTTCCTCATATAGTTCTCCTTATCCAAATAAATGTTGACCGATTCTTTAATAGAAAAGAATCAGCTCAGATTGTGAGTTGTCATTTTACTAAACTTATGGTTTACGATTGTCCAGAGTGATATACATAAATTTCAATTTCTGGTTCTATTTGGAATTTTATTCAAAACGAATTTGTCATGAATGATATTTGAAATAAAAAAAGAACAACTACATGATTCGTAGTTGTTCCTGAACTTTTTATTGAATACCAAGTGAACTTTTCACCGTTTCTAATGTATGTGATTTATATTTTTTCTTAGGCGCTGGTGCATTGTTAATTGTAGGATTTTGCATTAAATAATTCTTTTCAACAAATGCCATGTCTTTTCCATCAACTACACCATCAAAATTAATATCTGCTGCTCGTTTATTCGTTCCCCAATAAGTTTGTAAATAGATCGCATCCAATACATCAATAACATCATCTTTATTTACATCCCCTGCGATCGCTGTATTTAATCGATAGTAAAGGTTTTGATTCGTAACTTTTCCATCTTCATGGAATCCAATTGTAAAGTCTTTGTGAACTGTAAAGTGTCCAGGGAAATCGAGTGTAAACTCATAATGATCATCAGTTAATGGTAAATTTGGTATTTCGAAAACAACTGAAGAATTATTTTTCCCATTGTAAACTGTTCCATTTGAACTAGTTGCTTTTACGTTAACGCCTAATTTTGAGTAATCAATAGATCCCGTTGCAGATCCATTTGGATCTAAGAAAGCCTCAGCACTTTTACTACCACGGAATAATGAACTGGTATTTTCCATGTAGAAAATAGATGGGTTTCCACTTGGAACTGCTTTTGAGGTATTATTCGTATCTGTAACTATAACACTCGACATATAAGCTGGGAAAGTTACAGGGAATGGTGTATACTCACTTCCCATTTTGAATTCTAAGTCGGCTAGCTTAAGGTCACCAGATAAAGGAGTAAACCCATCTTTAGATGTAATTGTTACTGTTGATTCAATTGTATTTGAACCAGTACTAACTTCTTTATCCGTAACAGTAATATTCACTTTATCTGCTACACTTTGGTGTGGAGTTACATTCATTGTTGCTACGTTTTTATAATGATAGAATTTATAAACTACTTGTTTTACACCACTTGCTTTATTTAAATTTAACGTTGCATGAGCTGTTTCACCCATTTTAGCAGTACGTTTTTCAGGTTGCATAAATCCATAAGTTACATCATCACGTGTTACAAAAATCTCTCGACCTTCTTTAAACGTTTTATTTGAAGCTGCATCCATTGCATAGAATGATAGTAACATAGCCCTTGTTGGGTTTGTTGGAATTGTAGCTGTGAACGTACCGTCTGGATTTACAGGTACTGATACCGCTCTTCCACCTAATTGATCTTGATAGAATACTCTTGTACTTCCTTGATTAAAGTTCATTCCAAGCTTTTGCATTTCTAACGTTTCCTTATCGTAAACCGAACCTGTAATCGTAACATTAGATTGTCCATTCTTATATTCGAGAACGTCAGAACTATTGATTGTCATTTTTGGTGCTGTGTTGTCAAAATAGAACGGTGCTTCTTGTGAGAATGTTTTTCCTGCATCATTTGTACCAATTATTTTCAACTTATAATAACCTGGTTTTGCTAGATCTTGGTTATAGGCAATTGGTTGATTTTCATCACCAGTAAATTTGTAATAGTATCCATTAAATACTTTAGAAATGCCATACGTAATATTTTCATCCATTCCTAAACCACTCATCGTACCAACAAATCCTAAGTCTTGACCTGTTTTACCGTCTACAAGAACAATATCAAGTGTACGCATATGAGATTTAATGCTCATTAATGCATTTGTATAAATTAACTGACCACTATAAGCTGAATCAAATACTTGAGTAAATGCTTGAGGGCTCATAGCAAGAGAATTAATCCCTTCTTCTACTGTTTTAATCGCAAAAGGAACTTGGAAGGTTTCATCAGGATTATTTTGATTTGTATATGTTACAAATCCTTCATAAATACCTAATTTCGCTGATTTTGGAACTGTTATCGCAACAGTAGATTTCTTTTTTGAGTTGGCATCAACTTTAATTGACTTCTCAGTAACAATCATGACCCCATTATCATCTGCATCTAATGAACCTCGACGGTCAGTTTGGAACGAAACATTTACATTATATGTTTTTGCTAGATTACTATTATTATAGATATTTACAGTGCGTTGATCGCTAACATTTGTTCCAGCTGGTGCAAATACACCGAATGAAAGTGCACCTGTTAAGTCTTTAATTGTTTTTAGGTTTCCTTTTTTATCAGTACTACCTTTTGTCTCATCCATTACTTCAATTCTTGTTTTAGAATAAATTGCTTCATATGGATCTACTTGACCTGCTCCTGTTTCAAAAACACTATAATTTCCATTTAAAGGATCTGCTGTGTTCATTAATGTTTCTTTAATTTGTGCAGGCGTTAAGTTTGGATTTGCTTGTAATAATAATGCTGCAACACCAGCCACATTTGGAGTAGCCATTGATGTACCAGACAAATTATCATATGCGTATTCATATTTACCAACTTGATCTGCTCCGTGCATATAAGATGGGACAGTTGAAAATACAGCAACACCCGGTGCAGTAACTTCAGGCTTAATATCATAAGTGATTCGAGCTGGCCCACGAGAACTGAAAGTCGCTAATTTACTACCCTCGTCTACAACTTTACCCATTTCATCAAAAGAAAATGTCGGCGTTGTACCTAGTTTTGAAGCAACCTCAGTTCCTTGTTCATAAGACATTGAGAATGTTGGTACTAATCCATAGCTTGCACCTATGTATGTTGGAATAAATCCTTCACCTGGTACATTATTGACTAATATGACTGCAACTGCGCCATGATTTTTAGCAAATTTAATTTTATCGACTAGTGCAATAACTCCTCTGTTTACTAATGCAATCTTACCTTTAACATCGATTGATTTATAGTCAGCATCTGTGCCGGAATTTGGAACTTTTATGATCGGCAACTGATTACTTAAAAGGCTATCTACATTATCACCAAAGCCTTTACCTAATAGTTTCATGTCTGATTTAACATCTGCAGTTCCATGGAAAGTTCCTTTTGAAGTTGCAATCTCAGTTTTCGTATCGTTGGCACCAACTGTAATTGCTAAAGCTGATGCTCCTGGAGCACCTAATGTGTAGGATCTATCTCCAGCATTTCCAGCAGCTACTACTGCCGTTACACCTGAAAGCACAGCATTATTTACTGCGATACTTTCGATATTCTCTGGGTCATTACTCGAATTTCCAAGCGATAAATTAATAATATCCATTCCATCTGCAACCGATTTATCAATTCCACCTAACACACTCTCAGTTGACCCTGAACCAAATTCCCCCAAAACACGATACACATAAAGGTCAGCATCTGGTGCTACACCTGTTACTGCGTAATCTGCATTATTTTTTCCACTTCCAGCAATGATACCAGATACATGGGTACCATGCTCTGTATAAAAAGTTGACCCTGTAAGTATATCTCTTTCTGCTAGACCTGATTTCTTCCAATCATCATATGTAGTCTCCATTGGATCTGCATCATTATCTACAAAATCCCATCCTTTTACTGAGCTTGGCGAAATGGATTTCGGATCTACTCCTTTTTGTGCACGGTATCCTTTGTATGCGTCTGTTAAATCAGGATGATTGTAATCAATACCAGTATCAATAACACCTACCTTAATCCCTTTGCCAGTAAATCCTTCATCATGTAACTTATTAATTCCTGGGAATACTTCATTTGCTATTTTTTTTGCTTCTGTATTGCTGTCTGTTTTAGTAGGTGGTTCAACTTTAATAACCTGATTAGGCCATATAGCTTTTACAACTTTTGATTTTAATAATGACTTCACTTTATTTGCAGGAAGCTCAATCGATACTCCGTTTAGCGAGTTATTATACTTATGTTTGATTTTGAATACATTTTTATTTTCACTTAAATCTTCTTTATAAATTGACTCAAGATCATTTTTAAACGTATCTTGTGCTTCTTTTGCATTTTGTTCAGCTTCTGAAATAGAAAGACTATTTCCATTTGTTGCTTCTTCAATGACTGCAACTTTTGCTGGCTTATCTTTAAACTCAACAATAACTGATAAGTTATCTGTACTCTCTAAATCTACCGAATCTGGCAATTGTAAACCTTCTTGACTAGTAGCTTTTAATGTTTGAAGAGCCTCGCGTTGTTCAACCGTTAATGTTGAAAGGATTTCTTCAATAGTAGCAGATGAAGCTGCTTTTACAATTGATTGTTGAGGTTGAACTGGAATTGAGCTAAATAAAACACCAGTACTTAAAGTTAATATTGCTGTACCTTTTATAAAACGATTCATTCTTCTCTCCCCTTCTTGCCAATAATATCTTTCTGACTTGATTATAAGGAGATTTGACAGAATTTATTTTTCTAAAAATTCTATCAATTGACGAAAAAATCTTCGTCAAACTTCGACAAATCCAACAAAAAAAGAGCTGTAATCAGCTCTATCCATTCGCGACTTCTTTATAATCATTATTTTTTTCATCACTTAACATTTGCATATATTTTTCATCTAATCCATCTGTTAATTGACCCCTATAATGCCAAATAGCTAAAAGGCATTTTTTAAATTTCTCAAGTATTCCGGCATTTTTTACTTTTATTGCAACGTCGATTAATTCATTTAATCCATTCTTGTAATCCTCTAGTTCACATTTTAAGAGAGCAGTTGCATAACAGTAATCTAAATATAATTGCTGTTGAAATAGATTTGAACTATTCGCCATATCAAAAATCTCTTTTTCATGTCTTTTTAATAACTGACATGCACTTTCAAATCTTCCTAATTTCACATATGCTTCTATGATTCTAGGTAATCCTACAAACAAATCTTCTCTATCTTTTAGCCATTCATAATATTCATCAGCACAATGTAATTCACCAAAATCTATCCTTGCAACAAATCGGTTGCCAATTGCAATGTCTGCAAAATATTGATTCACCTTTTCATATTTGTCTATTACGTTTAATACCTCTTTTAACGAATGACTTAATCTAGTTAAAGCGAAGCCTTGATAAACTAGACCATAGCCATAATATTTATCAAGACTGGCGATTTTCTCTAAACGTTTTGCGTAATGGAGAACCTTGTCCCAATCATTTAACATATAGTAGGTTGCTGTAATATATAAAAATGTTAATTCTTGAAACTCAGCTGGCATATAGCTTACATATTCTAATACATGAACGAGCGTGGATGGCCCTTCCTCCGTTAGTCTATTTACATAATACTTTCTAAAATAACTGATTGCTACTTCTTCAGAGGTTGGATCAGGCATATGGTGAATAATGATTTCATACAAAGGTAATGCCTCTTTTTCTTTCCCTTCCAAAAATAACTTTTCAGCGATATGAAATAAATTTTGTAGATTTTTTGTGCGAATTGTTTTTGACTTTTCCTCTAGCATAACTGTAATCATAAATTCTAGTTCTACCTTAAAACCGTTAATAGCACATTTATAAATAAAAGCTACACTTCTGCGTTTATCCAAGTATCGATTTTGATTAAAGCATAATTGAGTATATAATCCATAAAAAGTTCCTTCATCAAGACCAAATGCTTTGGTCAGAGCATCCAAATAATGCAATGATAGGGGTTTTTTATTATTAAAAACTCTACTGATATCACTTATATGAATCCCTGAATGTTTCGCTAAGTCTACTTTATTCCAATTTTTCACTTCCATTAAATTGAGAAATTCATATAATAGAATCTGGTTCATTAGGATACCTCACTATATTATGTCATCGTTAAATGTTTTTTTAATTAGGTAAACATTCCATTTAAACTGTCCAAATCCTCTTAATTAATGAAAAGATAATCTAGATGTAATAGAAGTAATTTTTGCATAGTTCAATTGTCATTGAATCAATAAAAAAAGCTCAAACCAAAATTTGGTTTGAACTTTTCCACTAAAGAAACTGTTTACTGATTCGAAGATAGCTCAGTTCTAATTTGCTGAACGATTTCAGGTTGAGCTGGTGCAGCTGGTTTATAGTAGCCCTTATTTAACGCATAATTGTATAAAGTTCTTTGACGTGCTTCGTCCTGGTTTCTAAGTTGAATTAAAGTTTGTCTTAATTCTGTATTATTGGATTCACTTATATATCCTGCATAACCCGTTAAGCTTGCATTAAGTCCTGCTAAGTAGTCATTTACCATATCTTTATCCTGTAACATGATTCTTTCCTCCTTACCCTAAGAACGATAGTAGTTGTTGACGTGATTGTCTTGCAGATTGAGCATCTCTTTGTAGCATTGCCTTTAATTCAGGATCAGTGCATTGATCTGCATATGTTTCTAATTTAGTAGCGATCGTACTATGTCCTCCGATAATATGACGCAGATTTTCAACTTCAAGTTCTGTTAATGATTGATTCATACTTCCATCTCCTTTCAAAGCATAATACTCTATTAATTTTCCTAAATGTGGAAAATCTATTCGTGAAAATAAGATTTGGTACAAACTACACGATTCCTTTTAACATTATATTTTCAAATTGAACAAAAAAAGCAAGAGAAATATCCTCTTACTTTTCGTAATCTATATATAATATCTAGTTAGTCTTGCTATAGGTGCGGAGTTCTCTTCGTAGAATTTTACCTGTACTATTTTTAGGCATCTCATTCATAAATTCTATTTCCTTAGGAACTTTGTATTTTGCTAATTGATTTTGACAAAATATGATTAAATCATCAGTACTTAGTATAAGATCATTACGAACAACGTAAGCTTTAACTTGTTCCCCAAAAATCGGATCAGGTACTCCAATTACAACCGCTTCTACAATCGCAGGATGCTTATAGAGTACTTCTTCTACTTCACGTGGATAAACATTATACCCACCTACAATAATCATATCTTTCATTCGATCAACAATATAAATATATCCATCTTCATCCATTTTCGCTAAATCTCCAGTATGAAACCAACCATTTTTAATTGAAGCGGATGTCTCATCTGGCATTCCTAAGTAACCAATCATAACATTTGGCCCTTTTACTATTAATTCACCTATTTCTCCTCTTGGTACTTCATTTCCATCGGGATCAACAATCTTATTCGTTACATTTGGAATATCTATTCCAACAGAGCCAACTTTTCTAATCCCTTTTAAAGGATTGAAAGCCGTAACAGGAGCTGTTTCTGTACAACCAAACCCTTCCAATATATTGACCTTATACTTTTCTTCAAATCTTTGAAGGACCTGGATCGGTAAAGACGCTCCACCTGATAAACAGATACGTAGTGTTTTAAATTGGTCAGCAGAATAACCCTCTAATTGTAATAAGATGCTATACATAGTAGGTACACCCGCAAAAAGAGTTACCTTTTCAGTCATTATTGTATGAATGACATCAGTTGGACTAAATTTTTCTGAGATGACTACTGTCCCCCCACATAATATAGGTGTATTGATGCAGACAGCCATACAAAAGATATGAAACATTGGTAGAACTGCTAATATCCGATCTTCTGATGTAAATTCTGTTAATTTTGCTATTGATTCTGCATTTGAAGATAAATTTCTATGTGAAAGCATTGCACCTTTAGGTCTTCCTGTCGTTCCAGAAGTATATAAAATGACCGCAAGATCCTCTTCAGTCGTAGATGGTAAATCATTATTACTTTTCTTTTCTAAAATCAATTGCTCCCAAGCTAATTCTAAATGATTCGTTTCTACGTAATAAACATGTTCTATCGAATTCACCTCTTTCACAAGAGACACAATTATTGTTTCTAACATAGATTGTGCGATAACAAGTTTCGTTTTACTATTAACAAGTATATATGAAATCTCTTCTTGACTATAAATTGGATTGATCGGTACTACAACACCTCCAGCACGAAGAATGCCAAAATATGAGATGATAAATTCAGGACAATTCCCCAAAATAATTGCAACTTTGTCACCTTTTTTTATTCCACTAGATGCTAGACTCCTTGCAAACCGATCAACATACTCATTTAATTCTCTATACGTTATTTTTTCATTTTCAAATAATATAGCTGAATGATTTGGATCAGTTTGAGCACTTTTTCTCAATCTCTCATTTAAATTCCAATCCATTAATATTCTTCCTCCTATTAATTAAAAAAGATTTCAATTTTTAGACTTAAGGCACCACCATAAAATTGATGATGCCTCACATTTAAATAAATTTATGAAACGCTTAAACTAGTACCTGAGACTTCTTTTGAAACTTTTGCAATTACTTCAGGAGGAATAGTAAAAAATATTCCACTTGGATCACTATGGACTTTGGCTACAATATAAGTCATATTTTCTACATCCACATTAAAATCAGCAAATGTATCTGGTAATCCTACTTTACTACGAAGATCACGAATGAATGAAATTACTTCTTCTAGACATTCCTCTGCTTTTGATGGAACATCATTTAATCCAAGTGCTTCAGCAAAACCATGGATTCTTTTTAAATAGAAAGGTGCAAGTGACTCCATAACATTTGGTAATAATACAGCATTGGCTAGTCCATGAGGAATATTAAATTTTGCACCTAGTGCGTGAGCCATATTATGAACTGGAATCGCGTTAAGTGATAGACTAAAAGCTGAAATCGCCATTGTGCTTGCCATTAACATATTCGCTCTTGCTGTTACATTTTGTCCTTCATGAACTGCTGTTTGTAAGTTGTCTACAATCATTCGAATTGCTTGAATCGCATATGCATCTGCCATTGGATTCGATTGTGGTGAGAAATACGCTTCGACTGCATGAGTTAATGCATCAAATCCTGTAAATGCAGTGATTTTCGGAGGTAATCCAACCGTTAATTCAGGATCTAAAATTGCCATATCTGCGCTAATAAATGGGTTTAATAGATTCGTTTTTATGCCTGCAATTTCATTCAAAATGACTGCAACAGGAGATACTTCTGCTCCAGTTCCAGCTGTCGTTGGAATTGCAATGTGCGGAATTGGAATATATTCAGCATCTGGCCAAAATTCCATTTTATTACCTACAAGAAGAACTTCACGGATATCGTTTACTTTTTTATGTAACATCCATTTGATCGCTTTAACAGTATCAAGTACACTACCTCCACCTACAGCAATTAATGTGTCACCATTACATTCATTAAAGAACCTAGCTCCTCGGTTAATAATTTCTCCCTTGGCATCTTGTTCAATGTCTTCAAATACGCCAACAAGTTGTACAGCACCAGGAACAATTTCAAATAACTCTTTAATTATTTTTGTAATCCCAGCTTGAGTAATCCCTTTATCTACAAAAAGAACAGCTCTTTTACCTCCTAGCCCTTTAATCATTTCAGGTAATAACGAACGCGCTCCTGCTCCACTATTGACAACTGTTCGAACTGAAAATTGAAAAAATGAAGTTACCATAGAATCACTCTTTTCTATTATTTTATTTAATTAAAAATCTATTTTTCTTATAATAAAATTCCGTACCACGGTTTTTGACTTAGTTCCGGGGTTAATGAAACATGAACATGTTTTACTTGTGTGTATTCATCTAATGCATATTTTCCAAGCTCACGACCAAATCCGCTTTGTTTATATCCACCAAATGGCGCATCACTTCTAAGCATATGCCAGTCATTAATCCAGACAGTTCCTGCTTTTATTTCACGAGAAACTTGAAGTGCCTTGTTTACGTCCTTTGACCAGACTCCAGCTGCCAATCCAAAGATCGTATCATTTGCAATTTCAATTGCTTCCTCAATCGTTGAGTAGCGAATGACACACAGGACTGGTCCAAAAATTTCTTCTTGAGCAATTTTCATTTTATTATTAACATCAGCAAAAATTGTAGGTTCAATAAAATATCCGTTTTCATAACCTTCACCAGTTAATCGTTTTCCACCGCAAACTAAACGTGCACCCTCTTTGATTCCTAACTCAACATAGGATAATACGGTATTAAGCTGCTGTTCAGAAGCCATTGGACCCATACCATTTTTCATATCTAGCTGGTTTCCAATTGTAATAGAAGATGCAAGATTACCAAGTCTTTCCACAACTTCATCGTAGATAGAATCATGAACTAAAAGTCTTGTACCAGATTCACAAAGTTGTCCTGAGTGTAGACAGAATCCAAATAAGCTTCCTGGAATCACGATATCTAAATCAGCATCTGGTAAAACGATTGATGGTGATTTACCACCCAATTCCAAAGTCACTCGTTTAACTGTTTCAGATGCCATTTGCATAATATGGCGACCTACTTCTGTTGAACCAGTAAAAGCAATTTTGTCTACGTGTGGATGAGTCGCTAATACTTCACCAACTGTAGCCCCAGGCCCAGATAGTACATTGAATACACCCGCTGGAACTCCAGCTTCAGTTGCTAACTGAGCTAGTTTTAGAGTAGATAGCGGTGTATTTGAAGCAGGTTTTACGACAATTGAATTACCCATTGCAAGTGCAGGTGCAATTTTCCACATTGCTAAAAGCATAGGAAGATTCCAAGGAGTAATTGCAGCTACTACACCAATTGATTCACGCCAAACTTGATTATTGCTTGGACCTGGGAATGGAATAACTGGTAAAGATTCTACAAACGGATATTCCATCGTAAATTTTGCAGTTTGTTGAAGTAAATCTACTAAATACAAAATATCAAGATTTGAAATTCTTCTTACAGTTGCGCCTGAACTAATTGCTTCCAAGAAAGCTAGTTCCTGAGAGTTCTCTACAATTTTATTTCCAAAATTAATTAAAATTTGTGCGCGCTCTTTAGGTGATTTTTTTGCCCACACACCTGAATCATAGGCTTTACGAGCAGAAGCAATTGCAGACTCTGTATCTTGTTTTCCAGCTTTTGCAACCTTAGCGATCACTTCACCAGTTGCCGGATTTTTCACATTAAAAGTTTCACCGCTTATTGCAGGCGTCCATTTCCCATCAATATAAAGTGGAAATTCCAATACTTTTACAGCTGTTTGCATAAAAAGCCCTCCTAAAATAGTTTTTAAAAAGACTCTGTTAAACTGAACATGTTGTATAACAATCTTGTTTTAACAGAGTCTAAATATAAGAGATTAAACTTTATTACCTAATGTTTCTTTAATTAAGGTGTAACGATATTTGGCCATGGATCAAACTTGTCCATGATTGACAATAATTCTTTAAATTTATCTTTATTTCCTGAAATAGAAATCTTACCGGCTGCTTCCATCTTATCTATGTCAGCCAAACCAAGCGCAATTAAGTAAAATGTTACTTTATCAACTGTTAATGTAGCGTCAGGGTTTGTAGCCTGTTGTCCTTGTTTATAGTTCACAACTGAATTACCTACATTGATTAAGTAATTCGTTTTTAAATCTGTTAATGACACATTAAAAACATACTGTTTACCTTCCGCTTTCGTCCCATTCAGTTTTATTGAGAAGAAATTCATAAAATCTTCAACTGGCATATTCATAAGCATATCTAGATTCATAGGATTCGGGCGTTTAGAGTCATCTTTTACAACACCTTTTCTAAGCTCTTGTGAACCAGTAAGATAGACATTACGCCATACTGAAGACTCTGCTTGATAACCTAATTGTTCGTATGCATTTGCAAGTAAGTTTTTTGCTTCAGTATTTTTCGGATTCGACATCACTACATGTTTCAATACTTCAGCTACCCAGCGATATTCACCTTTGCTATAATCAGCTTTAGCCAATTTCAAAATATTTTTTTCTCCGCCCATATACTTCACATATTTAGCTCCAGCTTCTAGTTCAGGAAGTGGATCTAAATCTGAAGGATTTCCACTATAGTTACCTAGATAAAAATTATATACAGCCTTCACATTTTGTTTTATATTCCCATAATAACCACGATTAGCCCAATACTTGTCTAAGCTTTGTGGGAGCTTGATTTTATCCGCGATTTCATCCGCAGTGTAGCCTAAGTTTGCCATACGTATCGTTTGATCATGAATATATTTATATACATCGCGTTGTTTTGTTAATTGCTCAATTACTCGGTCCTTACCCCATAACGGCCAGCTATGTGCAGTTACCATTACATCAATATCTTCTTTACCATACAAATCAATTGTTTGATCAAGTGCTTCTGTCCATTTAAGGGCATCTCTTGTCTTTGCTCCCCTTAATGTATAAATATTGTGTAATGTATGTCCTGTATTTTCTGCTACTACTAATGCTTTATAATCCTTGATGTAGTAATGCATTTCAGCAGGGGCTTCAGTATCAAAAGTTAATAAAAATTCAAATGTAAGACCATCTATTTGCATTGTTTGGACATCGTCTTTTATTTCAATAGTTGGCTGCAGATAGCTGAATGTTCCCGTACTTAAACCTGGTCCAATACCTGCTGTAACGAATCCTTTCTCATTTGCTGGTAGCAGATTACCAAATGAATAACCAGCACGACGGGACATGATATTACCTAAAAGTACATTTTCACTTAATGCTTCTTTATTAAATCCGTTTGGAGCTACGATTGGAACCTTAGTAGGATCTGTTGCATACTGGGCAACTCCTTTAATGCCACCAAAATGATCTGCATGACTATGACTGATTACTATTGCACTTACAGGTTGTTTTGGTCTATGTGCAAAATACAATTCCATCGCTTCTTTTGCAGTTTCAACTGTTGACATTGTATCCAACACAATTAATCCTGTTTTTCCTTCGACAATTGTCATGACTGATAGATCCAACCCACGTACCTGGTAAACCCCATCAACTACCTTAAAAAGACCAGTTGTATTTTGTAATTGAGCTTGTCTCCATAAACTTGGGTTAACTGTTGCCGCCGCAAATTTGTCCTCTTTTATAAACGAATATCGATTACTATCCCAAATTACTTGCCCAGTTGCATTTTTTATTGGTTTATTGTTTAGTGGTGCAATAAATCCTCTATGTGCATCTACAAAATCTTGCTTATCTGCAAAGTTTAATTCTTTATAAACCGAACTATTCTTTTGTGTTGTTATTTTTGTCGCCGATAAGGGAGCAGTATTTGTTGCGGCATCTGAGATCGATGTACTTAACATCAACGTAAGTGCAACAGGTACTGTTTTAGTGAACAAAAACTTTTTTGACATGTGCTTTCCACCTCGATAAATGAATTAAATTTGTAAAAGGAATTTATTATTTCTTTGATTTGTTGTATTCCGCTCCAATGCAACTTAATGACTAGTAGTATGTTTAACTTTAACTGTTTAAAATGCTCTTTTCTAAAAGAATGAAGAATGTTTAGTAGCTTTCAACTTCACATTTTATAAAATTATTTCTAACAATGTGGATAAACAAGAAAACGCTTGCAAAACATAAAAAATTAAGAGAACATTATGTATTGAATAATTTGTTGAATTTCACCCCTTCCATTTATTTTGAAAATTAAGAAATATTAGAATTAATTGTATTACTCGGAAGTTCCATAGTAAAATTAGAATTTGTAATAGGAAGTCCACAAATTTTAATACTTAATTTTAGAGGTTTTTTCATCATGAAACATAATTACTTAATTAAGGGTTTATGTAAAAAAGGTGGTCACAGTATGCACATACAAAAACTAGAAGTACTTGTTGAAGTCGCTAAAACGGGATCATTTTCTACAGCTGGGCAGAATCTTCATATAAGCCAATCTGGCGTTAGTCAAGATATTAAAAAGATTGAAGAAGAACTAGGGGTTAAAATTTTTGAACGATCTCGCTCTGGCGTCGTACAAACAAATGAAGGTTCAAAAATTATTCTTAAAGCAAATGAAGTTTTGTTAAAATATGGTGAATTAATTGATGAGGCAAGAAAAATATTAGATATACATTCTGGTAACTTTCGGGTATCTACTATTCCAGCTTTTATGACACATTTAATAAAACCATTAATGGAATTTAAGAATTTGTACACTAATTTAACTGTTGAAATGTCAGAAAATATTACTGAACTAACAGTTGAATATATTCAACAGAATAAAGCCGAAATCGGCTTAATTTGTATTTATGAGGATTTATTAAAAAATATAGAGAATTTACATGTAGATCACATTCTCGAAGGAACCATGAAGGTTTATGTAAGTAGTAAATCACCGTTTGCTTTAAAAAAATCGATCACACCAGAAGAAATCCTACAGCAAGATATTGTTTTGTATAATGGGGATTATGTAAAATGGTTCAGTAATCATTTTCAAAATTCTTTTGGAAAAATGAATATATTATTTTCTTCCAATCAAACAGAAGAACTATCAAGAACAGTTTCAACAGACATGGCCATCACTTTTGCTCCTGACTTTGCTATAAAAAATAATACTTATTTATTAGAAGGAAAAATTATTGAGCTTGATATCTTGAATTATGAACCTATAAATGTTTCACTCGGGTTAATTTACACAAAGAATAGACGACCTACTAAAATTGAAAAGCATTTTATTAAATTTCTTAAATCTGAATTGCAATATTATATAAATTAATCTTTTACAATAGATTTGGATGGGAAATGATACAGTAATTACATTTTTTGAAAATAGAAACAGCATGGAATACACTCCATGCTGTTTTTTCACTACTTTCTTAAATGATAAGGCACTGTCGTAATGACAACCTCTTTTTGTCTAATTAGCCATAATCGAAGTAATAGTGCAGTTTGATTGTGTAAAAGATTATGCCACCATTTTTTTGGAATAAATTGTGGTATCACAATTTGAATATGACTACTTGGTTCTTTTGCTTCAACTAGTTTAATAAACCTTGATAGCGGTTCTAAAACTGATCTATATTGGCTTTTTAGCACAACCAGTCGACAAGGAGTTCCCCATTCTTCCCACTTTTCTTCCATCTTCTCAATGGATTCATCATCGAAGCCTACATAAACCGCAATGAGATCTTCAGATACACTTTTTGCGAAAGAAAGCGTATTATGAACTACTCGATGTGTACCTGACACTAAAACAATGGTTACGACTTTATTCGTTTCTGGCTTAAAAGTATCTAAATCAATTCGTAATTCATTTGCTACATTTTGATAATGTTTATAGATTGCCAATGAAAATAAAATGATACCCGGTATAACGACCAACACAACCCATGCGCCATCTGAGAACTTAGTAACTGCGAATATAATCGTTACAATAGAAGTAACAAATAATCCAACTGCATTAATCGCTAATTTTATTTGCCAATTCGGTCCTTTCACTCGTTTCCATCTTCTCGTTAATCCAAATTGTGCAATCGTAAATGAAAGGAACACACCGATTGCATATAGTGGGATAAGAGAGTTTGTATGAGCTTGGAATGCAATAATGAGAATACTCGCTCCTGCTGCAAGTGCAATAATACCGTTAGAATAACCTAAGCGATCCCCTCTGTTCATTAGTCCTCTTGGTAAAAATCCATCTGCAGCTACAATTGCCGCTAACTGTGAAAATCCAGTAAACGTTGAATTTGCCGCCAAAATTAAAATAATAAACGTAAACCAAATAATAATTTGATACAGTATTCCGTGTCCAAAGTAAACCTGAATCAGTTGTGATAACATTGTATCGTTTGGATCAGGAGTAATTCCATTCACATATAAGTGGTAGGCATATCCAAGTAATGTAACCGATGTAATGACCCCAAGTGCTATATATGTTTTAATTGCATTTTTTTGTCTTGGTTCCCTAAATATTGGAACTGCATTGGAAATCGTTTCAATACCAGTTAAGGCAGAACAAGCTGAACTAAACGCTTTTAGTACGATTAATATACTTAGCCCTTCTGGAACTGTACCAAATGTAGGTGTATGATGCTGAACAAAACCATTTTGAAATTCATCAAAAAAGCCAGTAAATATTAAAAGTAACATACAGAGCATAAACCCAAATGTTGGCCATGCAAATATTTTTGCCGATTCCGCAACACCACGAAGGTTTACAACTAATAAGATAAAAACACAAAATATAGCTAAAACCGTTTCATAATGCGCGATACTTGGATACGCCGATGATACTGCCTCAAGTGCAGCCGAAACTGAAACCGCTACAGTTAAAATATAATCAACTAAAAGAGCACTTGAAGCGACGAGTGAAACCCATCGTTGTTTAAAATTATCTTTAGCAATTGCATATGCTCCCCCGCCATTTGGATATGCTAATATTCCCATAATGTATGAAATAATTAGAATGCCAAGTAGGATAACTGTTGCGATTGTGATCGGTATAATAAACCAACTTGCTTTTGAACCAAGTCCCATTAGCTCGGTTATTCCTGCCTCGGGACCGTATGAGACGGATGAATAAAGATCTGCAGCAAGGATTGGTAAAGCGATAAACCAAATCAATTTATTATGCTGTGCATTCATTTCAGAAGTCCTCATAGGTCTACCAATAAAGAATCGTTTGATACTACTAAAGTTTGAAATAGAATACCATATTGCTAAAATTGCTAAAATAAATAATCCAATTTCCATATAATCAGATGGGTGTTTCATATTTTTCTCCCCTTGTTTTCATATTAAGGCACAACAAAAAGACACTGGAGAATCCCCAGTGCCTAAAAAAGACATCATTAAGGAAACCTCCTTTTCACACGCTTACGAGGTTAGCTGTCGGATTCGGGCCTAAAAAGTAGCCCTACCTTTTAAAAAGGATTCACCCCAAGTGCATTTGCACAAAAAAATTGGTTCCCCCGCTTCAATTAAGAAAACATTTCTGCCATATCCAGCCCCGTTAAACATTAGATTATCTTTTTTGTTTACGAGGAGTTTGACACCATTGTTTCTTAATTAAACTCAGCGATCGTAGGTTATTAAATTTATGTTTCTATTTTCTAATGTATTAGAAGTTACATTAGAAGGTAACTAAAATGACATCATTTCAACTTGTAAACTAATAAACTATTTCACAAATTTACTTACTGACAACATTAACAGAAATTCGTTTTCCCCTTATAAGTTAACCCCTTCTTCCATATGACTATGGTCGAAAATCCTTTTGAACACAAAAAAGACACAAGGAGGATACCTAGTGTCTTTTTACGCACAAATAGGAACCTTCTCTTAACACGCTGACGAGGTTAGCTGTCGGATTCGGGCTTTAAAGAGTAGCCCTACCTTACTAAAGGATTCACCCCAAGTGCATTTGCACAAATTTGGTTCCCCCGCTCTAAAAAGATTAAGCGATCATAGGTCATTTAATTTTTTATTATGTTGGTTAATATACTACTGCAATTTGAATTTGTAAACGAAAATTTTTATAATTTATTTTCAAACCAATATAACTCGGGTGAAATTCTTGTTATTTTTTCAGTGAATATGTTTTCTAAATATAATAACTAGTTTGGGGTTATATAAAACAAATTCACCCTGTTTTTAAACTATCTCTTGAAAAAGCTTTACCTAAATAACAAAAATAACCGTTAATAAAGAAATGTAAAAAATAAATCCTTCAAATCTGACAGAAGTAAAATGAAACTAATTTTTTACTTCGTCACTAGTACTTATTCTCATATCTGGAGTTATCAATACTTTTCTATTTTTCACATCATATAATCCACTAGGCGTTATTCTAATAAAGGGTAGATGTGTTGCAGAAAAGAATAAAAGTGTAAAAGCAGGATCATCAAAGCGATAACCTCGTTCCTGAAGCAACTTTATCATTATTTTTTCTTCTTGTATTAAGGAGAGCATATTTAAGTTAGACATGATACCTGACAATGGTAATGGTATCTCATGTAAGGTCCTCATTCCTTCGGTTAGTACGATTCCTCCACCAATTTCTTTCAGTCTATCAAATGCTTTCATCATATCTACCTTATTTTTTCCTATGAGTATGATATCACCAGTTGTAGAATATGAACTTGCAAAGCCCTGTAGACGGTTCGCGAAGCCTCTTATCATCGTGTTGATTTTCCAAGTGCCATCCCTAGCAATCAGCATGAGAAAACATTCATCGTGGTTAATTGAAAGTTCTACACAGTCTAAATTTATCTCACTTACATAGGGCTTAGTAATTACATTATTTACTAATTCAATCCCATTTTGATTTGTGTAATCCAAATCATGCATATGTAAAGACCAGTTAAATTGTATTGGCGACATTTGAAATTGTTCCCATTTGATGTTTAATGGATCATTCATGTTTATCCCATCACGTTTGACCCATGTTCCTTTTGCAATAACACTGATTGGTGTAGGGTTCTCTTTACTTTCCAAAACATTAATATTGGCAATTCTACCTGTAGCAATCGAACCATGTAGATTTTCCATATTATAATAACGAGCAATATTATAACTTGCCATATTATATGCATCAACTACAGGTACTCCTTTCTCAATTGCGATAGCAATCATCGCATCAGTCATACCGTTTTCATAAAAGTAAGGATGTGATCCATCTGTTGTAAAGATAAATTTATCAAACTGCTTTAAGCCTAGCTCTAATAATTCCTTTAATAAAATTTCTAAGTCTGGACGAATTGAAGAATTTCTCAGTGATACGGTATAGCCTTGCATTAGACGTGTTAATGCTTCTTTTCCTGTCATTGCTTCATGATCACAATCAGCTCCTAATAACATTAATTTTGATAATGTCTTCTCAGAAGCTCCAGGAAAATGTCCTTCAACTTTTTTGTGTAAATTCTTCGTTTCTTGTACCCAAGATAGCATTTGATCATCACCATTTAAAAGACTTGGCCAAGCTGTTAATTCGCCACCTTGCAGAACATCTTTACGCCGTATCCAAGCTAAAATGTCTTCATTGTTAAAAATCAGTTTATCGTTTGGAGTCTCTGTTTGGCCATCAAAACGACACCACCAATACATACTTGTGTTTATATTTTGAAAAGCATCTAACAGTGAAAAAGCGTTATCTCGTTGAAGTTGAAGAAAAAAGGTTAGATTATCATTAATTAAAGTTGTTGTACCTGCTTGTGCCGCGTGCTTTGCTAATGTAATTGGATTATATAATTGATATGGATGCGAATGCGGCTCAATATATCCAGGTACTAAAAACTGACCTTCACAATCAATTACTTCACAATCATCAGTTTGATCTGGTAGTTTTTCCCCTACATATACAATTCGATCCTCATAAATCCAAATATTTGCCTTTACCCATTCCCGTATATATGTATTTAAATAAGTTGCATTTGTTAATAAAATATGTGGAGCGCTATTGCCATCTAGTATATTAACATGCTCTCGTAATTGTTCATTACTCCATCTAAACTGACTCTTTTCCAATGCGCTTACCCCTTATCTTTTGAAATGATTTTCTTTTATATTACTACATTTTTGTGACTCAAGCTGGGCTGGAGCTCCTATTCAAATGTAAAATTAACGAGAGTAAAAAGCAAAAAGTGGACTACTAATGTAGCCCACATAACCAAAAATGAAAGATATTTTGATAACCATTCTATTAATTTACAATGATATTATTCTCCCCAATAGCGTCGTGCACCAGAGAATTCCTCTATGTAGCCTGGAGTTTTTAATGGGATGATTTCAACATTCTTTGAAGCATTTGGCGCATGAATCATTAAACCATCTCCAATATACATTGAGACGTGGTGTACAGAACCAGTTCCATTATTTGATGCAAAAAATAGTAGGTCTCCAGGTTGGATTTCGTCTTTATTGACTACCTTACCTGCTTTAGATTGAGGACCTGAATCTCTTGGAATTGTTATACCATATGCCTTATGTATCGAATAAGTAAATCCAGAGCAATCAAATCCAAATCCTGATACGCCTGCCCATAAATATCGTAAGCCAAGGAATTTCTTCGCTGTTTTAATTAATTCCTCAGGAGTTGCTTTCGGAAACTCGTTTTCGTTTTGATAGATTGCAACATCCTCTTTCTTGATAAATTTATTTCCATCATCAGGCGTTGCGACCATCACAACATCTCCAAAATCCTTCACTACAGGTAAGCGAGTATTAAAGCTAATTTCCATAAACTGATTCTGTAAAGATTTTCCATCATACAACCAAGCTGTTGGACTAGATACCATAATAAATGGCTCAGCATTTAAATTCTCTAATCGATCATCCGCCGTTAACTGTCTTTTTGGCATCCAGCCTGGATAACCTAAAGGATTCCGCGGAGTAGGCTGACCTTCTACTGCCACTTGCACCCAGTCACCAACTTCTTGTAGAATAACTACTTTTGATCCATATACCGCTTGAGTTTCAAGTTTTCCTGTTAGCCAACGACGAACCTCGCTATCCTGCATATTTGCTGACCATTTCCACGGATCCACAGGATTACTTAATGAAGGTGCATCAATATCTCTGACTTGGAATCTACCATTCGTTGTCCACTGAGTTGAGACTGACACATCTACATATGCAGTCTCACCTGGATGAAGTTCTTCCGGTGAATTTGCCAATGCTTGAAATGTCATTGTTGATAGTAGTGTACCTGTTACACATAAACTCAAAACCCATTTTTTTGTCTTTTTCATGTTAAAGCTCCTCTCCCTATTTTAACGAAGACTTCTAAAGCATCTTCGGTGAAGCCTAGGTATCCCTGATGACCATTGAAACTATCAATCTAATTAAGGCAAACAATAATCGTCTTTACTCATGTAAAAAAATGAAAATCCAACTATTAGAAAGGGCACGCCCTGCTAATAGCTGGATTTCATCTACGATAATAGATAAAGCAGCATTATGACTCAATGATTTGCTTGTATTTAATCTGTGCATTTTTAAACGCGACTGTCAGAGCTTTTTGTGACGAACCAAAGTAACGTGTATTAATTTCATTGACAATCGAATCCATATCTAACATTGAATGGCCGACGAATAATTGCTTCACAAAAGATGAAGTCAAAGAAATAGTAGCTGAACAATCAGCATCAACGATTAAATGAGACGTTCGATCAACAACCAATCCAATAAAGAAAGCATTAAATTGCTGCATGATTGGATTATTAGATGCAGTCTTTGAATCACCAATAATATAAATTGTATCCTTACTATACACTTCATTTCCTCCCGAACAAGGTATACCGAGCGGGATTCAATCCGAAAAAGGATGGAATGAGCAACGGCATATGTATTCGCTTACATTTAATCATAGTACACCAAAATAATTTTTACAATATATTATGAATATTCAGTTTTATATTTTTACATTTACAGTAAAAAAGCATTATGACAGAACTTTTTCACCTTACTTTTTTACTATGAAGAAATGAAACCTTATTGCCTCAAAAAATCTTAAATAAAAAAAAGACTGTTCATCACCAGATTCACTGATATAACAGCCTTTCCTTTAAAATATATAACTAAATTTTTGAGGGCAATTTATTATCTTCCCAATTTACCTCGATAAAAAACATCCTTAAATTCTTTGTAATCAATAGATGCTAGATTCTGAACGCTTACTGATCGATGTTTTGATAAATGAATAATTAGTACTACTAAGCCAATACATAATCCTGTAATACCTAGGAAATTTCCTAAAAATAAAAATAGGTAGTCATCAACGATAATCGTAGCTGGAAAAGCACCGGATGCTAGTAATGAACATACTTTATCTCTTTTTATAAGTTAGTCCCTCAGTATAACACTGGCCCCAAGGAAGACTCTATCAATTTAAGAATATCCTTATCATTTAATTTTCCAATCATAATCATCAAAAATCCTGTATTGTTAAATATTCTGAACACTTATAACATTAAACCAGTCATTCATTACACAAGGAGGTATTAGTGTTTAGCTTGGTTATCTACCATATTGATAGTTTTGTTGTAAAAGATTGTATTTGAAAGGAGATTTTTTTTTGAGAAAAAATGTAAAAGTCAGTCAGATAATGTTAAGCATCCTACTATCTATTATTCTCTTTTTTAACCTATTCCTTCCGAACTACGTACTTGCGATAGATAGTAATAAAACAAATAATCCCGGAACAAGCTTCCAAGTAAAAGGTGGTTCGGTTCAAAACGGAGTATCGAATTCAAACCTAATGGAAGGAAAGATTGACCCTGAGGTAATACAGACCTTTGAAAAAAACAAATATACGAATGTGATTGTCGAGTTAATAAACCAAGCTGATGTTGAACAAATTGCAAATCAAGCTCGGGAAGAGGCTAAGAAGGTGAAGGCTACCCTCTATCAAGAGAAACTTCGCGTTCGTTCATCTATCGTATCTGGACTACAAACGAATGCTGAACAAACACAGCATCATATCAAGAATTTTATCCTTCAAAAGAAAGAAGAAGGTAAACTGAAGGATGATCAATTTTACTACATCCTAAATGCTGTTTCATTTACAACTACGGAAGAAGTTTTGCAGGAAATAGCGGCATTTCCGGAAGTCAAACATATTTACCTAAACGAGCGTCATGTTTTGCCGAAACCGAAGACTACTGAAGTCCAAAAATTAACAAGTGAGCTACCTTGGAACCTGGAAAAAATCCAGGCGAATAAAGCTTGGGAAAAAGGGTTAGATGGAACAGGCGTCGTGGTCGCAACGCTTGATACTGGAGTGGACGTAAACCATCCATCGCTTAAAAATCAATACAGAGGACTCAATGCAGATGGCACCTATACCCACACCTACAATTGGCTTGACTTGGTGGGGGATAGTCCTACACCAGTTGACTCATATGGACATGGTACTCATGTGACAGGAACAATTGTTGGCTATGACCCGGAAACAGACACTCATACTGGAGTGGCACCGGGCGCAAGCTGGATCGCAGTTCGCGCATTTTCAGAAAACGGCGCACTTGATACAGACTTGCTAAAAGCAGGAGAATGGCTTCTTGCCCCACTGGATGAAAAGGGAACGCCTCATCCAGAGATGGCACCAGACATAATTAATAACTCATGGGCTAGCAGTTCTACCATAAATGAATGGTTTAGATCGGTTGTGAAGGCATGGTCCGCAGCCGACATTACCCCTGTTTTTGCCGCAGGGAACCACACTCCATGGACGCCAGTCGGACCAGGTTCTATAACCAATCCAGCTAATTATCCTGAAACCATTGCAGTTGGATCAACTGATTCAGCTAACCGAATCTCATGGTTTTCATTAAGAGGTCCTTCTCCTTATGGCGGAAATGAAATAAAGCCGGATTTGGTTGCGCCTGGTGAAGGGATACTTTCGACACTCCCAAATAACGAATACGGATTGTCAGATGGGACCTCTATGGCAACACCACATGTGACAGGTGCCATTGCAATTTTAAAGCAAATGCAGCCAAACATGTCTATCGACAAACAGAAAGAATCCATATATACCGGTTTGATTCCGTTATCCGATTCAAACTATCCATCTACTCCAAATGATGCCTATGGCAGAGGGTTGCTTGACCTAACACAAATGGTAAAGAGCGGTTATAACGGTGTTGGTAGTCTACAAGGATCAGTAGGTTATCTAGCTGTCGATAAAGAGAAACCAGTAGCAAGTCATGAGCCTCTTCCGTACGCTTTTGCTAATGCACCTTTAAAACTATCTATTCAAGCCTCTGATGATTTTGCAGTTTCCACAGTGGAACTTTATTATCAAGTCGACAGTGCACCAGAGCAAACAGTAACCGGAAAACTGTTTGAAGGTAACTTAAAAAAAGGTTCCTATTCATGTGAACTTCCTTTAGAAAAAGTAAGGGGTAACATAATTACTTATTACTGGAAAATTACTGACTATGCTGGAAACAGTACGAAAACCGCCCCTGTTCACCTACCACTGAAGGAAGGTGTATCGGTCGGTTATAAAACAGACTTTGAAACATCACCAGTTGGATGGTACGGTACGGGAAGAAACAGTTCATGGAATTGGGGAAAGGTATTGACACCCGTCCTGAAGGTACCTTCTGGAATCAATGCCTACGCGACCGCGAACCCTGACTGGAGAAAAAATGATTATTACTGGAGTTATAACAATTACGAGGAATCTATGCTAACTATGCCTCCTATCCAAGTCAAGAAAGGAGAATCAGTATTCCTTAACTTTAAACAGACCTATGGATTTCCCTTCTGGCCATCCCTTGGGACGGATGATTGGGGTCAAGTGCTCGTTTCCGAAGACATGAAGAACTGGCATCTAGCGAAAACAAACGAAGGGCATTTAGAGACAAGGTGGGAAGCCATTTCAGTCGACTTATCTTCCTTCTCAGGGAAAACTGTTTATGTAGCTTACCGATTCCATACTGATAGTATTGATACAAATTTAGGGTGGTATTTAGATGATGTAGCCATAGAAGCCAAGCCTTCTGGCGACGTATATCAGCCATTTCAATCAACGACTGTAATTGAACCATTAGAGGAGACTACGAGTCTACAAAGTAGCCATGAAAAACCAGTTCTCGTCCCACTAAACGCGCATATACAGATTGTCGAAAATGGAAGACTTTTAGCGACCGATCCAACAGATGGCAGCTTCAGCACGAAGCTACCAGCAGATGAATATCACCTACTAGCCGAGGCCTATGGCTTTAACAACAAAATTCAAACAGCGAGAGTAACGAAAGATGTATCAACCAATGTTGATATACAGTTATCCCCATTAGATAAATGTAACGTTAAAGGCACAATTAAGAATAGTGTAACCAAGAAAACGATTAAGGGAGCTACTGTGAAACTCATTGAAGACGCAGCTGTCGCACCGGATAAAACAGGCTCAAACGGCAAATTCTCTCTTAACTCCTATATAGGAACATATACACTTGAAGTGAGTGCCCCTTATTTTCATACTTATAGGAAACAGATTGAAATGAAAGGCGATTCCTCCCTTTCAATTGATATACAATTAAAGCCTTATATAGGTACAGAAGGTGAAATCGGATATGATGATGGCACTGCTGAAAGTGTCTTGTTGGTCGCTGGCACTGACGAAATCGCAGTAAAAATGTCATTGAAGACTGGACAGGAACAAGCATTACTGACCGCTGGCCTGTTTTATGTCGATCCACACTGGTATAACCCAGGTGGGAGAAATTTCCAAGTTGATGTATATGACGCAACTGGACCTGATGGTGGCCCGGGTAAGAAATTAACGGAATCAATTGCTGCAAAATCAGATGATGTTCCTGGTTGGGTCAAAGTTGATCTTAGCCCTTACTCCATTTACGTACCAAAAGATTATTTCCTTGTATTCAGTACCCAAGCACCAGATCCATATGTGCCAAGCCTTGGTTTTGATTACAGCCCGTTCTCAGACCGCTTTTGGAGGTTTTACAAAGGGGATTGGATAAAGGTTTTACCTGGGCAAGTAATTGACGATGCAAAAAATCCTATGATTCGTTCCATCGTTTCATATGAAAACAATTAAAAATAGCTTACCAGATTCCGGCTTTTATCGGTTATGGAGTTTTAAAAAAATGTAAAGATTGACTCCAAGGTTGAAGATTATTTTAACTAAAAAACGAATTATAAAAAAAGACTAGTGAAATCGGCTAGTCTTTTTCTATTGGTAATACCTTTTTTTCATAGTAGATTCATTACTCATACTGTTTAACAGATACATTTAACAGTAGTTTGATTTATCAATTATGACAACTATGAATTCGTGTTATCTATTTATTTTATTAAGATAAGTAATAGCAATTATATATCCAATAATCGGTGATATCCCATACCCCATGATTGGCATTGGGAAATGTCCAAAAATAGTTACAAGCATCATGACTAGAAAATAAACGCCAAAAGTATAAGAGATTATTGATGCTTTCCAATAAAAATAGAAAGGAAATAATAACAATAAAAGTGACATTAGAGCGAATATGAACCATATTCCCCCCATCTCTTTAACTAAATATAAAATGTGTTCTACGTAAGGAACTGGTGCTAAATTATCGAGAAAAATCCAAGACAAGATAACTATAGTAATTGTAAAAATTAAGTTTAAGAACTTTAATAATCTATTATTCACTTTGTTCCAAAAAAGTACTGTCGTAGCACATGCAAATGCTGTTACTTGACCTGCATCTGGATGTAGAAGCAATATGAAAAGAACGATAATATTTAATCCAATTGCATAAATAGATTGTTTTTTCTCTACTAGATTCCAAATATAAATCAATATTAGTGGCAAAAATATACTTGCTACATAAAAATTTAATGGTCCAAATTGGATCCAGCGATGAATACCGTCTATGCCATTAAACCAAAAAGGCGTTAACAATATTGCTATGATTAGTATAGTAAGTCTATTATTAAATTTACTGACTTGTTTTTGCGTTGTTTTTGTAAAAAAAACACAAGCTAAAATAGATCCTAAAATCCAGATTACTATATTTTGTATCCAAATACTTAAAGAAACTCCAAACGATATCATCGCTAATATTCCAATTATTATAGCTGGGAACATCAGAAAATAAGGTATGGTGTCTTTTATTTTTAAGTTTTCCATGTAATATTACCTCAAATTTTGTAGTATCCTTTAAAATATACCACAATCTCATTATGCTATTTTTTATTTATGATTCAAGTTGGCATACTATTTAATAAAGTAGTAACTAAAAAAACAAGAATACTATTATTAGTATTCTTGTTTTTTATTTAATGGGCTTATTGTGATTTACGATTTAAAACTTTGATTTTAGTAATAGCACTTTGATTTCCAGCATCATCTATAGCATATACAGATAACTCTGTTCCTGCTTTTTGATGTTTAATCTTGATACTAAATATTCCATTAGAATCAGCTTTTCCTGATGCAATGACCTCATTACCGACTTTTACAATAATCGTCGCATTTGCAATCGTTGTTCCGGTTATCTTGGAATCATTGTCGTCGATTGGATTAATCACTGGTTTATTTAATATCCATTTTGCATACAGCGTTACATTAGTTGTCACTTTATTGGTTGCAAAGTTCCATGCAGTTTGACCTGCAGCATCTATATACCAACCAGCAAATGTGTAACCTTTTCTAGTTGGTGCAGTTGGTTCTCCTACAGTTGTATTATAGTCAACTGTTTTTGCATCTACTGCACTACCACCTTGGCTATTAAATGATACTGTATACGAGTTAATCTTCCATTTCGCATAAAGCGCCGTATTTTCTGTTACTTTATCTGTTGCAAAATTCCATGCAGTTTGACCTTGTGCATCCTTATACCAACCAACAAAAGTATAACCTGCTCTTTGCGGTGGTGTCGGTTCTGTAATCGTAGTATTAAAATCTACTGTTTTCGTTTCGACTAATCCACCATCTTGTCTATCGAAAAGAACGGTAAACTTTTGAAGTGACCATTTTCCATAAAGTGTTTTTGCAGAATAGATCGAGCTTGTGAAATCCCAAGGAATCGTACATGCTTCATCTGCGAACCAAGTTAAATCATAACCATAAGCAACTGGTTCGGTGATTCTGCGTACTACGATTCGGTCTTTTGTTGCATCTTTGATCAATGTAGGCGCATCACTTGAAATGACGAAATGTACATTATATCCATTTACCAATTTTTGTACTAATGTCACATCAGCATATTCTTTAGCTTTTATTGAAATCGTATAATCTCTAGATCTTGTAAATAGACTCTTATCTAGAGTAATCGTACGGTTTTCTTTATCCACAGTGTATTTCGATACATCTACCGTAATTCCATTGATCGTGATGCCAGTAATTGCATTAGCCCAATCTTTGTTGCTGAACTCTAATACCATATCATTGCCTACTGCGTTATCAGTTGTATCAGCTGTTACAACTGAACCAGCTAATGCATATTTCGCGTAAAGAGTGATTGGTTTTGTCACAATGTTATCAAAATCATATGTGATTGTTAAATCTTTGTCCAAGTACCAACCATAGAACTTGTAACCCACTTTTGTTGGATCAACTGGTTTTGTTGCATTTCTGTCTACGATTTGAGCAGAAAGTGGATCTCCACCATTTGATTCAAATGAAACTGTATAACCAATAACTTGGTCAACCACCACAACATCTTTATACCCTTCAGAAACAATCGTCACATTGACTTTTTGTCCAACTGTGAATAGAGAAGCTTTTAGGACGATGCTATTATCAGTGATTGTGTAATCCTTGTTCAGTTCTAATGTTTTCGCGCCAATTTTCACAGCTTTGATATTATTTTTCCATGTGCCATCATCAGTAAATGGTAACGTAATGTCGCTTCCAACAATGTTTCCAGCTACGTCTTTATTCACTGTTGGTGGAACTTTCATCCAACATAGATAGAATGTAGAACTATCTGTTAAAACTTTTGGATTAGTAGTAATATCTGACTTTTTGTCACTTGAATTCGCTGCATCCAAATAAAGGTCTGGACTAATCGTTAAAGCTCCATTAATTACATGTGTAGCACCTGCATACATATTTGGCACTGATGTTTTTCCATTAATTAATGCATCAGCAAAGAATATGTCAGTTGCATTCTTTAACGTACCGCCATTTAAATCAATATGGCGTCTATAACCAAGAAGCACATTTGGAATTGTAACTGTCTCCCCAGTTGTAGAAGTTATCTTTAAGTTGTATCCTTTAATATTTCCAAGGTTTCCAAGAGTTGGCATTTCACTGAAAGCAAACTTTTCACCTAGGTTAGTTTGGCCTGCTTTAACAGCTTGATCATGCGTAGCCGTTGTGAAAGATAGAATACCGTTACTTCCGTTAGACGATAAGTTATAAGTACTTGGGTCTAACGTATACTTCGTTGGTGTTGTATCTGTTGTGCCATCGCTCTTCATTCCATAGAAAGTTGCTTCAATCGTTGCAATTTTATCTTTTCCAGTTAACCAAGAAACATTTGTTAAATAATCTGGAATGTTGATTTTTAAATCGCCTTCTCCAAGCACCCAACCGTTACCACTTGCATTTGGGTTACTTGGGTCGAATTTCGCTCCATTCGGATTCGATTTATCAACAGGTGAATAGCTTTGAGTCGTATTCATTTGCCATTTTGCGTAAACAGTAATGTCTCCAGTTAAAGGAAGTCCTTGCATTGCTAGTGTACTATAAGTTTTATCAGTATACCAACCAAGGAACTTATATCCTTGTTTCGTTGGTACAGGAGACATATATGACATTAAATCACTATTTGGACCATTCGATCTACTTGAATTCGGAATGTATCCTACCGCCATCGGACTAATCGGCGTTCCACCTTGACTGTCGAACGTAACACTATATCCAACTGGTTGTTGACCAGTGTAAACAGGATCATAACCAGCAATTACATCAGGATAAACAGTACCATCTGCACCTTGTGAGCTTATTGTAAATCTGTAAAGTTGTGGCAAATAATTTGCTCCGCCTGGGTTTACAGTTGCTTTATTATAAGTTGAACCATCATTTGGATTAAGCGTAGAATCCGTCATAAAGGTTTTCGCATTAAACGTAATTTTACCTGGTTGACTAATGTCATAATATTTTTGATTTGTGTCTGGATTAATCAAATTCGTGATATCCATACTTTTACCACTATTTGTTGTCACAATCACTTTATTGATTCCATTTCGCCATTTCGCATCTTCAGTGAAATTTAAAGTTAAATCTTTACCGATATGCGCAACTGTTGGATCAGTAATGATTGGTATCGCTGGCGTCGGAATTGGAACAGATGAAATTGTTAAAGATTTAGTTACATCTTGGTAACCTGTCGCCTTTATTGTCATTGTGTAATTCGTTGCCGTTGGGAATAACGATCCAGGAAACGTTATTTTAGATGGCATAGTTTGTGCTTGACCTAGTGCATCATAATACGTATATGCTGGATTAATTGTTACTAAATTTGTTACATCAGTTGAACCAAGCATAATTTTTGTAATTGAATTTCTCCACACTACATCATCTACAAACACTGAGCTTGTTGGAGAAAGTGAGATTGTTGCTCCATTTTGTAAGTCTTGTAGCTTTGGTGTTGATACAATTGTTTGACCTGGAGCTTTAAAATTAAGCTTTTGCATAACTTGCTGTACTGTATCATCTTTATTTAACGTGATTGAACCTGCGTACTGTGTTGTAATAGTTGTATCTTGATCTACTGTTGTTTGTGCAGTTGGAACATTTACTCCTGCATCAATTGCATTTTGATTTTGCTTACCAAAGTTTTTAAAGATGAAATAAAAGTCATTGTAATCAATTCCGAAACCAAAGCCAGATGGCTTAATCCAATAAATATCTGCATCACGATTCGTGTTTAAGTATGCAGTTTTGTTAGCTAATGTATTCGCAGGATTATTAAAATTGTTTAAGTTTTGATATTGGTAATAAACATCGATTTCTTTCAGTAAATCTTTCATGTCAATGACATTATCGCCATTTACATCTCCACCTAATAGGATTGGGAATAGACCTGGAAGATCCTTTACAGTACCTGATTGATAACCGAATTTGTTTTCACCAATTACTGGTGTTTTTGCATATCCTTTAAAATGTCCTGGTACACTTGCTTCAAGAGAATATGGCTTGTCACTTACGTTAGTTGTCAAAGCATAATAAGGATTAATAAACGTATAAGCCATTGTGTTATTGAAAGATGTCGGTTGATCCGTAGTAAACTTTTTGCCCTGATCATCCGTCGCAGTTACCTTCGCACCTGAATCAACTGTAAATTGTGGGTAATTGTTGTTTACGTTATTTCTTGCGAAAGATTCCGCTGCCACGCGTCCTCTAATTACAGAAATGTCTTGTCTTACATAAGGTTCATTCGTTGGGAACCATGCTATTTTTGTATCTTCACCTGATAATGTTAAATTCGCCTGTATTAATTGTAATGGAACTTGTCCAGTAATTGGATCAGGATTTGAATAGGTCACATCTGCTTCTAATATTGGCATATCATGGTCAAGTGCACCTGCTGCTCCTATATTAGAAAGGGTCAAATCTGTTGTTAGTCCACTTTGCCAGTTTGGATGAACATAAGGTTGACCTACAGTAAGAACCTTAGTTGGATCTACCCCTTTACTAATAAGGTAATTTTTATACTCGTCAGTTAATCGGATATTACTGAATTTGTAAACCTTACTATCATTCAGTAAAAATTTACCGCCAGTCATTCCAACACCATAGCGTGATGTCATTGTCATTTTGAATGGTTTATTCGCATCAACAACTACTTTATCTTCGTTACCTGGACCAGCGTCTACTCCATTAGATGAAGTTAAAGTAACATACGGATTTCCTTTTTTAATAAAATAATAGGTTTGTTTGTTTAGATCAAAATCACTGTCACCGGAATAATCAACCGGATTAATAATAAATTCACTTCCCCATTTATTTTTAAGGTCTTCAGCAGTCACACCAAAATGGAAACGACCTTTTGAATTGGTACTGAAGAATACTGTTGGGAACAAACTGTCTTGATAACCTATAACACTGTTTAAGCCTTGATCAACAGGAACTGGTGTAATACCATCTTTAGGGCTTGGCACGGACGTTTCCCCGTTAGCTTTCATTACGTCTATGTTCGAGTCGTAAACTGTACCAGAGAATCCTTTAATTTCTTGTCCAGGTAGATATCCTGTCGGATCAATTTCATAAATCCCACCTTTGGAGTCACTATCCATTGTCATAGTTGGCGGTGTACCGTCAACATATAATGTATCCTCTGCAGTGTAACGTTGTCCGTCTTTACCATTTGCAATCATCTCAAGAGAGTATGAACCTTCTGGTAACACTTGAACTTCTTTTGAAATGCCAGACTGATCATACGTTCCATCGTATGCCTTTGTAAATGGAAGATACCAACCATTAAATAGTACGATTTGCGGACCGTATTGCACACCAGGTATGATATTACTACCATTAGCTAATGAGCTTGCTACCCCAATATATTTACCGTCTTTGTCTTTTATGAGAATATATAGGTTTTCCATTTCATTGTTTACTGATAAATAATATGATGATAGATTTCCTACTGCAGTCGCTTTGATCCCGACTTGGAATTTATTAATACCTTTTTCCGCAACTGTAATTGTAAACGGAACGCGATAAGACTCTGATGAATCTGCTGAATTTACTAGGTTAATATAACCTTCGTAAGTGCCCTCTAATGCATTTGATGGAACTGTAATTTTTGCTGTTGCTTTAACAGTACTGCCTCCACCAACATTAATTGATGTCACGTCTGTTCCGCCTGTAGAAAAGTCGATTTTGACATCATTACCTGTGCCAGGACCAACTTTATTAGAGGCAGCAAATTTTGTTGAAATAAATTGAGTACTTACTTTTAATGTTTTACTGCTAGTTCCTTGGTTAGTAACGTTAAAGTCTTTTGATGATACCACATCATCCGAACCATTCGTTGCTCCTTCTCCTCTACCTTTAAAGCCGAAGAACATGCTTCCTGTAAGGTTATCAACTTGTTTCAACGTTGAATCAGAATCAACAGTATATGCTTTATCTAAAACTTGGATTTTTACATTCTCTTTAATCGCACGTGCAGGATCTACACGTCCAGCACCTACCTGGTATACACTATAAGTCTTTGAATCTGTGTTTATATCCTTTGCTGTATTCATTAATGCCGACTTGACGTCTGCAGGAGTATAATCTGGATTTGCAGCTAAAATCAATGCTGAAATACCTGCAACGTGAGGAGTCGCCATTGAAGTTCCTGACATTAATTCATATGCATACTGATAATCTCGTTCTTCAACACTTACTCCATCTTGTGGCGCCCAAACGTCATATGGTACTGTTGACGAAATATCAACACCAGGTGCAACAACATCCGGCTTGATTGTCCAATCTTTAACTGGTCCTGTTGAACTGAAGTTTGCCAGCTCGTCGCCCTTTTTTGCGATTGGTGCATCAAGTGCTGCTGGGAACGTAATCGTTGTATTTTTAGGGTCCTTAAAAATAGCATCAGATAGCGCTTGTCCCTGCGTTTGTGTCAACGAAACAGAATACACATTATCCATACTTACACCTAAAAAGCTTGAGATATAACCCTGGTTATCTTCATCGGCAGTATTGTTCCAAATGATCATACCTGCTACGCCTGCTTTATGTGCATTTGCCATTTTAGTCTGTAAAAATTCTCCGCCTCGTTTCACAAGTGCAATTTTGCCAGACATATCTAACCCACTGTAATCTGCAGCACTACCTAAGCCGACATCTATTATTGGAAAGGTTTGCCCTTTAAATGCATCATCTGATTGAGCAAAGTTTTTACCAAACAAACGAGCCTGATAAGAAGCTGCACCATTATTTATTGTCATTACCGGAATTTCTCCAGGAATTGAGCTTGCTCCTACTGTTATCGCTAGTGCAGAAGTTCCAGGTGATCCTACAGTAGCTGCCCCAGGACCACTATTTCCTGCTGCAACATCACACACAACTCCAGATAAAGTAGCATTATTGATAGCGATACTTGTAGGGTATAGCGGATCATTAATTGTTGCACCAAGTGAAAGATTGATAACATCCATATCATCCTTAACTGCTTGATCGATACCATTTAAAACCGAGTCTGATGTACCACGTCCGCCAGGTCCTAGTACACGATAACCATATAGGTCTACATCCGGCGCTACACCATTTGCTGAATAAACATCGTTATTACTTGTCGTATTAGCAGCAATTGTTCCAGAAACGTGAGTTCCATGAGATGTAATATACTGCTTATAATCTGCAGGTGGTGGTCCAACAATTGCATCTGGACTCTCCTTCGCAGCTAGCCAATCATCATAAGTTGTTTCCATAGGATCATTGTCATCCTCATAAATGACAACTCCATTTTCATCTATCCCCTTATTATTTACTAAGTCGTGACCACCTTTATAAACATCCTTTAAATCTGGGTGATGATAGTCAATTCCAGTATCTAATACACCTACTTTTATGTTTTGGCCAGCACGTGGACCTGATTTAATCACACCAGTGTGACCTTCAGCTTGTAGTTTATCTATTCCTAATAAAGTAAGTCCCGTAGTAGGCTTTCCTAAAGATTCAGTAGTCACAGAAGCTTTTGGTGTAGACTCTTTTGCAACCGTATATTCTATTTGAGACCAAATAGAAGCAACATCTGGATTATCAGCAATTTTTTCAACTAATTTAGAAGGTAATGTTAAAGCCACTCCATTAAAAGCATCAGTATACTCTCTCGTAATACTCATAGGCGTTTTAACAGATTTCCCACCGATTACTTGTGTTTTAGGCTGCGTATTCAAAAAGCTTTTAAATCTTACATGAGAATCCTGAACCTTTTTTTCTGCATCTGAATATTCGTTTGCAAAAGCTTGAGCATTTTTATTTGCTCTACCCTTTGACAACGATTGCTTAATGATTTGAATCTTAGCTGGATCATCTTTAAATTGAACAATTACATTAATATTCTTTGAACTTTTCAAATCTTTTTGATCCACATGGATTTTTTGACCAATTTCTGCTCCAGTAAGTTTATTAATGTTCTTTTTTTGTTCAGAAGTTAGTCCATCAAGAATTCGGTTTACTTCCTCAGCATTAAAGGATTTATTGGATGGACTTTTCTGATTTTGCTTCCCACTCGCATATACATGTGTTAATGACTGAGGTAGTGCAAAGTTTAGTAGCATTACACTCAATGCAGAGATCGATAACATTCTCTTTGTTTTTCTCTTACTGATAAACTTTTTATTTTGCTTCATGTTTTCCCCCCTGAATCATACTTACAGCACTCTTTTTTAATTCGCATGAATATTAGGAATTTTCCTGATATTAAACGATAAAATAATTTTACTGTAATCTACAATTTTCGTGTATTGGGGAAATACAGAACTAAAACCACTGACTTCTTTCGACATAAACAGTAATATTTTACAGAATGTCAGGAAAATAGAATCATGAATTTGGGAAAATTTTACAAATTTAATTGTTTCACGTCATATTTTAACTGTTTATATTTGGGCTATTCTTGAGTTTTTTGCAAAAAAAATTGAAATGAAACTGAAAGAGTGCCTTTTTTCTAACGGTAATTTTTTTAAATACATATTAAATTGAGTAGCAATGCATTTTCTAGTCAAATTAAAAACGCACCCCTATAACAATTGTCATAAGATTGCGTCTATCGTTAATTCATAATCTAATTAAGAATATATTTTTTCGTTTTCTTAAGTTTTGTATTATATATAAAGCAACTATATAATGACATAACTCCTTCTCATGTGCTTCTTTAACTATGCTTTTTCAAATGATTTTTAAAATCCTCAATAAATTCATTAGCTAATGGTGATAAACCTTTTGTTTCCAAATACATTAACCAAAAATCTAGTTCAAAAAAGCCTTCTTCTTTTATAGGAATCACTTTTATATCACCGTTTAAAACGGATTGTCGATTCTTTATTGTAAAATCATAAAGATAGAATACAGCTTGACTTTCTTTAATTAATTGAAAAATAAGACCTGTTCTATTTGACGTAAGAATTACGTTTTTAAGATTCATTTTTGTAATTTTTAATAGCTTATTATAATCTGAATTTTTATACATTACTATTTTTGCATTCATCAAATCTTTAGGCGTTACAAATTCTAAAGAATAAAAAGGTGACTTTTTACCTACTGCGATACAATAATGTCCCCGCGTTAAGTGCTCATAACAAATATTTTTTTCCCTTTTTAATTCCTCTTTTGTTGCCGAAACAACCGCAAAATCAAAATTATCCTTATTAAAATTCTGAATAATTTTTGAAGGATTTTCCTCTTTGAACTCAAAAGTAACATCCTCATTCTTGGAATTAAATTCTATTAGTGTTTCCTGAAGAATAAATGAAAAAGTTGGTGCAGCTAATATTTTCATATGGTTTTGATTTGTATTTTTATATTGATTTATATCATTTTTAATTTCTTTAATGGTTTTTAGTAAAATAATTGCTTTTGAAATGACAATATTTCCTTCGAATGTAGGAGTAACCCCATGCTTAGACCTGTTGAATATTTTAATCCCAAGCTCATTTTCTAATTGCGTGATTGATTGACTCATTCCTGAAGGTGATATAAATAATTTTTCAGCTGCTTTTGTAATGGATCTTTCATTGGCAACGTTCACAATATATTCCATTTGTTCGAAATTCATTATTTCACCTCAGTAAAAAATATTCTTTTGTTTTTAAACAGTCTAATTATGATTTTATGCAAGAAAATCTAAAAACTCAATCTAAAATAACTTGAATAGTCATTCTTACCTATAACTTGTTTAGTCGTATCCTTCTTTTTTTAGTCAGGAAATTTAATTAGAACAAGATATTTTAGCTTTTATTACTCATTTCCATGTTAAGTTTTACTTAACAACTTACGTGATTTCCCTAAATGTACTTAATTTATCGAAAATTGTAATATTTTAATTAAATATTAGTTGCCAATTTTAGTACTTCCATAGTGTTAAAAAACTCATAACTGATCATCGTCTAGAAATTCGAAAATAGGACTACTTGCAGTATTAAACGAACATCGAAAAAGGAGAATTAGTTATGTATGAGGGGAAAATCATTAAATTCTATCGTGAAAAATTAAAACTCACCCAAGAGCAACTTGGAAAAGATATTTGTTCGATTACTCATATTAGTAAAATAGAGTGTAACCGAACGGCTTATAATAATGAAATTATTTCTTTATTATCTGAGCGACTAGGAATAAATATAGTAGATGAAATCAAAAAGTTAATAAATATAAAAAATAGATTATCACAATGGCATGAAGCAATCATCATGCAGTTAAATAATGAAATTGAGCAAATTAATTTAGAACTTGAGTCTGATGAACTAATCATGATATCTGATTATATTCACTTATATGAACTTCTTAAGGTTAGATATCTTCTTATTCATAACCATACTCGAGAAGCTGAAAAAATCATAAAAAAAATCCAAAAAATAGAAAACGAACTTTCAGATTATGAAACAAATCTCCTTAAACATGTTCTAGGAATTTATTATTTATCTAAACAAAATCATAATAAAGCCATTCAAACATTAAAAGAAATACAAATTGAGGATTATCATAACCCTGAATATTACTATCATTTAGCAATTGCCTATCATACAATCCATTCTCCTGTTCTAGCTTATTATTATGCTGAAAAATCGCATAAATTTTTTAAAGATATTAACAATTATCTTAGAGTAATTGACGCAGAAATGATTATGATTATTCAAATTACAGATGACGGTAATCATGAAGAAATTATTTCTCGCTTTAAGAATTTAATCAAAAGCTGTGAATTATGTAATGCACCAGATCGAAAAGCTAAAGTACTGCATAATCTGGCATATGAGTATTACCGTAGAAAAAATTATGTACTGTCAATTGGATATTTTAGAGAATCAATGACACTTAAAATTCCAGAATCGGCTACCTACCTACTCTCTTTCGAAAACTATATTCGATGTGCGTTTGACGGAAAGCTAATGCCAACCGATAAATTAATAAAACTTGCAGAAGAAGGCTTAGTCGTCGCAATTAGACTGAATGAATTATTATATATTCATTTATTTAGACTAACTTTATATTTATTAAAAGCTAAATGTAAGGAATACCATCAATATTTAGCAAAAAAAGCTTTACCCATGTATGTAAAATATGGATTTTCATTTTTAATCAAGAGATCTGAAAAAGAATTATTTAATTATTATTCAAAGATGAACTTACCAGATCAAGCTCTAGAAATAGCAAAGCTATTAATCTCCACATAAAAACAAGAATGCGTAAACGTATTCTTGTTTTTTGTGATTGCATGCATGAAAATTGCTAATATATTTTATCTTTAATACCTTCTCTACTAATAATTGAATATCTGTTGTAATCCCTTTAATACGACCATTTGATTCGTCCCCAATTGCAGCCATTTTATCAGAAACATGTGTACCATTAAGATTATCATTTCACCTTGAAATAACACATGTATCATGGTCGGCCCAATCATAACCTGTTGCGACTTTATTTGTATACCAAACCTTTTTAATCGCTCTTTCATCACAATTTTACTTTGATTTCCTTCCTTTATTTAACTTTTTTGGCAGTTTAGTTCGTTCAGATTTTTATGTGTAAAGTGAAACTTTAATCATAGCTCTATTTGTCATAATATAATTTTACAGCTGCTCATAATTAATGTGTATTGGGGTAATCATAAGGAATTCACACGCCAAAATTCGAGTGAGTTTTATCAAAAAGACTCAATTTACATGTAAAAACAAAGAAAAATGAAGAAAATTATCATTTTTACTCGAAATAAAAGTTTGTTCATGTCGAAATGGCACTTCGAAAAATAAAATTCATCAATTAAATTGGGGTAATTAGAAAAATTCTATTCTTATTAACACTATCTACGATTTAATTTTGATGTTTTATTCCATATTAACCAAAAAGAGAAACCAAAATTGGCTTCTCTTTTACTAGGATTCTGTTAAACCTAACTTAGTTAATTTATCGGCTAAGGTTATATCTTTATAGGAATTCTTCGCAGTTAGTAATCTTTTATGATGGATTTTAAAATCCAAAACACACGTAAGTATTGCTATGCTAGCTTTGAATTTGAAACCCTAAGTTTTTTACCAATCAACTCGTTTCCCATCTCTAAAGAATCCCCCATTTGGTCCATCTGGTCCAGTCATAGCTAACCAAAGGATAGACTCAGCTGCATCCTTTGGAGTTCTTGGAGCAGATGGTCCGCCCATATCTGTACTTACCCAACCAGGATCGACCGCATTTATTTTGATATCTCCTTTAATTTCTGTAGCTAGTAATTGTGTCAAACCATTTAATGCAAGTTTAGATAACTTATATGCTCCTTCTCCAGGATAGACCATCTCACTCAATGCGCCATATTCCGATGAAACATTAATGATTCTCCCATATCCTTGCTTTTCCATCATTGAAATAAGTAAACGGATTACGTGATATGCCCCGTAGAAATTTGTTGCCATTGTTCTCTCAAGAATGGAAGGGTCCATTGACAATAAGCTTTTATTTTCATCTGCATATACACCAGCATTATTAATCAATACATCTAACCGTTTAAACTGGTCATTTACTTGGGTCGCGGCTTGACTGATGCTTTCTAGGTTGTCTACATCCATCTTCATAAAAGAGACATCAAGATGTAAATCTATTAACTTCTGTACTGCATTATGTCCCAACTCTGAATCACGACTTGTCAATATGACCTTAAATCCTTTCTGAGCTAATTGTTTCACCAACTCATATCCTATTCCTCGATTTCCACCGGTAACAAGTGCTACTTTTTTATCCTTTGACATCTTAACTCCTCCAATTTCGGATACTTAACTTGAACAGGTGATATAAGACAAAAGAAAATCACCAAGAGAATCATAGAAAAAGTGAAGCAATATAAACCACCTAATCCCATATATACTTTTATGAATGATATGTAGTTTTATATTTAATTAGAAATTGAAGTCTCTTTTTGATGATTGTTTTTAAATATGTTTTCCGTTCCCGCATCCAAAGCAGTCTTATAATAAAAACATTTATGTTCGATAACATCCATTGTCTTTCTTAATTCATCCATTTGCGCCTCTACAATTGCTTTTCTTTCCAAAAACATGTCGTATCTTTGTTGTAATGTGGAGTCACCATCAGAACACCATTCAATAAAATGTTTAATTTCCTTAATTGGCATCCCAGTTGATTTCAGACACTCAATAACTTTTAATGCTTCAATATCGGAATCTTTAAACAAACGAGTTCCATTAGCTGACCTTTCTACAAAAGGTATAAGTCCTTCTTTGTCGTAATATCGCAATGTATATACTGTAAGATTTAATTCTTTTGCTACTTCACCGATAGAATATGTCTTCAACATTGATCTCCCCTTTTTATGATTTAGACCTCGAGTTAACTCTATTGTTATTTTAGGGATTTTATCACGTTATTTATTGTATGTCACCTTAAAGGCAATTAAAGAATGCTTCTGTTTATTGAAATATATTTCCTTTTAAAAATATGAATTAATCACTTGACCTAGAGTTAACTAGAGGGAATATCATTTTGGTGCAAGAGAAAAAGTTGGAGGGTAAATACGAATGTAGCATGCACTTAATTGCTTCGTTTACCTAGAAGCTTTTTCTTGAAACATAATATATTTATTGGAGGTTTTATCATGATAACTGCTAAAGCACGAGCTGTAGATGGTCCAGACAAACCTTTTCGAGCAGCTGAAATTAAACGACGTGATCTTGATTTGCATGATATTCTAATTGAAATTAAATTTGCTGGAATCTGTCACTCTGACATTCATACTGCACATGGAGAATGGGGTCCTGTGCATTACCCACTTGTTCCGGGGCATGAGATTGCCGGTATAGTTACGGATGTAGGTGCAGATGTTACAAAATATAAGATTGGTGACAGAGTAGGCGTTGGTTGTATGGTTGACTCATGTGGTGATTGTGAAAACTGCCGTAAGGGTGAAGAACAGTACTGTCTCAAAGGAAATACACCAACTTATGCTGGTGTTGACAAATACGGCGAGCCAACACAGGGTGGATACTCAACTCATATTGTTGTAACTGAGGATTTTGCAGTTAAAATACCAGATAACATCGGACTTGATGCTGCAGCACCTTTACTATGTGCAGGAATTACTACTTACTCTCCTTTAAACCACTGGGGAGCAGGTCCAGGTAAGAAAATTGCAGTTGTTGGTTTAGGTGGTCTTGGTCATATGGCAGTCAAAATTGCACATGCAATGGGTGCAGAGGTAACTGTATTATCACAGACATTGAACAAAAAAGATGACGGTTTACAATTTGGTGCAAACCACTATTATGCTACTAATGATCCAGAAACATTTGAGAAACTTGCAGGAACATTTGACTTAATTATTAACACAGTAAGTGCAAAGATCAATTTGGATGCTTATTTAAGACTACTTTCTCTTGATGGTACATTAGTAAATGTCGGTGCTCCAGCAGATCCAATGTCACTAAATGTGATATCGCTTATCGGTCATCGCCGCTCATTTGCAGGTTCAATGATTGGAGGTATTCGTGAGACTCAGGAGATGTTAGATTTCTGCGCAAAGCATAACATTCTTCCTTCTATTGAAGTGATTTCTGCCGATCAAATCGATGAAGCATACAAACGTGTATTAGCTTCTGATGTTAAGTATCGATTTGTAATTGATACGAGTACAATTTGATACGTGCAAATAAGCAGCAGTATATAGTAATATCGTGGATGTCCTAAAAGCATAGCTTTTGGGACATCTTATTATATATCATATCGTAGTATGTTTAATCATATTTGGTACTCAACACCAAAGGTTGTATTTACATAAAAATTTAACAATACAAGTTAATATAACTTACAGTTTATTGGAGGTATTGAAATGGCAAAACATGAAGAAGTCAAAAATGGCGTTATTTTCCCAGTTGGTGAGAAAAATGAAGCATATGCACAATATTTTGTTGGTCAAAGCTATCTTAAAACATTAATTGCTGACCCTAAAGTAAGTGTTGGTGTTGGAAATGTTACCTTCGAACCAGGTTGCCGAAATAACTGGCATAAACATCATAATGGATTTCAACTTTTATTAGTAACAGGGGGTGAAGGTTGGTACCAGGAAGAAGGAAAAGCTGCTCAGTTCTTAAAAGCCAGTGATGTAGTTGTCACGCATGATGGTATAAAACATTGGCATGGGGCTACAAAGGACAGCTGGTTTGAGCACATTGCAATCACTGCTGGTACGCCTGAGTGGTTGGAACCAGTAACGGACGAGGAATATAACAAATTAAAATAATAGTTAAGAAAAGAAAATGCCCTGTTCTAAGGGCTCTTTTAATGTCCAAAGCATTATTTTGTATTCCAAAGGATTAAAATGTCTGATTATCTAGTAAAAAACCTCTTGATAAACAAGAGGCTACAAACATTAATTTGAACCTAGCGCACCAACGACTGGATGAGGAACATAAGGCTCCTCCAAATAGGCAACTTCTTCAGTAGTTAGCCTAACAGATAAAGCTCCTACAGAGTCTTCAAGATGTGAAATTTTTGTTGCACCTATAATAGGCGCAGCGACGGGCTCTTTCTGAAGTAACCAAGCAAGTGCGATTTGAGATCTTGTTACCCCTTGCTTTTCTGCGATTTCGGCTACTCGTTCTACAACAAGTCGATCTGTATTTTCAGTGGCTCCGTATTTAGATTTTTGAATATCATCAGTTTCCGAACGAAGTGTCGTTTCTGACCAATCCCGCGTCAATCTTCCAGACGCAAGTGGACTATATGGAATAACGGCAATTTTTTCTTCTTTACATAAAGGTAGCATTTCCCTTTCCTCTTCACGGTATATGAGATTGAGATGATTTTGCATTGAAACAAATCTCGACCAACCATTTTTCTCAGCAACATGTAGAGCCTTTAAGAATTGATATGCATACATGGCAGAAGCACCGATGTACCTTACCTTTCCAGCTTTTACTAAATCATGAAGAGTCTCCATTGTTTCTTCGATAGGTGTATGATAATCCCAACGATGGATTTGATATAGATCAACATAATCTGTCCCAAGGCGTTTAAGACTTTTATCAATTTCACTCATAATATGCTTACGTGATAGACCCGATCCGTTAGGACCTTTATGCATTGGGAAGTAAACCTTCGTGGCAAGAACAATCTCATCCCTATTGGCATAATCTTTTATAGCTCGACCTAAAAATTCCTCACTAGTACCGTCTGAATAAACATTTGCCGTATCAAAAAAATTGATCCCTACATCAAGAGCTTTTTTAATGATACTTCGGCTACTTTCCTCATCAATGACCCATGGATGAATCCAACGTTTTGCATCTCCAAATCCCATGCAACCAAGGCAAAGTCTAGAAACTTCTAATCCTGTATGTCCAAATTTTATATAATCCATTTGAATATTCCTCACCTTCTAAATATGTAAACGAATTAAAATATAAAAGTTATTTCAGCTTAAGCAATTAGAAGTTTTTCATTTAAGCCCCCCACTCTGAGTTATTGGACGTTTCTTTCTCAGCTAAAGATAAATTGTGATTTTTAGTGAGCCAAAGCGCTATTACAGCAAACAGCAGGATCATAATACACGCTATATTTACATAGCGAAAACCAAGTAATTGCGCTAGGAATCCACCACCAAGCGTGCCAAGAAGCTTACCAAGCGTCTGCCCATTTGCATAAAAGGTTGAAGCAATCCCAGGTGCGTTAGGAAAAATCTCTGCAAAATAACTTAGTCCATTCCCCATAACAATTGCTACTTGTATAGCTTGAATTATTTGTAAGACTATTACATGCCATGGTGAGCTTGAAAAAGCTAACAACAGATGGTAGCTCATGCCGATAAAACATGCGGATATAATAAGAGTTAAATTAGATACTTTTTTACCTAAAGCACCGAGTATAATCATAATTGGAATTTCCAATCCAGCACAAATACTAGCAACAAACCCAACATCCGTCTGCGTTCCATTTAAATCATTAACAATAAAAAGTGGCGTATTGATACCATTTAAATTATTAATACCAAATAGTAAAATAAAAGCTAAAAATGGAAGAGCAATAATTTTATCTTTAATGGAATACGTTTTTGAATTTGTTATCTTATTGATTGAATCTGGATTCGGATTTGAGATTGTCTTACTATTTTTAAGAAAAAAGTAAACTAGACATGCAATTAACAAAAATATGAGGGCAGTACAAATAAATAACCCCTCATAGTCCATGGCACTTAATATCATTGTGCCTAATAAAGGTCCAATTAAAAATCCTAACGAAAATAGCGATCTTAAGGTAGACATTGCAAAAGTAATATCATCTGATTCACTTGCATTTGCAGACGCTTGAGCATAAGCAAATATTTGAGGCATTGAGGCTGCACCAATCCCACCAAAAAAAGTGACTGTAATCAGGAGAACAAAATACTGATGAAAAATCACAAAAACTAAATAACTGAATGAAGACGAAATCATGGCAATGATAATAATCCATTTTCTATCTAATTTACCATCAGAACTTTTTGCGATAGCTGTATTGACGAAAACGCCGCTCAAAGAGCTTACCGCCATAAATATACCAAACGCACCAGTGCTCATGCCAAGCTCTTGAGTAGCATATAATGATAGAAATGGAATCGTGATAGAGATACTGATTCCCATTAATAACATACAAAAAACAAATATAGTAAACCCATTAATTGAAAATAATTTATAAAACCTTTCCATAACTACCCTCCATTTCTCTTAAACATGTAAAATCTAATCCACATTTAATGAGCTATAGTTTAATATTTTATCTCTAGAGTTCGTTTCATTTATTATGTAAGTCACCATTTATTTATATATGTTATATGTTAACCGATTAGTATAAATTAAGAAATTATATCGAACGGTCTATATAAGTCACGTAATTTCAATATTTATTCACACGCTAATGGGCGTCATTATATTTTACAAAAAAGGAAATAACTGAAAAAACAAAAAGCCCAATCTCTTATACAAAGAGTTTGAGCCTTTTTAACGGTATGATCCCAACTGGACTTGAACCAGCGACCCCTACCCTGTCAATTATGGGGGCATAAGATTATTCAGTATTATTGAATATTTTATGTCAATAGAGTCCGGTAAATCAATAGGTCGATGAAATTTTATTCATTGTAATTCTTTTATTTCTATTTGTTCTAATAAGTCTGTGCAATTTTTGTGCAATGATAATTTTAAAAATTATCAAGAGGTAGGGTGTTTTTCTTTTTCATATCGTTGAATTTCCTGTTTTATATGATTAAAACTTTGCTCTATACTATCCTTTTTGGTTATGAAAATCCCTTTGTATTCTTGCATTGATGAATATTTTCTAAATCGTTCTTTGTATAAATTAATTTCTGATATATTTCCACCAGTTTTCATTAGACATTCCATACGAATTAATAATGACTCCATTGTAAAGATGAAAAGTTGAGTATTACTATTAGTAAAATATTGTTCATAATTATTAAGTAATTTCAATGCTTCTTCTGGATTGTCTTTTTTAAAATACCTTGAAGAATATAAATTAAATTGAGCTCTTAAATAAGAATCTATATCTCTTGGATGCAATTTTAATATTTCTTTACATTTATATATATATTCTAAACATTCTTCTCGATTTTTACCGGATAAATCTCCAACTCGTTTAGTAAAAGAGTTAAACCTTTGTTTAATTAGTTTTGGTTCATTATGTGTGAATGAATCAACTTTATCATATTCTTTTAAAATAGTAAGTAAAATACATGCTGAAGTTTTAATTTCAATGTTTACGTCACCATTTTTTAATATTGGGATCCTTTTCTCCAAATGTTCATAGTATCTGAATAGATCTCTTTGCCTAATTTTATTTATTTTTCTGTTTAGTATCTTTTTATTAATACTAAGAAGGGCGCGTAAAATTATTAATATTATACGTTCTTGTTTACTTCTTTCTCTTTGATCTTTTAATTGGTTTTGGACTTTATCTAAATATTCAATATGACTAACTAAATCAGTATCATTTAAATTGGCAAAAATCTTAAGAAGTTTATCTAAATCTGGTTCACAAAAGAATGCATTTATTAAATATTTTTTATCATTATTCTTTTTATATATTGAAAGATAAAGTTCTGAAAGTAACTTTCCTAATGAAACTTCTTCGTCAAATTGGATTTCATTAATATGATCTATTAATTCTTCTAATTTTGGATACCATTCTGAATCTTTTAATTTGAATACATTAAAAATTTCAGTTGCGTAATTCCCATCCATATATTCAATATATAATTCATTAACATAGTATCGATCAGATGATGGAATTGGTTGCAAGAATCCGATATTGGTAAAAAGTGTAGATCTTAAATTGTGTTCACCTAGCTTTTTTAAACCCAATTCATCTCTTAGATATGTAAGAACTTCTTCGTTTATTTCACTTATATTTGCTTCTGAACATATATAACATAAAATTGATAAAAATATTTGAGACTGTTCTGACATACTTTCAATTGTATTTTCAAAACAAAATACTAAGAATTCTTCTCTTTGATCGTGTAGTTCTCTTGATTCAGTAGTATATTTTGTTTCGTATTCTACTCTTATATCTAATAATTTTTTTCTAGTCGATTTTAAGCTATTACAGAAAGCAATAATTAGTCCCGGATTCCCTTCTGTATATCTCTGAATCCAATCCCAATCTTCCAATGTAATTTTCTTCTCATAGAGAATATCTGCATTTAGATAACTCTCAATTAAATCTTTAGTATTTTCAAGATTGAATTGAAAAAGTGGTAGTTTTGCTTCCCTATCACCAAGTCCATAGCGGCTCGTAATTATTAATCTTGAAGGTTTAGTGAAATTATTTATAAATTTTTGGGCAATTCCAGTAAACTCAGATAAATTACTCTTTACAGTCTCGGTCTCTAAATTGTCTAAGATAAGCAAAGATTTTGTAGAGAAAATCTCTTTCCAAACTAATTCTTCTATTTCACTAAATTCTTTATCTTTAATGTCAATGTCCATGAACGAAGCCATTCTATATATTAAATCTTTATGGTTACTAATTACCTTTTCAAACCTACGAATCGCACCATGCTCAAAAACAGTATTTTTAAAACTCATAAAATAGATTTTTTCAAATGGTTGGTCTGGTGAATATACTAAGTCCTCTATTAATTGAAGAACTAACGCAGTTTTACCAAGTCCACCGTGACCAACAATAGAAACAGGTGTAGGTTTTGTAATTTCAAATTTAAGTTCCTTTAGTTCTTTGTTTCGACCAATGAGTCGATCAAAGTTCTTACCTACCGGATATTCAATAAACACTCTAGGTATATAAAATTCATTAATATCATTTGCTAAAAAACCATTCCATTTTGTTTCATAACTACTATCTTCTAATCCTTTGATAAACGTGTTACATATAGCAGTAATTTGTTCCATTTCTTCTGAAGTGATTGATCGAGAGTGCATTATATTATTTCTATGTTTTATAAGAACATTAATATTGATTTTCTCAGTGTAATTATATTTTTTTTGTTTAAACTTTTTACTTTTTACAAAATCGACTAATTCACCAATGTGTGAATATTTTAATAGAGTTTCAAAACTTTCAACGCTGTCTTCACCATTTGCTAAAGCAGTTTCTTTCAATTTCTCTTTTAAACTATTATTCATATCTTCAATACTAGAATAAAATGATATATATTCTCTAATTAAATTTTCAAGAAAAAAAATCATTTTATACCCATCAACATTAATAATCATTTTATTACTCCTTTCAATAGGTAAAAATTCACATTTCATGATTTATCTAATTCAACATTTTAACACAAAATATTACAATAATTTCAAATTTTACATAATTTTTCCATAAATACTAACCAATTGTAACTACAATACAAAATAGTTTTATTTCGATTTTTAGTAAATTTAACAAATATGATTCGGTAATAAGTAATCTTTAGGATCCTAAACCTTACTTATTACCGAATTTCTATCTTTAAAAACCGCTTGATTTATAGGGATTCTTCGAAAATCCATTTGATTAAACAAAAGTTAAAAATACCCCTTTCGATTTTTAGTAAATCAAATATAAATATTCACAGTAATTTCGATTTTAAGTAAATTAATAAAATTTGTTAACAAAAACAAGAGCTCGTACAGATACAAGCTCTTGTTTCCCATTTTCAAAAAAAGAATGATCCAGCTGTTAGATCAAATTCCGCTGTTACCACTGGATTCTCTTTAAGCTCTCCAAACTTCACTTTAATTCTTTTAACAAATAACACAATCATCAATCGTTTTTCCATTGAAGAAAGTCTTCGAAAATCTATATTGAACAATTCCATAAAATTGCTCTCATCATTTCCACTAAGTAATTCTTCAACCTTATTAATTTGATAGTAAAGTAGTTCTAATTCATTATTCATTAACTCACGTTCGTGTTTAATAATACTAATTAAACTACTATTATCCATCTTAGTAGCATTTAATAAATTCGATTTTGATATCTCTAGTTCATTTTCTTTAACAATAATAAGCTCTCTTAATTTTTCCAATAAGAATTTTAAATCCACTTTAATGCTTTTATAATTATTTTTTCTAACATTGTTTAATTTCTTTTCAATGATTTTTATTACTTCCTCGTGAATTTGCTCAATTGTGATAGTATGAACCTTCTTAATTTGTTTATCTGTACAATTACATTGATATAATTGATACTTTTTCTTTGCACTTTTAGGTGTATTATTTACCGATTGCAAGTATTGCTGGCACTGTTCGCACCAAAGAAAATTAGATAATAAAAATGGTGTTTTTAATTTTCCATACCTATCTTTTAATTCTTTCATTTTCCCCACTAAATCCTTTATATAAGAAGGGATAATTTCATCTGTAAAGTTTAGTTTTTTAAATTTTTTTCCTTCATGTTCACCTTTTTTAAATGTACGAGTGAATGTACCAAGGTAAATTTCGTTACTTAGAATGTCTTTAATCTGTTGCTTTTCCCATTTTTTACCTACATTTGTAGCTGTAGGAACTTCTGCATCATTTAATATCATTGCAATGTCTTCCATACTATGCCCGCTTGAATATAATAGGAAAATTAACTTGACGATTCCAGCTTGTTCATAATTAATAATAATGCTTTCGTCCTTGTCCTTTTTATATCCATAAGGTAATTTTAACGATGGTTTTTTATCATCATCAATCATTTCTAAATGCATATACGCCAAGGTATTTTTACTTTTAGTTGATGATTCACTATTTGCTGCTACAAATTTTTGAATCATCATAGGATCAAGTGGGTCGATTTTCTCTCCACTTTTCACATCAATAAACTCAACTCTACGATTAACTCTCTGAATAGGCAATAAAACAAAATTTAGAAATTCATCACCTGTTCGATCAAGCCTGTCAATATTGCAGAAATAACATGTTGTTATGCGATATTCTTTTAAGATCATTGTTTTCATATTAGCCATTAAAGACCTATCTAATATCTTTTTTCTATAAGCAGATGTTTCTTTTTCAATATATATAAGTTCTTTAACCACTGTAATTCCTTTTTCTTTTGCCCAATTAATACAAACCTTTAGTTGAGTTTCCAACGATGAATTATTCCTTTGTTTTTTATCACTTGTACGACAAAGGATTGTAGCAAATTCAATATTTTGATTATCTTGAAAATCTACAATAGATGGTAATCTATTAATTAATTGACCAAGCTGCTGATTGCTCATATATTAATTACCTCACTTTTTTGTAATAACCAATTGAAATAAACATCTATTTTCATATTGTGCTCAGGTGTCAAAAAAACATCTTTGAAAAGCAAATGTGCTTCTAATAAAAGCTCTAAATCCGCTAAGTAATTCAGATTTTGAAGATTTATCTTTTCTTTAAATTGTTTTAACATCAATTTAGCTTTTTCAATCTTTGTTAAAACAGCATGAACATTCTCTATTTTTTCTTGCAAACTAAATAATTCTTCCACTTTCTTTTTTAACTTTTTTTGATCCATTTCAAGTGCGATACTTCTTGATAGGTCCTTTTCTAAAATCTTCAATTTATTCAATAAAACTTTATTTTCAGCAAAATATTTATTTATTTCTACTTTAGAGAGCTTTTCGTTCTCAGAAGAAAGCATTTTAACTAGAATTGTTTTCAGAGCAATTATTAACTTACTATTATATCTATCCTGATCGATAATAATTTTTACATTCTTGTGAACTTTTCTATTACATATATATCGCCCGTAATCTTCAAGGCCACAATATTCGAGTTTCATATACTCATTACATTCTGAGCATTTGGGATTGATGAAATTATACTTGGTTCGTTTTTCTACAGCTTGTTCGAACTCTGTTATATATGAACCTACTTTTTTCAGCGCTTGGTCATATTGCTCAACTGATATAATAGGTGTTATATTAGACTCTTTTACTCGACGTTCGTTCTTACCATAAAAAAGGTAAGATGTATAAAAAGTGTCCTTTAAATATCTAATAATGTCTTTGTTAGACTTCCCTGTAATACTTTTGAATTTTTTTACAAGTTGGATGAATTCACCTTTATTTGCAACTGTTGTTGCATCATTAAACATCTCTTTTATAATTTCTGATTGAACATGTTCAGGTTCAAATATATTATTTCCATCATTGTCTTCTCTCTTTATATATCCATATTTTTTGCTTGGATTATAATAATTCTTATCAATTAGCCTGGAATATAAATTATAGCTTTCTCCATGTACTCTTCCTGCTTGTACACATTCAGCGCTATAATCTAAAGAAAATTGTTCATAGTTGTTCCCAATCGTAAAAACAACTTCAACTTTATGTTCAATTAGTATTTTTGCAATAATACAATATTCAAAAAACCATCTTGCTAATCTGGTACGCTCATAAACTAGAAGTGTTTTGACAGCTCCTTGTCTTACTAGCATTAAAAAGTCTGATAAACCTTTTCGCTGATGAATTGGTAGTTTCATTGCAGATTTACCATCATCTTTAAATATTAATACTTCATATCCCTCTTCCTCATATCTTTTCTTGAATTGATTTGCCATTTTAATTTGGAGTTCTAAATCTTGCTTTTCATTACTTACTCGTATATATATAACAACATATTTTTGCGCATGTACTTGCTCAATTCTTATCTTTCTATTTCTCATAAAGTCACTCTCCACTTTGAACGTCAACTGAAACAATTACATTTCCTTGTATATGCAATGGGATGTTCAATTCTTGCATAAAGATTCTAAGTAACATCCTATTTACAAACTCTTGCCCCATGTTATTCTCTTCATCTATTACATTTAAAATTATTTTGTTACTCATACGCTTCCCTCCAAGTGGAATTTTTAATAGATTCTACTTGGAGGGAAAATTTTATTCATCCATTTTATACCAAACTATTCTTCTTCAAATTCATCAACGTCTATTTCTTCAAAATCAATTTGTTCATAAAAATGATCATCTTTTTCTCCATTAAAAACTACAATGATAGTTTTTGTATCAAATAGATTAATTCCTTTATTTAAATCTGATTTCATTGTTCTACTCCCCTTAATTTTAGGTATAGAACTTGTAATGAAGTTCTATACCGATCAATAAATGGTTCCGAAATTTGATACTTTTCACCGTTTGTTTCTAAAATCTCCAATAACTGCTCAATAGAAAATGGAAGTTCCAATTCGTTTTTCAATAAGATCACCTCTAAAATGTATTCCCGAGAATTTCCGGGTAATACTTATCCCATTTATTCTTGAAAAATCCTTTTTTAAAAATTCAATTACTTACAATTAACTGCAAAGCAAAGAAATTAACCCAAGTAACTATAATTTTTTCCTATGAAATTTTTGTAGAACATTGACTCGATATGATCTGATCACTTTTTTCTACATGATTTTCCGTTCATCCCTTTTTTACCTGGCTTTCCGTTACTCCCTTTTTTACCGGGCTTTCCGTTACTCCTTTTTTTACCGGGCTTTCCGTTACTCCTTTTTTACCGGGCTTTCCGTTACTCCTTTTTTACCGGGCTTTCCGTTACTCCTTTTTTACCGGGCTTTCCGTTACTCCTTTTTTACCGGGCTTCTAAGATTGAACCTTTCTCTTCCCGACATATCCATTCAAAGTAAAAATCTTAAATTTTCAGAAGTGAATTACCATAAAAACTCACTTATTTATCGATCTTTTTACTATTAATATTGGAAACTTCATAATATACCAATCAAAAAAGGAGATTCGCTACATTTTAATAAGAAGGAAATTAGAGGTGATCAAGTGATAAAAATTTGAAATTTAAATTAACAAAATCATTGAATACTGATGGAGGCGAAATTTATTGAACATCGCAATTTACACCGCGCAAGACATTATGAAAATACTCAAAGTCTCAAGAGCAACAGCCTATGAAATTATGGACAGACCTGACTTCCCTCTCATCCGAATTGGGAGATGTAAACGGGTAATTGCAAATGAATTTGAAACTTGGTTAAAAAATAATATGAATAATTCAAGTCATTAATTGAGGAGTGATTACATGTCTGTAAGAAAAATTGGAAAAGTATGGTCTTACCGGGTAGATGTTGGTAAAAATCCTTCAACAGGTAAGCGTAAGCAAGTTTATCGTGGGGGATTTCCAACTAAAAAATCCGCTGAATATGCTAAAGCTGAATTTCTAACAAAGGTCAATTCAAATGGATATTTCTCACCATCAAATGAAACATTTAAGCAATTTATATTAAGTTGGCTAGAAATTGTTTATAAAAATGAAGTTCAATCTACTACTTTCGAGAAAACATTTGGAATTGTTAATTATAGAATCTTACCTGCATTTCAATATTCACTTGTCAATGAAATAAAACCATTTGATCTCCAACAATTCTTTGCCAAACAATTAAAAGAGGGTCTTTCTCCTTCTTATGTGAAAACAATGCATAATATATTAAACAAAGCATTTAAGACAGCAATTATTTGGGAAATTATTAATAAAAATCCGTTAGATGGGGTTAAAAGTCCTTCAATTAAAAGAACCTCAAAGGAAACATGGAATGCAGTTGATATAAAGAAATTTCTCGAGCATTGTTTAGAAACTCGTTGGAGAGTAGCATTCAGCTTGGCTATTAATACTGGAATTCGTAGAGGGGAATTATTAGCCTTGAAATGGAATAAGGTTGATTTTGTAGAAAAGTCTATTTTCATAGATGAAGCACTCGCATATACAAAAAAACTTGGTTTATTCTTTAAACAACCTAAGACAAATAGCTCTATTAGAAAAATTCTAATTCCAGATTCTTTAGTTGATATATTGAAGGAATTAAAAGAAGAGCAAGAAGATTTAATACAGCGAATGAGGCAAAATTACCACGTAAATGATTTAGTAATTTGCACAATAGATGGAAAGCCAATTCATCCTCGTAACCTAGTTCGTAAATTTAAAGAAACTACTAAAAAAGCAGGTTTATTTATGATCCCATATCATGGGCTAAGGCATACAAATGCTACCCTCTTAATGAAAAAAGGTGTAAATCCAAAGATAGTTAGCGAAAGACTTGGTCATTCAAATGTAGCAGTTACTTTAGGTATCTACTCTCATACTGACTTAGAGATTCAAAAACGTGCAACTGAATCTTTAGATTCTTTATTCATTAATCATAAAAAGGAGCATATATAATGCAAATGCTATTTTCGATACCTGCCTTTCCAGTTACGGATATAGTAACAAGTACAAATTTTTATAAGAAAATTGGTTTTACAATCGAATACCTCGATCAATCATTCACAGTCCTTTCAAGTGGAAAAGTACAGATTCATCTTTGGAGTGCAGATGAATATAAAAATGACGGCTTATCAAGTTGTCAAATAGAAATAAATGGTTTAGAGACTTTACATGCTAAATTAATAAAACTTGGATTACTTGAACAAGATTCAATATTAGATCATCACTCCAAAGGATTTCTAAAATTTAACCTAATTGATCCTGATAATAACCTGATTACATTCATAGAACAATTGTAATCTTACTTGCTTGGTAATATCTTCTAAGTATATCTTGACTCAGGGATACCATAATAATATTAAAAGATTGGACGATATTTATGGAAGATCCTTGCTATTTCGCTAAACTTTATCATATTCGAAACATATGCCGGAAGAAAAAATTCACAGTTTACATGATTCATCGGTATATGTACAAAATTCAATGTCCGGATCGCTATATTGGCTTCATAGCGAACACTATTGACCGAGAGATCACGGTCTTTGAAGAAAATAGACTACCTTACATCGTTACAGACAAATTATTTATGGAATTTGTAGAGAATCTTTCCAAATAACAAAAATGACTAGCTAATAAGCTAGTCGTTTTTGTTATTCATAATTGAATCGTTTCGGATTTTAAGAGTTGCTAGTCCTTCAGCTGCGCGTTTTAATTTCCTTTCGCAGTTCTTCAATGATTGCTGGAGTGATTGAGATAGTACGTAGACTGCGCATTTCTTTTTTCATCATCATTAGCCTCCAATACGATTATTTTTACTTTATTTCCTAATGGAGAGAAGATTATTCTATTCAACTAACGCGCCAGTTAGTTACATAAGGATTTTACTTAAAAAATTACAGGGATTTTTAAAACTAACTATCTTAAGAACTTGGATTTTCACCTTTTCATCTATTCCTGATTTAAATTCAGTTTCTACAAGGTATGGAGCAAGTTCACCCATCTCTTCCTCATCATTCTCATCTCACCAGCGTAAATCCTCTCTACAAACAATAGTTTCCCACGACTAGTATGATCAGTTACAATTGTTCGAGTAACCTGTTCGGTTGCCTTCTGGAGTGAACACATTATTTTCGGAAACCATTCGTCATTTATTTTTAACAAAAATTTCTCTAACATTATGCTGAAGTGCATAACAATTTTTTCAACGTTAATTGTCATAGGGCAACCTTCATTTGTTTTCGTCACTCCTGCAGAGATATGATCTAGTAGGCAGCATTGGTGATATTCAGATCAAGCTAGAATAAGGTCTTGTTGAAATGTAGTCATTGGAAGAACATCATATTGTAATTTTTGTATGTTAATTAATTATTTAACTTATTTTGAAGTATGTTATTATATACATTATTATTCAATAGAAACTATTACATTTTAGTATTAATTTATAATAATATTATAAATTCTATTTATTCCATTTTCTATTTTTTCTATACGTATGTTTGCTCTTACTAAGTTTTTGAAGATCAGCTCTATAAAATGTATCTTTGAATTCTTGCAAATTAAACGGAATTATGGGTGACATATAGGGTACACCTATTGATTTTAGACTGACCATATAAATAATCAAAATTGTAGATGAAATAATAATCCCCTTAAAGCCAAAAAAATAAGCGATAATTAAAATTAGAGGTCTTAAAGTATTATCAGCTGCCACTAGACCTCTGTTTGCTCCTAAGAAACTACAAATACTAGTTATCCCTGTGACTATTAAGGTGAATGGATGGATTAATTTTGCAGTAACCGCTGTCTCACCAATTACAATTGTTCCTATTAAAGATACTAAAATTACAGCACTTTTCGGAATACGAAACGAAGCTTCTATTAATATTTTTATCAAAAACAACAGAATTGCAATTTCCCAAAAAGTAGGTAATAGTTCATCCTTGGATATGAGAGCTTTTGAAATTTTGTTTGGTATATCATCTTGATGAAAATTTGCAAGAGCAATATAAACACCTGGTAGATAAATACCTAGGATAAAAGCTAACAATCGAAGGATTCGGTTAGTAAACCTACCTGTTGATACATGATAATCATCAGGAGCTTGAAAAAACTCCATAAATAATGCCGGCGCTAAGATTGCGAAAGGGTTCCCGTCTACAATAACGGCCACTCTTCCTTCAAACAATGATGATACAATTCCATCAATTCTTTCTGAATGTCTTACTCGTGGAAAAACAGAGTTTGGTTTACCTTCTATGATTTCTTCAAATATTCTTTCACTAAGAACATAATCTATTGTAAGACTTTCAATCCTTCTTTTAACTTCTTTTAAAATTTCTTTATCAACAACTCTTTCTAAATATAATATAGAAATTGATGTAGGTGAAACTGATCCAATTTCTAATGTTTCTACATGAAAATCGCGAGTCCTTATTGAACTTCGTAATATATTAATATTTGTTTTCATTTTTTCTGTTAATCCAACTTGAGATCCTCTTACCGAATATTCTCCTACTGGGGCTTCAACGCTTCGTTCAACCCACTTTGGAAATGGTAAAATTATTCCTTTTGAATATTCATTTATTAGTAAAACAGTATTTCCCTGTACGATAGCATCAGTTAAGTCTTTAAACTTTGAAGTGATTTTTATATCTGCTGTTTCAATCATTCTTTCAATTATTTGATTAATTAATGAATCCTTTATTCCTGTAAAATTAAATGGTTCTAATAAAGGCTTAACGACATATTCCTGTATTAATTCTAAGTCAATTATTGCATCAAGATATACAATATTTATTTCGACAACATGTTTGGAGTCTAACTTTATATTTCTTACAATAAGGTCTGATGTATCATAAAAAGCATTCTTTAGATTTATTATATTATCTTTAAGGTACTTTTGAATTTCTATGTCTGGCATCCTTCTTCCCCCTTAAAGTTAGAATTAGTAAATTTCAATAAAAAAATACATTTACTTAGCCCGCCTTCTGGTAGATTAAGAAGAAATAAATTTCCCCCTCTCTTCTTTCATTAAATATGCTTCTCTAAGATGGAATCAAAAAACTAAAAAAATATCAAAAGTGAAATTAATAACTTCCTGGTAAGTATTTTTAAAGATCTTGTTATGTTTAGATGTAAATAAAGAAGTTTACTTTTCTAATATCCAATTAGTTAGTTCCAAACGTTTAATTGCTCAATGATGACAATTGCAATCGCACTCACTTCCTTGTTAAGTCTCCTGATCGGTTTATTATAACTTCTATTCTTTATTTGTCATGATAATGGTTTTTTTCAACTTCTTTTAATAGATAATTACGAGCATCGATTAAATCCCTAAAATTATATAAGTCCAATACACGATTTTTTGCATCCAGTTCATAATCAGACATTTGTGAAAAAAGCTTTTCGAAACTACCTCCAAATTCTTTTTCCAACTCGTTGATTTGAGCATTTATAACGTTTAATTTTTCTTCTGGAGTTGCATTTGCTAAAAAATTCAATTGACGAATAAAATTCTCTTCCAACACTTTAAACCAATTCATCAAATATCCCCCACTTACAACTTACGATTTTTTAAAAAATACTAGTTTTCGCTTGTTTTTTTGATAATAGTAAGTTATCCCCGTTCAAACCTAGATTACTATGAGTAAAATGTCCAAGTCGTAATTCTGTTTCTTTTAATCGTTGAATATTATAGCTGGACAGGTAGAAACATCATTTTAAAGATCACTTATACAACAATAGATATATTATTCCCGAAGTGAAATGAGACAATCCTCTAGTAAAAAAAACACAAAAATGCCTCAGTATTAATCCTAAATATAGAAGTAATACTTTCCATTTTGAGTTTCTATAATAAAAAAAGAATCGAATTGCATACAAGTTAGTACGCCCTCCGACTCTTTAATAAATTAATCTTTTGTTTATTATCAAATATTTTTCTACTAATTTAATGTCGCTCATAGTAGTCTTTCTTTAAACATTTTAAAGAACACTACTTTCGGAAATCCTTTGAACAATATTTTCTATTCGAGTTGCATTGTTTCATATTTCCTCATTAGAAAAAAAGTGAAGATGTTGCTTCCCATTGTTATCAAAGTAAGGGATATTACAATTATATAGATACTTTAAAGTAAATTAGGCTATACTCGACTATGGTTTGACAATTACAGGTATAATTGTATAATGGCCTTCATACTCAGCCATTACAATTGCAGTACCTTCAGATACAGTTAAAATTTCATTTTGGGTTGTTGTTTTAGCAATGTCAGGGTTGGATAATCTATATAATACTTTTGAAGTAATATCTTTTATTGTACCATCACTATATATTGCATTTATGATCATATTTGTATTTTTACCTGCAGAGCTAACAATATAATCTGGAGCTGCAAATATCCCTAAAACATAGGTAGCATGTTTCTCAACTACCTCAACATGTATTTCTACTGTGATTCCCATATAAGTAGCGGTTATAGTGGTTTTTCCTATTGTCAGACCAACTATTCGTCCAGCATCTGTAATTGTTGCGACTGATTTATCAGCTACTGACCATTCTACACTGTCTGTGACATCAAAGATATCGCGTGGACCAAATACTGCATCTATAGAAACTATCATCGACTCATTTGGTTCTAATGCTACGTCTGTCATACTTGGGTTCAATGCATGTGGCTTAATATTTCTTACCCAAACTGCATCGTTCAACCCATGGTGATAACGGAAATATATATACGCTTCTCCTGGACCAACCGGTGTAATTTTCCCATTTTTATCAACGGTTGCTACACTTTCATCTGTAGACTCCCAGTTTCCATCCGTATCAACTTCAACTACATTATTGTCTGTATATTCCGCAAAGGCAATTACATCAACAGGTTCATCACCTGGCTGCATCATTAACATGCCCTCACTTAAATCAATCCCTACTAAATTACCATAACCACTCTCTTCATTTACAGTAACTGGAATTTTAAAAGCAGGAAAACCATCAATTTTACCAATAATAGTCGTTTTTCCCTTTGCCTTACCAGTAATTTTCCCTTCCTCAATCACAGCAATTGATGGATTCTTTGAAGTCCATTGAACCGTTTTTGTAATTTCTCTTTGAGCACCATCATTATATTGAGCTGAAATTCGTAAAGGAAATAGCTTATCTTTTTGGACGACAACATCAAATGTGTTGAAGAGTAATGATTCCATTTTTAATTCTTGTTCGGGTGAAGAAAACTCTGGAAGAATTGTAACATCTAAAATTTCTATTTTATTACCATGATTGATTAGAATTTGAGTAGTCCCTGGTGCTATTGCCGTTATCTCACCATTCTCAACAGTTGCAACATCAGGGTTTAAAGAAGTACTTCTACATTTTAATGTAACATCTTCAGTTTCCCCACCCTGATACTTTGCTTTAATCTTGTACGGATATGTACGTTCATTTAACGTAAATGAAATATCCGATTCATTCGGTACAAGATCAACAATTTGCTTAAGACCATCTTTTGAAGGTGTTTCAGTTACTTCAATCGTAAATCTTTCCGTATAACCCGCAATATATACACTTACCTTCGCTGTGCCTGTCCCAACAGCCGTTAGAAGGCCATCCTGATTAATCGAAACTACACTTGAATTATCAGACTTATATATTGCATAACGTGTATCATCTATCACAGATCCATCAGTGTAAGACACTTCAACTTTTAATTGTTTCTGTTCATTTACCATCATATTTGTCACATTCGGCGTGACTGAAATTGATTTTGCGATTGGAGGTTTAGCAGGACCATATTTATCTGAAACTGTAATAGGGATCTGCACACTTTTTCCTTCATAGCTCGCAGTTAATTCTGTTCTACCTTTCATTAATCCGTAAATTTTATTTAGTTCCACTGAAATGATTGGAAAAGGATTAGAAGAAATCCATTCAATAGAATCTGTTACATCTTTTATCGTTCCATCGCTGTATACTGCCTTTATTGAAACTTCCTTCTCATAACCAATTCCTAAAAAATATTCATACGATGCAGCTGTAAGACCGATTACTCTAGGTTTTGTTAATTTATTTGTAATAACTACTTCAATTTCAACTGGACTATGAACCTCAGCTCGATAAGATGCAATAAGTTTTGTTTTACCAATCTTCCCTCTAGCATTGACTACACCTTGATCTGTTACTGTTGCAAGGCTATCGTCTTCAATTGTCCACTTTGCATCGTTCGTTACATCTTTTGAATTACCATCGTTAAAAACTTCCTTCAAAATTGCCCCAACAGACTCATTAGGTAAAATCTCTATAATTGGTGTGTCTGAAACAAGGTTTATTGGCTTAACAACATTTACTATAATTGTACCAATCATATTATCGTACTTAAAATAAATATATGCTTCGCCGACCCCAACTGGAGTGATTTGTCCACTACTATTAATCTCAGCAACTTTAGCATTTGTTGTACTCCAGATTCCAACTTGTGTTATATCTTTATAACCTGTAATATTGCTTCTAATGAATGCCTTAACCTGTGTTAGTCCATCACTTGTTTCTAATCTTAACTGACTTGCAGAAAGTAGTAAGCTTTTTTCCTCCACTAATTTTTCTTTTACAGAAACAAAGAAATTAATCTCTGGAAAACTCGAATATTTCACATTTAGCGAAACATCCCCTGGTGATATTCCTTTAATCTCACCATCTGAAACTAGAACAACGGAAGTATCTCTCGACTTCCATGTAGCAGATTTCGTCACATTTTTGACAGAACCGTCACTGTATAACGCTTTCAATTGAATTAATTTTTTTTCACCTTGTTCTAAATAGGTAGTATTATAGGCTGAAAGCATTAAAGATACAATTTTCGGTGCATTTGGCTTTGGTTTTTCATGTTGTATTGAACTATTTGAAGAAATCGTTACCTCAATGATTGTTACGGCTGTACCAATGTTAAATTGAACATTCGTCGTTCCTTTTGAAACCGCTTTTAAATTTCCGTCAATTACTCTCACTATCTTCTCATCTAAAGAAATCCATTGACCCTCTTTTGTTACATCTTTTCGTGTACCATCCTTAAATTCTGCTTCAACTTTAATCTTTTTTTCTTCAGATAGATTAAGAGATACAATTGGTTCACTTGGCTGAAGCTTTACAATTTGACCATCTGGCAATTTCGTTGAATCACTGTTCGTTTTAATTGATGCAAATGTTAGATTGCTAAACAGTGATAGGCATAAACTGAAAATAATTGACATTACTGTGATACGATTAATCTCCTTTTTTTTCATTTATTTTCCTCCTTATTTTTTTTATATTAATTCAACTGTATTAACAGTCTGTTAATATCAATTATCAGTCCTTCTAGATAAATATAAATTCCTAAAAATCTCACTATCTCTAAATTGGTCTATCACTTCCTTAATGATAAAAGTATACGAAAACGTTATCAATGCTAGATTCCCGAACGAAATGATTAAAAATTTTGATGATTAAGGTAATGCAGTTATTTATAAATAAAACACATAAACAATCCCCTTCGAGATAATTTTCAAAGGGGATATTTTTCAGTCATTATGGGGTTTCTTTGCATAAGACTTTGCATATTTCACTGTTTAATTACTTGTTAATTTACTAATAATTTAAACAAATTGTAAGGATTCAGGATTTTTTAATTGAAAGCCCAATACTACTTTTTATTGGGTATCACTCATTTAAACAATTTGAATCAATTATTCTTATAGTTTATTATCATATTTTTATAAATTAAATAATCATAGAACAACCTTATTAGATTGCATTAGGAATATTTTCTTTAGAAGCGTTAGTACCCTCACTATTTTCCAGACTATATTTTTCGATGTAGGAATTTAATAAAGTTTTAAACGCATTTGCTGCAGCTCCAATATGTTTTTGCTTATGATGGACAATTGCTACTTTTCTAATGAGAGATGGTTTTATTTTAATAGCATTTAATTGCCCATTATTTTCCAGGTTAAATAGCCTACTAGATAAAATAGTTGCGCCTTTCCCTTCCAAAACTAGGTTGATAATTGATTTTATATCGGTCGACTCAATAATCGGATCGATAAAAATCCCTTGTTTACCACACACTGCATCAAACCAATGTCTGAAGCAATGATCTTTTGGATTTAATATTAGAGGTATATTTTGTAAATCTCTTAATTCTACATTGTTTTGGTTAGCTAATACATGTTCATCATGTACAACTAGGTAAAATTCCTCCTCATATAGTGGGATCATTTTTAATTGGTCATCTTCAGGTGGAATAATTGTTAATACTAAGTCAAATTCATTTTGTTTTATTTTTTTAACGACATTATCCAAAGCCAAAAATTGCAATTGTATTTGTGGGTAGATAGAGTGAAACTCTAATAATGTCATTGAAGCAATATGGCTTAAATCACCAGAAAGTGCACCAATGATTAAGCGTCCTCTATTAAGCGTTTGCAATTCCTGTAAATCATTATTAGCGCTTTTAATCGAGTCTAAAATATTATGACAGTGTTTCATAAAAATTTTGCCAGCTTCAGTTATTGCTATTTTTTTACCCAGTCTGTCAAAAAGTGGAATACCAAGTTCGTCTTCCAAGGTTTTGATTTGGTAACTTAAAGCAGATTGTCCAATTCCTAAATTGTCTGCGGCCCTTGTAAAATGCATTTCTTCACATATTGCCATAAAATATTCTAATTGTTTCAACTCCATGTTTTTCACCATCTTTGTCATATTCATCATCAGTTAGTGTTTAATCTACTACAACCTATTTAATAATAAGTTGATCAACATACGGTCAAACATGTCGAACACCTTGTAAGTTTTATTGAACACTATTGATATTTGAAACAATTACTATGTATATCTGTATGAAATTAGTTATTTTTAATAATTTTATCCGGATTGTAAATGAACTATCTTCTTTGCTAAATCCATATCCATAGTCTTTACCCTTATTTTGAATGATTTCATTCTTTACTTGATACAGCAGCATACCCTTATACATCAATAACAGATTCTTTTGTGAATGAATTATTTAGAGGTGATTCGATTAACAGTTACAGGTAAAGAATTATTTACTACTGTTCCTGCTCATGTGTAAATGTGCCATTTTCAAATAAAAATTTTCGATTATTAAAAGTTCTCCTTTATCGCAATATAAGCAAAACCTCCTTTAATGATGGAATAGCCATTTAGAACTTTTGGAAATGCACAAAATAGTAAATTTAATTATTTAACTTAAATTTACTATTAAAGGTATGTATGTTTATTTTATAGTTTCATTTTTATTAAAGTAAAATTAATAGTAGTTAAATAAAATTAAGTACACCTTAAATATAAGTTGATAATATTTAATTCACTAAAATGGTTTCCTCATTAAGGTAGTTAATTTTATTCACCTCTTAACCCACTTAATATAGCAACAATAGAATTTCATTCAAATCTTCAAATAAATTAAAAGTGTCGATCAAATAAAAAAGTTATTCAAAAAAACCTGCCCGGTTAGGAGCAGGTCATATCTTTTAACGCAATATCGTATCGACTTCCTATATAAAATTTTTACTCATTTCTTTTTATTGTTTTTATCGTTGTTGGAATAAGAGTAATGTTCTAGTTTTGATTACTAATTTTCAGAATTGAATTAATCATTACTCTTACATTATTATGAAATAATCAACATGGACTGTTACTGTAAACTTGCCTTCAAATATTTTACAAATTTATGGATCAAGTTGGATGAATGTATATCTTTTGACCAAACCATTTGAATGGAAATATTAGTAATTTTGTTATTCACATCTATTTCGAGAGGGATTAACATTCCATTTAGTATGTATGGATCATTTTTCATGTAATAATCCGGTGCTATACTTATACCTATATCTTCTACAACAGCACTTTTAATCACATCAACATTACTCGATGTAAATACAATTTCAATATTTCCTAAATCACGGAATAATTCCTGAGTTAACCAATTATAATAGTCATCCTTATATATAATAAAAGGAAATTTCATTAGTTCTTGAGGCATTACCCTTTTGTTACAAGCTAACAAAGAATTTTTATTTACATAAACCTTAATTTTCGATTCTAATAACACTTCACTGTTTAAATCACTATCAATAATCAACTCATTTACAGCAATTAATCCTATATCAATGTTATGTTTTTTCACATCGTGAATAATATCTTCTGTACTACTTTCAGTTATTTGTAAATCAATCTGAGGATAATCAACCTTAAGACTTGATCTTGCTTGTAGCAAGAATGGCATAACACCGGTTATAGCTGCTACCTTCATCCCCCCCTTATTCAGAGAGCTAAAAGAAGCAACCATTTCATGAAGCTTATGGAGGTTCATCATAATCTGAATGGCTTGTTTGATTATTAATTCGCCTTCATACGTTGGTACAGCATTTTGTCCCCTAGATCGACTAAATATTTTCACTCCAAATTCGTCTTCTAATTGCGATATTGACTGGCTAATTCCTGATGGAGATACATGCAGATTTTTTGAAGCGTTAATAATCGAACCTGTTTTGGCAACTTCAAGAATATATTCTAATTGTTCTAAATACATAGTTACCTCCAATTTAAGTTGAGCTTAATTCTATTTAATTAGGATTAATTTTACTTTAATATTAATGAAATAATAAAATAAATACAAATGATCATCTTGATTAATATATTTTAAGTTAGTAATTGAAAAACTAAAGAAACTACTATATTTATCAAACTCTATCTTTTAAAGGAAGATTGTTTATTCTAAGTAATATAAGTGCAAGTTTGTTGGGGGATAATAAAAAAGGGAACAATCACGTTAATAAAATTTAGGGGGCAATATATATGAATTATAAAAATATTACAGTTGCTGGTGGAGGAGTATTAGGAAGTCAAATTGCATTTCAAACAGCTTTTAAGGGATTTGAAGTTTCCTTATATGACATAAATGAAAACGCGATAGAAATGGCAGATACACGTTTAAAAAATTACATGGAACGTTACAAAGAAGATATCAGTGCCAATCAAAAAGAAGTAGAAGCGGCATACAATCGTATAACACTATATACCGATCTATCGAAAGCAGTTGAAAATGCAGATTTAGTAATTGAAGCGATTCCCGAATTGCTTGAAATAAAAAAAGATTTCTATCAAAACTTAGCAAATGTTTCACCAGATAAAACTGTTTTTGCTTCTAATTCTTCAACCTTGTTACCAAGTCAATTCGCCGAATTTACAGGTAGACCCGAAAAATTTTTAGCATTGCATTTCGCTAATGAAATATGGAAATTTAATGTCGCAGAAATTATGAAACACTCTGGAACAAAAGAAGAAATCTTTCAAGATGTCATCGAATTTGCTAAAGCAATTGGAATGGTTCCAATTCCGATTCATAAAGAACAACCAGGATATGTGATGAATTCGCTTCTTATTCCGTTTTTACTAGCAGCACAAACGTTGCTTGTAAACGGAATTTCTGATCCAGAATCAATTGACAAAACTTGGATGCTTACATCAGGTGCACCATTTGGCCCTTTTGCTTGGCTAGATATTATTGGAATTAATACAGCATATAACGTTGGTAAATCCTTAGGAGATCAAGGTAATGAAGAAGGTGCTAAAATAGCGGATTATTTGAAAAGAGAATTTATTGATAAAGGAAAACTTGGAAAACAAGCAGGTGAAGGATTCTATAAATATCCAAATCCTATATTTTTAGCCGAAGATTTCTTAAAGTAGTATTAAAAAATCACAACCATTATCGGTTGTGATTTTTTTACTAATTCTCTAGCTGTTAGAGAATTAGACATTTTGAATTATGTATTTTTCATAATTTAGTATCACACTCAGTAAAAATTTTTACAACTTCACTAAGTTTCACAGTTGCGCCTTATCGTTTTTTGGATAAAATTCCCCACTCCATGAAGCGGAATGGGGAAAATTTTTTTAATGGTGTTTTTTGTTTAATTCCATTCTATGAACACTGCCACCCTGTGTGCCTACAAACAAATATTTTTCGTCTGGAGAAAGTTCAAGTGCTGTAGTATTTTTATTCTCTAGTCCCTCGGATACATTAGTCCAAGTTTTCCCTCCATCAATACTGATTAACACACCTCGACCTCCTTTAATAAGTCCACTTTTTCTAAAAGAACCCGCGGCTGCATAAATGATATTACCATTATTAGGGGAAACAATAATATCATTTATAAACATGTTGAGCTCATTACTACCTGCAACCATTGCTTTTTCGAATGATTTACCACCGTCTGTGCTTCTATATAAATAGTTTCCTCCGACAATTAAATGGTCTAGATTTTGTGAGTCAACCGCAATACTGCTCACAGGAATGTTTTGCATTTTTTTGAAAGTCTGACCCATATCTTCGGACAAGAATAGACCTTCATTTCCACCGGCCCAAATTCGATTAGGATTCTTAGGATCAGCAGCTACTATAGATGTAAATGGTTGTTTTTGTTTAATCTTTTTCCAATTCTCCCCGGCATCTTTACTTATATAGATACCCGGTCCATCAGCATTGTTATAAGAAATAATGATTTGCTTGGAGTCGGTTGGACTAATATGCATAGCTAACGGGACCGTTCCTTCTTCAAATTTCAGATCCCATTTATTCCCTCCATCATTACTTCGGTAAACATACATTCCAGTCCAAACACTATAGCGTATCTTGTAAACAACATTAGGATCTGATGGAGAAGTAGCTATTTCATACACACTTTCTCCTGTTCTACCTTCACCTTCTGCCGCTCCCCACTCTAATATTGAGGAATCAACCTTTTTTTGATTTGGTAACGCTGTCATGTACGTGTTTGAGTCAGTCCCTGCAAGTAACTGATATCCTTTAGAATTTCGCGAAATAGCCAGGCTATACACATTCGCTCCGGGAATACCAATTCGTTTATATGTTTCACCTTTATTCTCAGTTCGATAGATCCCTGCCTGTTCAGAAGATACATAAAATGGTCGCATCCCTTTAGGAGAAGACTTTGCACCCAATGCAAAATCTATTTCTAGTGAGTTACTTCCCGGAAGTGGCTTTTCCATTAATTCCCATGTTTTACCGTTATCATTACTTCTCCAAATCCCATCATAAAATGTCCCAATATAAATTTCATCATCTAGAATTTCTATTCGGGCTATACTTTTAAATGGTATATTATTATGTGTTATTTCTTTCCAATCTTTACCTTTGTTGTAAGAAGCGAACACTCCATGATTCGGTCCTGTACTATCAGTCCCTGTTATTAAAATATCCTCGTTGCCATCAATCTGTTTAGTAGCTAAAAATCTAGGTGCTTTAAACAATAAATTAGATTTAGAAAACCCAGAGAATACATCTTTAAACAAGTAAATACCAAAGTTAATACCATCTTCACTTGCTGAAACATAAAGGTCATTATTCAGAAGTTTTACTTTATTAAGAAATGACCAATTTCCAGGCATCTTCACCCAATTTATTCCTCTGTCCGTGCTGACATATACCTCGTTTCGCGAAATAGCAACTAGTTTCTGTCCGGTTTTATCAATCTCTAGATCCATTATCCCTATGTTCGGAAATGCTAAGGTTTTCCATGTTTTTCCCCCGTCTTTACTAGCCACAATCTTACCCTCATAAGTAAGATCAAGACCTCTTGCATTAATAGCTACATATAAATTTTCTTCATTTGAAGGATCAACTGCTATATCACGAGGTAATCCTCCTGCTACAGGGAAATTTCGATATTCATGCCAAGTTTCTGCCTTATCTTCAGAACGGAAAAATGATAGACTCAATGACGGTAAAACTGTCATGCTATTAGAATTTTTTAAGTCAAAATTCATCAGTCCTGTATTAGAGTATGGGCCAATAGTTTTCCAGGTTGAAGCGTGTTCTTTAACTGCAGCCAATTTTTCCAGAAAACCAGAACCTATTATTGTAGATTCAATATTATTCGTATCTTTTATTGTGGAACTTGCATCAATCCGATATACTCCCACTTCATCAGTTTGTACGGGCACCTTCCACCAACGATCATGATCAAAAATGGCCGTCACTTCTTTTGTTTTTCCACTTGGCGTTCTAACCGTCACTTTAGGAGCTTGTGTCAGGTGAGTCGGACTAAATATATAACCTGTTGTTTCACTTACTGTTGATGCCACTGGATCAGGTGACGCAGTAATTTGGAAATGCCTCGTAATAAAATTGTATGGCACTCGTAAATGTTGTGATTCTTTCCCAGATTGAATATTACCTTCTATCCAACCAGAGATATCCGTATCTTGATCTGGTCGATTCATGTTAATATTTACCTCAACATTGACCTGTTTACCTGGTTCTAAATGAATATTAGATGGATTTACAGTAACGGATGCATCAGTTTTTGTATCGTCTTTTACAGTGAAATCTATATCAACTGACTTATCACCGTAATTGCTTAATGATAATGAAGCACTTCTATGAATCTTTGAATCTTTTAAATCAGCTATTCCAAAATTTAAGTAATTAGGTGAGGCGACCACATTGGTTTCCGCAGCAGCCTTTACATCCAATCTTCCTGCCCCTTGTGTTAGTAAATCAATTGATGATAGTGGTTTAACTGTTTCTTTTAAAGCACTTGAAATATCACTACCATTCCATGTCGGCTTGAGCTGTTTCAGAAGGGCAGCTGCACCGGCCACATGAGGGGCCGCCATGCTTGTTCCACTTAATCTTTCATAACCAGACTCATTATTCTGACTCTTGATGTAAGTTGAATTTATTTCCACACCTGGTGCGACTAAATCAGGCTTTGCACCGACGTCGTAAATACCACGTGAACTAAAGTCAGCAATTTGATCTGTTGCATCTATTCCTGTAATCATTATTTTGACAGTTTCCTTGGCCAAGGTGGACTTTAATTCCTCAGCTTTTGTATAGTCAATTTGCATAGCTACCAGATTTTCCAGTCGACCATCCATAGATGAACCTGTCAGGAATTGGTGCTGTGCTTTTAACTTTTCATTAGGATAGGATGAATAGTGAGATTGCATAGTATCTCCTGATTTAAAAACAGGTCCAGATTGCTCAGGCGCAAAAAAAATCGCGGCCTCCGCCCCTTTTTCTTGTGCTGTAATTGCCTCCCTATAGTAATGTTGCATTGGTTCTACACCTTGAGGCGATTGAATAAGTACAATCTTTCCTTTTACATCTAGACCTTCGTAATTTTCTAGTCCCCCTACTCCAACGTCTACCAGCTCGCGTGTGATGGCCGCTTCAGGAGGATTTGCTGTAAATCCAAGGCGGGTAACGGACAAATTCCCTTCAACAGGGGTAACCATTTTCGCGTCAGGAACTTTAATACCACTTACACTTGCTCCAACAGCAAGTACCCCCTCGGCAATAGCTGGAGCACCGATAGTCCCGTAACTAGGGCCATCATTTCCGGCTGCGGCAACAACAACAACCCCGGCATCTACCGCATTTTGTGAGGCTATGGAGATGGGATCAGTACCATCCCCAGGACCACTCAGACTCATATTAATGACATCTGCTGGGTACGGGTTGTCCGGTGAGATAGAAGCTTCAATAGCAGCAATGATATCGGATGTATTACCTGAACCATCTTGGTTCAAGACTTTATATGCTGTAATCGAAGTGTCAGGTGCGACCCCTTGCATATTTCCATTTGCTCCTATGATTCCTGCCACATGAGTACCATGGCCTTGATCATCCATAGGATCAATATCATTATTCACAAAATCATATCCTCCAACAATTTTATGCCCAGGTCCGAACGCCCCGCCAAGGTCTGGGTGATCATAGTCGACGCCTGTGTCAATTACAGCGACTGTGACTCCTTTACCAGTAACTTCTTGATTATTATTGTCATGTTTAGACCAAACATCTGGAGCACCTATTAAAGGAACGCTTTTAGTTAAGTTTGCATGATATTCTTGATCAAGATAAATTTCTTTTATACCTGGAAGGGAACGCATTTCATCCACTTTATTTTTTGGAACTTGTAATGACATCCCGTTAAATGTGAACGTATATTCATTAGATTTGTTGAATGGAATCCCCTTTTCTTTTATCTTTTGCAACACAATCCCATGTGATTGTTTTAAACTCTCAATTTTTTCTTTTAACTTTCTTTCAGTAGATTTGGAGGTCTCTCTTAAATGCTCTGAATTCGGCAAGGATCGAATAGCAGGTGCGCCTTCCATCTCGACCACGACACGTGTCATCGTATCATCCTGACTAGTTTCTTTAGCATTACCAATTGGTAAATCAAAAGTAAGTTTAGCATTAGTGATTACTAGGGTTGAAGTAACAATGCAAATTGCGGTTCTTTCTTTAATCCACTTAGTTCTTTTTTTCATTTAATTACCACCTCTTTCAAAAATTGTACTTCAGTATAGCGGATATAAAACATTAATAAGAGAAGGAAACTTTTACAATCGGAATATATTTTAGTTATTTTATATCCTCATCGTCCTCCACTTTCCTCAAAAATTTAATATTAAATCATCTTTTCTATCCCACCTTCGCATAATACTCGGAAAACTATTCTTAATGTTATAAGTATTTAGAAAAGTTAACAATACCGGATTTTTGATGAAAATGATTGAAAAATTAAGATGAAAATATGTTGAAAGATAGTAACTAAGTCTTTAGCATTAAATTTATTTTTAGAACTAACCACTCTAACATTTTTATCTTAAAATAAATGAGCAGCGGGACAAGTGTTCCCCGCATTTCGCCAGCTGATAACACTTGTGAAAGATTGTGTTATTTCGAGTTTGGTCCTAAGTAAGTCATTTTCTCCTGATATCTTGTTCTTATGGACTTACTCCTGAATCACCTACAATAGTAAACTCCAAATATTTAGAATACAGTTTGTAAATATAAAAAATAACCTTATGTAATTAGGCTAAAAGTTATGGATATTTTATTAACTTGGTTCTAATTGCTTTAGCAACTTTAAGAATCTATTTCAATTGTTCAAAATACTTATTAGCCCATATTTAAGTCGGACTTAATTTAAATTCACTATTATTAATTTTACTTTAATAATAATGAGGTTTTAAAATAATAATAGATATTCATTTTGATTAGAATATTTAAGATTAAAAGCACTCCTGTAAAGGATGTGAAAATTAGGAGGACATACTTTTAAAAGATTCTATAGTTATCCAGATCCTAGATGTAAAGTTTATTTTTGCTCATTGGTTCACAAATCACAACCAATACTTTGATAGGTATGTATATGTTTGAATGTAAGTTGCAATTTAATTATAAAGGAGAATTCAACATGAAAATCGCAATTATGCTTTATGATGGAATCACAGCATTAGATGCAATTGGTCCATACGAAGTATTTTCAGCTTCACTTAAATGTGAAGTGAAGTTTGTCGCAAAAGAAAAAGGATTAATTAAACTGGACTCGGGTATGGGATATTTGCATGCCGATTATAGTTTTTCTGAGGTTAGTTCAGCTGACGTTCTAGTTGTTCCAGGTTGCTGTCCACCAAATTATAAAACTCCAATGAATGACGAGGAAACGTTAACTTGGATTCGCCAAATGGATGAAACAACTAAGTGGACAACATCAGTTTGTAATGGGTCATTGATTTTGAGCGCAGCGGGCTTGTTAAATGGGAAACTTGCAACTTCTCATTGGGGATCCTTCGATCTACTAAAATCACTTGGTACTATTCCAACTGATGAGAGAGTTGTTCGTCAAGATAAAATCGTTACAGCAGCAGGTATTTCCGCCGGAATTGATATGGCACTTCAACTATTAGCATGGGAAATGGGAGAAGATGTAAGCAAAGGAGTCCAACTGATTTTGGAATACGATCCTCAGCCACCTTTTGATACTGGTTCTCCAAAGAAAGCGCCTAAATTATTAGTAGAAGCAATCGGAGAAATGTTAAAGGAGCTTGCTAAAAGGGAGCCAAATGATTAAATTGAGTTTATATTGATAGATGCACATAGTTAATAGAACAGTTAGAAATAAGTGTATTATTTATCATATATTTTAAAGTAAAAAGGATAGGAAAGCAGAAGAAGTGTCTGCTATTCTATCCTTTTAGTTCCATTTGCACTACAAAATCCCCTATTACTTAAAGATTTTTTAGAATCTAAAATATACCTATCTGCATTAGTTGAACAAGAGTAAAATATATATTCTTTTAATCAACCAAATTAAATTCTCATTTTTCGAAATCTTTACTGAATTCTTTATAAACTCCATTTGTTAAAACACTCGCTAATTGATTAGCAATTAAAGTTGGTTCACTCTCTAAACCATTATTAACCCAATCAATAATTACCGATACATGTGCTCCTGCAATGAAATTTTCTAAAAAAGATTTATCAATTGTTATTTCAATATTGTTGTTCCGTTGAAGGTGCTCAATACTTTTTCTTACAGAGATTTTTATGATATTTAACATTTCCCATCGGAAATCAGTGATTCCTTTATTACTCAATAACATTGAGTAAACCTCTTCATATCTTTTTACATGCTCTAGTGATGCAAGAATTGGAGGATAAACAATATCTGCAAAAGATTTGACCTGTTTTGGAAAGACTAAATCTTGTATTAATCCTTCAAGGGTTTCATTTTCAATGATTTCTATTAATTCTAATTTATCTTTGTAATGATAATAAAATGTTGCTCGATTAATATCTGCACCTTGAATAATATCTTGTACGGTAACATTTTCGATTCCTTTCATAGCGGCAACTTTGAATAGTGCATTTTTTATCTCTGCTTTTGTTTTTCTTACACGACGATCCATCTAATCATACCTCAAATATGTATTTATAGGTTTTATAAAATCCAGCAAATAAACTATATAATATATATTACATTTGAAAATACTTCAAATACAATTAACTTTAAATCTTTACTAATATCTACTTTTCAAAGTTTTTTTAGACATATCTTTACTTTTTGTTGGAAATAATACAAACAATTAAAATCTGTCGGTTGTTGGATTTTATTAAACGTTTTAATATTTAAGAGCGCTTACAAAACAATAATGGTAAGCACTATTATTTGTTTTAAAAAATATAAAATACGTATGGGGGCTTTAACTATGATGAAAGCTGCAAAATTTTATAACGCCAAAGACATTCGTATAGAAAATGTTGAAGAAGTAAATGTGAAACCTGGATATGTAAAAATTGAAGTAGAGTGGTGCGGAATATGTGGAAGTGATTTACATGAATATGTTGCGGGGCCGATAAATATTAATGGGAATAAGGTAATGGGTCACGAGTATGCAGGTAGAATTGCTGAAATTGGCGAAGGAGTTGAAAATGTTAAAGTTGGCGATCGTGTTGCAGGAGAGAATATGTTGACTTGTGGAAAATGTGACTACTGCCAACAAGGTCGTCGAAATCTTTGTGTAGATTTTGGAATTCAAGGTTTTACAGCAGATGGAGCTTATGCAAAGTATATACTAGTACGTAAAGAAAATGTACACATATTACCTGAAAATCTTACTTTTGAACAAGCTGCACTTGTTGAACCAGCATCAGTAGCTCATCATTCTGTAAAAAGTAGTACATTAAAAACTGGTGATACATGTGTAGTATTTGGAGCTGGACCTATCGGGCTATTTGTAACCGCTATTGCTAAAGTAAAAGGAGCAAAACAAGTAATTGTTGTAGAAATGTCTGAACCTCGTCGAAAAAAAGCTTTAGAACTTGGTGCTACACATGTAATTAATCCAATCGAGGAAGATCCTGTAAAGAAAATAATGGAACTGACAAACGGGATTGGTGCAGACGTTGCATTTGAAGCAGCAGGAGTACAGCCAACTTTTGTAGCAGGGATTGACGCTTTAAGAAAGTCTGGTGAATTAATGATTGTTGCAATATACGAAAAAGAAGTTTCATTCCAACCCAATTGGTTTATTATTAATGAAAAGAAAATCTCAACATCATTCTGTTATACAGATGATTTTCCGGAAGTTATAAACTTATTCTCTAGCGGTAAAATTAATCCAGAATTATTAATCACTAAGAAAATTATTATAGATGATATTATAAACGAAGGATTTGAAGCATTAATAAACGATAAATCTCAATGTAAAATTCTTGTAACACCTAAAGTAGAAAATCTTAAATAATTCTATCTCAAATAAAAGAATGAACCTACTCCTTCTAAATTCAAGGAGTAGGTTCATTCTTTTATTCTATTGTACATTGTTTGTTCTCAATTTACATTACTAATTATAAATAACCATATTTGCCAAAACTGTTACTTCTATTTCTATCCATCTTACTGTCATTAAATTCTTGAACACAAGATATTAAGAAAAAATTCACATAAGTCATCTCAAAATTACATATTCTAATTAGTTTCCTTTAAGAAACATACTTTCCTTGTTACCCTTTTTTATAAATACAGGTATTTTTTTATTGATTAATTCTTTTTCTAATATTAAACGATGACTATTATTGCACAAGTATTTCTTACTTCTAGAAAATACCAAATTAAACTTTACATCTCCATAATTTCTACATATTTAGAGTTTATACTAACATTGTAGATTTAATCAATTAGTTTAATTAACTGATCATATCACTAAAATTCATAATAAAATACAACAAGGTTGGTGAAAAATATGTGTGGATTTGTAGGATGTTTGCATAATAAACCTCAATTATTAAATTCGTTTAATAAAAATAAAATTAAAGAAATGAACTCGATGATTACTCATAGAGGACCGGACGATGAAGGTTACTATTTTGATAATTATATAAATTTTGGATTTAGACGACTCAGTATTATTGATATCGATAATGGGCATCAACCTCTACCCTATGAAAATGATCGATATTGGATTATCTTTAATGGTGAGATTTACAACTATATTGAATTACGAGAAGAATTGACGAATAAAGGACATGTATTTGTTACTAAATCTGATACAGAAGTGATTTTAGCCTTATACAGTGAATATAAAGAGGAAGCTGTTCAAAAATTAAGAGGCATGTTTTCGCTACTAATTTGGGATAAAGAAGAAATGAACTTATTTGGAGCCCGAGATCACTTTGGCATAAAGCCTTTCTTTTATGCTGAAAATGAAGATACAACATACTTTGCATCTGAAAAAAAGAGTATCCTTCTAGCTATTGATGGAGGGATTGATCCTAAGTCTGTGCAACACTATTTAAGTTTTCAATACGTACCAGAACCTCACACGATGACTTTGAACGTAAAAAAACTGGAGCCTGGCCATTATTTCACTAAAAAACCTGGAAGTAAAATGATCATCCGTAGTTACTGGAAACCACAGTTTCAGCCAATGAATCAATCAGAAGATCAATTAACAAAAGAACTTCGTGATGCGCTGACGGATTCTGTGAATGTCCATATGCGAAGTGATGTCCCAGTTGGTTCATTCTTATCTGGAGGCATCGATTCCTCTTTTGTTGTTTCATTAGCTAAACAATTGAATCCAAATTTAAAAACATTCTCCGTTGGATTCGAAAGAGATGGATTCAGTGAAGTGGATGTAGCAAAGGAAACAGCAAATGCACTTAATATAGAAAATATTAGTTATATCATTTCTCCTGAGGAGTATTTAGCTGAATTACCAAAGATAATTTGGCATATGGATGATCCACTTGCTGATCCAGCAGCAGTCCCTCTATACTTTGTTGCTAGGGAAGCACGAAAGCATGTAACAGTTGTCTTATCAGGTGAAGGTGCAGATGAACTATTCGGAGGATATAATATCTATCGAGAGCCGCATTCTCTTAGGATGTTTAACCATATTCCTGCTCCCATAAAAAGTATTTTAAGGGTTATGAGCCAAATTCTTCCTGATGGGATAAAAGGAAAGAACTTTCTGGAACGTGGTGTAACCCCGTTGGAAGAAAGATATATCGGAAATGCGAAAATGTTTGAAGAAAAAGAAAAAAGGAAAATACTAACTGATTATCAGAACCAATTGGACTATACCACAATAACAGCACCTATTTTTAGAGAAGCCCAGTCATTTGATGCAGTCACAAAAATGCAGCATGTAGATATCCATACTTGGTTACGAGGAGATATCCTTCTTAAAGCGGATAAAATGACTATGGCTAATTCACTTGAACTTCGAGTTCCTTTTCTAGATAAAGAAGTATTTAATGTTGCATCAAAAATTAGTACAAATCACAAAATAACCAACAATACGACCAAACATATTCTAAGAAAAGCAGCAGAAGGCATAGTTCCAGATCATGTATTGAACCGAAAGAAATTAGGGTTTCCGGTTCCCATCCGACATTGGTTAAAAGATGAAATATACGATTGGGTAACGGAATTATTTCATACAAGCCCTACCGACTATCTATTTAAAAAAGCAGAAGTATTGAAATTATTAGAAGAGCATGTAACAAACAAAAAGGATAATAGTAGAAAATTGTGGACCATAATCGCTTTTATGGTATGGCATCAAGTTTTTATAGAAAATGCCTATAATTTTAATAATATCGGTAATAAACATAGACAAGCAATCCTTACGAGTTAACATATGAAATTGCTTGACTTCCCATTTGTACCCAAGCCTTTATAAAATCTTGCTTGGGTATTTTTTTATTTTTTTCAACTGTTAATGGATCGTTCACATATACATAATCTTCATTATATCCAGTAATCAAAACAGAATGTTCACGGTAGGTTATATTAAGTTCCCCTTCAGGTGTATTCCATTTTTTAAATTGTTCAGGAGGTAATTCTTTGTACCTGGAATTGGTAATTATCCATACTGGTACTCCACTGGACAACATAGTCTCTATCTTACTAAAATCACTACCTGTATAGTCAACCACTAAATTAGATAAATACATGTCAGCAAGTTCTTTGATTGGTTTATGATAAACTCCATAACCAGGATTTTTTAATGCGTACATATCTCCTACAAAACCAATATTCGGATTCCCAAAGTTTACAATGCCATTAATAACTTGAAAAGGCGTTGAATCCTTCTTAATACTATCTGCCAATTCCAACTTATCCACTTTGACTCCTGCATATTGTAACATCATAGCTAAACTAGTTACCTCGCATCCCCTGGGTAACTCTGGTAATTGAGCTATGATCGGAATGTCTAATAACACAGTATCCTTTAAGACATTCTGCGAAACTTTTGGGTTATCTAAACTAGTTTCTTTATTTATTTCATGTTTCAATAAGGAACTTCTTATACTTTGCGTGTTCAAAATTGCATATCCAAACAAAAGAAAAGAAATAAAAAAGATTGCTAATAAGTAGTAACTTATTAACTTTTGAAAATTTACAAATAAGATTAAAAAGCCAAGAACAATTGTAATAATAGAGAATAAGAAAATTAAATTATCATCCACTCACTATCCCTCACATAAGTATATAATTTTTTCCTGTTCCTATACTTAATTTCGGTAATTCTCACACTACTTTAAAGGTAATGATAAAAGAAACTCAGTACCTTTTCCAAGCTCGGTTTTAACTGTAATATCACCTTGAAGTTGTTTTACCAACTGGGACACTATGGCAAGTCCTAAGCCAGTGCCCCCCATTTCTCTTGATCGCGACTTTTCAACCCTATAAAATCTATCAAAAATAAAAGGAAGATCCTCATCAGCAATGCCTACTCCTGTGTCCTTTATAGAAACAGTAATCGAATTCTTTGTATATGTGGCTGTAACTACGATTTCACCTGCTTCGGTGTAATTGATTGCATTCTCTAAAAGATTTATGATGATTTGTTCTACTCTTGAACCATCTGAGACAATTAATGGTAATTCCTTTACTACATTAAATACTAGATTTATATTTTTTTTCAATGCCTTTAGTTTTACTTTCTGTAGGATCGATTCGATAATATCTTCAATATCGATAGGTTGAAGATACAAATTAATTTGGCCCTCTTCCATCTTGGAAAGCTCAAATAAATCTTGGATTAGCTTCGCTAACCTGTCCGATTCTTTTACAATTATTCCCGAGTATTCTTCAAGCTCATTGTCATCCCGATAATTATGGCTAATAATTAATTGTGCATAACCCTTTAAATAAGATATTGGGGTACGTAGTTCATGTGAAATATTAGCTAAAAGTTCGCTTCGATTGGTACGATAATTATTTAATTCTATACTTAAATCATTTATTGCTTGTGCTAACGAACCCACTTCGTCTTTTGATTTGATTTGCACCTTAGTTTTCAGATTTCCTTTAGCAATCTCTCTTGTAGCTTTTTCCATTTCAATCAGTGGTTTAGACATCCTTTTTGATACAAAAATGGTAACCCCTAAGGCAAGTATAATGGCTCCAACAATTGACCTAATAATCCAATTTCTTATGTCAGGCATTTCATTAATAGTAGAAAAAACTAATAATCCACCATTGAAATTCCTATTTTGAATAATGGGTCGGCCAATTAAAACGTAATGATCATTTGTTCCCTGTTTGTAATAATCCCGTTCAAAGTGTTTCCCTTCCCTCACTTTATTAAGTAATTTTTTAGGAATAAGCGCCCCTTTTTTAAAATCAAAAACTGAATTAGAAATGATTCTACCTTCGGAATTAAACACTACAATTTCTTGGCCCACGATAATGCTTAAAAAGTTATAAAAGTTGGGATCAGACTCAGGTAGTTTGCTTAGCTGCTCTACTAAATCTCGGGATTGTTCATTTACTTTTTGATGAACCTGTGAGGAATATGTTTGTAGAAAAATCCGATCAATAAAAAATCCAAGCGGCAAAAGAACAACTAAAAATAGAAGCATAATGGTTAATCCTATTTTTATTCCGATACTATTAAGTTTCATACTAGTTCCTCTTTTATTTGTAATGAATACCCAACACCCCAAATTGTTTTTATAAACTTAATGTCTTTTTCAACTTTTTTTAATTTCGTTCTTATATTTTTAATATGCGTATCCACAATACGTAAATCCCTGATCTCGTTATCTTCCCAAATTTGATCCAACAAAATTTCCCTTGTAAATACCCTAGAAGAAGAAGAGGCAAGTAAAGATAAAAGGCTGAATTCCTTCACAGTCAACTCAACAAATTGATTATTAATAAATAATCGTCTACTTTCTAGATCTAAACGGAGTAAACCTTCATATAGTACAATTTCTTTAGAATCTGTTTTATTCTTATTCTGCTGTGTCCTTCTTATCAACGCCTTAACTCTTGCCCTTAATTCATCAAACTCAAAAGGTTTGACTAAATAATCGTCAGCACCAATTTCTAAGCCTCTAACCTTGTCAGATAACTCTGTTCTAGCAGTAAGCATAAGAATAGGTGTGTCACTCTTCTCCCTTATTTTTTCACAAAGCTTCCATCCATCTACATATGGAAGCATAATATCCAGAATGATTAAATCATACAAATGCTCATTAATATACTGCAAAGCAACTGCACCATCTTTAGCATTTACAACTATATATTCATTACTTAAATGAATATTTAACAAATTCAGCATGTACATTTCATCTTCTACAATTAATATAGTTTTCACTTCTTAAACCCTTCTTCTCCCCTAATATTGTGTCTTAGTTATAATCTTTACCAAGATTTAACATTCTATTAATTGTTAATTTGAAAGTTCTGCATTTTCTCCTTCATAACCAACTCTAATATGTAATTTCTCTCCTTGTATTTCCTCTAAATTCCTTTTTGTTGGTCATGCTTTATTGGATACCAATACTTAAATTCTTTATATCATCTTTATATTATCTTTATTTCAACTTAATTTTTTCTTTATACAATTTTGTTATTTTAAATGTGCAACACAAATAAATAAAAGGATAGTGAAAAGAATGCTTAAAACTAGGATAGCATTATTCTGTGTTTCAGCAATAATACTTACGGGTACAGGAAGTGCTTACGCTTCACAAACACCAAAAGAATCTGTTAATAAAGTTCAAAAGCCTGTAGAGATTAAAACAAGTGGACTTACAAAGCCTGTAGAGATAAAATAAGTGGACTTACAAAGCCTGTAGAAATTAAGGAAAACATCCAAAGGTAAGTCTATAGTTAAAGAAACAGAATCAAAAATATTGGATAACAAAAAATTGTCTTATGAACATAATAGCAATTATCTTACAGCATAAAAGATGTAAGAGAAGATAGTTGGAAAACAATCTTCCTTTGCATTAATTCCCAACCTCAAATTTATAACCTACACGAACAACAGTAGTAAAGTAGTAATGTATTTTGATTTTCTACCCAATTTTTGACGGACATTTCGCATATGTGCTGTTAAAGTAAAGTCAAATCCATCATAATTATATCCCCAAATTTGAGTAATTAATGATTCATTCTTCTTCCTTATCTTAGAAATCATTTTACTTTAATTCTTAATCTTTATTTCGTTCAACTCTATTTAACCTCAAGCCAGTTCCTCATTGATATTCATTTTATATCCAACTCCCCAAACTGTTTGAATAAACTTAATATCCTTCTCAACTCTCCTTAGTTTAGTTCGAATATTTTTTATATGAGTATCAACAATTCTAAGATCCCTAATTTCATTTGATTCCCAAATATGAGCTAATAAAACCTCTCTTGTAAATACACGAGATGGAGCTGATACAAGGAAAGTAATTAGATCGAATTCTTTAGAGGTCAAATCAACAATTTGTTGATTGATATATAACTGTCGACTTTCAAAATGTAATACAAATTCACAATTCAAATATGAAATATGTCTTTTCAAAGAATGGTTATATATTCTTTCTGCTCTTCTTAATAGGGCCATTATTCTTGCTTTCAGTTCACCAATATCAAATGGTTTAACTAAATAATCATCAGATCCGATTTCTAAACCTTTAATTTTGTCAGAAAGTTCACTTCTCGCCGATAACATGAGTATTGGAGTATCATCTTTTTCTCTAATCTTTTTACAAATCGTCCAGCCATCAACGTAAGGGAGCATAATATCTAAAATAATTAAGTCATAAGTATTTTCTTTAAGAAGCTCTAACGCAATTGCACCATCTTTTGCTTCAATTACTTTATAATCATATGCTAGATGAGTGCTGAGCAAATTCAGCATATCCTTTTCATCTTCAACAATTAATATTTTTTTCATAAGAGTGCTCCTATTAACAGAATTATTAGTAAAATCAAGTCGCTTTAATTCCTATTATTAAAAATTTTTTGTCAATTTGGTATTTTTATTAAATAAATGAATGTTTTCAAATGCCTTACCTGTTCCAATACCAACACAATCGAGTGGCATTTCTGCTATAAAGACTGGCATTTGTATTTCAGCACGAATTACTTTATTCAGTCCCTTTAACAATGCTCCACCAACAGTCAACATAATTCCCCTATCTAGGATATCCGTTGCTAATTCAGGTGGGACTTCTTCCAAAGTATTTCTTATTGCATATATGATAGCTAATACATGATCATAAAGTGCATCTCGAATATTTCAGAGCTAATTTTAACTTTTTTTAGAAAGACCCGTAAGTAGGTCACGCCCCCTTAATATCAATGAATTGAATACTATCTTTTTCATCCGAGTAGCCAATTTCAATTTTAATTTTCTCAGCTGTACTCTCACCACTCATTAAATTTAAATGTTTTCTAAGAAAATTAGTGAATAGCCAAATCCATTTCATCACCAGCAACCCTTATGGATTTACTCGAAACAAATCCACCTAGCGAAATAACTGCTACTGTAGTACCACACCTATATCGACAACCATACTTCCGGTAGGCTCCCAAACTGGTAAATCAGCACCTAATGCAGCTGCAAGTGATTCTTCAATTACGTAAGTTTCTTTTGCTCCAGATTGTTTAGCTACATTAATTACAGCTCGTTTCTCTACAGCAGTAATATCAAAAGGTACACTTACTAAAATATTTGGCTTTTTACCAAAACACCTTGTTTTTGAGATTCATTAAAATAGTGTTTAATCATAGTTGTAGTCATTTCAAAGTCAGCAATTACACCGCCTTTCATTGGGCGTATTGTAACAACATTTCTTGTGTGCTACCAATCATTTTTTTGAATCTTTACCAACAGCAATAGTTTTTTTGTAAATAAATCTATTGCCACAGCAGAAGGCTCTCTGACGATAATCCCTTTTCCTTTGATTAACACAATTGTATTAAATGTACCCTAATCAATTCCGATATCTTTTACAATAAACCCAAGCATTTTATCTCCCCTCTCTTAATGTTTTTAGTAATTAACGAATTAATTCAGTACCTTGATGTTGCATTCAACTTGTGCCAATTAAATATTGGACTGTTTCTTTATCAGTACTTGTAGGCAACTTGAATTTTTGCTGATAGGTCTCTGGTCCTTTACCAGTTATAAAAACCCAATCACCTTCATCAACTTGTGCCAATGCTGTTTTTATCGCTATTGTTCGATCAAGAATTACAATGTTATCTTGACTAAGGTTAGCTAAAGTTTTTTCCATCTCTTGGTATGAAACTTCATTTAAGTCATCTAGAGTAACGATACTTACGTCACTAATAATATTAGAGATATTAATCATAAATCTGCGTTTCATTTTGTCTCTATTTCCCCTAAAACCAAAAATATGAAAAATTCTATTTGCACCATTTTTCTTGGCTGTTTGCAAACATTCATAAAATGCATTAGGAGTATGAGCATAATCAATAACAATATTTGCTCCTTTTGGATGTTTAATTATTTCGAACCTACCCGGTACTCCCGGAAAAGTTTTTAGTGCCTCAATAATTTCATTACTTGGAATTCCTAACTTCCGTGCAGTTAAATAAGCCATTGATGCATTTTGTACATTATGTTCACCTAGCATGTTAATAAAAAGATCAAAGCGAGTATCTTTTTCAAATATCTCGGTTTTCAAATTTTTATTTTCACCTATTTGAAGGTCATGTTCACTATTGTCACCTACTATATACAGTTCTGTTCCATTTAACTTAAGTTGTTCTGCTAGTTCTCTCCCCCATGCATTATTGTGATTGATAATGGCTTTTCCGTTAGGTTTTAATTGATTGAACATATTTTTCTTTACCGCAAAATATTCATTTATACTTTGATGGTAATCTAAATGATCGTGATCTAAGTTTGTAAATAAACAGTAATCGAATTCTATTCCTGCAACTCTAAATTGCGAAATTCCGTGCGAAGATACTTCCATTACCACTACTTCATCCTTACTTAATGCAAGTAATTTTTGGAGCTCAACTGCATCAGGAGTTGTATTTTTCGTTTGAAATATTTCACCATTCACGACATTCATTACTGTTCCTATAAGTGAGCAAGTACGACCAGAGGATTCTATAATATTTTTAATCATGTAAGATGTAGTTGTTTTACCATTTGTCCCTGTAATGCCAATCATAATTTTACTTTTAGAAGGATTTCCATAATATTGACAAGCCATCTTTGCAAGAATTAATCGACTATTCTTCACACGAATATATGGGACAGATAAATTCTCTAGCTTCTTTTCACCAATAACTACAATTGCACCTCCCTCAATCGCATCGTTGACAAATTCATGTCCATCTATTTTATATCCAGGTATAGCAACAAATATCTCATTAGGCTTTATAGTTAAAGAATTTGTGGATATCCCTGCTATATCCATATTTGCTAAAACATCATTTAAACAAATTTGATCTGTATTATCTAAAAGGTTTTTTAATTTCATTTTTTGCAAACTCCTTTGAATCGTATTATGACTAAACACGTATTTACTCTGTTTACTTTTCATATTTCAATTACGTGTTCTTGTCTGATTAACTACTACAAATGTTACAAAATAAATTTGTAGAAAATATGAAGTTTGAAAGTTAACAATATAAATCAAGATAAATCACTATTCGATACTCACTTACATTAATAGAAAATTAAGGAAAATTAGAATGTCAAAAAAAGCAAACCATTTAATGGTTTGCTAAATGTGGATACCAGTTAAAGAATCATTTTTAAGAAGAAAGTGAGTTTTTCGAATTCTAAGCAATTGATATACCATATGATAGAGCGATTTGCCCATTTGAATTTGAAGACTTAGCTATAATTACGGTTGTCCCAACTTTTATTTGATCAAACAACCACTGAATTTCATCATTATGCATACGAACACAACCAGCGCTGACTGATTTTCCAATCGAACTTTGTTTATTGTTTCCATGAATTCCATACGAGTTCCCAGGAGAATTACCAACACTTAAACCCATCCAACGTTTACCAAGTGGATTATTCGGAGCACCTCCAGGTATATTTCCTTTGTACCATGGTCTATTTTTTACCTTATTTAATATGACGAACTTTCCGGTAGGAGTAGGAGTTGATGTTTTCCCTGTAGCAACACGGAAAGTTTTTACAAGCATACCTTTATTATAGTAAGAGAGTTTATTCGTTTTGGAATTTATAATGATTAGTTGTCCCTTTGAAATTTGCCTGTTGCTTTTGACCTCACTATAGGCAGGTCTACTTTGATTCCCCGCTGCGTCAACCGAGATTACTTTAATAGCCATAAATGCTTTTAACTTTCTATCCTTAAACGTATAAATTCCATTTTTAGATGCTTTCGTTTTAGAAACATATTTATTATTAAAATATAGTTTTACAACAGCATTTGATTCTGTTTTCCCACTAATTTCATTTGCCTTTTCATTTACAGAGAAAACTTTTGGAATAGCTGGAGCAGTTCGATCTATTACCCGAATATTGACAGAACCGCTTTGATTTTTACTTTTATCTATATAATTGGATAATTCAGGATTACTAATACTTGATGATAAAGTTGATGCATTAGCTATAGGTAAAAGGAATAAAAACGTCCCTAGAAAAATTACAATTAGTATTTTTTTAGCCATTTTCTCTCTCCTTGTTTATATTAATTTAGATTAATTGACCAAAATTCGTGGTCGTAAAATCTAATGTCTGAATAACTAATACAAATGTACAAAACAAAATTGTAGAAAGTATGGAGATTGACAATATTTTTATAAATTGAGTAATAACATACAAAAATAAAATAGGCACTCGTTAAGTGCCTTTCAAAATTGCTACTTATTTGCTATACACAATAAGTTGCTGTTTTTTATTAAGAAGTCGTCTTAAAAAATACTAATTTGCCATTTCATTTACAGATAATGGAAAAACAGATAACATATTTCACTTTTTGAAATAGGAAGAGAAATGAAATAAATGAGTCTTTTTTATCAAATATTACGAAATCCATAAAACATAACTTAAATCTTTGGTATATTCATTTAGACTAAAATACATTAATGAGGTGAAGTATTGAAAAAGAAAATAAAAAATAGATTGTCAATTACTTTTACTGTAGTTATTTTTTTGATATGTTTCATTTATTTTCAGAATAATTCTCTTGTTATAACAGAAACCACTATAAATTCTGCAAAAGTACCAGCAGGTTTTGACGATTTTACTATCGTTCAATTATCTGACCTACATAGTAAGTCCTTTGGAAAAAATCAAAGTACGCTAGTCAAAAAAGTTAGTAATATTAGCCCTAATTTAATTGTATTTACTGGTGATTTGGTAGACTCTGAAAAGTATAATGCAAAAGCAAGTCTAAAATTGATGGAAGAATTAATTCAAATTGCTCCCATTTATTATGTAACAGGAAATCACGAATGGTGGTCTGGAAAATTCAGCTCATTGGAAAGTAAATTAATCAATTTAGGTGTAAAAGTAATGAGAAACACCACAGATCATATTAAAAATAGAAATGATGTAATTAATATTGTAGGAATTGATGACCCAGCAAAAATAAGTGAGAGTTATAGCGAAAGAGGAGTAACAGAAGATGCTATTGTGAACTCGATTAAAGGACTCGATGAAGGAAAAAACTTTAAAATTTTATTATCACATAGACCAGAATTATTTTCGCTTTATGCACAGTATAAATTTGATTTAGTAATGTCAGGTCACGCACACGGAGGTCAAGTAAGAATTCCTTTTATCGGTGGTTTAGTTGCCCCAAATCAGGGATTATTTCCAAAGTACACTTCTGGAAAATATATTTTAGATCAAACTACTATGATTGTTAGCAGAGGACTTGGAAACAGTATCATTCCACTAAGAATATTTAATCGACCAGAAATAGTTGTTGTGACATTAAAATCAATCAATAACTAATTTTTTGTTTTCGCATGTATTGTATATATTTAGTTGAGAAGTTGGTAAAAAAGTTCTAACCTAAATCACCTTAGCAAAAAACGTAGTTCGGCACTCATTCCGGCTGCGTTTTTCTTTTTTGTCTAAACATTTCATTTTTATTAATATAGTGTATTTATTAAATTAGTACATGGATAACCTCAAGGTTAATTTTTTAAAAAATATATACATTAGTTCTGTTTTAAAATGGCTAAAGAAATTTTCATAAAATCATTATTTAAAACCTTTTCTAGACATGCTAGAGCGAATATTTTTCTTGCTAATAAAGGTGTCTAGGTCATTATTCCTCAAAAAAACAGATAAAAACTGCACCTCCAAATGTTAGTGGTTTCAACAATTGGGGTGCAGTTACCGAAGAAGTGTGATGTTTAACCAACGCATACGGTAATACAAAAAACTTTATGTATTGGCAATTCAATTTTTAAAAATATAGTTAAGTTTAACTAAGTAATATTATTAAAATTCACTGAAAAAAATATTTATCTTTTATCTATTACTTAATATTATTTTTTGGGGTTTTAAAATTTTCAGATAGCTTTGATTCATTTTTCATTAAGAATATCTGTAAACCTTCTAAGTCTATCACTTATTATTGGAATAAATTCATTGGAAGCATCTGATCCAAGATCACTCATTCGTCCATCATAACCTGCATACCGAACTGGCTGATTTTCCATTAACCCCCTCGGTCGATTACCTGAAATATAAACAGTAATGACTCCTTGATTCACTCCTGAAGGTAAAAACTTAGTAAGTATATTTTGATATTTTTTAAGTTGTTCATGGATAACACTATAGGTTGATTCATCCTCAGACTTCACATCGATCCATAGTGTAAACCCTTTATCATATCCTGAATAAACAGATCCATTATTCTCTTTTACTCGTTCCATTAATGGGTCAAGATATAAGGATTTCAATGTTCGATCTGGTCGTATATCCTCTTTGTCATGTGCAACAAGCAATTCTCCATCAATAAGCCAAACATCAGCTTCTACACTAGTAAATCCGTGCTCTAGTGCATCCATTAATGGACGAGAATGTTCGTAATCATTATGTGCGTGTGCTTTCGCAAGAGGAACCACAGATTGTAGGTTCGAGAATAATAAATTACCTGTACTTGCGGCAAAAGCATCTGTAAACGTAATCATGAAAACAGAAGCCACTAGAGTTAAAACAGCCATCCATTTTTTCATAGTTTCTAACCTCCCAAAATAGTAAATTACCAACTTTATACTAGATGAAAAAACTAAAATTTCAATCAAATGACAGAATTCTTTACAAACCTTTTAATCTTTTTACATGACTAATATAATTAGTAAAATATTTTACAAAATGAAAACAAATTGAGTAATGGTATAAAAAATTAATCAATTTTTCTTTTTGATTTGTCCTAATATACTTCAATAATCGATATATTTTGCGTTATCTATTGCATTTAATTTAAACTGCATTTCAAATAATCCCTGAACAGAATATTCAAAAATCCTACCAACATTTCATTTCCTATGTCGCATATTGGTATAAGTAAACTTTTTATAAAAGGAAAAACATTGATTGTTTTAATCAAAAATGGAGTATTGATAGTCGTATGTTAGCCTTGTATTATAAATTCATAAATAGGCTGAAAATTATTAATATTAAAAACGTAATACTCAATCTCTCCGAACATCCTTCTAAATTTAGCGGCCTATTTAAAAAATCAAGGAGGTAAATGTTGTGAAGAAGAAAAATTTTAACACCTTAGTAGTACTCAGCATGTCAGCAACACTAGCTCTTTCCGCTCAGCTACCTATGGCTTCATTTGCTGAAACAAAGGTTCATGGTAATCAGAAACAAAATTTAGATCTTTTAGTAAAGGATCGGAACTCTATAAAGAAAAATTCCAATTCAGTGAATTCATTTGATGAAGGTGATAAGAAATTTTCTGAAAATCAACTTGTTATCAGCTATACTTCGCCGATTTCTGAGAGTGAGCATAGCAAGTCCGGTGGTAGCCTAATTAAAAGAATACCATCATTAGGCTATGATGTGATTGAAGTAAAGAATGTTGAAGATCTTGAAAAAGTAGTCCAAGCCTATGCGAAGCTACCAAAAGTTACATCAATCTCCAAAAGTGCTCTTTTTAAAAGATTGGGAACAGTAGATTTAAAAGCCTCTGAAAAGTACCATCTAAATAATCTTAATGTTGACAAAGCACAAAAATTAGCAGGGAAAAACAAAATTCGTGTCGGTGTCATAGATACTGGAATTGATACGAAACATCCTGAACTTGTTAATAAAATTATCGCTAATAAAAATGCAATGAACCCTATTAAAAAAGGAATACCTGATTCCCATGGTACTCATGTTACTGGGATAATTGCTGGTGAAAAAAATAACGGTATAGGCGGCTTTGGAATCGCACCAAATTCTCAAATAGTAACGATAGACGTGTTTAACAAATCTGATTTTGGTACTGACTATGTTGTAGCTGAAGGTATACTAGAAGCAATTAGACAAGATGTTAACGTTATCAATATGAGCTTAGGTTCTATTAGTCCATCACCTATCTTAAAAGATGCCGTAGAAAAAGCAATTGATAAGGGTATTGTCATTATTGCTGCGTCAGGTAACACTGGGACAGAAAATTTACAATATCCAGCAGCCTATGATGGTGTCATAAGCGTTGGTGCTACAGATAAGGACAATAAATTGGCTAATTTTTCAACATACGGTCCGTCTGTAGATGTTACAGCACCTGGAAATAACATTTACTCGACAGTTTATTCACCTGATAAAGGATCAACATTTGTCCATATGAGCGGTACATCTATGGCGGCTCCAATGGTTACAGGTGCGGTTTCCCTATTATTATCTAAATATCCGAAGCTCACACCTTATCAAGTAAATTATATTTTAACGCATACTGCAAAAGATTTAGGGGAAAAAGGGTTCGATGCAAAATATGGTTACGGAATGATCGACCTTGTTAAACTTCTATCTTTTGACCCTAAAAAGATTCCGGGTCAATCTATTGTAAAGGATGATCAGATTTTAGAAAAAGCAAAACCCCTTACAATATCAACTGAAACAACAGTTACGGGTGCTTTGAATAAACTTGAACAAATTGATTATTATAAGTTTACTGTAGATAAGAATCAGAATGTCCAGATAAGTCTTCAAGGTGAAACTCAATATGATTTGAAATACGAATTACAATTTTATCCGGAAGGAGCAAATTCACCCGAGTATAGACTAGATGTTAATGATCGTAAGGCTGGAATGGCTGAAGGTTCATACTTCAAAGCACCGAAAAAAGGTACGATTGTAATTGCTTTAAAAGACTCCTTTGGACAATACAATGAAGATGGGAAATCTAAATACTCACTTACTGTAAGCCGTAAAGATCAACTTCATGATGATGGTAATACAATGGAAAATCCCTTTATCTTAGACTCACTTCCATTTAAAACATCGCTTACTAACTACTTCACTGATGAATTATCGACTTCAGTGTCAAGACTAGAAAATCCTATTCCTGGTGACTCTGATTATTATCGTTTTAAGGTGCCCGGAAATATTGGGGAACCAGAAAAAGTATTAAAATTCCACGTATCTGCTGTTGAAGGTATGGATTCATCCTTTAGGCTACATATGGTTAATAAGGTTGTAAACGAGGATGGCTCAATCCATGAAAGTATTAATGTTGTTGATCAATTTAAATCTTTTGGATACGGTGAATCAGAGACAGCTTCAATGACCGCTCTTCCTGGGATGGAATATATTTTAGAGGTGACGAACAAGCCTTTACTTAGTGAATACGATCAACTTATCGGGAAAGAGATTGATTTCACACGAAGCTATACTTCTCAAAAACCATATCAAGTTGATTTTGAAATCAAAGATATTACGCCGGATGAAGATAATTTCCCACAAGCCGGAAAAAGAAACGAAAATACCAAATCACAAGAAAATGGATTTTTTAATAAGTACAAGGAAATTTATGATAAATTCATAAAACCGGACTATAAATTTAATAAATTAACAAGTTATTTTGATTTGGTAAAAGATAAAGCGATTCCTATTGAATCAGATAAAACATATAAAGGTTCTTTTCAGTACAGAGGCGATGAAGATTGGTTTAAATTCACACCAAAAGATAACTCTGTTTTTGAAATGAAATTTACAGATAAAGAAGGACATAATGTTCCAATTTCCCTTGTTCATAAGTACAGTGATCGAATTAATGATCTAGATACTATATACTCAAGCTTGGATACGAACTCGGTTGATGGAACAGGATTGAAAGGGAAAAATCCATTCAATATTGGTCTAAAAAAAGGTGAAACATACTACATCCTTTTAAATGAATCATCATACAGATCAAGTTTTGATCCGTATGAATTCAAAATTTCTACTGCATTTAAAAATACAAATGATAACTTTGAGCATAACGATACATTTGAAACAGCTAAGAGGATAACTACTAAACCTATAGTAGGCAACTTATCATCCATTGGTGATATTGATACATTCTATTTCAAGCCAGATAAAACAAGTATTTATAGTGCTATTGAACAACCTGGTTCACTTCCTATTAAGTATAATAAGGCTCATACAGAATTGAAAAGAGACCTCGACTCCGTGCTCCTTATTTACGAGGACACGAATGGAAATGGAAAACTTGAAGAGAAAGAGGAAGATAACGTTTCTATCGTAGATTTCTCATACGATAATCAACCTGAAATTGGTTCCTTCCGAGCGAAAAAAGGAAGCGGCTACTTCTTTAAAATACGAAACTGGGATAATAGAGCAACAAGTCTTATTCCTTATACGTTTACATTAAAAGAAGTAGTAACAAAAGATGAGGATGCTGGTTCTATTGTAAAAAACAATGTACCATCTAAACCTCTTTCCTTAAAATTCCAGTCCGGCAAGTATTCAAATGTAGGCTATATTAACATGACTAACAACAAAGGGGATGCCGACTATTACAAATTAGTTCAAAAAAGTGATGGCAAACGAACAATCAAGTTAGATGTCCCATTTGATCTTGACGGAATCATTACAGTTTACAATTCAAAAGGAAAACAAGTCGCCTTTTCTGACTATTACAGCAATGGAGACTACGAAATCTTTAATGTTAACCTCAAAAAAGGAAACTACTACATTAAAGTTGAAGATTCTAACGGAAATGCAAGCGCAATGCCATATAAACTAATTCTTAATTAATAAAAAAAGTGGTTGGTATTTGTACCAACCACTTTTTATTAGATTCAATTTTTGTTTTGTCGTTCACTTCTATCATAGAATTGAAGTTGTATGTCGAATCCATACCAAAATTTGCTTTTACAATCTTACTTGATCTTCCTCTTTTAAAATCTTAATTTTTGCTTCTAATAAACTTATTGTCATTTTTGAATATTCCACACCGTACTCAATTGTTATTTTCTTAAATTTATCGGTATCAGGTGAATTTGTTTGCACATCTAATATATTTTCTAATTCTTGTTTTAAATGCTTTATTTCGTTTTCCATCCATTTAATTATATTTTCTTTCTTCGTAAATTTTCCAAAAAATAATCGGATTAAAAAATCTGATCTCATAATAGTTGGATTTATAGGACTTTCCAAATACTCTATAAATTCTTCTTTTCCTTTATCTGTTATCACATATAAATTTTTATTCGGTTTCCCTTCTTGTTGAATAATTTCCTTTTTAACAAATCCTTCTTTCTCCATTCTTTTAAGAGCTGGATAAATAGCTCCAAAAGAAGCATCAAAGAAATGTGCAACAGATATCTGCATTATCCGTTTAATATCGTATCCACTCATTGGTTCTTCGAATAAAAATCCCAGAATAACATTTTGTATGTTCATTTTTTACACCTCAAATATTTCTGAACTTTCTCTAATTTTAAAATTAACATATACCACTTTTATACTGTTAAAGTTTTTTCTTTCTTATGCTCCCTTTGAAGACTTACTAGTATTAAAGTAATTACAATAATAACCATTAATATCTTGCAAAGCATAATTATTTCACTAGTAATAGACGATCCACCAGTAACCAGTTTCATAATTCCTTCAACTGCATAAGTTGCTGGTAAAAAGTTACTTATAGTCTGATAAAAACTTGATAATAATTCTCTTGGGATGGTTGTACCGGACGATAATAGTTGAATCGATAACATAGCGATATTTACCCATCCACCTGCATCACTCACAATAAAAAATGGAACTTGGGCTAAAAATAAGAAAGTTAGTACATACATTATTTGAAAAAACCACATTGTGAAAAACCCTTGATTCGAATGTACTCCCATTAAATTAACCATAATAGTTCCAAAAGTAGAAATCAGGATAGTAGCCGTTATTATTAAAAGAACTCTTGTCCCAAACCTTTGCCAACGATTGTATAAATTTTTGTAAGCTTTAAACGCTTTATTCATTTCTAAAATAAATAACATTGAACCAGTAAATGATGCCATTACTAACATCATTGGAACCATCAATCTTGAAAAATTTGATACCTTATTAATATTATTAACAACCGGATGTACACGATCTGAAAGGTCTTGAACTAATTCATTAGACTTATCTGAAGGTAGATTCATTTGATCAAAAGTAATTTGTAATCCCAACTTCACCATTTCCTTATTAAGGGTAGCCGTTACATTATCCTGTACTGTTTGCATTACTCCCTTGAGCATACTTGGATTTGATTCATTTAAAGAATAAATAATTTTTGCTTTCTCTTTATTCTGAAGCGTGACAGTAAAATCTTCAGGTATATTAATAACCATTTGAACTTTACGATCATCTAGCTTATTTATGGCACTTTTTATATCTGACGACTGAGTGACTTTAAATTTTAAGTTTTCTTCTAAATTCTTTGTTATTTGAACTCCAACTTTTGAGTCATTATTTACAATAATAATTTTAAATTTATTAATTCGCTCAGTAACATGGTCATACCCTGTAAGCCAGATAATGCTAAACAGAACCTGAAAAATTATTGCTGTTATTAAACCAATAATAACACTCGGTGTTTTTAATATGGTTACGTATAGGTTTCTGATTTTGGTTCCCCTCCTATTATTTACTTATACCGTAGATTATCTATATAATAATATCATCACTAACAATATTAACAATGTATATATTAACAATGTTAATATAACTAATTTCAAAGTCGTTGTCAATTAAGAATTCATCTACTAGCGTATTTATTGCAATAAAAAAATCGACTATTTAGTCGATTTTAAGATTTCTAAACGTTTATGTCATATGCTTTTTTGACATTATAAAAAATTTTTGTTGTTTTACTAAGTAGTGTGGTGTGATGCTTTTTACATATATCGTTTCTATTTCTACTAATCTGCCCTATTTTTACATAAAGGATGATCGAGTGTTCATCCTATATACGCCATTGTCCAACTTAATGACAACAGGAGTTTTTATTTTTTGTCTGCCTTGAAGAATTAGTGACTTAAAGGGGAAAATAAAAGCCAGCAACTCCAGTATCAACCTCATAATAATCAACCTCCTTTACTTTAAGTGCAATTCGCTCAAGTACTTGAGTGTATACCGAGTGTTTATTTGTACATAATAAGATTGTTAAATGATAAATTAAGGAGGACTTTTATGCAACAGAATCAACAAGCTAAAGAGAAATTGAATTCTATTACGAGTCCAGAATTCGCTAAAACTGATGATGCACAAAAAGTAAAACAAGAAATTCAAACAAATGTAAGCGAAGGACAAGGTGCAATGACTTCCCAAGAGGCAGGAGCAATGCGAGATTAAAAACCACTAAACAATAAATATATATGACATCGTTTTTCTAAATATAAAGCTTGTATCACTGATTACTAACTAAGTAATTCTTGATACAGTTTTTTTATGTCCGTTGTAGTTGAATTTTTCACCGTCACTTTAATTCAAAAATATCCATCGACTAATCGTAAAAATAGACTGCCGAAGCAGCCGATCAGCTTTTGAACTATTGCTCTCTTTAGTTGAATAAGAAAGTTATTAATATCCTTTTTCGATTACTATGTGAGTAATATGATTTTTATTTGAAGCAATAACATCAAGAATACCCTCAGGATAAATTTGTTTTAATTTTAATTGGTCTAATGTACGCCAAATTAGTTTTACGTCATTAAGTTCCTTATGAATTATAACAGAATTAAATTGCTTATTTATTGAGCACCAATGAATTAACGTACAGTTGTGTCTTTTCCTACCTTCATATTCAATAATATTCTCATTAACACAAACAAGTTCATCTACACATACCTGTAAATCAAATTCCTCTATTAACTCCCTAATAATTGCATCAGAAGCTTGTTCTCCAAATTCAATACTTCCTCCAGGTAGACGATAAAAAGTTTCTTCTAAGTCGCACTGTACAAGAAATTTTGTTTTATCTCTATTTGAAATTATTCCTTCTGCTCTTAGTAAAGGCCTATTCATAACACAACCTCCTAAATTAAATTATACAATTATCTTCTTCTTACAATACCTAATTCCCTTGTTGAACTATTCTTCCAAATAGAAAATAAAAAAGACCGACGAAGCCGTCGATCGTTGTTCATACTAACGCGCCAGTTAGTTAAACAAGAACTTTACTATTCTTTATTAAACTTTAATGTTGATAAATTCTATAAAACTAAGGAAAACACATTAAAGTAGGTGCTTCCCTTAGTTTTTAATTATTCAAACTCAAATTTAATATAAGCATTTTCTAAACCTAACAAATATTTTAAAGTTTTACCTAATCCAAAGTTATTCGGTAAATCTTTTTCTAAAACAAATGTTACATATCCTGCTTTGCCTGGTGTTAAATTGGTTAATTGAAGATGGTCATTATTATCGTAAATGTAAGAAATTATAAATTCATAGTAATCTTTTTCTTTGTCACTTGAATTCAATCCAACATCGTATAATCTTACTCTTGCCCCTGCCCATATTTCTTCATCATCTTTGATATTAGACAATGGTATCCATTTTGATTTATCCAATATTTCATCCCTTTTCTTGTTTTTTAATTAAACACTCAATCTGATTGCTTATTGTACTATTGCGCCAGTTAGTTGAACAAGACTTTCAATTAATTTGTAAAAAAACTTTTATAAATAATTAAATAAGGTTGTTATCTCACCTTTATTTGCAATACATTCTTTTTTTGCTAAAAAAGAAAGCAATGTAATTGGCTTATTTTGTATAGATGCTGAGTACACCTTATGATGACCATCAATAATATAATGTGTTAAACACCAATGTTCTGTGTGTGTTATATCTTCATCAAAGTCAGCTGGTTCTTTTATATCTAAAACCGATATGGATAATGCTGTTGGCTTCTTATCATCTGCAATAATTGATTTATATTTTTTTATAGTATCTTCATCTAACCAATTTTTGGGGAACGTAGGAACAAAAAACTCAAATAACATGGAAGTATTTGATATTTCTTTAGATATGCCACGATAGTAATTAATATTTGGAGAATGTGGTAATCCATAAAAGCTGTCTATCCCCCATACTTGAACTTGTTCATTGTGGAAGTAATCTTGATCTGAACCTAACTCAATAAATTTAGGTTTTATGTCTTTCAGGGAGACTATATATTCTCCGTTTGGAAGAATTAAAGATACCTTTGAAAGAAAATCATCTTCTAATTGAGTTAAACCCTCTTGGAATGTAGTGCTAATTATTTGAGAAGTTAATGTTTGATTGGGTTTATTTACTCCTTCTAACTTTTCAAAGAAAAAAGAACAAGTCCCACAAATATTACCAATATGAAAAGCTTTTTTTCCATCAATAGCAATATATCTATCCCACTTTTTCCAACCGCCTCCACCAGTCGTTTCAAATGAGATTGCTGATTTTGAACCATTAATTGTCCATTTTTTATTCTCAATAGTATCCATGCTGCACCATCGCTTCCATTGTTGTCACTTTACCATTTACTTATTGAACTAACGTGCCAGTTAGTTCAATTAGAAATTAACATTATAATTTAAAGAAAGATTAAGTGTCTCAATAACTTCTGTTTATCTTAAGTACATAAAAATGTTTACTTGTTTCCCGAGTTCATAAGTTCCTTGAGCCATTGTTTGAATACTTTATTTGAATTGATATTAGCGTCTATTATCAAAAATCGTTTTTCTTTAGGTGCTTGTCTATACCATTCGAGATTCTCAACACTATACCGTTTATTCTCTGGTAAAAATTTGTTCCAATCTACCTTTTTTAATGACTCTTCATTGTGAATATCGATATCTGGCATTTCTAATAATTTTTTATATAAATCGTCTATATTTACACTATTTTCTTCTAATCCGTAGTCCTCAATGAAAATAATCTTTTTTCTTTCTTGGGAAAAATAATAACAATATCCTTCAAATTCTTTATCGTGAATAACTGCCATTGGGTGTTCATGATTATCCCTACATAAACACAAATTACAATTTAATGTTTTGAAGATATTAAGGAATTTAGTTAAATATATTTTTCTTACAGGTACAGTGGTTCCAAAAATTCCTTTTCTTGGTTCTAATCCCGTATACCTTTCTTCTATTGTGATATTTAAAAAGTCAGCTTCATTAAAATTATCTTTAACACGCTCAAGTTGATAGTAATATCCATACTTATTAATTATTTTATCAACATGTCTTTTTGACGGTAATTTATCACCATCAATAAGTAAAATCATGTTTTTTTGCATTTAGTAAATCTCCTTAACGCTAAGTTCATTAATCTTATAACCTACTTAATTATATAGAAAATATGAAGAATTAGGTTATTAGAATTTAAGTTTTTTTACCCTAATATTACAAAAAAAAATAGCTGCAATTAAGCAGAATGATCTTCAACTAACGCGCCAGTTAGTTGTATAAACCAAGTAGTAAAAAGTTAATATTAACTACTCTTTTCCACACATTATACATCGCTTATCTGTATCGTTTTCACCATACATTCTTATTTCTTTCTTTATTTCACATTTAACACATACATGTATTTCAATTTGTGGGATTTCACCTCTTTCAACAGCTGGTACCCATTCTTGATTATATATTTTCCTACTCATCCCGTAATCGATCAACACTAATTCATTTTTATCATTTAAGCCATAATTACTGCTATCTTTTAGATCAAATGAATCAAACTTTTTGTCGAGTACTTCCAAGCATTCCTTGTATTGTTTAGGAAAATTCCACCATCCTTCTTTATCATTAATGTCAAAGGTTTGATTATCATACAAAGGCAATTCATTGTAGTATTGTTGAATACATACTTCTTCATTTACAAAATATACTGGTGCTAATACATGTTCATAGCCAATAGATCTCATATGTTCATAAATTTGAAGTTCTCTTATAGATTGTTGATATCCAATAGCGTGAACATTAACTTTAATAACATAATCACCAAAACGATAAACCTTTCGCGTTGAGCCTAAACCAATGAAATTCTTATTTACACAATATTTATTCCATTTCTGGACAATTTCAGTATTCATTTGAATCCACCTCTAAATTAAAGCATCTTACAAATTTACTTCGATATTTGCTAGGAATATCCTGTTTGAATGTAAAAAAGAGCTGAATAATCAGCTCTAAGGTAGTTCAACTAACGCGCCAGTTAGTAAAATAAGAAAATTTTTGATTTTGAATTAGTAAATTTTCTTATCCAACTATGATTTAACTATCTCGATCTTTTTTTACGGAAGTATGAACCAATTGATGCCCCTATAAATCCAGGAACAAGCCATGATGTATCGTGAAAAAATGTATAGCCTAATATAAATTTATTTAACAGTCCAGTATACAAAATTACAATGAAAAATATAAAAAGAGAAATATACCACTTTTCATTTCGTTCAATGTTTTGTTTCTTCGCATTGTATTTAAAGAATCTACTAACTAGTATTGCGAATAGAATGAAGATTAGTAAAGCCAATAACAACATTTCTATTGAAGTTGAATTAGCTAGTTTAAGCCAAGTTAAAAATATAATTAAACCCACACTAGTAACTATTGATTCTAAGATTTCATACCTATTCATTTTTTATCCCCTATTATTTATTTACAAAAAAATATTTTATCTATTTAATATCTAACAGACGCTAATCCATATTGAACTAACGCATCCGTTAGTTCAAATTGTTATCTATAGTTATCTTTCTTTTCCTCCATTTAATAATAACAATGATAATTATACCAATTAACATTATAAGTGTTGGTATTCCTTCAATATAAAAGAATCCAGCCCAATAGGCCCACCAAGGACCATAAGGGTCATCGGTTGCCATTCCACCTATAAAGAAAGCCATAGGAAATGCAAGAGCGAATAGTACTGCTCCTGAAATAAGTATTCCTTTCCCAACTTCCATTATATCTCTACTCCTTTTTTCACCAACAAGTAGTTAGTTATTTCTTTTCACTATTTCGTTATAATTATAACACTTTCTTATTCCACTGAACTGCTCTTAGTGCAATAAAAAAAGAACCGCCGAAGCAGTCCAACTTTGTTCAACTAACGCGCCAGTTAGTTGTATAAGATACTTTATTATGAACTGTCTTTTTTACTGGTTTGCAATTAAACTTGCTATATCTGAAAGATGTTGTTTAATATCACTTAATTGTGATCCTATGTAAAATAAAGCACCAACGCCTACTAATAAACAAAGTGTTTTAACAATTCTATATGTTTTTTCATCCATATTAATTTACCACCTTACTTCGCTCTTTTTTCTTCCGCGGAAGTTTCTTTTAATTTATTATTCAACTAATTATTTAAATATCCCTTTTCTTATTGAACCATCTTGCCAGTTAGTGAAACAAAAATAGAGCCACATTTGTGACTCTTGTTCATCAACTAACGCGCCAGTTAGTTGTATTAGAGTGAGGATCATAAGTTCTTCATTTATAACCCACTTAAACCATCCGTTACTCATTAAAAAAATAACATATACATAGTATGCATAAACCCAGGGAAAGTAGCATCATAGATAGCTTTTTTAAATACCACGGTAATAAATTAATAATATATAAAAATATTTCCCCTAAAACATCACCGGGATCTGCATGGCTAGTTTCATTTTGATAAAACTCTTTATTTTTAAATGAAAAAAATAGCAAACCTATAAATGAAAAAATAGCAAAAATAATCATTAAAATAGTCATGTTGATTCCTCTATGATTCCCTCTTTTTTTACATTATTATAACATTCCTTGTTCGACTATCCTGCCACATACATAAATAATAAATCAGTCAATGGCTGCTCTTGAACTTCAACTAACGCGCCAGTTAGTTGAATTGGTCCTGTAGAAGTCGCTTTACTGTTATAGGATATTCTAAGGTAAATTCTATTAATTAATAAATTCATCAATATCACATTCGAAACCGTGATTCTCTTTTATTATGATTGCAACTTGTTTAGCCAAATTCCTTATCCATTTTAAATCAGAAGATTTATTGAATAGTGTATTTTCGACAATTTTGTGTTCTATCACTTCATTTTCGTTTATGTTAAATTCTTTTACTTCATAAAAAGCAGATATCTCTAAGGCATAAATTCCCTGCCAACTAAATACAGTTAAGTCCACCAAATTTAAGTTCGTTTCTATTTCAAACTGTAGCTCCTTTTTATATTCCTCATGAAGTGTAGTAACTCTATGTTCAAAGCTTTTTATAATACTTTCTATTTTAAGTTCTAATGTTTCTGACATGATAAGTACCCCCAAATAAAAAAAAGACTTCTTGTATGAAGTCTAAATTATAATATAGTTTCTATTTACGGGATAGGAGTACTGTAAAATAATTATCATCTTTCTTTAACGACTAGTAAGAATATACTGTAATTTAGTATTAATACTTTTATAACTAACGCGCCAGTTAGTTCAATAAGAAACTCGAATTTAACCACTCTACCAATAATTCCAAAGTTCTAATTACCTCTGACACTTGGATATCATCTGCCATTTCTTTAATCGGTAGCCATTTAAATTCTTTCAACTCTTGCTGTTCTAACGGTAATTCAGGGTCAAAGCCTAACTGAGGTGTTGAATTTCGTTCTAGTGTTTGTACCAAGAAACACTTTTCAACACCATGCTCATAATTATTTGTATATAAATGTTTAATTACCTTGACCTTTAAATTAACTTCTTCTTGTACTTCTCTAATTACAGCTTCTTCGAATGTCTCATGGTTTTCAAGTCCACCACCTGGCAATGTCCAAAAGTGCTTTTCACCTTTAATTATGTGAACCATAAGGATATTATCATTCTCAATTATTGCTGCAAATGCTCTTGATCTATTACTCAATGTTTCACCTCACGATAATCGAAAATTACACTTATTTAACTAACGCGCCAGTTAGTTGAATAAGCTATTATATTAATCCTTCTTTAGTTAGAATCTCATCACCTGACATGTCTACGGTAAACCATGTCGAATTATCATATTCTTCAACGTTATTATTCCAGGCAACTACAAAGTGAATTTGAGAAATTTCATTTTCATCAAGTTCGTCAAGTCGCACAGAAAGTCCTTTGTATTCATCTATATACTCAATAATGTAATCTGGAAATTCATGATTAAAAGAACTAAATCGATTTGCCATTAAATCCTTATCATTTGATCGATTTATTAATGTTAATCCATCTTCAGTACCTAATGTCATTCGATTTTCTTCATAATCAAATGTTATGGCATCAAATCCTTCGCCACTATTAGGTCCACTAACTAAATCATTTAAATTCTTTGGTATTAATTTAGTTTCAATTATACATTTTAGATTATTAACTAAAGGTTTTATTCTCCAAACTCCAGCAACTACCTTTTCAACATTCATATGATTAGGAATTGTATGAGTAGGTTCACAAATAACTAATTCAGCAATGAATTTATTGTGGTTATAACTTAGTAAAGTGCCACTGCTAGATAACTTTAAACAATCTACTTTTGAATTGATATTAGAAAAATTGTATTCATCAACCTTTAATTCAAAAACAATTTTTCCGAAAGGTGTATCAATAACTGAGTTACAATTTTGTGTCTGAAAATAATTATGATTACTCTTAAAAAGTTTCATAGTTTGATTACCTTTCAGTAGGCTATTCCTTATCCAATTAACGAGCATTTTAGTTCAACAAGGAAGTTATTATTTTACTTTCCGTTTCGATTCATAGATAAATTTATTAAATCATTCGCAATACCATTACCCAGTGCTTGAATATGTAGATGGTCATGCAAATAGGGTCTTTCTATATTCCATGTAAGTGAAAATTTATTATCATTTTCACTTTCCTTTATATCATAACCAATAAGTTTTCTTTCGGTCCAGGTCTGTGTTCCAGTTGGTATGAGCCAGAATAAGACAGTTTCGGTATTTTCAGCTTGGACCTGAAACGTTATTCTCTTTGTTCCTTTTGGAATTTTTGCCCAGTTACCTTCCATTGGATAATTCGTTTTAAAACTTTTGATGATTGGCTCTTTTATCATATCTGGTTGGTTACTTAGGGAAGCATATCCATTTATAAGCCCTACAGTTAGATATATTTTTAACAGAAACATTTAAATCACCTCAACCAATAGTTTTTACATATTTTACAAATCATATGTTATTACCAATTAAAAAGACGGAATGAATTCGCATGTGAATTCATTCCGTCTTTTTAGTTCTAATAAAAACGGCTTATTCAATTATAAGTATACTTAATTTAATGTAACTAACGCGCCAGTTAGTAGAATTAGGTATTTTAAAAATTGGTTTCTATCAATGATGAAGTATTGCACATATTAATACAAAGAAATATTTTCTTTAATATTGAATTTAAGCTTTCCATCTGCATCAATTGATTTTATTTTAATTAAAATATCACCAGAATAACCACCTTCAAAATAGCCAATAACAGTTTCTGTATGTAATTTACCTTTGTTATCTTTATAATGAAGCTTCATCGAACTCTCACCAATATCAACAGAGGGATTTACGTTAAGTTTATAATCTTTATTTAAATCAATTAAGGGTATCTTAATATCTGATTTAATATTATCGTAGGTCAAATATAAACCAGATAGTTCTTTATTTGTCTGATTTTTTATTTTAATTTCAAATCCACCATGTATAAGATCATAACCTTTTATCCCTACTAATCCTATTATCATAATCGTAATTACAACTAAAATTTTTTTCATGTTTATCCCCTAATTAGTAGTTTTTGTTTTCTTTTGACTTTTTTAATGGTTGAAAAAATTTGTCCTCGAATTTTTCATTAAACATTAAAATATTTCTTGTAATACTTAATTTGGGTAATGTGAAATATATCATGGTTGCAGTTGCAAAGCTTATTAGTATACCTGCTATAACATCAAATGGATAATGAACACCTACCCAAATACGGGAGATACCAACTAAAATAGCTAAGAAGATCCATAAGATTGACCAACCTCTTTTGAAAAGCCAAAATGAATTACAAAATGAGAAGAATAGGATTGTATGATCACTTGGAAAGGAATTATCTTTTTCTTTCTCGATCAACTTATTTACATCTGATAATTCTACATATGGTTGATAATTTAAATGAAATGCACCAGATATTTTACCGATAATAAAAGCACAAATAAAAGTGATTGTTGCACATAGGATCATTAATCTACTGTTTTTGTCTCGTGTAAACCAGATAATAAGAACACCCAATGCAAGTAAAAAAACCATATACTCAGCAATAAAACTGAAAATAGGGTTTAAATATGTATACTCTTTTCCTAAGTCATTAATTAATCTAAATAATGCAATATTAACTTCAGAAAGATCCAAATCTAGCCACCATCCTATCTCTTTTTCTATATCTTAAATGGGAGATAGAGTGATTAGCCATCGATTCAAATGACATTTTATGTTTTTATGTGACAATTTTGTTAGGCTTTTCAATATTTGCATATAAACAGTTGAGCGAATTACCTTATAAAAAAACGACTCCCTTATTAGGAAATCGACTTTTATAGTTTTCTTATGTAACTAACGCGCCAGTTAGTTCAATAAGTTTTACAAAATGTAATAAACAAATCTTTTTATTCTATTACTTCAGGATTATTTGCTGAATAATCTACTAAATTAGGAAATTCAATTGACTCAAATTTAAAATAAATCTGAGTACTATCCCAATCCTCCCACCCATATGCCTCATGTTGAGGAATAATAGACACGAAATATCTTAGATTCCTATTAAATATGACCTTATTAAGTTGATTAGTTATCCCTTCATAATGGTTCTTATCAATAATGTATTTTTTGCACTTAACTGATTTAAATAATTTTTCTCTCCATATTGGAGATATGCTAACACTATACACTACTTCAATTAAATGATTTTTATGTAATTTCTTTCTAATTCTTTTGTTCATAAAGGCTCCTCTTTTAACTCGTAATTTAAAATGAAGAACTTCAACTAACGCATCCGTTAGTTGAAGTTCACTTGCTAAAGTAATACGCGAATTTAGTTTAAAGTTATGCCTGCTTTATGAATACTTTTGAAATGGACAAATTATTGTTACTTACTAATGATTGAATTAGAAAGTGTATTGCATCAATACCACTACTACCCATATCAAAGTAAAAAACATACTTATTTCTTATTTTTCTAAAATACCTCATAAATTTAATAAACTGAGTGTTATTTTTTTCTGCTTCAATGTTCCATCAATCATAAGCACCCTTTAGCGTATCAACTATTTGCTGTTTCTCCTCATCACTTCCTTGATTATTTAAAGCTACTTCGAATAGTATGTCTGCATCAATATAACCCGAATACTCAACATCAAACGGGAATGTTTCGGAGTCAACTACGATAGTTTTTTTCTTGGTTACTCTTTTTAATTCGTCTATTGGAAAATCTGTACACCAGTTAAATGTGATATCCAATTCTTTAACATTACTAATGGGGTAAATTCTCTCATTCATTGGAGAACTCCATCTAATTGTGACTTTTTCGCTCATATTGTTCCAAGCCACAATAGATATTAATGTAAAGCCATTTCCTTCATTATCAAACAAAACATCAGCTCCATCAATAACAAATCCGCATATGCAATTAATGAGAGGTTCTCCTAATAATTTACTGCCACTTTCATCGAGTTGTTTTACCATTTTTTCTAAAAATGACGGGTGAAACTCATTCCAATGCGGAAAATCTACCGTTAATTCTCTCCTTTTTCTGCCCATAAAAATCTACCTTTCATATGTAAATATTCTAATGATAATTATGCCTTATTTTCTAATTGAAAAATAGCGATTTTCTTTCTTTCCTCAATCCTTTCTTGAACTAAACTATCTTTTAATTAAACAAAAAAAGAGTCACTGAAGTGACTCGTGATTTTGTTCAACTAACACGCCAGTTAGTTGAAAAACAATTGTACGTAGTAGACTTGGGGTTCGGGGCTTAACTTTTGTCACATAGAATAAAAAATATTCCTAAAATAGTACTATGGTTTTTTAGTATTAGTTTCAATTAAAGGATAATCTCTCCTTACGTCGAAATATATCAATTGGTTGTGTCTAAATTCACTAAGGAGGAATGTTCTATGTCACTTGGTCTTTATATATATCAGAAAACAAATGGAAATTCTGATGAAACAAGGTCTGTAGACGGTATCAAAGTTTCACCACCTCCAAATCCCAAAAAATAGACTAAAAGATTCGATATAAGGAGTTGTAACATGACTAAACAACAAACCGTTAATTCTGACGGAAAACTAAATGAATCGGTAGACGGAGTTAAAGTATCTCCACCATCTAGACCCACCCCTCGAAAATAGAGTGCATATTTCACTTGAAAGGATGAACTTGTTTGCAAAAAAAACATCCAAACCCATCATCTAAGTCCAACTCTGGACAACCTATATCAAGGTCTCCCGGTGGTAGAGTTAAAGGTTCAGTAGATGGGGTTAAAGTATCACCGCCACCAAAAAAAGGATAAAGTTAATTACTTTCTTCAGGAATGGTATCTGAAGCTAACAATGATTTATAATCTATTTCTTCAACAACCATTCCTGATTTAGTATCAACATAAGATCTAATAATTGTATAGTTTTTGTCTTTTAAATAATCTTTCCACTCTTGTGTTTCTTCTAATACTAATCCTTTATCTATTTCAAGTGGTCTTGATGCCTTTGTCATAGATCCAACTATAAATTCTTCAGGTTTATCAATCTTATATATAATAAAAACTGCCTTTTTACCACTTATTTCATTTTCCTGTTCTTCTTGTTTTTCATTAACTTTTATGAAAAATTCTTCCCAAACAGATGAACTAGAGGATAAAGGAGCAATATTTCTTGTTTTTCTCACGTAATTAATTCTATTTCTAATGAATTCATGCCCCCATAAACTCCAAAACCAACAAATAAGGAAGCTCACTATAAAACTGACTACCAAAAATAACACTAAATATTTAATATCAGCAGTAGCTTTACTTAAAGCTTCTACAGTCCATACTTTATCCACAGATAGTAAATCTAATTTTATTAAAGCACTCCAGGTATTCAATACTAGCAATGTGATAAAACTTACAGGCAACCACAACATTGCAGCAATACCTGATAATTCAGGCGCAGTATGTTTAACAGTAGGACTTAGGCCAAATACCTGCAACCAAAAATAAGCCATAATTCCAGGTAAAATGAATATAAATGTACTTAAAAATTCCGCCATGCTTTCACCTCGTATAATATTATTCTCCATTTAATGGATGAACCCTTTTTAATAAAAAATACGCCTACTGTATTAGTGGTATTTAATGCACATTATCCTCCATTTGCAAAATAAAAAGACCCTAAAATGAGCTCTTTAAGTTGATTCTATTCGCTTCTAAAAAATAAGCCTTGTTTATAACCCTTTAATTTTAAGTGATTGTCTACCCCTTCTATAAAATGGAAGATCGCGTCAATAACCGTTTCAAATACTAAAACTGCTTCTTCTTTTGATGCGTTAACCTTCGTCCCATGTGCTATTTCATTTCTCCACTTAAGAGCTTTCTTCTCCCAAACTTTCCAAGCAGATGATGAAGCTAATTTAACACCAAACAAATTATGCATTAATGGATTTACTTTTACAGGTATTTCAGTGGCAGTTAATATTCTTGATATACTATCTTCATCTAGCCCTATCTGTGAATATCCCATTGTGATAGTTGAATCAACAAATGTTTCTAATGCTATTTCAGACAACAATATACTTGTAAGGTAGTCATTAGATCGCAGTTGGTCAAATGCATATTGTAGCATGTGTAACCAGGGTACTTCATAATCTTCTGTTTTATAATTAACCATAATCATAACTTTTCCAGTTTCACCAACTATAGATGGATCACTGCTATTATCTAATGATGTAAAAATATCAAAACCGTTATTTGTAATATTTGTAGAACCGGCAAGATATGGACCTGTTGGAAACAACATAATTTTATATATTTTCTTAATATTTTCAGGAAGTTCAACATGGTCGGTATAGCCGATTTTAACATCAATAACACTATTAAACATATCATTTGCCAAGAAGAAATTTGGGGTGATATGGTCTTCGACCTTTTTTAAACCATTTTTTATTCCTTCGTAAATTGTAAATTCACTACCACACTCCGGATCCGAACAAGTTATAAATTCTTTTTCATAATCTTCCTCAGAAACCGATGAACCTCTTGTACATTTATTACATTGAATCATGAAAGCTCCAAACTTTGAAAAATCCATTGTTTCCCCCTCAAAAAAACACTTCTATTTCTACCTCTTTGTCATAATTTGAACAACTAAAGCGCCAGTTAGAAATATTTATAATATGATTCAGTATGTGACTTAATTGAACAATTGTTTTTATAAAACACATTTTGCATTTTTATATTTGTCTCATGAGTACTTCCTTTATAAAAAGTCGCTCCCATTTGTTTTAAAATACACAATGCTTGATAGTGTAATTGAGCACTTCTACCTTTACCACGCTCATCAGGTAATAGTCCAAAATAGAATAGCCTTCCTTCCTCTTTTGTTCCAGGCTCTAAATGAGGAATAGTGATTCCAATTGGTTTGCACCCTTCATATATGACTATACAAGATTTGTACCAATTTGATCCCAATAGAGTTTTCACAGAATCTAGTTGTTCCTCTATCGAAAGAGATGGCTTTCTATTTAGAGAACCTTCCATACATTGTTTCCAAAGCACTTTGAAATCAACTTCTGAAAAAAATTTATCTCCAATAGAATGCCACTCATAATCAACACATGTACTACAGATATCATTTAATGATCTAAACACTTCAACTTTGGATGTATATAAATCAAATCCAAGTTCAATTAACATTCTTGAACAACTTAAATATTGATTTGAAGCTTTGTTAATGAATACGCCGATTCGTTTAACTTGAGTATTAATACTTTGATTAATTAAAGTTTTCAATTCATTTACCAAGTTTTCTTCATTAATTGAATCTTTCTCTTCAATATTTATATATTCAGTTGCACATTTTACTATCTTAAACGAGTGACTATTTAGTATATCTACTTTTAATATTTCATCCATATGTTCAACTCCATATAATCTCAAATTAATTCCATAGCTTTTTTCTTATTGTACTATCCCACAAATTGGCATTTAAAAAGGTCGAAATAAGCCTTTTATGATGTTCACATAATTTGAATTAAAATATTATTTATTTAGTCACTTAGGAGTACTACTAGAATAATAGCTATATTTACAAAGATAAAAATAAGATGAAATAATATTCCTACTTCTAATAATCTTAATTTTCCTTTTCTCTTAAACGTCATTAATAGTAAATACGTTATTATTGCTAGAAATATAGCAATAAATGGTCCAAATACAATGGCCGTCATTGATGCTGGACCGCCGGCTAACTGTTCGTTTACATCATATAAAATGGCAATTAAAATAATCATAAAATAATAATTAATAAAGGAAATAATGGAGTAAAAACTAATTTGCAATTCAGTATATACTTCTTTTTCTTTCAATCTAATCATCCTATCTCAGGAGATATTACTTTTTGCAATAATCAAACTAAGTTAGTATTTCGTGCTGTTTAATTAGATGCTGCACTCATAAACGTTAAAGGAAGTTCCTGTTCCATATCCATTTGCGACCTCATGAATAACAATCTTTTGAAGTCCATTAATTTTTAATGCATTTTCAAATTCACCTTTTTCATACAGACGCATTGGAAAATCCATTATTTCAGTCTTAATAATTAAATCATTTTGTATCAGTTCATATTTCAGCTTCGTATGTAACATTTTTTTTACTGGATCATACTGGACTTTTTTATTTTCCACGATTGTTTCTTCATGAAACTTTACACAATTCGTTTGAACCCAATTAAAAATTTCTTCAGCTTCACTCTTCTTGGTTATTATCGTTAAAAGTAATTTCCCATCATTCTTTAACATCGATTTCATATTATCTAAACTCTGGTCAACCAAGTGATCTGGTAGTAGAGAAAATGAGCCGAATGGAATCATGATTAAGTCATATTTTTTATCGCTTTTGTATTCCTCTATTTTTTCATTAAAAATAATGGGAAAAAGATTTAATTCCCCACATTTTTCCTTACATAATTTCAGCATATCCTCTGAGATATCAAATCCTTCAATATCTATCCCCTCTTGCATAAATGGAATCAACATTCGTCCATTTCCACACATTGGTTCTAACACTTTCATGTTCTTGTCTTTCACAAAAGAAAGAAAAAAATCGAGTTCCTTCCCCTCAGCAATTGACTTATTACTTTCATATATTCTTGTACATAGTTCCCCGTAGTAATCAACCATTCTTGCACCACCTGTTACCCTTACTTATAAATTAATAATTCTTAATTATCTTACCATTCAAAAAAATATTTTCCAATTCATCTTTTTAATTCCTCTTATTCAATTAGGACCCCATATACTTAAATAAAAAAAAAGTAACCTTTGGCTGTTCATACATGCTTTTAATCAATATTTTAGTCAATAATATTTATATGAAAGTATTATTGGAGGGAATTTCCAAATGTTATTATCCACTACTTGGCAAAGTTACTATAATGATAAAATAATCGAAGGATACTCATTAATCACATTACAAGCATATCAGTTACAATCGAATCTATTAATAAAACATTTTGGTGATATCGCTATTGATCAAATTACAACTGAAGGATTAAAACAGTATCTTGGAAAGGTAGGTGTAACCTTAAAGCCTGCAAGTCTGGCACATCGCGTGCGCTTTATTAAATCTTTTTTCCGTTGGGCGCATGAAGAAGGTAAAATCCAAAGAAATCCTACCTCAAAACTAAAAGAACCTAAATCAGGAACTCGAATCCCTAAGTTCTTAACTGAAAAAGAAATTGAACACCTTCGTGAAGCATGTCAAACAGCAAAAGAACATGCATTAATTGAATTTATGTATTCATCAGGATGTAGGATAGGTGAAATTGTATTAATTAATAGAAGAGATTTAAATTGGTCTAATAACTCTGTAGTTGTACGAGGGAAAGGTGATAAGGAAAGGGAAGTATACTTCAATGTTCGATCTGAAATTTGGTTAAATAGATATTTAAATGAGCGAAAAGACGAAGATGCCGCATTATTTGTAACAGATAGAGCCCCACATAGATTAAGTATCGCGCAAACACGATATATCATTAAAAATGTTTCTTTACGTTCCGAGTTTAATAAAGAAATTTCACCACATCAACTAAGACACAGTTACGCAACTCATTTAATGGATAATGGGGCTCCTCTTGAAGTAATCCAAAGTTTATTAGGTCATGAAAAAAGTGAAACAACACGTATTTATGCCGAACTAAGTGGAAAACAACGTCATGAGCATTATAGTAAATTCTTTTAAAATAGGACTTAAAAGCAAATTACTCACATTCCTAATTTAGGATTTACAAATAATAAAATATGTAAATATTTGTGAACCTCTTCACTTAAACTAAACTGCCATTTAGTTGAATAAGAAACTATAGAAAATAAAGGTCTTTAATTGAAAAAAACAGAGGATCCTTTAATTTGATACTCTGTTTTTTCAACCCACGAAAAACGTAATTTATGAAATATTAAATTTACTGGAATTCAATTATTATTCCTAAACGATCAGCAATTTTTTTTGTAAACTCTTTTTGTGCATTATATTCACAATTCTTATAAACCTTATTCATCCTATCATAAGCGGATTGAAAATAACCATACTTTTGATACAAAATAGTTAAGAAATGAGGTGATTCGTTCCATAAAAAACCTTCTTCATTCTCCATGGACTTTATTAGATTATCAATAGTACTTATTGAATTAAAATGTGGGAATATATAGGAGTTAATATCATCATCGATTTGTTTTCTTAATTCTTCTATATTGGTCTTCGAATTTAGTTTATACCATTCATGAGAGCGATTAGCTAAATTTGAAATATTCACCTGATAAATCGAATCATCTAAAATGGGAAATTTAGGTAATCTCTTCATAAAATAAATACCAAATAAACTTTCTAAAAAGATACCTGTTCTTAAAGTAAAAGATACATCATCAGCCTCTTTCCAGACATCATAAATTTTTACAACAAACGAAAAGTCTGAATTTTTTTTAACAAATGTGTCTCCTTTCTTTTTAAACCCATTCGAAATGAATTGCGGTCCTATTATTTCATTAATAATTTTTCTATAAGTCTTCTCCAATTGTTCCACCCCCACATTATCTTCTTTTATTTCATTACACCTAATTGGTCAGAATCCTTTTATTAAATATATAAAAACAATCATGTAACTAATTTAGTTAGTGACTAGTTAAGATTCCTAGTAAAACGGATTTATTTTATTATTAATTTAGTAAGCAATGGACAAGCACATATTTTTATTATTCTTCGGCGATTATGATGAGTACCCGATATTTGAATATATAAATTGAAAAAGTGAATCCTAATAATTACACCCTACCTCCAAAAATTATTGGAGGTGCAATTATGTCACTAAAAAAGTAGGTAATTCTTGGGCTTTCCGAATCGATGCAGGTACTGATCAAAAAACTGGTAAACGTAAACAAGTTTATCGTAGTGGTTTTAACACGCGTCGTGAAGCACAAGAAGAAATGATCAAACTTAAAAATGAAATTGCAAAAGGAAATTTCATTGAACCTACTAAAGAACTATTTAATGACTTCATTACAAACTGGGTCAATTCAACCTACAAAAGTGAGGTTCAAATAACTAGTTTTGAAAAGGCCCAAACAATAATTCGTGTCCATATAGTTCCTTATTTTCAATCAACACCTTTACCAAAGATTACAACTTATGACATTGATCAGTTTTATGCCTCAAAATTAAATGAAGGTTTATCAAATGCCTATGTAAAAATTATGCACAATATTTTATCTAAAGCATTTCAGAAGGCATTGCAGTGGGAAATGATAAAAACAAATCCGGTAAAAGATTCTACACCTCCAAGAATTTCAAAGACAAGAAAACAAACTTGGACTGTTGATGAAGCAAAAATTTTTTTAGAAGTTTGCGCACGTGATAATTATTTAATCCCATTTCAATTAGCCATTTTTACTGGAATGCGTCGCGGTGAAATTTTAGCTCTTAGATGGCGTAACGTTGATCTAGTAAAAGGAGTTATTTACGTTGAAGAAAACTTAGTACGATCTAAAAATAAAGGTCTTCTTATAAAAGAGCTAAAAACAAACCATTCATTTCGAGAAATCTTTATATCAGATAGTGTCATTAAATCATTACAAGAGTATAAAACCTCACAGATTAAAAAAAGATCAAAAGTAAAAAACTTTAAAGATCTTGATTTAGTTGTTTGTGCAAAGAATGGAAATTACCTTGAGCCTAGAAATTTGATTCGTAAATTTAAACAGCTCATTCGAAAAGCAAATTTACCCGTAATTCCATTTCATAATTTGCGCCACACTCATGCCACAATTTTAATGAGAATGGGCGAGAATCCTAAAATTGTTAGTGAAAGATTAGGTCATTCAAGAGTTGAAACAACACTTGGTATTTACTCACATTCCAATGAAGAAATGCAGAGGAATACAGCTGATCGATTTGATGAGAAATTTGGTTTAAATTAATGTGCTCGTGAAGTTTGTGTGCAGTCTTTGTGCAATGAATAATATTCATTACAAAAAATGGAAATAAATGAAAATAGAGAAAAAGCCCAAACCCTTGGTACACTTAGGTTTGAGCCTTCTAAATTAAATGATCCCAAACGGGTTCGAACCGTTGACCTCTACCCTGTCAAGGTAGTGCTCTCCCAGCTGAGCTATGGAATCGTGATATGAATGTAAATATATTATAAATTTTGGTAATTATGAAGTCAAACTATTTTCTCTGACATTTTTAGCATTTTCATATTAAGCAAGCTTTTGGTCATTTTTCAAAAGCTTGCTTCTTTTTATATTGTCCGCTCTTCCATTACGCTTAGTTTTTCCGTTTCATTAAAGAATCGACTTAAAATAATCGCAAGAAGTAGAATGCTAGTCGACATGATATACAAGGTGCTTATGCTAAATCGGTCGATTAAAAATCCGCCTAGCATCATACTAATTGGTGCTGTGATGGCTGATAGTGTTGAGAAGATTGCCATGACTCTACCATAGTATTGTTTGTTCACTACTTTTTGTACATATGTTAGCATAGGGATCATCATACAAACGTTGATCATTCCACTGCCGATGAATACGACGATTAAAAGTACGATGTATAGTGGATAGATTAATATATTTGATTTAAATAATAGGAAAAATATAAATTGACTGATGACGGCTATGAACATTAATCCAAATGACGCTTTTAATAGTTTAAATGGTTGATTTGATATGTTTAATTTTGAGATGACAATTGTACCACATACCCCACCTAGTGCGGATGCAGAGTAAAGATATGATAGATGCATTTCTGGTGCTTTAATATATTCTTTCATTAAAAATGGTAGTAATACAGATTGAATTGGTCCATTTGCTAGATTAATGATGTTTACCATCACTAGTAGGTATAAAATCGGTTTATTTTTTGAAACGATATAGGTAATACCAGCCCTTAAATCTTTAAACACATTATTCTTACTTACTTCTTGTTCCTGTTTTTCAATTACTTTAATGAAAAGTGCTGCAAAGCCTGAGAGTAAGTATGACACGCCGTTAATGATGACCAAAATCGTAGGTCCTAATAATGCATACATGACGCCTGCTAATAAGATTCCAAAAACATCCTTTATGCTATAAGTTAAAGACATTAATGAATTTGCTTTTAATAGTTCATCCTTTTTTACAATAGATGGTACTAAGCTTTGAGATGCTGGTGCAAATAACGCACCATTTACTGCTATGATGAATGTCGTTACATATAATATATAGAGAATCAATTGTTGATCTTCTAGCAAAATCATACTTATTCCACAACTTAAGACAGCTATTCCTCTAATAAATTCAGTCATATAAATAATCTTTACTCGATTCCAGCGATCAGTAAAAACTCCACCTATTGGCGTTAAGACTAACCAAGTGACTGCACCAATCATACCGTATAATGATAATTGAAATGCTGAATGGGTTAAATGTAAGATATAGAGTCCAATTGCAAAATTAAACAGCACATCGCCAATGCTTGATGCAAATGTACCACTAAAAAAATAAAAGAAATTCTTATTTTTTAGTATTTGAATCATTTCCTTCACCCCCTCGAACTCATTATAGAGCACGACAAGGTTCTTTGATATGCGGCGACTGTGAGAAATACTTCGCTTCATTCATACGTTAAAATACATTATTAGCGATTAGTTTCTCACATTCTATCTTTTTTCAATTTTAAGTAGGCTTGTTTATATAGTCGATTATTTTCAACAAAAGAAATCCATAAATCTTCTAGTAAACAATCAAAGAACAAATTTTGATGTCCAATACTTTCATATAACTCTTTTAGCTCTTCATAAGCTTCTTTTCTTACTGTATTCGTCACAAATAATTCTTCATAAGTTTGATATAGTTTTTGAAAAAATGGACTCTGACTTTCGAAATCTACACTTGTCACAGGTGAATGACCCGTCCAATTTAGATGCAGTAATTCAAGTAATGACAAGTATCTTTTGAATTCAGATTCCGCTTCATCATTCATTACGATATTCGAAATTTGCTTTATTTGCTCTGTTGCATTTAAATTTTTCTCTTTTATTAAGATATATGTGTAAAGAACTTGAGTTGATAATAAAATATCGTTTCTATTAATTTTCTTGGCAAAGTTGATTGCTTTTTCAAAAGAGCCCTCATATAAGTCCTTCGTCCCTAATTGATAGATTAATAATCCCTGAAATTGATGAGTTAAGCTCACATTGATGATATTTACTTCTTCTAAATAATAGTGTAATGCTTTTTCTGCATAGATGACCGCTCCATAATAACTGCCTAACTTATATTCAACATTTGCTAAAAAATAATATAAATGACCTGTTTCCATGGACTGCTGCGCTAGCATTAATTCTGCTTTCGATCGATTTAAGTTTTTTTCGATGATAAAAAGATTAATGGCCTCATAAAAATGGAATCTATGTTTTTGAACACGATTCAGTAATCCTTCAACGTTTTGGATTGTCTTCTTTGCGCTCATATATCGGTCTTGTTCTTTTCTCCCACAATAAAAAGCTAGCTTGGCCATGTAGTAATCAATAATGAGGGGTGAATGTATTAATTGCTCTTCATTTTGCTCTAGTTGTTTGAAAATCTCACCTGATTTGATAAAACCATTTAAATTTAATTCTTCAAAAAATAATTCAAGTTGATTTCTTGTTTCTTGTAAAAATTCAACATTATCTTGATAAATAATGCTCAACTCACCAAACAATAACCGAATCATTTCTAAGCTAGGTACTACTTCACCATTTTCAATTTTACTCAAATACGACGGGACACAAATACCTTCACTTAAAGCTTGCTGGCTCATATTCTGATTTATTCGATTGATTTTAATAATTGAACCCAATATTGTAAGATTTTCTTTTTGAATTAAACCATTTAGTTCCTTCATTAACTAACCCCATTTTCATCTTACATCTGTTTTACATAGCTTTTATGTATAGAACTAACACCCGAATATCCATCAAGCTTGTTAGCTCTTTTTTTTGAATTCTGTATATTGTTGTTCCTTACTTTCTGGATGGCTTGAATTTCGCTTCTTTTTCTTCTTCTTCCTTATCTGCTTTTTCTTGTCTTCCAATTCCCGTTTTTTTGCTTCTTGCTTTACTAGTACTCTTTGCTCGGCTACTGCTGTCATGATTGATCCAGCTGCTTGAATCCAGCTTCCACTGTATTTTAAAAGTTCACTGATATCTCCATTTATTTTGATTTGTTCACTGAGAGGATTAGACACACTTTCTTCAGAAACCTCAACTTCAGTTTCACCATCACCGTCAATTCCAAGGGCTTCTTTTTCCCTAACGATCTCAAGGTCATACAATCCTCCGATTGCTTGAAGGGTATTACCTATTGACTGAAGTAAATTTCCAAAGGCATTTGTCGGATCACCGCCACCTTGTTCAATGATTTCTCCAATTTCATCGATAACCGCTAAGAAGCCTCCAAATGCTTGCTGCGCATTTCCGACTATATTTAAGTTTATTTTTTTTACTTCATTATCTTCTGTCAAAATACTAAATAAGACAGTTACATTTCCGGATGCTTGAATGATTTCACCAGCTACTTCTAATGTAAAGTCATCAGTTCCAGCTACCTCAACAATATTCCCGATCGCTTGAAATGCATTTCCACCAAAATCTAATTGTTCACTAATGTCGTCCCATTTTTTTTTGTCTTCACCTTGCAGGCGTCTCAAAGGTGTACTTCCTATTGCGGACGCGATTGTACCTATAGCGGTAATCCATGACCCAAGTACTTCTATCCTTTCATTCGTCACCTTTTTAACCACCAATCCTTGAATATCAACCTGAGATAGTATATTCAACGATGATGTTTAAAGGTTCCTAAGTGTAATCAAGGATTAAGATTAGCCGACTTTCTTTTTGAAATGTTCAATTTTCGTTTTTTCACCTACAATAAAAATGTAATCTCCACTTTCAAAACGCACATCACCAATATTTGTTACAATTGGTTCGCCATTTCGGATGATTAAAACGACAGTAATTTCATATTTTACGGAGAAGCCTATTTCTCTTAACGTCTTTCCAATCAATATCTCTGGGATCACCGTTTCAACCGCAGCAATTTTTTTCGTTATTTCAATGTACTCGATAATTCCATTCATCGCTTCTCGTCTAGCCGCTTTGTGGCCTGCTTCTTCTTCAGGATAAATAACAAGATCCGCTCCAATGCTTTCTAAAATGCCTCCAACTTCGCGGTTATTTGCTTTACAGACTATTCTTGTGACATTTCTTTCCTTTAATCTACGTGTTATTAAGATTGAAGCTAATGGATCACTTCCAATTGCGACAAACACCACATCAAAATGATTTACATTTAAATCCTCTAGCAATGCTTCTTCACGTAAGTCGCCAATAACAGCATATTCTGTATATTCCTCAAGCTCTTCAAGCGTAGATTTTTCTTTATCACATACAACGACCTCATGCCCTAACCTGTCTAGTTCCTTTACGATTCCACGGCCAAATCTACCTGCACCGATGACTAAAAATTGTTTTGCCATTGTGATTCCTCCTTATCCAATTGCCAAGTCTTTCTCAATATATTTTAAATTTTGTTTATCAACTCTAAGTACGAAATAAATCATTGTAAAAATACCGATTCTTCCAATAAACATAAGTAAAATCAAAATAAATTTAGTAGAGCTATGTATGTTTGGCGTAATTCCTAATGATAGGCCAGTATTTGTGATTGCTGAAATAACTTCTAGTAATATTAAATCTAATGCAAATGGCTCAATCGTTGAAATGATGATCGTAGAAAGTAAAATTAGTAATAAAAAGCTCATTGCAATAACGAAGGCACGGTCAACTACACTTCGTTTAACAGTTGTTCTAAAAATTGCAGTATCCTCTTGGGATTTAATGACTGCAATCATTTTTGCGACTAACACAGAAACAGTTGTTAATCTGATTCCACCAGCAGCACTCGACGAAGCTCCACCAATATACATAAGAACTAATATAATCAAAATGGCAGGAAGTGTAAGATTCGCAATGTCTAAAGTTGCAAAGCCGCCATTTCGAGTCGTAACTGATAAAAAGATTGAATTTGTTATTAGATCAAATGTACCTAAATGACTAAATGCGTGGTTTTTTTCTAATAACCAAAATAAAATGGTTCCTAACACCACAAAAGAAAAATGAAGTCTCATATTTATTTTTGTAAATAAGGATTTTTTCTTTTTAAATGAAAAGATATATTCCATAATCGTGGGATAACCTAACCCACCAATAAATATAAGCGCAGCTGTTACATATAAAACCAGTGCATTTTCTTGAAATGAATATAAACTATTACCGAATAAATCAAAACCAGTATTTGTAAAACTTGCGATTGAATGAAATGCAGTTACAAGTAATGTTTCTTTACTGGTTTGAAAATGCTCCCTAAATTGACCATAAAAAAAGATTCCACCAATTATTTGAAAGACTAGTGACGTATATAATACAGACAAACTTAATTTTCTTATTGATTTAATACTGCTCTGATTTTGATCTTTAGATAAAACAAGTAAATTAGAAATCGTTATTTTCTTACCCAGCATCATAAATCCATAGCTAATAAATACAACAATTCCAATTGCGCCAATTTCCATTTGAATCATTAACAAAAGCTTCCCCCATGTGCTAAAGGTTTCAACTAAATTGACTGTCGATAAACCGGTCACACTAATCGCACTTGTAGATACAAAAATGCTGTCAATGAATGAGAGCTCAGCAATTCTTGTAAATGGCATTAAATATAAGCATGAAAATACGATTGTTATCAGTATATATGCGATGAAAATATAGTGAAGGGGATTTTTAGGTTTCTTCTTCTTTTTTTTCATTTTTTGCTTTTTCTCCTTAGATTGAGTTCAGTACTGGCCATAAATATTTATTGATATTACATATTCTACCTATTTTCTTCCAAAAAATAAAAAACTTTCCAATCAATTGTTCATATTGATTAGAAAGTTTATTTGAAATGATCATTTTTTTGGATTAAGCTGATGAAGAATTATTTGCTTCCATTTTCAATGCAGTGTTTTCCTTTTGTTGTTGATATAAATATAATGCAACACTCACTATTACAATCGTACCACCTACAAGTTGAAATGATGAAAGCATTTCTTGTAGCAAGAAAAAGGCTAAAATAGACGCACCAACTGGTTCACCTAATATACTCATTGAGATTGTCGTTGCATTCACATAATTTAATAAGTAATTATTAATGATATGTGCTAATGATGGAATAATAGCAGAAGCGATAAAAATAAGCCAGTCAGTCGATTGATAGTCAAAAAAGTTATCAAATGTAACGATATTATAAGCTGTTAAAAATAAAGCTGAAAATGCAAAAACAAAAAAGCTATATACCCAATGTGACGTATTTTTTACGGTTGTTTGTCCAACCATTAAATATAGAACTGCTGCAATTACACTTAAAAATGAAAGAATATCTCCTTTAAATGCTGTCATACTTAAACCGATATCTCCAAAGCCGATTAGGAACACACCAATAATAGCGATGATCATACAGATTTTAGACGTAACAGATGTTCGTTCTTTAAACACAAAAAATCCTAATATCATGGCTACTAATGGTTGGAGCGCTAATATAATTGTCGAGCTTGCAACTGATGTAAAGACAAGTGAACCATACCAAAGGATAAAATGAATGGCTAACATTAAACCAGCTAATGCAAACGATTTATATTGTTTTTTGTCTAAAGCTTTTAATTCAGTTTTTCGCTTTAAAACAAAAGGTAACATCCAGATACACGTAAACCAGAGGCGATACATACTTAATACAGATGGAGATGCATTTGTCCATTTTGCTAAAATAGCAGATGTTGAAATTGCAATGATTGAAATAATCAATAATGAGATCATTGCATTAGGCTGTTTTGTGTTCATGTTTCACCTCTTTAACTAAACTTTTATGTAAGCGTAACACATTTTGCTTTTCTTAATTTTTTCAATGAAGTAACATCTAATTATATCATCCTAGTGAAAAGAAGAGGAGACATTTATGATTCAAACAAATGGAACTAGAGAAGAACATACCCTTTATAGTACTCATATTCAAAAGGAAGTTACATTTACTATTTATTACTCAAGTCAATATACTCCTTTAATAAAACATCATTTATTACTTGCCCAAGACGGTCAAGATTATTTTAATTTAGGAAAAGTTCATCGTGTCGTTGAAAAATTAACAAAAGAAGGCACAATTCAACCAACTATTATTGTTGGTATTCCATATTCAAGCCCAAAAGAACGATTTTCACTTTATCATCCATCACAAGATGGCCAAAAAAAATATATTCGTTTTTTAGCTGAAGAATTACTACCTTATTTAGATGATCACTTACCGCTTCTTGGCCTTGCTCATAGTAGAACATTAATAGGAGATTCACTTGGTGGGACTGTTTCATTACAAGCAGCCTTTACATACCCTAATACTTTTGGAAAAGTCGTTATGCAGTCACCTTTTGTGAATGATGATGTCATTCAATTTTTAGAACAAAAACCTTTATCAACGACCTTATCAATTTTACAAACTGTTGGAACGCAGGAAGATAATGTGTTTACGCCTAGCAAACAATGGGTGAATTTTATTCAAGATGGTTTACGTTTAAAAGAGTTTTTATCGAAATGTCCGGTTGAATTACATTATGCAGAGTATGATGGAGATCACACTTGGACGAATTGGGAGAAGCAATTAGAAGACTTATTAAAAATTAGTTTAGCAAAATAATTCGTCAAACTTATCGATTTTTCAAAAATTTGATATAATTGAAATTAGAATCTTTAAACTCGTTAATTTTTTAAAATTAACTATAAAAGTATCGAAAACAGGAGGTAATTTTTATGAAATGTGGCGTGGTTATTTTTCCATCAAAATTTGTTCAAGATAAGGCAAATGAGTTTAGAAAACGTTTTGATCCAGCTTATACTTTAATTTCTCCTCATGTAACAATACGTAGTGGTTTTGAGTTGAATGAAGATCAACTTCCAACAATTATTTCTCAACTAAATGAGATTGCTAGTAAAATTGAGCCATTTGAATTGGAAATAAATAAAGTAAGCTCTTTTGCACCTGTTAATAATGTCATTTATTTAAAAGTTACACCTGTTGATGCTCTAAAAGAGCTTCATGAGAAAATGCATACTGGTGCATTTCCGAAAACTAAAGAGTATGCATTTGTACCACATATTACAATTGGTCAGCAGCTGCAAGATGCTGAGTTCGGTGATATTCTAGGACAATTAAGCATGATTCAATTCTCATACAATGAACTAGTTGATAGCATTAAATTAGTTTACCAATTAGAAAATGGTGCTTGGGAAGTTTATGAAACATTTAAATTGGGAGCTAAACAATGACCATTGAAACAATCGTTGCAAAAACGGATGAACAAATCCAAGATGCATTAAAGATTCGAACTGAAGTTTTTGTAGTGGAACAGCAAATCTCAAAAGACTTAGAATTTGATGGTTTAGACGATGAAAGCTTTCATTTTGTTGCATATGATGGTGAACAACCAATCGCAGCTGGACGTCTTAGAGAAATCGATTCCACAGGCAAAGTACAACGAATATGTGTAAGAAAAGACTATCGCGGGAAACAAATCGGGAATGACATCATGCACTTAATTCATAAAACTGCAAAGGAAAATGGCATTCATCAATTGGTATTACACGCTCAAGAATCCGCAATTCCATTTTATGAGAAATTAGGATATCATATTTCATCTGACATTTTTTATGAAGCAGGAATTCCTCATGCAGAAATGAAATTAACATTAATCTAATTTGATGAAAAGCTATGATTCTTTTTTGAATCATAGCTTTTTTACGTTTATTCCTATATGATTACTGCTCTATGATCAGATCAACACATTAATCAATCTTCCGATACCAGTCAACTCACTGAACACTTTTTGTGCAGAAGCATCCTGTAAACTATTTAGTGCAACATCTGATTTCATTTTTCGATAATGATTAGAAGCTTTTTTCGCATTTAGCTTTTGATGCTCTTTAAATGGTTTAATTTTCTGGACTTCTGTAAACATAAAAGGTATATGCACGTACCCATTTTTTTGTGAAATATAATGATGATAAGCCGAGTAATGTAAAGGTGGAATATATCCCATGTCATCCATCTCCTCTATCCTTTTGCATAATATACATTTTTCCAATTAAATGAATTCACTTTTCGTATACAATACTTTTTGGTAACATAGATGAGTCTGCTTTTAATTTTTAGGGGGAACATGATGAACACTGCAAACTATCAAAATCAAACAATCTATTTACCAGATTTCCCCAGGTCAAGATATGAGGAGATTTATCAAGCTAGTATTCGTGGAGAAGTGAAATGTGTACACTGTCAACAAAACATATTTTTAACTTTATCAATCTATGAAACTCCTTATTTTTATCATACGAATAGAGAACAAAACCTAGAATGTAAACAACTAAGTATTGAATTTGAAAAAACGCTCAAAACAAACTCTATCGAAAGTACAACGATTGATACAAATATAGAAGATAGTGTCATTAAACTTCCAAAAAAGAGAGCTATATCTTCTTTGGCAACTATTGAAAAAAGTGAAGAAAATACATTTACTGCTAGATTACCCTTTTATCATATTCCACCTTATGAAAGTGCTGTTCAAAATACGACTAAGCATGTGTTGAATCAAATAACATTGGATGAACAGCAATGGAATGCAGTAACTCACACTGGTTCTCCTCTACTTGTACTTGCTGGAGCTGGTAGTGGTAAAACTAGAGTTATTACAACCCGTGCAATGCATTTAATGAATTTAGGAATCCAACCACATGAAATGATGCTTGTTACCTTTACTTCAAAAGCCTCATTAGAAATGAAAGAACGAATGAAGAAACTTGGATATTCGATTCAACAAATGGAAATTGGTACGTTTCATAGTATATTTTACAAGATGCTATTACGCTTTGACCGTGAAAAGTGGGACTCTTCAAGACTTATAAAATCTGACTTCCAAAAGGAAATTATGTTGAAACAAGTTGGTCGAAGGCTTGAAATTGATGAAAAATCTTTTGCATATGATCAAGCGATCCAACAAATTGGATTATGGAAGAATTCGTGTGTTTATCCTCACGAAATTCGTCCAAACGATGCTTGGGAAGAACAAGTTGCATCACTTTATGAAGGCTATGAAGAAATAAAAAAAGAAAACGGACAATTTGATTTTGATGACATGCTTCTAGGATGCTTTGAAATGCTAAATGATTATCCTGAGTTACTAGGTCAATATCAAAATCGCTTTAAATGTCTGTTAGTAGATGAATTTCAAGATATTAATAAAATACAATTTTCAATCTTAAAAATCCTTTTTCAGCATACACAAAATGTTACGGCTGTTGGTGATGATGATCAGTCTATTTATGCATTCCGTGGTAGCGACCCTAGTTTTATTTTAGAATTTAAAGATCATTTTCCTGGATCAAAAATTTATCATTTAAATGAAAATTATCGTTCGTCTCATGGTATTGTTTCTCTAGCAAATGAAGTCATTAAACCAAATAAGAATCGATTTGTTAAATCAATGCATGCACAATATGATCACGAACAAGTTCCATCTTTCTTCTTCCCATTTGATGAAGAAGAAGAAGCTACGATGATCGTTAATGATATGAAAGAAAAAATTAAAAATGGTGCGAATCCATCACAATTTGCTATTTTGTATCGGACGAATACTGCCTCTAGAGCACTGTTTGAACGGTTAATCGCGACGAGTTTACCATTTACAATAGATCAAGATGGAGACTCATTTTATGATCGTCCTATTATTCGGAAGATGATTTCTTTTTTATTATTAATAGAAGATGAGGATCATCAAGCTGCATTAAAAGAAATCTTACCTGTATTTTTCCTAAAGCAGCAAGCATTTCAAGAGGCAAAAATGAATAGTGTTCTACAAAATCTTTCGTTTTTAGAAGCGTTTACTACAATTAATAGTGCTGCACCATTTCAGCTTAAAAAAATTGAGAAATTGATAAAAGTTCTCCGCCATTTAAAAACGACTTCACCTCTTGAAGCAATCGAAAGAATTGAGGAAAGTCCTGCGTTTACTGATTATATTAAAAAACGTGGAAATGAATCGAATAAAATTGAACGACCATCTGATGATTTAAGGGATTTGAAGGTAGTCAGCAGAAATTTTAAGACAGTTCGAGAACTGACCCAGCACGCGTTTCATATCGCTGCAAAATTTAAGGAATATAAACAACAAAAAAATAATCAAACAGGAAGTATCTCCCTTCTAACAGCCCATCGTTCTAAAGGTTTAGAATATGATTTTGTTTACATCTTAGGTGCTGTCGATGGTGGCTTCCCGCATGATTATGCGTTGGAATCATTAAAAAATGGTTCGATGGATCAATTAGAAGAAGAACGTCGTTTATTATACGTAGCCTGTACGAGAGCAAGAAAATTATTATACTTATCTATTCTTCAAAAAAGAAGAGGAAAAAAAGCCTATCCATCAAGATTAATCAAACGCTTTTTAACGAAATCAATTAAATAAAATAAGTATAGGGTGAGCCAAATATAGCTCACCCTTTTTTATGATTGTTCGTAATTAACGAGGAGTTCTTCTTCCACATCCACAGCCAGATTTTTTTACATAACCTGTCTGCTGACCTTGTTGTGCATAAGGATTTACATATTGTTGCTGATTCATTTGTTGCATTTGTTGTTGCCATTGCTGTTGTTGAAGTTGTTGCCATTGTTGACTTGTTAATTGTTGTCCTTGTTGACGATTGTACATAGCTTCCCTCCTAAAAAATTTTTTCATGATAGTATATGAAGGAATAAGATAATCGTTCAGACAAATATCACAAACTTAATCTATTAACCAATGCCTCAATTACACCAGCTGCTCCTGCAATTGATAATAAGATGATGATGACTTCTCCCACTCCTGGGAACAGAACATATATTAGTAGTAACAAGGCAGTACACCAAATTCCGCTACACCATGTACAACTAAGTAATTCTCCAATAAAATATTGAATACCCTTACCTTTAATCTTTGTGTAAGTGACGGGTATTCCCTCTTCTTCAATTGTGATTTCATCGATAAATGGCCTTCTAATAAACGATGTAATCTTATCATGAACTACTAATCTGGTCAGTCGAAAACTTGCTAAAGTAAGGAGCACTAATAATAACCACGACATACTTATCATCTTAACAGCCTCACTCTACTCTTATTCATCCACATTTAAATCTGTTTATGCATCCTTAACCCTTACATCTTTTCCACATGATACCTACACTAAGCCCATTTCTTTAAAAAGCAAAAATCAACAGTAACCGATTCCCTCCTCGTTAATATCATATTAATGTAATATCCATCTTAAATGATAAGGAGTGAAAAAGATGAGTTGCAAAGACAACAATAACCACAAAAGAAATAAAGACAACAATTGTGTTAGCGACGTAGTAAAATTCATTAATGAATTACAAGATTGCGCAACAAACACTTGCCCAACAGGTTGTGATGTTCCTTTCTTAGGCGCTAATCCAAATGTACCACTTGCAAATACTCGCCCTTTCTTACTATATTTACCAAATGGTGAGTTATTTAGAGTACCTGCTTTTCTAAACAACATGAGAGACAGAGACAGAAACGACAATAGAAACGATGACAATGATAAAAATGACAAAAACAGACGAAATAATTGTCAAGATTCAGTTGTTTTCCGTGTTGAAAGTGTAGACGATGACTGTGCAGTATTAAGAGCACTAGTTGGAGCTGACAGAGACGACGACAAAAATAACAGCAACAAGGATCGCGATCGCCAAGATTTCTGTGACCTAGTTGATGCTGATTTCTTCGTTGCTTCTAACACATGTATCACAGTTGATTTAGATGCTTTTGTTGCAATCCAATGCTTACGTGACGTTCACGTTAACAATTTATAATTCATGTAAACTAAAAAACTATGGGTGGTAGATTCTTATATCTACCACCTTTTTAAGTGTCTATATACCAACCATTTGAATACTAACAATGTCTTCTAATGGAATTTCAATATTATTGATACTTGATGTGATCTTCACCGCAACTTTACCTTCGTTATACGCTAATATATATCCAATATACAAATCGTTTTTTGTCCGTATACGGCATTCAACTTTAGGAATATAATGTGGTTTATTAACCATAAAATACACCTTTTCTTCATTCGTCATTGCTTTAAAAGGTTTTTTTACCCAACCTTTATCTTCTTGCACTTGATTTTCTGGGCTCTCCAATTCTTCCTGAGTATCCTCAAGCTCTTCAACCTCTTCAACCTCTTCAACTTCTTCATAATGTGACTCTACATAATCGCTTTTTTTCGCTTTCTTTTCCTGCTTGTTAACTTTGACTACATAGGAATGTTGTATATTTAGCTTGGCTTCTTCAAGGTCAGGTTGAGCAATATATAACAAAGGTTTTACTCCTTCTTGTGATTCTTTTCGTGCCATAGCTGTTCCTCCCTCACATGTGTGCTCTTATAAAATATATGTGAGGACAATTGTTCTCATGTTAGATTTTTTTGGTGTAAATAAGCATTCCTATACGATTTCTAGTTCGTTTTCCTATCGACAATTGACTAATTTTATATATATTTGTAGAAATTGGACAAATATCCTAGTACAAACAATTGACAGGGCACATATAAATACATTGTAACCGCACAGAAAAAACAAGGAGCGATGAAAAAGTGAATAAAGAGTTATTCTCAGTATTCGTAGGTAAAGGAGTTAGAATTGGTCGAGGAGGTCACGAATCAAAAGAAGGTTTACTACTTGGTGCATATGGAACACATATTGCTCTTTTTACAGAGGCTGAAGGTGTAATTTACTTCCCATACTCTCATTTAAAAAGCGTAACTTCATTTGCAAAAGGTAAACTTAACTATAATGAAATGTTTAATACAATTGAGCTTTTACCAAATGAAAGCTTCGTGGACTTATTAAATTCACAAGTTAGACAATGGGTAAAAATCAATCGTGGTGGCCATGACAAAGTAGAAGGTATTCTTCTTGATGCAAACAATGATTATGTTGAAATTTCTTTCAACGATGAACTAGTTTATATTGCTACTTATCATATTAAAAGTGTAAGTTTCGGAGAAAAATTCGAAGTTTATGAAAGAAGTAATACGACAAGCCAAACATTAAGAAGAAGAAAATAATGTTTAGATCGGTCGTTTTATTCTTATAAAACGACCCTTTTTTTTAAACATTCATTCTCTTTTACCATTCTAATTATGTTAAAGCAACTACATTCATACTTAACTATGTTCTATCGATCTAAGTAAATGTTTTTGTTTAGATCATTTAACTTTCATATGATATACACTATTTGTTTTTCACAATACTTAATTTTGAGTGGTACTTCCATAAATAAAGATGAAGATTGCTTCAAAACAAAGATTAGGAATTTATTTTTAATCATTACTAATCTTTCATTTCAAACAGGCACCAAAATGACTGAATGACATGAATAAATAAAGGCTTCACATTGTCAAACTTTGTTTATTTTATGCTCGGTCAATGATCGTTGTTGACATGTATTGAAAACTTTTTTAAAAATTGCTGATGTTAGACAGGCTTTATGGGAAAACGCTTTTTTGAAGTAGAAAGTTCGAGACTCCTATGCCAGTAACGGGACAGTTGAGACCCCACAGGTGCATATGTGCACCAAGAGGACTACTGATCGCCTACTGAGAATTCCAGCAAAAGGAAATGAGCCTTTTACAAAGCCTCGATTTATAACTAACACAGCTCATCATAAAACTTGAGAAAATCAATCTTCAGGTTAAGAAACAAATGAATGTTTCTTACGGTTTATCTTTCAAGAAAGGAGAAAATAATGGCAAGCTTTAAACATTTTCTCAATATGCAAGTTACAATAGAAGTTTCCGGTAAAAATATTGTAGAAGGCATTTTATTAGAAGTAGGGAATGATTTATTAGTCCTATTCAATGGAGAGAATTTTCTTTATATTCCCCTTCTTCACATTCAAAATGTAAGTGAGAGTTTAAATAAGGAGTCATATGGTACAGTTCCTTCATTGCAAGAGTTAGAACATGAAAAAGACGAATTATCGCTTAGAAAAGTTTTAACAGCTGCTAAGGGAATATTTGTAGAAATAAAAGTTTCAAATTCTCATTCTTTTCATGGTTATATCACAACAATCATGAATAATTATTTTGTATTTTACTCACCCGTTTATAAAGTAATGTATATATCACTTCAACACCTGAAATGGCTCATCCCTTACCTAACAGAGCAAACCCCGTACACGCTAAGTAATAACTTGCTTCCAGTAAACCCTTCAAATATACCATTAGCAAGAACTTTAGATGTACAATTAAACAAATTAAATGGTGAATTAGTTGTCATCAATAGTGGTGAACGGAATGAATATATAGGTAAATTAGATTCAATTGATTCCAACTTTATTCAGTTAATTACCTCAAAGGGTGAGATTAGATTAGTCGGTCTACGTCATTTAAAATCAATCTTCATTCCATAATAAAAAGGATCATAGAGAAAAATTAAATGGACAAATTAATTTTCAGCAAACAAATATAAAAAGGTGCCTTTTTTAACACAAAAGGCACCTTTTATTAATTTATCCCATGATATGATAGCCAGAGTCAACGTGAAGATTCTCACCAGTAATACCTCTTGATAAATCACTGAATAAGAATACAGCAGAATCTCCAACTTCTTCTTGCGTTACGTTTCTACGTAATGGAGCTTTTTCTTCAATTTCTTTTAAGATTGAATTAAAGTCTCCTACACCTTTAGCTGAAAGTGTACGAATCGGTCCCGCTGAAATTGAATTTACACGGATATTATACTTACCTAAGTCATTAGCCAGATAACGAACTGAAGCTTCTAATGCAGCTTTGGAAACGCCCATTAAATTGTAATTTTGCATTACGCGCTCTCCACCTAAGTATGTTAACGTTACAATACTTCCACCTTCAGCCATAACTGCTTTTGCTTCACGAGCAACTGCAACTAATGAGTATGCACTAACGTCTTGTGATAATAAATATCCTGCGCGACTTGTATCAACAAATTCACCTTTTAAATCTTCTTTATTAGCAAAAGCGATACAATGTGCCACACCGTGAATTGAACCAACTTGCTCTTTAATTGAAGCAAAACATTTAGCTAAATCTTCATCACTTGTTACATCACATTGAACAAGAATTGTATTCGGATTTTCTAAACTATCAGCTAGTTCACGAACACCTTTTTCAAGTCTCTCATTAGCATAAGTAAAAATTAAATTTGCTCCTGCAGTATGAAGTGATTGTGCAATACCCCACGCAATACTTCTGAAGTTTGCAACTCCCATCACGACAAATGTTTTACCTTTTAATGAAATCATAGATCCGCACTCCTTTAATATTAGTTATTAGTAGTAGATACTAAAATAGTAGCATAAATACTTTCAATTGGAAATAGTAAAGTTATCTACCGGTTTTTTTGAAGATTATAGAAATAAATGATGAAATTATCATGAGTTCATAGTTTTGAATTCCTTTAATAACAAAAATAAACTATAATGATGATTGTCGGCATTTAAAAATGCTATTTAAAATGCATACTAATAAAACATATTATAGAGAGGTGAGGACATGAAGGAAGACCGTACATCTCCCTTTCAAATTGACTTTAAATTACTTTTTATCCTATTTTCTATTGCTGCGATTAGTTATCTTGCAATTACAAGTGCACAACCGAGCCTTCCTGAAAATCTTAGAAGTATAAACTTTGCAGCTCAACAAATTAAATGGTATATCATTGGATTTGTTGGAATTGCCGTCATTATGATCATTGACTTCGATCGTTATAAAAATGTAATTTGGTATATGTATGGTGTTGGTTTACTTTTACTACTTGGATTAGAGCTTAATGTACCAGGTGCATTAACAATTAAAGGTGCAACTGCATGGTACAGTATTCCCGGTGTAGGGAATTTCCAACCATCTGAATTAATGAAAATATTTATGATCATTATTCTTGGAACAATAATCTCTAAACATAATGAAACGTACTCGGTTCGTGGAAAAAAAGAAGATTTATTTTTACTATTTAAAATCATGGGGATTTCATTACCTCCATTATTACTAATTGCGAAAGAACCTGATTTAGGGAACACAATGGTTATGTGTGCAATTATTGCAACAATGATATTGGTTTCTGGGATTCGTTGGCGATACATTCTTGCTTTAGTTGGTATTACAGTTGCATTAGGATCATTCATGGTTTACCTTTTCTTATTCCATTTTGAATTCTTCACAGCTCATGTACTACAAGAATACCAACTTAATCGTTTTTACGGCTGGTTAGCGCCATATGAATATCCAACGCAAGGATACCAGCTAACTCAAGCTCTAATGGCTGCAGGATCAGGTATGCTAACAGGTAAAGGGTTCCACAACGGTGAAGCTTACTTCCCTGAACCACATACAGATTTCATTTTCACAGTAATATGCGAACAATATGGTTTTATCGGAGCCAGCGTAGTCATCTCATTCTTCTTCCTGCTGATCTACCGCATGATCCATATCGCACTAGAAAGTAATGACAAATTCGGAAGCTATATTTGCGCAGGTGTTGTAGGAATGTTCACCTTCCAAATCTTCCAAAACATCGGGATGACAATCGGACTACTACCGATCACAGGTATTACCCTACCATTTATCAGCTACGGAGGAAGCTCACTAGCAACCAACCTCCTAGCAATAGGCTTCATCCTAAACGTAAGATCAAGAACAAATAAATATATGTTTAACTAATCAAGAAATGTGGAGGCGACTGTTTAGCCCCGACAAGCATAAGACGAGGACCAGTGGAGGTTGCTTTTTAACCTTTACTGGTCCTTGGCTTATGACCTCGAGGGGCTAGGAGCCGGAACTAGACATCACGAAAAGTGGAGGCGACTGTTCAGCCCCTCCCCATAATCATAAACGAGGACCAGTGGAGGTTGCTTTTTTACCTTTACTGGTCCTTGATTTATAACAAAGAGAAGTTAGGGACCGTAACTAGATAGCAAGTAAAACTGAGAGGACTGATTAGCCCAGACAAGCATTAGACGAGGTTAACATGGAGTTGACGAACAAAGTCATCTTCTATCATTTAAAAGATTGTTATTTATCACATGCAAACACTAGAAGCATTTAAACAGCCTCTAAGAGTTTAACTATTATCACACAAAGATTGAAACGGAAGGATGCTCGACTCCTATGGGGGATGCGGGAAAGCTGAGACCCCACAGAAGCGAATGCGACGAGGAGGCTCAGCGCCCGCCCCATGGAAAGCGAGCATCCTGCAGTGGAAATCAATGCGTTCTTATTTTATAAATGCTAAAGAGACGTCTTTGTCAGTTAGCCTAATCAGACAGTCCCTATGTATTATCACCATAGTGTTATTTAACTGTTTTTTTATTTGTTACTTAATTCAGAATGATTTAAACGTAATTACACATACTATTTTTAAAATTACATTGCTTGGGCCATTACATGGTTCAAGCATTTTTTAAAGGAATGATTTAATGAGCAAGTATGATGTAATTGGGGACATTCATGGCTGTTATGATGAATTTGTGGAGTTAACAAAGAAATTGGGTTACCACTGGGACAAAGATGTTCCACTTCATCCAGAGGAAAGAAAGCTTGTTTTCGTAGGAGACTTAACAGATAGAGGACCAAACTCTTTAGGAGTCATGAAGGTAGTTTATGATTTAGTGATGAAGCACAAAAAAGCCCATTATTCACCAGGTAATCATTGTAATAAGCTCTACCGCTACTTTTTAGGACGAAATGTGAAAATTCAACATGGACTTGAAACAACAGTAGCAGAACTAGAATCAATAAAAGGAAAAGAACGTCAGCACTATAAAAACTCATTTATCAAACTGTATGAATCCTCGCCTTTATATCAAGTATTAGATAACGGAAAATTAGTTGTTAGTCATGCAGGAATTCGTGAAGACATGATCGGTAAGCATTCAAATAATGTAAAAACCTTTGTGCTTTACGGAGATATAAATGGAGATGTTCTCCCAAATGGTATGCCTGTTCGTAAAGATTGGGCAAAAGAGTATCGTGGAAAGGCTTTAATTATTTACGGTCACACACCAATTAAAGAGCCAAGAGAATTAAATAATACAATCAATATCGATACAGGTGCAGTGTTTGGAGGTAAATTAACAGCATATTCCTATCCAGAACATGTATTTACTCAAGTCCCCTCCTCAATGCCATTAATCGAAGAAAAATTTAGTTATTATGAACAGTAGTAAAACAAAAAGTAGGTACCATTTCGGAACCTACTTTACTGTAAGAGCGTCACCCGCTCTTCAGATATTTTAGTTTCTTCCATCCCCATGGTAGAAACACTACAAATATAAAGTTAATCTATTAATCTAATAATGTCAATGAAATATCCAAACATTAGACAAATTTTGCTGTTGACAATCTATCTTGTCTCTTAGCTTTGTTTCTGTTGATCTAGCCAATCTATTAAATCCTCAGGGAGATTTATTTCAAATGACATGTCATCCTTACTAATTGGATGGATAAAAGATAAGTAATAGCTATGAAGTGCTTGTCTTTTCAATGAAATCGTAGATCCTCCATATAAATCATCTCCAACGAGTGGATGATTAATAGAAGACATATGAACACGAATTTGATGCGTTCGACCGGTTTCCAGTTGTAATTCTACAATCGAGAAATCCTTAAAGCTTTTTACGACTCTAAAGTATGTGATCGCTTCTTGTCCTTCTTCTGATACTTCTCTTTCAATAATACTATCACGTTTCCTAGCAATCCTTGCATTTATGATGCCAGTACTTTCCTTCATTTCGCCTTGAACGATTGCCTTATACTTTCGATTTACATCTTTTAATTCATTTTTTGAAAATAAATAATGTATATATCTGTTTTTAGCAATCAACATTAAACCCGATGTATCCTTATCTAGACGCGTTACAATATGAATCGTAGATTGCAATTCAATTTGTTGATAATAATGAAGGACGCCATTTGCTAATGTACCATTTGGATGTTCTCTAGATGGAATACTTGAAATCCCGAATGGTTTATTTACAACTAGTATTGCTTCATCCTCATATACAATTTCAAATGGGACTGCTTGCGGCACCAGTTCTTCACTAGGTTTTTCTACCGGAAAATAGATAGTTACTACGTCATGTTCTTTCACAACCGTACGAACAGTTTTTTCTTCATCATTAACTAAGATTTTTCCACCTTGAAATTTAATATCTGTTAACGCTCGTTTAGAGAGTTCCATTAAATGTAGAAACTCTCTAAGTAATAAGCCATTATGTTCTGATTTTACTTCCCATTTTAAATGAAATTGCTTCATCTTATTTCACCTTTATTCTTTTACAAACGAATCGACAACACGCTTCCAAAATGGAAAAGGTCGGAATCGAGCAAAACGCACTTTTTCATGGGCAACCCTACACTGAATCGATTTAACATCTTGATGTACAATTGTTTTGTGATCTAATGTAATTTGGAAATTAGATTTACGAACAGGTTTTAATAAACATGTATGATGCTTTGGCAGAACGAGTGGTGATCCAATTGTTCGAAATACCCGATTATTAATGGATGCCATTTCTGCAATTTGAATCGCCTCGATAGAAGGATGAATAATTGCCCCGCCTAAAGCTTTATTATATGCCGTACTCCCAGATGGTGTAGAAATACATAGTCCATCACCTCTGAATGTCTCAAAGTGCTGACCTTTTATTTCGACATCAATTACTAAAGTGCCTTCAAGACCCTTAATAGTACATTCATTTAAAGCGAGTGTTCGCAATTCTTTTCTACCGTCATTGTATCGAATATTAACTTCTAATAAGGGATACTCAACAACTTGAAAAGGCGTTTTTGCAATTGCAATCACTAATTTTTCTACCTCAGCAGGAACCCAATCCGCATAAAATCCAAGATGCCCTGTATGAACACCAACAAACGAAACTTTATCAAGTAGATGTGTATATTGATGAAATGCATGTAGTAATGTACCATCACCACCGATTGATATGACTATTTCTGGTTCAACCTCATCGTACTTAAAATGAAAACTTTCCAAATAATCCTTCATGCGCTTTGTATGACTATTCGATTCTTGGTCACCCTTTGACATAATTGCGAATTTCATTTTCTCGTCCTTCCCTTATTGGTCGTTTTTTTTCGAGAATACAGCTTGTGCCTCTTGTATTTCTCCCCTAATTAGCGACATCTCTTCATCAAGTAAAAATGCTGCTTCAGCTGCTCTTTGTAATCGCTCGAGAATGTTTGCAGGGTATTGCCCTTTATATTTATAATTTAATGAATGTTCAATCGTCGCCCAAAAATTCATTGCTAGTGTACGTATTTGAATTTCTACAAGTACTTTCTTTTCACCTTCAATTGTTTGAACTGGATATTCGACAACTACATGATATGAACGATAACCGCTCTCTTTTTTATTTGTAATATAATCTCGTTCTTCGATAATTTGAAAATCTTTACGTGTACGCAGGAGCTCTACCACAGTTTTAATATCCTCAACAAACTGACACATCATTCGTAGTCCCGCAATATCTTGTAGTTCAAGTTCCAGCTTAGCTAGTGGAATTCCTTTTCGAATCGACTTATTTACAATGCTATGGATTGGTTTGACTCGACCCGTCACAAACTCAATCGGTGAATGTTGATTAGACTCTTCAAATTGCTTACGAATCCCTTTTAATTTAATTTTCAATTCACTTACTGCCTGTTCATATGGTGCTAAAAAACTTTCCCATTGACCATTCATAAAATCACCACCAACTTACTTCTCTTCTAAAAATACACTTTGAATTTGCTTCACAAATTCTTCTCCATAATTAAAATTACCAACTACATTTTCAACTAAAAATGTTAGTTCGGTTTGCCAATTTTCAAGTGGAATTTTCACTTCACCAGCTTGTAAAAATACCTCACTTTTTAGATCAGAAGCTTTTTTCATTTCTGACCAATATTCTATTGGCATAGTAACATATACAAACTCTTCATTTTCTTCTATTATATACAGTAATGAACTTTGTTCAGAATCTGCAATCATCGTACCAACCTCATGACAATTAGCCAAATTTAAAGCATGATTATCAATTATTAACATCATTGCATTTTCATTATTAAATGTAATTTCATTAATTTGAACCATTTTTCTCATCGTAAATCCTCAACCTTTTTAATGTATGTATTTTATTCATTTTTGACAATATCTATTGTAACATATCAAATATAAATTAGACGACTAGTGAGTTCAGCAGAAAACATTCTACATATACTAAGGAGATTATTATGGCAAAAGAGCTTGAAATAGAATTTAAAAATTTATTAACTAAGGACGAATTTATAAAACTTCAGCAGGTATTTCATATTACTGAAACAATGTTCATAGAACAAACAAACTATTATTTTGAAACACCTTCATTTTCATTAAAAAATAGTGGTGGTGCGCTTAGAATCCGACAAAAGTCCCATTCATTTGTGCTGACTTTAAAAATGAAACAAGCAATCGGTCATTTAGAAGTCCATCAAAAATTGTCTGAGAGTGAAGCAATGAAAATACTCGAAACGAGTCAAATACCTGATGGAGAAGTAAAAGACTTTCTGAACGCAGAGAATATTATAATTGAAAATTTAGCATTATTAGGAGATTTAACGACAAGACGAGTGGAAGTTCCTTATGAAAATGGTCTCTTAGTTTTAGACCATAGTACTTATTTAAATAATGAGGATTATGAATTAGAATATGAAGTAACAGATGAATTGATTGGTAAAAATCATTTTTTCAATCTTCTACGAAAATACGAGATTCCAGAACGTCAAACTTTAAATAAAATCAAACGCTTTTTTAATGCTAAACAAGGGTTTATGGGAGAGAAATAAAAATGGATATAAGTATCATCCAGAAGTTAATTCAACTTCAAGCACTTAATAATGTTAGTCAGTTATCATCATCAAAACAGGATAGCAATAACTCATTATTTAGCTCATTGTTTACAAATGAATTAAATAATGTAAGTTCAAGTTCAAATTTGAACCAAATTATTAATGTACCTCAACCTACTTTAAGCTATGGTGAAACTGTCGTTCAATTATTAGGTAAAAATATATCAACAGCTGTTCAGCCTGTCATTGATCAACTATCTACAGTCATCTCACCTACGAACAGTAAATCTGATTATACGAAGAGTCAGTTTGATGGCATTATTAATGAGATGGCAAAGAAATATGATGTAGATCCAAAGTTAATTCATTCAATTATCCAGCACGAATCAAATTATAATCCTAATGCGACAAGCCATGCTGGTGCAAAAGGATTAATGCAAATCATGCCATTAAATTTTAAAGCATATGGCATTACAAATCCATATGACCCAAAACAAAATATAGAAGCTGGTACACGAATGATAAAAGCAAACCTACGTCAATATAATGGAAATGTGGAACTTGCTTTGGCTGCTTATAATGCTGGTAGCGGTAATGTAAAAAAATATGGTGGAATTCCACCATTTAAAGAAACACAAAACTATGTACGTAAAGTAACTGAGTCTTACTTAGCATAAATAGGATCCTAAACCATATCCTCAAATGATATGGTTTTTTATTTTATTTATCGTTTTTTTGTTAATTCTATAAAGAATGACACATAATAGTACATCATATTTGAAATATTACCGTACCGTTGCTACAATACGATTAGAGAATATAGGTGTTATATCTTAGATAACAAATTCCAGTCCTGTTATAGAACGGATATAAGGAATAGCAATAAGGGTGAAATATATGAATGACAAACAATATAAAACTGAATCAATCATACATCCTAAGCAGAGTTGTACAAAAAAATCGATTGAATTGTATGTATTCATAGATCCACTTTGTAAGCCGTGCTGGGATTTTAGTACACTTCTAAAAAAGTTTCATTTAGAGTATGGTCAATATTTTTCATCTACTTATGTTCCAGTAAATCGATACTATACAACTAAAAAATTGTTGGAAAAACGTCCTTCCCATCTTTCTTTCGTCTGGGAAAAAACAGCAAGCAGATCTGATATTCTTTGTGATGATCATTTATGGTTTGATAATAAAGAGCTTTATCCTTATTATTCAGCGATTGCTATTAAAGCTGCGGAGCTTCAAGGACGTGTAGCTGGGGTAAATTATCTAAAGAAATTACAAGAGTATTACTTTTTATTGGATTATGATATTACAGATAAAGAAGTTCTAATACAATGCGCAAGAGATATTAATATAGATATTAATGAATTTATCGAGGATTTACATAGTCCTCTCTCCATAAAGGCTTTTCAATGTGATATTAAAGTTACAAAAGAGATGAATATTACTGAAATTCCAAGTATCGTATTCTTTAATGAAAATATTGAAGAAGAAGGTTTAAAAATAAATGGTTTTGAAAGCTATCAAACCTATGTAAAGATTTTACAATTAATGCATAGGGAGAAGTTAATTAAAAGAGAACTTCCAGATTTACTTGAATTTATTAAATTCCAGCCATTTGTTACGATTAAGGAACTAAGTACAATATATGAAAAAACAAATCAACAAATCGAATTAGAATTAAAGAAACTAATTCTACTCCGCAAGGTTAAGAAAATAGTTCAAGAAGAAAATGTCTATTATCAATACCTTGAATCTCAATCTATTGTATAAACGAAAAAGGACCTAGCTTTCGCTAGGTCCTCTTTCTGATGTTAAAATTAACATCAAGGGGATGGGAGAAATTTTCACGTTCAACAAAGGGGTATTTGTGTTTGTGAAGTAATTCACACCCTAATAATACAATTAATTATTCCTTTTGGCAACCGTTTGAACAATATTTCACATTTTAGACACATTCTATTCTAGTATAGAAAAAAAATGGTGCAAATTAATTGCACCATTTTCTAAACACTTAATTTTGGTTAAACAATAACTCTTCCATTTCGTTTAACATTTCTTCGAATACTTTTAATGCTTCTACAATTGGCTGTGAAGAAGTCATATCAACTCCTGCTTTTTTCAATACTTCAATTGGATAATCAGAGCTTCCTGACTTTAAGAATCCTAAGTATCTTTCAACAGCAGGCTCGCCTTCTTCTAAGATTTGCTTTGATAAAGCTGTTGCTGCACTAAATCCTGTTGCATATTGATATACATAATAGTTGTAGTAGAAATGTGGAATTCTACTCCACTCTAAACCGATTAATTCATCGATTACAATTTCGTCACCAAAATATTTTTGGTTTAATTCATAATATGTTTTTGTTAATAAATCCGGTGTTAAAGCCTCACCATTTTGAGCTAATTGATGAATTGTATGTTCAAACTCAGCGAACATAGTTTGACGGAATACAGTACCTCTAAACGTTTCTAGATAGTGATTTAGTAAATATAGTCTTTGTTTTGGATCTTCTGTATTTTTTAACATATATTCATTTAAAATTGCTTCATTACATGTTGATGCTACTTCTGCTACGAAAATTGAGTAGTCTCCGTAAATATATGGCTGATTCTTTCTAGTGTAATAACTATGAACAGAATGGCCAAATTCATGTGCTAAAGTAAATAAATTATTTACATTATCTTGCCAGTTCATAAGGATATATGGATTTGTACCATATGCACCAGACGAATATGCACCACTACGTTTACCTTTATTTTCTACTACGTCGACCCAACGGTTTTCATATGCTTCTTTTAATATTTCAATATACTCATCTCCAAGTGGAGTTAAAGCTTTTAATAAAATATCCTTTGCTTCATCATACGTTACTTCCATTTTCACTTCTTCTACTAAAGGCGTAAATAGATCATACATATGGATTTCATCTAATTTTAAAACCTTTTTTCGAAGTGCTACATAACGATGTAATAAATCTAAGTGCTCATTTACAGTCGAAACTAATTGATCATAAACAACTTCCGGAATAGCATTGTTACTTAATGCAGCATGACGAGCATTATCATATTTCCTAACTCTTGCATTAAAATTGTTCTTTTTAACAGAACCACCTAAAGTGCTTGAGAACGTGTTTTTATAAGCATCATAAGTGTTATAAACAGCTTCAAAAGCATTTTTACGAACTGTACGATTACTACTTTCTAAAAACTGAATATAACGGCCATGAGTAATCTCTACTTCTTCACCGTTTTCATTTTCAATTGTAGGGAATTTTAAATCAGCATTATTTAACATCCCAAACGTATTTGAAGACGCTGACAATACTTCAGAAGCTTGTGCCATAATATCTTCTTCTTCAGCAGAAAGGACATGTGGCTTCTGTTTTAAAATTTCTTCTAATGAATGCTTGTACAATTTTAATTCTTCATTTTCTTCTAAATAAGCATTTAATGTCTCATCTTTAATCGTTAATAATTCTGGAACAAAGAATGACATCGCACTTGAAGCCTTCGTATATAAATTTTTCGCACGATCATCTAATGCTTGGAATGTTGAATTTGTCGTATCTTGGTCATAACGCATATGAGAGTATGTATACAATTTTCCTAATAAGAAAGAAATTTCATCTTGTCTTTTTAATGCATCTAAAAGTACAGATGAAGATTCACCTAACTTACCTTTAAATTCAGCAAAAGTAGGAATCAATTCTAATACTTTTTTGTATTCTTCCTCCCATTTTTCATTTGTTTCATAAATATCTTCTAATTTCCATGTTAATTCTACTGGAACTTCATTTCTAGTTGGTAATTTTTTAACTGCTTTTTGTTCTAGCATGACTGATCCCCCTAAAATTATTATTATTATTAATAACATTCCAGTGTCTGATTATCAGTTACAGTGTGAAACAGCAATTCAAATGCTGTACTTGCTGCCAGACAGTCTTCATCCAGGGCATGCTGGAATGATTTTGGAATAATAGCATCCGCTATCTTCATTATTTTACCATTTTTTATCTGTTTTACGATTCCAATTTGCTCTAAAAAATGAATATAATTTTCTACACAGTTCTCCAAATTACTTAAATCTTTATGACTAACTATATTTACTCTCCATATTCCGGCCTCAATTTGTTGCAAGAAAAAATCCTTTACTTCTTTTACGTAAATCATTTCTCCAATCTTCTTAGCATGAATAAAATTGAGAAATAATATCCCTTGCCAGACAATACAATGTTCATTTAATAAGAAATTGCTCTCTATCGGTACACCTATGACTGCTGGTAAATAATCTATTCGAAGGTTATACAACTGTTCCTTGAGTGGATAAAAGCTATCTTTATAATATAAATGTTGCTTTTGGCGATAGCTCCTTTTTAATGCACACCATGTGATGACAAAATCATTTTTATCAATTATTACTTGAGAAATTAATTGTGAGGGATTACAATTTTCAAATTTATAACTCGTTTTCATACCTACGAAAATGGTTGGAGAAAAGGCAATTAGTGAGGATAGTTTCACAAATGTCTTTTTCGAAGGGTCGTAAAAACTGAGGGTTAAATGTTTGGAGTTTCCTAAACAATAGATTGCTAACGAATTGATAGAATATGTAAATTTAGATTTTTGTAAATACATGTTCATGCCAAGAATCCATAGCACTTTCAAAGAAATATCATGATAAGAATTAGTTCGATCTATGATTTGCTGTAAAGGAATAATTGAACATTGGTATTCAATACAAATTACATTTTTATTTGCTTCTACTAGAATATCAGGACGTTGTTGAATTGAGTGAAGATATTTTTCAATATAAACCTTTCCTACTTTACTCTTAAAGTATTCATAAAGGTCATATTTGCCGTCATAGTGCTCTTTACTTTCTTTTCGAGCATTATCACATTCGGTTACACTAATATGAGCAAAATGGGCTCTTCTTCTCAATCCTGACTTTAGTAAGACTTGTTTTTTACATATCGGACATTTAAATGGTCCTAATTTTTTTACCTCAAATGAATCAGAACTACTTTTCATTTCAAATAGATTAATTTGATTCTCATATTGATCAAGTGCAATAATCATACTATCGCTCCTTTCTACTTACATAGTTCCTCCTTTACTTAAATTCCTCCTGCAAAATCACTAAAATTGAATTTTCTATTGCTCTAATATTTGTTTTTTGATAGCTTTCCGCGAGGCGTGTGATGAACTTCCTGGGACCACGCAATGTAAGTCGTTTTTAATAGAACCCTGAGAAAAAAACCTATTACAAAATGAAACATTCATCTTGTAATAGGTTTCTTTATAGTAATGGTGCCATTAATCTTGATAACGATTCCATTATTCTCTTATAAATTGGTCTATTTTTAAATTCCTTTAAAAGAATCGGGGCCGAATCTAATAGATCTTGCTGGAAGTCTTTGACTAAGTGATTAATACTTTCTTCTAAATATAAAAATGCAGTAACTTCAAAATTCAAATGAAAACTTCTCATATCCATATTGGCTGTACCTACAGAAGCAACTTCTCCATCCACAATTAATATTTTGCTGTGTAAGAAACCTTGTTTATATTCATAAATCTCTACACCTGCTTCTAATAATTCTGGAAAGTATGAACGAGAAGCATAGAATACAATTTTTTTATCTGGTCTATCTGGCATTAGTATCTTGACTTTAACTCCACCATTTGCAGCAACTTTAAGTGCTGTTAAAAGATCATCGTCAGGAACAAAATAAGGTGATGCAATTAATATACTATCCCTTGCACTTGTAATCATTGCAAAAAATAAATCTTTAATCACTTCTTGTTTTCGATCAGGTCCACCAGATACTAGTTGTATAGCACCAGTTGATTTTATATTTTCGGTTGGGACTTCAAAGTACTCTAGATCATCAATAAATTCATTTGTCATATAATACCAATCTTGTAAAAATATAAACTGTAAAGATCTAACACCTTCACCATGTAAATATAAATGAGTGTCTCTCCATTTACCGAAATAATGATCCTTACCTAAATATTCATCACCTATGTTTAAGCCACCGACAAATCCGACTTTAGAGTCAATTACAATAATCTTACGATGATTTCGATAATTAATTGTATCGTTTAATACCGGTACAGTAACGGGTGAAAAAGGTAAAATTTCAACACCAGCTTTTTTTAAATCTTTTACAAATGATCGAGATAATTTCCAGCTCCCAACTGCATCATACAGGAATCGTACTTTTACCCCATTTAATGCTTTTTCAATTAGGATTTCTTTTATTTTCTGTCCAATATCATCATCTCTTACAATATAAAATTCAATATGAATATGATGTTTGGCTTTTTTTAGCTCTTCAATTATTTTGGGAAATGTTTCGCTTCCATTAGTAAGAACCTTAGTTTGTGTGTTCATTGTGACTGGTATGTTACTTTGCTTAGATGCAATATTAATTAAATACTCCATCCTTTTATGATTAGCTAAGAATTCTTTTACCTCTTGATTGTTGGATTGTCTTAATAATTCAGATGCATTTTGATCATTAATTGCTTTTTTTCGGTATACTCTCTTTTTTTGATAATTTTGTCCAAAAAGTAGATAAAAGAAGAAACCTACGACAGGAAAAATCGCTAAAATGACAATCCACGTTAATGTTCTTGCAGGATTTCTATTCTCGAGGAAAATAATAATTGATACGCCTATTGCAGTTAATGAAAAAAGAATACTAATCGTTCGAAATACAGTAGACTTCTCAAAAAAAGCAAAATTCATTAGCCATATAAATTTGATCGATGGAGAAGCAAAGTATATTATGCATAGTACTATTGATAAAAATATTAAAATTTTAAGTCTAAATTGCATAAATAATCTCCTTTTAAAAGAAAAGAAACCGATCCCTAAGGCATCGGCTATTACAGTAATGGAAAAATAGATTTAAAATGTGGTATCGCTGTACTTTGGTGAATTAATTTACCATATTCTTCTAATACATGTATAGTTACCTTAGAACGATGTCCGTATTCAAGTAACATTGATGATAAATAATCTATTTGTTGTTCATCGTAAGCACTATCGTCAAACTTCACAAATAGATAGTAATTACCTTGATGTGAATATAATGTGCTTTCAAATGATTCTTGCTCAATTGCATGAGATAATGAGATAAAATCCTCTAAGCTTTTAAAGTACATGATGAGTTCATAATCTTCTTCATCCATCACTTCGAAAATATCGTCATCTTCATCATCATCTTCTGTGTCTTCATCATCATCTACGTTTAGAAAAGGTATTTCTAAATTCTTTTCACCTTCACCTAAATTTACTTCAACTTTTTTGCCATCTTTAGAAATGACAGCTTTAGTAACGACAACCTCAAGACCATTGTCTAGTGCCTGTACCTGAATCCATAGGGGGCCACCAGCAATGAATTCCTCTGTCAAATGTGCTTCATCTATTAATTCCCAGAATAGTTCTTCACTTCTTTCTCGATCTAACCAGACTTCATCCTTCGAGAATCCTCTTTCTTCAATGTCTAAGTAGGATATGGAGAACTTAAACGTATTTTCATTGATTCTTTCTATTTCCATTGTTTTCCCCCTCCTTATTGAACAACAAGTAATTGCGTTAGACGAAATGGATTACATACATTAATGAATGTACATGTATTTATGACAAAAATATAAAATATTGAAATAGTAATTTAGATAAGCATTAGATAAAAAATTAGCCTAAAAGGTAAATTTTTATCTATCTTACCATGAAAAAATAGTAAATGCGAATAGTAACTACAATTATATTTTATGATATGAATTCAATTTATGGAAATAAAATTCACCTATTTTTTTAAAATCATCATATACCTATTATTATTAGGACAATCAGTTTAAGAGACATTATTAAGAGAGGTGAATTCATGATTGATCTACCGTACATATGGTCCATCTTTATGATTGTCACGATTGACATCGTATTAGGTGGAGATAACGCGATAGTTATCGCATTGGCGTGTAGGAAGCTGCCTTTAAAACAGCGTAATATCGCAATTATTTTTGGTAGTGTTACCGCAATCGTTTTACGAATTGTATTAACAGTTGGAGCAATTTATGTCTTAAAAGTTCCTTTCCTTCATTTAATCGGCGGAATATTACTTTTATACATAGCATGTAAGCTAATTATTCAAGAAGACGACAATTTATCTGCTGTTAAAGAAAACTATACTGTTTTCCATGCAGTACGAACAATTGTATTTGCGGATTTGGTGATGGGTATTGATAATGTTTTAGCAATTGCTGGAGCTTCTAATGGAAATCCATCTCTTGTGATTCTAGGACTGTCAATTTCAATTCCAATTATCATTTGGGGCAGTAAGATTGTTCTATGGTTATTAGAACGTTATCCAATCCTAAGCTTTGTTGGTGCATCAGTACTAGTAATTACGGCAAGTAAGATGTTAATTGAGGAACCACTTATTTACCAATACATTAACGGGAGAACAGACCTAGAATTAATCTTTTGCACGATCTGCGTTTTAATCACTCTGTTGATCGGTTTTTATTTTAATTCTATAAGATATCGAAGAAAGCCTTCATAATGTAGTTAAAAAAATAAAGCTGTAAAAAGTACCCATGTTACTTTTCACAGCTTTTTATTATTTTATGAGTAAATATTTGTTCGATATGATTGAGAATACAAATCAATAATTGTATCTTTTTTCACAATTCAGTTTATAACTTTACTCATTTACTAAGCGTTGAGCTTCTCGTAATTGATATGTTCTTACTGAACGTGGTAAAAATCTTCTAATTTCATCCTCGTTATACCCAACTTGTAATCGTTTTTCATCAATGATAATTGGTCTTCTTAATAAACCAGGATGTTTTTGAATGATTTCATATAAATCTTGCAATGGAAGGCTTTCTAAATCTACATTTAATTCTTGGAAAATTTTAGATCTCGTTGAAATAATTTCATCAGTTCCACTTTCAGTCATGCGTAAAATTTGTTTAATTTCATTGATTGATAATGGCTCTGAAAAGATATTTCTCTCTTTATATGGAATATGATTCTCTTCTAACCACATTTTAGCTTTACGACAAGACGTACAACTTGGTGAATTATATAAAATTACCATATTGCTCTCCCCCTAACTATTTTATCCTTATGAAAAAGTTATATAGTTATTATGATGTTATTTATAAGAATTTGTTATTTATAATAAGTTTAATCTATCACTATATGTTCACATTATACCGTATTGTACGTTAGAAATATAGACTAATTTGTAAAAAAATTTAAAAAAACTTATACAAAAGGTGTACAATTTTCAGTAAATTTTAAAACTTAATAATATACTCATTATTAAACTAAATAACGCGATTACCCCTTTATTATTCTTTCACTTTCTAATACAATAGTAGTAACGCTTACATTTTTAGGAGGCACATCTAATGTTCGAATATTTTATTGATCTTTCAATCGTTGCAGTATTAGTGATTGGAATCACTGCATTAAATGGTGTATTTACTAACGCTATTGGCGAAAAAATATTTGGTCGAAATAAAAAAAGTCAATTTGTTGATATGTCTAACAAAATGTCAGCCAATTTTAAACAAGTTGGTGGCAAAGGAAACTTCCGTAAAAAAACATATTAACCAAACGAGGGATAAGATCAATCTTATTCCTTTTTTTTCTGCCTTTTTAAGCCATTTGAACTAACGAATCATTCATAACATTTCTAGTTCATCTAACTTGTACAATTTTTGTATAACAAAAAACCTAGTGAAAATTCACTAGGTTCTTTTTTACTTATAAAGTTGTTGATAGTTTTTAAATTCTGCTTCAGAGCAAAGTACGAAATGTCCTGGACGAACTTCACGTAATTGTGGCTCTTCATTTGTATAATCATGTTGAGTTGGATCATAAACGATACGTTTACGATTGCGCTCATAATCAGGATCCGGAAGTGGAATCGCTGATAATAATGATTTTGTATAAGGGTGCATTGGATGATTATATAATTCATCACTATCTGCTAATTCAACGATTTTACCGTGGTACATTACACCGATACGATCACTAATGTACTTAACCATTGATAAGTCATGGGCGATAAACAAATATGTTAATCCTTTTTCTTGTTGTAACTTTCTCATTAAGTTTACAACCTGCGCTTGAATCGAAACATCAAGAGCTGAAATCGGCTCATCGGCAATAATAAAGTCTGGTTGTACAGCTAGTGCTCTAGCGATACCAATACGTTGACGTTGACCACCTGAGAATTCATGTGGGAAACGGTTAGCGTGTTCTTTATTTAAACCAACTGTTTCAAGTAAATCATAAACCATTTTCATGCGCTCTTCTTTGTTACTAGCTAAGCCATGAATATCAATACCTTCAGCAATGATATCTGCGACTTTCATACGTGGATTTAATGAAGCGTATGGGTCTTGGAAAATCATTTGCATACGACGGTTAAACTTCTTTAACTCTTTACGACTTTTCTTACCATGTACATCTTCTCCGTCGAAAATTACTTGGCCGTCTGTCGCATTGTATAAACGAATGATTGCACGTCCAGTCGTAGATTTACCTGAACCAGATTCACCTACTAAACCAAAAGTTTCACCACGATAAATGTCAAATGTAACATCATCAATTGCTTTAACAGTTGTTTTACCTGTATTAAAATATTGTTTTAAATTTTTAACTTCAACTAATTTTTCTGCTTTATTTGACATTTACTTCACCTTCTTTCATTCGTCGGATACGCTTCTGAACAGCCTCAGGTGGTAATACCTTTGGTGCATCTTCATGTAATAACCATGTAGCAGCGTAATGTGTATCAGACACTTTGAACATTGGAGGTTCCATTTCAAAATCAATTTTTAAAGCATTTGGGTTACGTGGTGCAAATGCATCACCTTTAGGTGGATTTAATAGATCTGGTGGTGTACCAGGGATTGCTACTAATTCCTGACCTTGTTCGTTATCTAAATCTGGCATTGAAGCAAGAAGTCCCCAAGTATATGGGTGTTGAGGGTTATAGAACACATCATCAACAGTTCCAAATTCAACTACTCTTCCTGCATACATAACTGCTACTTTATCTGCAACGTTTGCTACTACACCTAAATCATGTGTAATGAAGATAATTGCAGATTCAGTTTTTCTTTGAATATCTTTCATAAGCTCTAAGATTTGAGCTTGAATTGTAACGTCAAGAGCTGTTGTAGGCTCATCGGCAATTAATAACTTTGGATTACAAGCTAATGCCATCGCAATAACAACACGTTGTCTCATACCACCAGAGAATTGGTGAGGATATTGTTTGAAACGCTCTTCAGCTTTCGGAATACCAACTAGATTGATTAATTCTAAAGCAATTTTTTTCGCTTCAGTTTTACTCATCTTTTGGTGCTTAAGAAGACCTTCCATAATTTGATATCCAATTGTCAACGTTGGATTTAAAGATGTCATTGGATCTTGGAAAATCATTGAAATTTCTTTTCCACGAATATTTTGCATTTCTTTTTCACTAAGTTTAGCTAAGTCTTTTCCATCAAATAAAATTTCACCTGATTTAATTTTACCTGGTGGGTTCGGAATTAACCCCATTAAAGCTTTAGATGTAACTGATTTACCTGAACCAGATTCACCTACGATTGCTAATGTCTCACCTTTTTTAAGATCAAATGAAACTCCGCGTACTGCTTGGACTTCACCAGCATGAGTATAAAAGGAGACACATAGATCTTTTACTTCTAATAATTTACTCATAGTTCATTCTCCTTCCAATCTTTATTTACTCATTTTAGGATCTAAAGCGTCGCGTAATCCATCTGCAATTAAGTTGAAACTTAAAATTAGTAAACTGATTACAATCGCCGGAATAATCATCATATGAGGGAAAGTTTGTAAAGACTTAAAGCCGTCACTAACTAATGAACCTAATGATGCTTTCGGTGGAGCAATACCTAGACCGATAAAGCTTAGGAATGCTTCAGCAAAGATCGCACTTGGAATTGTGAACATCATCATTACGATAATTGGACCCATAATGTTAGGAATTAAATGTTTTCCAATTAAGCTTGCATTTGTTGCACCTAATGTTCTAGATGCTAATACGAATTCTTGATTTTTTAACTTTAACATTTGACCACGTACAATACGCGACATACTTACCCAACCTGTTATTACCATCGCTAAAGCGATTGAAAGGATACCAGGGTTTTTGAAAATTAAGATAAACAAGATAACTACGATTAAATATGGAATACCCATTAGGATTTCTGCAAAACGTTGCATAATCGTATCGACTCTACCACCGTAAAATCCAGAAATACCACCGAAAGTTACACCAATTAACATATCAATAGTAGCTGCTAATAAACCGATTAAGATTGAAACTCGAGCACCAGCCCATGTTCTAGTAAAGATATCACGACCAAGATCATCTGTACCAAACCAGAAGTTCTCAGTAACCTTTTTCTTCTCATATTGGTCAACACCATATTGGTCAACGCCATCAAATGGTAAGAATTTAACATTTTCTAATACACCAATTTTTGGTGGTAATTTAGCTCTTTTTAAATCTTGATCATCATATTTGTGACCACTCATCATTGGCCCGAATAATACGAAAATTAGTAAGATACCTAAAATCGTAAATCCTAACATTGCACCTTTGTTTTTAAGGAAACGTCTTCTAGCATCCTTCCAAAATGAATCTGAAGGTCTAGAAATTTTTTCAGCATTCGTTAAATCCAATTCGGCAGGTTGGAATAAATCTGATGGTATTTTTTTTGCAGTGTTGTTACTCATTATTTATTACCTCCCGCTAAACGAATTCGTGGATCAATAACACCGTATAAAATATCTACTAAGAAAATAACTAATAATAATAAAGCACTATAGAAGATGGTAGTACCCATGATAACTGTGTAGTCATTTGTAACAATTGAGTTAACAAATTGAGAACCTAGTCCAGGTACAGCATACATATTTTCGATAACTAATGTACCAGTCATTAAGTTTACAGCCATTGGCCCTAAAATTGTTACAACTGGAATCAATGCATTACGTAATGCGTGTTTGATGATAACTCCTACTTGTGAAATACCTTTAGCTTTCGCTGTTACGATATATTCAGAGTTCATTACCTCGATTAACTCAGTTCTAGAGAAACGAGCAACGTTTGCTGTTACGAATACTGACAATGCAATTGTCGGCAAGATCGTATGAGCAAAGCTTTCCCAATATGCTACTGGGAAGATTGGGAATTTTACAGCTAAATATAATTGTAGAATTGCACCAAAAACGAATGATGGAATCGAAATTCCTATTACTGCTAAAACAGTTGCACTATAATCATAGATTGTATTGTTTTTAAGTGCGGCAACAATACCAAAAATTAACCCCATAAATGTACCTAATAATAAAGCTTGTGCTCCTAATTGAGCAGATGGACCAATACGGCCAACAATCATATCAGTTACTGGACGATTGTCGTATTTATATGAAACTCCTAAATCACCTTTTGCTAGATTCTTCATATAGTTCGCATATTGAACTGGTACAGGCTTATCTAACCCATACTTATGAAAAATGATTTGCTTTTGCTCAGGTGTAAGTTTCTCCGCATTTCGTAAAGGAGAACCTGGTAATAACTTCATCAAGAAAAATGTAACAGTACAAATTAAAAATAGTGTGACAAACATGTAAATAAATCTTTGTAGCACGTAACGTCCCACAACAGCACCCCCTTGTAAATTTTAAAAAGTTTTGTTTTTTTTGACAATTCTTTCTATAAAAGGAGAGTATGCGGACTTACCCTATACTCTCCAGCACTACTTCTTTCATTTAAAACATTACGACCACTTAATATGTGTAACTCCACCAACCAAACTGGTGCTTTAAATTTTACAGTACTTTTATCCCAATATTGATTTTTTTAGTCAACATAAAACTTACATCGTGTTTCCATTTGCTAATGAAAATGACCCATTGTAAGTTCCTTTATTGGCTTCTAATTCAAATTTTCTACCTTGTTCCTCGATAAACTTTTCATTTTACGGGTAAAAAGTTGGGAAAGTAACAAGATTTAAGAGATAAGGTACTGGACTTTCTAACTGTATTTATATCGATTTGTCATCAATTGCTTTAACACCTAGCTGATTTATAGGTACTTTTTTTATTAATAGCTTCAGCATTTTTAAAATCACACATAATGTAAGCGTATTCTGAACCGTGTTCTGGGTCAATAGATTTTTTCAAAGAATATTCAAAATCTTTTACAGACACTAAATCACCATTAGACCTTTTGGCATGATCACAAATATGAAAAGTAAGGTTTCACCTTCTTACTTACCTCATATTGCTCGTCCACTCCATCTATTGGTTGATCATTTTTATCTAATCTATATAATCCTTCCATTACATTTGTCATTACCTCAAATGAAATTGCATTTGTTCAATTTTTACTCTTATGGTTCATGCTGTAAACCTCCTAGATGCTATTCCATGTTGGTTTATATTGTAAGCAATTAATATACAATTCTGACATTTTGTAGTAGAATTTTCGATAAGTATCGATTATTTTCTACAAATTTTATTATACATTTTTAATTGATTTTTACAACAATTTTGACAAACAAAATTTAATAATTTGTTAAAATTAGCTGAATTCTCATAAAAATGTTAACTATTTATTATTTTATTGTAAAGTTAATTTGTAATGGCTTACAATATTATTATAATATAACATTATACACCGTACAATATTTTTTTCTATTTGAAGGAGGAGCATGAACAAACATGTCCAAACACTATATTTTATCCCTATTTTCATCGATTATCTTAGCGATAATCCTAACTTTTATCCAAGGAACAGCTGATTTTTTCCTTCATTTGACAAACACCATTTTCTATATTGGACTAATATTATTTGTCGTAGGTGGATTTCTACTAATCGTACAAAGCGGTTTTTTCAACATAACCAGATACGGAATTAGAAAAGTATTTGGCTTAAGAGAAGAAAAAATTGCCAAAATGACTGGTGACGAAACATTAACAGTAAAGAAAGAGATGTTATATAAACGTTATTCATTTTCTTCTACGAAACCTTTATTAATGGCATCAATTACATTAATCATTTTGTCATTTGCATTTACTTTCATTATTATTTCTTAATCATGTATCAACATCTTGAAAATTGAGTATAATTAAGATATTATCAATAGAAAGAATAGTATAGCTATGACGAAGAGTAGTACACAGAATTTACATGTATAGAGAGCTTGTGGATGGTGCAAACAAGCCATGTAATCTGATGGAATGGACTTCTGAGCTTCGAACCGAACAGTTACAAAAGTAGGCTTCGACGTAACTCTAACGATAAAAGAGAGCATGTTTTCATGCGTGAGTGATTCCCTGATTTGGAATAACTAGAGTGGTACCGCGGTATAATCGTCTCTATTTTAATAGAGAGATTATGCCGCTTTTTTATTTTATGGCTTTGTTAGTGTTCATGATTGATATTTTTTAATAGGCAAATAGGAGGCATATTTACATGCAAACAATTTTTAGTGGTATTCAACCTACATCAAGTGGTGGTATTACATTAGGTAATTATCTAGGAGCAGTAAAACAATTTATTGAATTACAAAATGACTATAACTGTTATTTCTGTATTGTTGATCAACATGCTATAACTGTCCCTCAAGACAGATTAGCTCTTCGAAAAAACATACAAAGTTTAGCAGCTATTTACGTTGCAGCTGGTTTAGACCCTGAAAAGTCTATAATCTTTATTCAATCTGAAGTACCTGCCCATGCGCAGGCTGGATGGATGATGCAATGTATTTCCTACATTGGAGAATTAGAACGCATGACACAATTTAAAGACAAATCATCTGGTAAAGAAGGTGTGTCAGCAGCTCTATTAACATACCCACCTTTAATGGCAGCAGATATTCTATTATACGGAACACACTTAGTTCCTGTAGGTGATGATCAAAAACAACATTTAGAGCTAACAAGAGACCTTGCTGAGCGATTTAATAAGAAATATAACGATATCTTTACAATTCCTGAAGTTAGAATTAGTAAAGATGCAGCAAGAATTATGAGTCTTGCTGATCCAACTAAAAAAATGAGTAAATCTGATGAAAATCAAAAAGCAACAATCTTTGTATTAGATGAACCTAAGTTAATCGAAAAGAAAATAAAAAGTGCTGTGACAGATTCAGAGGGCATCGTGAAGTATGATAAAGAAAATAAACCAGGTATTTCAAATTTATTAAGCATTTACTCAGCATTTACTGGTGAATCAATTTCAGAATTAGAAAATAAATATGCTGGAAAAAATTATGGTGAATTTAAACAAGACGTTGCAGACGTAGTTGTAGCAGGTTTAACACCATTACAAGAGCGCTATAAAGAAATTATTAATTCAACTGAATTAGATGAAATATTAGATAACGGGGCTTCAAAAGCTAATCTAGTTGCAAGTAAAATGATTAAAAAAATGGAAAATGCTATGGGCCTAGGTAGAAAAAGAAAATAGTACAAATAAAAAAGCTGCTATATTAGCAGCTTTTTTAATTTACTTTTTGTTCATGTTCCATTTCCCATAGTTTTTCAAAAAATGGCTGACCTTTTACAATTCGGCCACAAAGTTGTTCATGACGTTCAGACCATCCGCTTTTAATCTCTTCGTACAATTGAGTCCAAATATCTTCAAATGTAGAATCTTGTATATGTTGATACGAAGTTGGATTCCATTCAGTATACCAATACCTGATTTCGGAAGGATTTTTAGACGAATGAAGCTGGTCTAAAGCCATAAATAATAATTGCTTTAATTGTCTTTCTTTTCGAGTTAACCCGCTCATAATCACTGGCGAAGGAGAAAGTATGTGATGCTCTTTTTGCTCCTCATTTAAGAAGCTTTGAAGATTATAACTATTCCCTTCTACCTCTGCAGTCATATCATATACCATTTGTTCCTGCCTTGGAATTAGGCGACTTTTTCTGATTGGAATATTGTATCCAATTGTATCAACAGCAATAATTCCATTACCATCAGTTACAACAAAGCAATAATCTAACTGGATGCGTTCATGATTTTTTCTTACATAAGACTTTTGAAATACTTCTGTTAATAGACCGGATGGAAGCTCTAATAAATCATTTTCAATATACTGAAATAACTCTGGAGTAACTTTAATGATTGGAACTTGGTCTAATAATTCAACACTGTCATCTTTTCTCCATTCGAAAAAGTGACAGACATTGTAACCATTTTCTTCACCTTCAAACCAATTAACCCATACATCATGTAAATACAACATTTACTACCCCTCACTTCACAACTGTATGTAACTTTCAGTATGGTCAGTGATTCACTAAATTATTCCAATTATCCACTGAATTACAAAAAGTGTTCTTAAAACAGGATGTTTAGTCTTCTATTTTCTAAAAATTGAATCGATACTTTCACAAGATTATAGAACTGAATCATCTACTTATCTATATTTAAAAATGACAAATAATATGAAATCGCTTGCAGTTAAAATGCAACATAATTTAGTGCATTGTCTTTTATTTTCTCACTTGAAGTTCGGATTAATTTTTCACAAGACCATTCCGTTTGCTCTAAACAACTTTTAACAATATCATAGCCGACACCGTAACCCAATAATTTTGGAATTCCATTTCCACCATACAAATATTTAGAAAATTGTTCATCATGATTCGTAATCTTTAGTTTATCTTTTAAATATTTTTCATAATACATTTCGCATTGTGAAGAAGAATACAATGTAGTCCATGGAGCCTGTACTTCTTCTCCGTATTTCTCTAAGACTGCAGTTTCAGCTAGTCCCTCTAATATCATTGCATCTAATAGCGTGACTTTATTATTTTTATGAAGTTTCTTCAACCTAACGATATGATGATACTCATGTAATAATACTGCTTTGTGTTGCAAAATTCCTTCTAATGGAGATAAAAATAAACAAATACAATTTTTATAGGCAATTCCGCCTCTATGGTAACTCACCTTTTGAAAGATCCCTCTAGTTGAATGACAAGGCAAAATAATAATCGGTATATCAGGTCCATTCAATTCATTTCTTAATACATTAAATTCACTACTTAAACGCTTGAAGATGTTTTGTTCAATGAATTGCTTCATATCTTCCTTACTGTCTTTTGTAAGCCTCGCAAGCCCATGCGTTTGAAGATATTCATACAAGCTCTTTTCATCGTGTCTAGGAAAATATGGCAGTAGCTTTTTCATCATTGCCGTCGGATTATCAAAACTATCGATCCATTTATATGTCGCAATTATCCCAAGTCAATCACCTCAATTTACTATAAATTATGATGAGACCTTGGACTCCGTTACTTGTATCAATAAAAAAGCCTAGGAATAATCCTAGGCTTTCAAAAATGATATTAAGCTTCTTTGTTAAATTCTTTAAATGCTAGCGTAACATTATGACCACCAAATCCTAATGAATTTGATATAGCCGCCTTAACATTAAATGGTCTAGCTACATTTGGTACATAATCTAAATCACATTCGCTATCAGTTTCTTGATGGTTAATTGTCGGAGCAATCACTTTATTGTGGATTGTTAAAGCTGTAATAATCGCTTCAATCCCACCTGCAGCACCTAACATATGACCTGTCATTGATTTAGTAGAACTAATTGGTACATTGTATGCATGTTCACCAAATACTTCTTTGATTGCCATTGTTTCAAATTTATCATTTAATTCTGTACTAGTTCCGTGTGCGTTGATATAGTGAATGTCTTCAATTGATAAACCACCATCTTCAATTGCCATTCTCATTGCACGTGCTCCACCTTCTCCACCTGGAGCTGGGGCTGTAATGTGATGTGCATCTCCTGTTGTACCGTATCCAACGATTTCTGCATAAATCTTAGCACCACGTGCTAAAGCATGTTCAAGCTCTTCTAGGAATACAATACCAGCACCCTCACCGATGATAAATCCATCACGCGCATTGTCAAATGGTCTACATGCAGTTTCTGGATCAGGATTTAATGATAATGCTCTAGCAGCACAGAATCCAGCTAGACCCATGTCAGTAATTGGCGCTTCTGCACCACCCGTAATCATTGCTACCGCGTCACCACGTTGAATAATTTTAAAAGCATCACCAATCGAACTTGCACCAGAAGCACAAGCAGTTACTGTGCAACCATTTGGACCTTTTGCACCTGTCATAATTGAAACCTGACCTGAAGCCATATCAGGAATCAGCATTGGAATAAAGAACGGACTTACTCTTCTTGCACCTTTTGTTTGAAAAGTGTTAAATTGCTCTTCATAAGTCTCCATTCCACCAATACCAGAACCAATCCAAACACCTACTTTTGGTCCGTTTTCTTCAGTAATCGTGAAATTTGCATCTTCTAAAGCCATTTTTGATGCAGCTATTGCATAATGAGTAAAACGATCCATACGTTTTACTTCTTTTTTATCAATATATTTTTCTGGGTCAAAATCTTTTACTTCTCCAGCAATTTTTACTGGGAAGTTCTCAGGATCTTTACGTGTTAGTACTCCAATCCCGCTTTTCCCGTTCATCAGACTTTCCCACATAGTATCAATATCATTTCCGATAGGCGTCACCGCACCTAAACCTGTAATTACGACTCTTTTTTTCATGTGAATTTACTCCCTTCTAACATGATCTTATTATCTTCCAAAACGAAGTGTAATCGCGCCCCAAGTTAAACCTCCACCAAATCCTACAAGTACTAGGACATCATCTTCTTTAACATTTCCTTTTTTATATTCTTCAACTAAAGCAATCGGAATAGAAGAAGAAGATGTATTACCGTGACGGTCAATGATCACACTCATCTTTTCTTTAGGAAGTTGTAATCTTTCTCTTGCAGCATCCATAATTCGCGTATTTGCTTGATGTGGAATTAAGAAATCTACCTCTTCTTTTGTTAAACCAGCTAATTTTAAAACATTTTCGCATGAATCGCCCATTTGACGCACAGCGAATTTAAATACTTCACGGCCATTCATAATAAGATGGTCTCCACCTTTATATAAGTGCTTTCCACCAGTACCATCTGCACCTAATTCGTAAGAAAGAATCCCTCTTCCTTCACTAACAGGTCCAATGATTGCAGCTCCAGCTCCATCACCAAATAATACAGCAGTATTACGGTCTTCCCAATTAACAATTTTCGTTAATTTTTCTGCACCAATTACTAGTATTCTTTTATAAGTCCCAGTATTCACGAATTGTGTTGCTGTAACTACTCCATAAATAAAACCTGCACAAGCAGCACTAATATCCATTGCTGCTGCATTCTTTGCTCCAAGTCTTTCTTGGATTACACAAGCTACAGATGGAAATGACATATCTGGCGTAACAGTAGCAACTAAAATTAAATCTAGCTCCTCAGCTAAAACATTCGCATCTTTTAAAGCCTCAACTGCTGCTTCATATGCTAAATGAGAAGTATCCTGTTCATCACTTGCTATTCTGCGTTCTTTTATTCCAGTACGACTTACAATCCATTCATCTGATGTATCCATCATTTGTTCTAAATCACTATTTGATAAGATTTTTTCGGGTACGTATGAGCCAATCCCTAAAATTCCAGCGTTCATTAATATCCCCGCCTAACTTTCATATATTTTATAACTTATTATTATTATCTGGTACTAATTTTATGAAATTAAAAGCTTTTTGTCTACATTTTTATCTTTTTATATGTAAATCACTCATAAAAAAAATTGGAAACAAAGGAGACTACGCCATTAAAACGTATCCGAAATCAAAAAGAACAAAATAAGAATTGAAGTGGAAGTACTTATAGATCAATCCATAAAAGAAGGCCACTAATTTTTTAACATTAGTGGCCTTTTAAAATATTTTTGTTTAAACTTCGAGAAGCAGTTACAATTATTATCTTATATAAAAAAGTTTTAAAGATAAAAGCTGGTTACGACGGAAGAAAGGGAGCAACCTGTAGTTGAAATCAACTATCGTACTCTAAAACGCAAAGAATTAATAAAGATGAAAATATTGTTGAATTTGTTGCTTTTGTTTTTTTACACCATTCTCTATTGAAGTTGTTTGAATAATGACAAATGGAGTTGAATCGATTGAATTTTTCATTCTAGAAACCTTTAATTCATTCAACAGCTGGGTAATCCCTGTAAAATCACTTTTTTCTGGTAAATACACACTTTGTTTCGCTGTTATTGTGTACTTTTGTTCTTTTAATTCCTTTTCGGCTATTAATCTGATTGCTTTTCCGACGTCTTCAACATATAAGATTTCGTTTGGTCCATATACGTTATGAAAGGTTGTTCTCTTCTTCCCTAATTCAGAGACTATTAATTCATGAATCAATCCAGAAGAAGGTTCCCACGGACCATACAATGCCGGTATTTCAATAAAGGTTACTTTCGTATCTGCTTCATTATTTAACTCATCTACTTTTTTTTCAATTGAAGAAAGCTCTTTTGTTGTTGATGTCAGAAAAATGAGTTCCTTACTTTTTGCACTAATCATTTTATATATTGATTCAAAATGTTTCAAATCTACTGATCCGTTTAACCTTAATTCATCGAAATAATGACAAACAAAAATATTATCGTATTTTTCATCTTCTGTTGTAAACTGCTCTTCATCAACAAAGATTACCTTAGCATTTCTTCCGATAGAAAAAATCTTTTCTTCACTTATTACATCACTTTCATTACCTTTTTCCGTGACAACCGCAGTAACATCGTTAAATTCCATTAACTGACAAACTAATTCATATCCAATAAATCCACTAGCACCAATCACCGCGCATTTTTTCACTCAAGCCCTCCTCCTTCAAGATGATTTTAAAATCATTCTCTCTATTATTTATAAAACTGTTTGATATTTTTTTAAGAATTTCACTAAGTTTTTTCCACATTCATATTTTTTTTCTTCTAAAGAAATTAAAATAGAAATCGGTAAATTATTTCTATTTCTTTCTTCTTCTAACAGGCGAATATCTCTTTTCCACTTAAAGTGATTTCTTGTAGTCGAATAAATTTTAATCGGGGAAATCGTTTCATAAAAATAACAAGTTCGACCAATCGCATAATAAATATCCGTCGTTTTATAAGCTTTTAATATTTCATGAACTGTCCTCTTATAAAAAAGTTTATTTTCTCTTTCAAGATCTAATTCATTTTTTAAATTTAAAGAAGGATTTAATAAACAAATACTTCTGACTTTTTCTTTTAAATGTGCTAATAATTTACAAACAACTAATGCACCTGTACCTTCTCCAATAATATGAATTGATGGATTCAATATTTCTTTTCTCATCACCGAATGATATAAAACTTCTGCTAATTCAACTGCATCATCGCTACCCCAATTTTTACCATATAAATTCGAAGTGAATACTGTATACCCCTCTTCTGTTAAAGCAGAAAGAAGCTTTCTCTTATCAAAATGTTGTAGTAAACAACTTTGTTCCTCATCTACATAATGAGTATTTCCTCCAATATATAGAACCCCAAATCCATTTGGTTTGATCGGTAAGTGAATTACCGCATATTGATTTTCTTGTTTGAAATACCTTTCTGTTACTGGCATTCTTATCACCTTATTGTCAAATTTAGTATTTTGGGAATAATAAAATAGTCAAGTGACGTTTCAAAGTTAAATTTTTTTAATAAAAACTTCAATTATCAAATTTCTAGGTATATAATATGATAAGAACCAACTAGATAGGAGTGATATAGGTGCGCGTAATTATGGCATTTATCTGGTGCTTTATTTTATCTCATATGGGAGCTTATGTTTTAAGTTCAATGACTGGTGGAGAATACAATTTCACTAGTGCTTCATTAATGGCAGTTGCCTTTACTGTAGTTATTGCAATTTTAAGCGAAGCAGTAATTCCAAATGAACCTGTAGCAAAACACCACTAAAATCTATATTTAACATATGTAAGAGAACCCAAAAACGTTCGACAGTATACATATGAAAGAATATCGATTAAAACGAAATTTAAAATACATCCTAAATAGTTTGTAATTTAATTTTTGTAAACGCATAAAAAAAGCGCCTCGAATTTTTCGAATAGCGCTTTTTTTCTTTTTATTTTTGTTTTTTTATGTTGTGGGTGAGCGAGTCGCCTCCACTTTTCTTGTCTCTAGTTCCGGCTCCTAGCTCCTCGAGGTCATAAGTCAAAGCCCATTGAAGATTAAAAAGCAACCTTCATTGTTCTTTGTTTTATGCTTGTCGGAGCTGAACAGTCGTCTCCACTTTTCTTGTGTCTAGTTCCAGCGTCTTGCCCCTCGAGGTCATAAGCCAAAGATCAACGAAGGTTAAAAAGCAACCTTCATCGTTCTTCGTCTTATGCTTGTCGGGGCAGAACGAGCCGCTTCCACTTTTCGTTATGGCTTACGTTTGTATGTCCATTTTCTATTGTGATTTTGGGTTTCAGGGAAAACTTCTCCTGCTTGTAGTCTGATTTGTTTTGGTCGAGTTACGTTGCTTCCTGTCTCGCCAATTTCAATATAAACGCCATTATTAGGGGCTTTTTCTCCCGGGCGAAATTGATGTGGTTGTCCCATTCTAATCTCCTCCTTCCATATTGATTATTATTGTCCCTCTAAAATAAAAGATTTTTCTTTTAAAAAGATGGTAGTATTAGTAATTATTGGATGTTTATCCAAATATATATTTTCATTCACATAGTCCACAATAAAAGAAAAAAGGAGATAACGATGAAATCGAAACATTTAATTGCACTAGACTTAGACGGTACATTACTTACTGATGAAAAAATCATTTCTGAAAGAACATTAAAAGCAATTGAACAATTAAAAATTGCTGGCCATGAAATTGTTATTTCCACTGGTAGACCTTATCGAGCGAGCAAAATGTATTATGATCAACTAAAGCTTACTACACCTATTGTTAATTTTAATGGAGCTTATGTTCACCATCCATTAGATAACTCTTGGGGAGTATATCATGAGTCATTACCACTTGAAGTTGCGAAGGAAGTAATTAGCTCATGTCGTGAATATGCATTAAAAAATCTTTATGCTGAAGTTTTAGATGATGTATATGCTGATATGCATGAGGAACACATTATGCCAATGTTTGAATATGTAAAAGATGAAATCATTCACGGTGATTTACTTTCAAATCTACAACACCCACCTACCTGCTTATTAATTGATAGTGATGAAGCCCATGTTTCAAGTATTCGTGAACATTTATCGGACGTACATGCAGAAGTAATTGATCACAGACGATGGGCGGCACCACATCATATAATTGAGGTAGTAAAAGCTGGAATGAATAAGGCAGTTGGCTTACAAAAAGTTGCATCTTATTATAATATTCCTCGGAAAAATATTATTGCTTTCGGGGATGAGGATAATGACTTAGAAATGATTGAATATGCTGGACATGGTGTGGCGATGAAAAATGCAATTGAACCGCTAAAAAAACTTGCAAAGCATACAACTCATTCTAATCAAGAAGACGGTATTGCTATCTTCTTGGAAGATTTCTTTCAATTAAAACGTAATTAATCATTATTATTGCAGGATAAAACAGTCATATGGAAAAAATGACATACAAGAGAATATGTTCCAGTTATAACAACTTCAAAATTGTACAATCTAAAAAGGACTTCTTCAATAGAGTAACTTCCACTTTTTGATGTTAGATCAATTCTATTTGGATTTTACTATGAAGATTTCAACTAAGCTTTCCTATCAGGGAGGGAATTCATCATGGGCAAAAGTAATAAGTCTAAGCGCTTTATTCAACAAAGTTCTGATTCTGTTACGAAATACTCTGAAAAGTTCCCTTATCATTTTACTTTAGCTGAGGCTGAAGAGCGAAAAGCTAATAGTCAAAGCTACAACTATAATGCTTAAGCCAAATCAAGCATAAAAAGAAACAACCATAGGTATTTACCTATGGTTGTTTTTTTACATATTATTCAAATTGTTGAAGTGCAACATTGATTGAATTTGTTACTTGGTCATCTTTATTTTTTTCATAAATAATAAGAGTTACAACTCCATTATTCGGTAAACTTTCCTTTGGAATATCTAGGCTGAAATCTAATAAATTAACAGAACCACTTTTTATCTTAATTGGTAGACTTGTTTCATCAATTAAGTTATTATGACCATCTTCTACTGAGTAGAAAATTTCATCTTGCTCAGATAAGTATGTTCCTTTAATTTCGTAATGACCATTTTCTCCGCTAATAACTACCTTTGATCCATTTTCATTGATCGTAGTTAACTTATGATAAGAAAGAGGTTGAGTTAATTGTGTGATTTCGCCATTCAACTTTTTGTCATTTACAGCAGTTGCTACAAAATCAGCTGAAACTTCATAGTTTCCATATGGAATACTTTTATCTGCGAAATTTACTTGCTCTTCCCAAACTTTAGCACTTGCATTTGGAACTTCGATATTCGTTATTACCTGTGCAAAAGACATATCTTTTGAAGATTGATAAACTACTTCACCTTTATCATTTTTAATTGTAAACTCAACTGTTTGTGCTGAAGGGAACGTAAAGTTTGCCGGAATATCATCTGAATTTCTCAGCGAATACTTCATTGTTACTAGCCCATTAGCTTCCGTCACTTCTAATTTAGTCGAAAGTTTCTTCAAATCAATTTCATTATTTTGTTCAATTGTTTGTTTAGTACTTGGTGTTGGCTTTATCTCTTTTTCACTATTTGCTCCACAACCTGAAAGTAGAAGTGAACAAGCAAACAAGAGAACATATCTCTTTTTCAAAATAATCTCCACCTTTTTTATATCCTAGACCTAAATTATACCAAAAAACTGAAAAATAGGTTTAAAAATAAATAAAAAGGTAGGGAAGTCCTACCTTTGGTCAGTTTAAGATTAAGTTAATGTTGAAAAAGCTGCACTTTGCCGACTTTGTAATTGCTTGTCGGAGCTGAACAGTCGCCTCCACTTTTCAATTCACATTTTTCTAAATTCACCTAGTACGTCTACAGTCTGTACTACGTTTGTGAATGCTTTTGGGTCTACTTTTTTGATAATTCGTTCTAGGTCGTATAGCTCGTATCTTGATAGAACGATCATTAAAACGTCTTTGTCTTGGTTTGTGAAGGCACCACGTGCATCCATTTTTGTGATACCGCGGACTAGTTTAGAGTGAATTTGTTTGCTTAGTTCTTCACCTTTTGTTGTGATAATCATGGCAGTTAGCTTAACATGGCTAGTATGAACGCTATCGATTACACGAGTTGTTACATATAAGTTAATTAATGTATAGAGAGCTTTCTCCATCCCAAATAGTTGGCCAGCTGTAATGACAATAATCGCATTAAACAGTAAGAAATATGTTCCAACTGGTTTTCCTTTTGATTTAGATAACACTAAGGCAATAATATCTAACCCACCTGTAGATCCACCAAATTTTAAAGTCATCCCAATACCAACAGCAGCAATCAGTCCACCAAATACAGCATTGAGTAAAATATCATCAGAAAATATTGGATCAACCGGTAATACTTCTAAGAAAAATGTCATGATTCCAACACTTAGAAAACTAAAGTAAGTGAAAGAACGCCCGACTTTTTTCCAAGCTAAAATAATAACTGGAATATTTAAAATTGCTAATAAAATCCCTGTTGTTGCAGTAAACGGTGTAAAGCCTGTAATAATATTTGCAAATAACTGTGCTAAACCCGCAAATCCACTTGAATAAATATTGGCTGGGATTAAAAAACAGTTCATGGCAAATGCATTTAAGAATGCCCCAATTATCACAACTACTAGCTTAATGATAAGCTCTTTATTTCTTTCCAACTCTCAACAAACCTCCCCAAATTAAAAACTACATTTTATCTATATAAAGTAGTAATAAAAGAACGAATACATATTTCCAAAAATAAAGGCAAAAATATAATTATATTCAATAAAAAAGGAGCTTAACTATGCCTCATACTAGTGATAATGATAAAAAAGCTAAAGATAATAATGCAGTTCAAGAAAAGAAAAATGAACTAGAAAGAAAAAATGCAAAAGCTGGTAAAAAATCATTTTCAAAAAGCGTCGATCATCTTTAAACTACCTTCATAAATCACATGTTTTTTTGTTAGATTTATTAGCTTAATTTAGCAATATTGTAAGCCAATAGTTTAAGTATATTTATTTCCTTATGAAAGACAACAAAAATTTTTGTTCCATTAAAAAGCCTTATTATTAATAAGATTCAAAAAAAAGAGCAATTCATTTACTTCTGACAAATTGAAGTATGAATTGCTCTTTTTTTATCATCATATTTTTCTAAATTCACCAAATACATCTACTGTTTGAACGACATTTGTAAATGCTTTTTCATCAACCGATTTGATAATTCTAGATAAATCATATAACTCATATCTAGACAATACCATCATCAATATTTGTTTATCTTGGTTCGTAAATGCACCCTTAGCATTAATCGCTGTTATTCCACGAACTAATTTGGAATGAATTTCTTTTCTTAGTTGGTCACCTTTTGTCGTTACAATAAATGCGGTTACTTTTATATGACTCGTATGAATTGCATCAATAAATCTAGATGTTACATATAAGTTTATCAATGTATAAAGTGCTTTTTCCATTCCATAAATATAACCTGCTGTTAAAATAATGACTGCATTGAAAAGAAAAAAATAAGTTCCTACAGGTTTTCCTTTTGACCTAGATAATACTAAAGCAATAATATCTAAACCGCCCGTTGATGCACCATATTTTAATGTATATCCAATCCCGATAGCTACAATCAGTCCACCGAAAACAGAATTTAACAATATATCCTTTGAAAATAAAGGGGTTACTGGAATCAATTCTAAAAATAAAGTCGTTATTCCAACACTTAAAATTGTAAAGTACGTAAAAGATGGACCAATTTTTTTCCACGCTAGTATAATAACAGGTATATTTAGGATTGCTAATAATACTCCAGTGGACAAATTGAACGATGTATAATCTGATGTCAGATTTGAAAGCAATTGTGCAAGTCCAGAAAATCCACTTGAATAGACACTTACAGGAATTAAGAAGCAATTCATCGCAAATGCATTTAACAAACCACCTAAGGTTACAACAATTATCTTAATTAATAACTCTTTCTTCTCCTCCACTTACTTGCCTCCTACACATTTATATCCTTAGTATGCCTGTAAGTTAGAAAAAAATAGCAAAAAAAACCACTTCTCAACGAAGTGGTTACTTAGTTTATTCTTCTGATTCTTTTGATTCCTTTTTCTCAAACATTTCTTTTGCATATGTCCATCCACCTTCTTGGTAGACTTTATCCTCTTTCATTAAGCGTCCAATTGAACGTTTAAACGATGCTTTACTAACTCCGAAACGAACTTTTATATCTTCTGCATCGCTCTTATCCCAGTAAGGCATAGCTCCACCACGACTCATAATATATTCATATATTTCTGAAGCTTCTTGATCCATACCTTCATGTACTCTAGGTAAAAGGGAAACATTAATACTTCCATCATCTTTAATATCAATTATACGACCGCTTACTCTTTGACCAATTCTTGGTTCTGATTTTCGTTGAGATTCATGAATAAATCCAATAAAGCGTTCATCAGTTAAAATATATGAACCTACTCGTAGAGTACGATAGATAATTCCCGATACATTTTTATTTAGCATACTTTCTTCAGCTCGAACAGAATATTCTTGCATAACTGGTTCTGTTGCTAATTTAATTAACAGACGACCTTTGTTCGTACGTTTTAATGTACAAAAGATTTCATCATCTTCTTGTGGCCATACTTCCTCAAGAGGTGGTAGGTCTCCCTTTTCTAAAAGGATATCTTTTGATATTCCTATGTTAACAAAAACACCAATTCCATCTAATTTATCAACAACTTTTGCAAATCCATATCCTTCAGTTGTAATATGTGGCATTGACATTGTTGCAGATAATCGACCTTTTGAGTCATGATATAAGAACACTGTTACTTCTTGATCTAATTCAATTTCTCCAGCAGTTTCATTTCTATGTAAAAATACCTCTTCTTGATCTTGGACAAGCATATATCCAATATCAGTTTCACGACTGCACACTAACGTGACAATCTCACCTGCTTGTAAACTCATTTTGTTACATCCTCTCTTAACTTCAAACTAAAAATTATTATATCATGCAAATACAAAGTTTGTTAGTTCGTCAATCATACACTATAATACAAGTATTAACGATTTGGAGGGATTCTATCTATGTCAAAAGAAAGTTCATTTGATATTGTTTCTAAGGTAGACTTACCAGAAGTCTCAAATGCAATCCAACTTGCTACAAAAGAAATTGCTACTCGATATGATTTTAAAGGTAGTAAAAGCTCAATTTCATTAGAAAAAGAAGAGCTTGTTTTAGTTTCTGATGATGATTTCAAATTAGAGCAATTAAAAGATGTGCTAATTAGTAAATTAGTAAAACGAAATGTACCAATAAAAAATTTAGATTACAGTAAAGTAGAAGGTGCATCTGGTGGTACTGTAAGACAAAGAGCAAAATTAGTTCAAGGTATTGATAAAGATAATGCAAAAAAAATCAATACGATCATTAAAAATAGTGGACTAAAAGTAAAATCACAAATTCAAGATGATCAAATCAGAGTAACAGCTAAGAGCAGAGATGATTTACAAGCAATTATTTCAGCTGTAAGAGCTGCTGATTTACCAATTGACGTACAATTTTTAAATTATCGTTAATGCATTACATAGTAAAAAGGATGACGCTAATGTCATCCTTTTTCACGCTATTGAGATATAAACTTGTCATTAAAAAGGAGTATCTGGTTGATTTCCACTTCAGGATGCTTGCTTTCCGAGGGGCGAGACCTGAGCCTCCTCGGCGAGCCTCCGGGGTCTCAGCCTTCCCGCACTTCCCACAGGAGTCAATCAACATCCGTTCCAATCAACTTAATCTTATGAAAAAGATTTTCCATTAAACTTAACTCTAACTATTAACTTAAAAAAGAATTTTATAAACGTATTTGACCAAATTTAATGAAAACCAATAACAGATAAGTAATATGATTCTTAGTATAAAATTGTTCAATAATCATTTATTTTCCTTATTGACACTTAAATTTTTCAAAACACTGAAAAAAGGATGACTAATGTCATCCTTTTTATATTTTGACTAGAAAACACCCTAAGTTTTCAGGGTAAAACATTTCATCAAACTAGCTTTTCACTAATTCTAAATCTTCTTTTTTCATACAAGTGTCTCGAATAATTAATTTGTAAGGAACGAGAATACTTTTTTCTGATCCATCAGGCTCTTCAATTTTAGAGATAATATTTTTTGCTGCTTCATAACCTAGTTGGAAAATATTAATATCTACCGACGTTAATGGTGGATTTGCAAGTTCTGCGAGAATAGCATTATTAAAGCTGATAATTGAAATATCATTTGGTACTTTAATGCCATGCTCTTGGAAAACACTGATGATTCCAAGTGATAATACATCATCTGTTACGACGATTGCTGAAGGCAACTCAGTTAGTTCCAATAATTGATTTACTGCTTTTCTACCACCATTTCTAGTAAACGAAGTAAAAATGATTTCTTCCTCTTTAACCGATAGACCATTTAATTGCATTGTGTCCTGGAAGCCGCGTAAACGGTTTTTCGTTACAAGTAGACTACTTTCTCCTCCAACAAACGCAATACGTTTATGACCTTGATCTATTAAATAATTCGTCACTTCTCGTGCCGCTGCATAGTTATCATTATCTACATACGTAATATCTTCTATATAATGATACGGTTTACCAACTAATACGAACGGAAAATTATGCTCGCTTAAATAATCAATAATCTTATCATTTTCTTTCGAATAAAGTAATATGATGCCGTCAACTCGTCTACCTCTTACTGTCTTATTAACAGTTTGTTCAACTTCCTCTTCATTTTTACCCGTAATAAAGTATAATGAATATTCTTTTTGATTTGAATAAGCAGTAACACCTCTTATTACTTCTGCAAAAAACGGATTTTGAAAAGATGCATCTAATGCTGGCGGTAAGACTAAACCAATTGATTTTGTTGAACGGTTCGCTAATGATCTTGCATTTAAATTCGGATGATAATTTAATTCATCCATTACTTTACGGACTTTACGCTTTGTTTTTTCACTAATTCTAGGACTATTTGAAATAACACGTGACACTGTTGATGGTGCTACATTTGCAAGTTTCGCAACGTCCTTTATTGTAATAGTCATTTTTATACCCCTTACCTCATTGAGTTTGTAACCGTTCTCATTAAATTTTAAAGGTTAAGCGCTAAAGAAACTAGCCTTAAATGAATAAATGACACAGTAACCTTCAAAAGCGCTTAACTAAAGTTAGTTTATTTTACTTTGACGACGTTTAGCTGCCCACAAAAATATGATAAAAGCAATAAATATTGATGGGATTGCGATTATAACACCTAAATTTAAATTTGTTTTTGGCGCAACTGCATATATATTTGATGATTCACGTTTTAATACAATATCAAAACCATTTTTACTTGGTCTAACTAAATCATCATTTTGAAGTCCTCTTAGCTCATTTGTATTTTTAATTACATCAAAGTCTAAGTGAATCTTTTGATCGTAAGAAGTATTGTTAATTGCGATAAATGTTGTTTCCTTTTTATAGCTTCTTTTAAATAAAGTCATTCCTTTTTTATCATAGATTACTTCAAAATCACCTTTTGTTAAAGATGGTAACGTACTTCTTAATTCAGTTAATTTTATAATATAGTTTGAGAAATCCTCATCCGTTCTAAAATCCATGCTTTTGCGATTCTCAGGGATTTTCGAACCATTTACTGCAATTTCAGTCCCATAATAATTCATTGGAATACCAGGTGTTGAAAATAAATAAACAAGTGCTAATTTTAATCTAGATGGAGGATACTCTCCTTTTCTTTGTGCAGTTGAAACAAATCTCTCAGTCATTTCATTGTCTAAATAATTAACGATTTTAGTTGAACCTAATTGTTTTGATAATTCATTATGAGTATTATATAAATCAGTAATTGATTCGTTTTGAGATGCAAATGAATCACTCAATTTATTTAATAAACTTACATTATTAACTGCATCAAAACCTATATTTTGATATTTCTCCATTTGAACATCACTTGTTTCATTGATGTCTGCTAAAACAATAAAATTCGAGTCTTCACTTTTGATTTCTTTTGTAAAAGATTCTAAAAATGAAACTGGAACATAATTTACATCCTGTAAGTTGTAACCATCAAAATCAGCTTCATTGATCCACCATTTACCTAAATCAAGAAAATAATTTTCAACATCTTTATTTTTTTGATTTAAATCAGGTAAATCATTAACCCACTTTTCTTCTTCACTTGTACTATTTTTTTGATTAAACCAGTTTTCATATTGATCATTTTTGGCTAGTTCACTATTCGGTGAAACATTATTTAAAACAAAATCAAAAATCACCTTCATATCACGTTTATGTGCTTCTTTTATTAATTTTTTTAAATCCTTCATCGTACCAAATCGAGGATCTATTTGTTTAAAATTAATAACTGAAAATCCATCATAAGAATCTGGATCATTTTCAAATATCGGTGATAATGATATTGTGGTATAACCAAATTCTTTAATATAATCAAGCTTTTTTGTAACCCCTTCAAGATCGCCACCTTGCGATTTGTTTAAGTCGTTTGGATTTGTGTCTTTATTGTTCCTAGGGTTCCCATCATTAAATCGGTCAACTAGGACCCTGTAGACCATATCGTTTTTTAAATCTGGCGTTTTTTCTGCAAAAATTTTATTCGGAATCGTATTCAATATGAATACAATCGCAATTAATAAATAACTAAACCGCTTCATTCATTTCTCCCCCTGCAACGTCTTGTGCATGTACATTTTTCAATCTCTATCATTATTTTGCAAAATATTACAATGAAATACAAATACTTTATTAAATTAATAGAAATGGAAGCGATTGCACAAGCTATTTTTATTATACTGGTTACAGTTTATATAGCAAGGTAATTTCTTATATTAAGATTTTATTATCATTTTTAACGTAAGGATGATTGTATGCAAAAAGAATCCATCTTCCATCAACCTTATGATCAATATGCCTTTGCAATGAATAATCAGACATATTGCTTAAGATTACGTACAAAAAAAGGAGATTGTACTGAGGTTGTTTTATATTATGGAGACCCTTTTCATTTCAATGAGTCAAGATGGAGTTTTGAAGAACCACTTCCGATGTATAAAGCATTTTCTACGGAAATGTTTGATTTTTGGGAAGCCAGAGTAATTCCACCTTATAAGCGAATGAAATATCAATTTTTTCTTAAGAATGACCATTTTTCAATCTTTTACGGTGAAGCTGGTTTTTCAGATCAGTTTAATGCTTATGATCTTTCAAATAGTTTTACACTGCCATATTTACATAAAAATGAGTTGATATCTCCTCCTCATTGGGTAAAGAAAACTGTTTGGTATCAAATTTTTCCGGACCGATTTGCAAGTGGCAATCATTTAAATAACCCAACAAACACATTGGCTTGGGGTAATAGTCCACCCACTAACACAAGCTTTTATGGAGGAGACATCGAAGGGATTATCCAAAAAATTGATTATTTGAAGGATTTAGGTGTTTCCGGAATTTATTTAACGCCAATATTCGAAGCAAACTCAAATCATAAATATGATACGATTAATTATTTTAAAATTGACCCTTCGTTTGGTGACGAAACTACCTTAAAAAGACTGATTCAAAAATGTCATGAACTTGATATTCGAGTGATGCTAGATGCTGTTTTTAATCATACTAGCCATTCCTTTCCTCCGTTTCAGGATGTATTAGTCAATGGAAAGGGCTCTAAATATTATCATTGGTTTCATTTTCATTCAGATGTATCAAACAATGGGAATCCTTCATATGAAACTTTCTCATTTGTTAAAGAAATGCCTAAATTGAACACAGAAAATAAAGATGTCCAAAACTTTTTATTGGAGATTGGTTCCTATTGGATTAAGGAATTTAACATTGATGGCTGGCGGCTTGATGTCGCAAACGAAATCGACCATTATTTTTGGAAACTGTTTCATCGAAAAATGAAGCAATTAAAACCGGATATTTTTATAGTCGGGGAAATTTGGCATCATGCCATGCCTTGGTTACGTGGTGATGAATTCGATTCTGTCATGAATTACCCTTTATTAAAGTCCTTACTTTCTTATTTTTCCTACGAATCTATTTCAACTGTTCAGTTCAAGCATTCAATTAATGAAATGATTTCTTTATATCCAATTCAAGTAATAAAAGTTCTATTTAACATAATTGGAACTCATGATACTCCGAGGATCCTAACTCAATCGCATCAACAGGATAAAAAAGTGATATTATTATATGTTTTTCTTTTTACGTTTTTTGGAACACCTTGTATATATTATGGTGATGAAATTGGACTTACAGGTGGGAATGATCCAGAATGCAGAAGTTGTATGATCTGGGACTCTTCAGGTCAAAATCAATTTATTTACAATGCGTTAAAAAAGTTAATTTCCTTACGAGCCTTGTATCCAGTTTTAGGAAACGAAGGTGAGTTTAAATGGATTGATCCAATTGACGAACAGAATCAAACATTGATTTTTGAAAGAAGTAGTAATGAAATGTCAATTTTTGTTTTCATCAATCCTTCTCATGAAAAAGCTTCTGTAACCTTACCAATCAATATGAGAAATAAGCGGGTCACAAATTTATGGAATTATTCTCAATTTGCTGCTGAAACTGATTCTATTTTAATTGAAATACCGCCAGTTGATTTTTTCATATTAAAATTTGAATCCACAGACTCAACGACTTGAGTCTGTATTTTTATGCAGTCGTATAATCTATGTTATTTTTTCTAACATTATTTCATTTTGTTAGCGTTTTCATATGATTTTTTGAAAAATATTTTATTTTTTTATGAAATAATCATTGAATTTTGCATATATTCTGAATATGATAACTTATATAACATTTGATGTTATAAAATATAACATATCAGAAAAGGGGAATGAAAATGAACGGTATTCAAGCGGCTGATAGTGTGTTTCTCTTTATTTCAACAGTACTTGTCATGATTATGACACCTGGTTTAGCTCTTTTTTATGGTGGCATGGTTAAAAGTAAAAACGTTTTAAGTACAACAATGCACAGCTATGCAGCAATGGCCATTGTTTCAATACAATGGGTATTAATTGGTTATTCACTAGCATTTGGTCCAGATGTAAAGCATTTAATTGGTGATTTTTCTTGGGCAGCATTAAAGGATGTTAGCTTTACTCCAAATGAAAATTACAGCGCAACAGTACCTCATAATCTTTTCATGATGTTTCAACTAATGTTTGCAATTCTAACTCCCGCTCTTATTTCAGGCGCATTTGCTGAACGAATGAAATTTTCTGCATTCTTATTATTCACTTTACTTTGGACAACATTTGTATATGATCCGTTAGCACATTGGGTTTGGGGTGTTGATGGATGGCTTCGAAACTTAGGGGCGCTTGACTTCGCTGGCGGAACAGTCGTTCATATTTCTTCTGGGGTTTCAGGTTTAGTATTAGCTCTTCTTTTAGGTAAACGAAAAGATTTTGGAACTACTTCACCTCATCATTTACCTTTGACAGTGTTAGGGGCAGGTTTACTATGGTTTGGTTGGTTCGGATTTAATGTTGGGAGCGCACTTACTTTAAACGATGTAGCTCTTACAGCATTTATTAATACAAATACTGCCGCTGCCGCTGCCTCAGTTGGCTGGGTATTGGTTGAATGGTATGTAAATAAAAAACCAACCATACTTGGAGGTGTAAGTGGAGCAGTAGCTGGATTAGTAGCGATCACGCCTGCCTGTGGTTTTGTAACACCGTTATCTTCAATCTTAATCGGATTCTTAGGTGGCATTATCTGTTTCTTAGCTGTCACATACTTAAAATACAAATTCGGATATGATGATGCTTTAGATGCATTTGGATGTCATGGTATTGGTGGTACATGGGGTGCAATTGCAACAGGTTTATTTGCAACAAAATCTGTAAATAGTGCTGGAGCAGACGGGTTATTCTATGGCGATGCTTCTTTATTACTTAAACAATTGATTGCAATTGGATCGACTTACGTATTCGCAGGAGTTGTTACCTTCCTTATCATAAAAGTGATTGGCTTCTTTGTTAACGTTAGGGTAGATCAAGAAGAAGAGAACTTAGGACTAGATTTAGCGATACACGGCGAAAAAGCTTATCACGATGCAAGTATATAAGGAGGCAATAACATGACTGCAAAATTAACGAAAATTGAAATCATTACAAGACCTGATAAATTTGATGTATTAAAAGATGCCCTTGCAAAAGTAGGGATTACTGGCATGACTGTCACTAATGTATTGGGGTGCGGTATGCAATCAGGCTACACTGAAGTTTACCGTGGCACGAAAAGAACGATTAACTTGCATGAAAAAATCAAAGTCGAAATCGTTGTATGCGATGTCCCTGTTCAATCTGTGATTGATGCGGCTAAAAAAGTTTTAAAAACAGGGAAGCCAGGTGATGGGAAAATTTTTATTTACCCAATTGAAAATGCAATTAAAATCCGTACTGGCGAAGAAGGTCGCGATGCCCTTCAAAACGATTATTAATCAGAAAAACCTAGTCAATTTCCTAAGACTAGGTTTTTTTATGTACATATTCACTTTCTAATCATTATTTTTCTATACATACCATTTAACATAACCGGAACATCATTTTCAATCGTAAGTATATTATTAAATTTTTGAAATAAACTCTCGAAATGTAAACCAATATCCGTCCCTAACATACGAACAACAGGTCTCAATAGTTTTTTTGATAAGGGAAGTTGTTTTTCTTGCGGTGCAAATTTATCAAAAATAATGATCCTTCCATCTTTCTTCAAAACCCTCTCCATCTCTTTTGAACATTGCTCAGGATTTGGAACAACAGATAATATTAAACTAGCAATAATTGTATCAAATGATTCGTCTTTAAAAAGTAAATTTTGTGCATCCATTTGTATAAATTCAATTGAAGAATTTGAGTTCTTTAAGCTGGCCTTTTTCAACATATCAAAGGATAAGTCAATTGCTGTGACCTCATTATTTTCTAAATTGATTAGCTCTAAATCAGCTCCTGTACCAACTCCAACAAATAATATCTTCTGACCTCCTTTTAACGAAACCCCTTCGAACACCCGTTTTCTAGCTTCTAAAAATATCCCCGAATTAAAAATGCGATCATATATAGGAGACCAAACTTTATAAATTATACGATTCCACGAATTATTCAACTGGCACCTCCAACATTAACTTTATCATTCTAACTGAAGATTTTTAACAATTTCATCTTACATGCTACTCCAATATATTTTATTAAACAACTGTTATCTATAGCTATTTAACAAATAAATGAATAAAAAAAGAGGTGAAATTTCACCTCTTACTTTTAAGCTTTAATATTAATATTGTACTTTTTAAACCAAACATGAATTTGGTATAAATGAGCCAATAATTGTGGTCCGGACATTAATTGACCGTACCATGGTACTTTAAATGCAGTACCTTCACTTTCAACCAAACTATTTAATTGTTCTTTATCAAAAAACTCATAAAGTGCTGAACCTTTATCACTTAAACTCTCTTTTAGCTTTTGCACTACTAAATTAGTATAGACTGGATTATGCGTTTTAGGGTAAGGACTTTTTTTACGGTACAATATATCATCTGGTAATAATCCTTCTAGGGATTTTCTTAAAATTCCCTTTTCGCGATTACCATACATTTTAATTTCCCATGGTATATTCCAAACGTACTCTACCAATCGATGATCCGCAAACGGTACACGAACTTCCAGACTTGCTCCCATACTCATTCTGTCTTTACGATCTAATAATTGTGCCATAAACCATTGTCTGTTTAAGTAAAACAATTGTCGTCTTTTTGCCTCTAGCGGACTCTCACCTTCAAGAATCGGCGTCTCTCTTACTGTTTCATCGTATCGATCTTGAACATATGCTGCTAAGTTCAACTTCTTACTCCATTCATCCTTTAGCAGATTCTGGCGTAATTCAGTTGACCTCATCCAAGGAAATGCCGGTCTATTCAAGTCGTCTTCTCGATGAAACCAAGGGTATCCTCCAAAGATTTCATCGGCACACTCTCCTGAAAGTCCTACCACAAAATTCTGTTTAATCTTTTGACAAAACCATAATAATGATGAATCAACATCCGCCATCCCTGGTAAATCTCTACATTCTGTTGCCTCTTCTAAATAGTGTACTAGCTCTTCATTTGTAATGACACATCTTTGATGATTTGTATTAAATGTTTTTGACATTAATTCAATCCAAGGTGCATCTGAATTTGGTTGAAAAACGCTTGAAGTAAAATATTTATCATTTTCTTCATAATCAATTGAATATGTTGTTAATTGACCCTTACCTTCTTTTTTATAATGGTTTGCAGCGATCGCTGTAATCGTACTAGAATCAACGCCACCAGATAAAAACGTACAAAGTGGTACATCAGAAACTAACTGTCTCACAATTGCATCTTTAACAAGATATTGAACCTTTTCTGCTGTTTCTTCTATTGAATCTGTATGGATTTTACTTTCTACTTCCCAATATTTCCATATTTTTAATCCGTTGCGAGAGAAGGTCATTGCGTGCCCACCACGAAGTTCTTTGATTCCATTAAACACACCATTTCCAGGCGTCCTAGATGGACCCAATCCAAATACTTCAGACAATCCCTCTTCCGTCAATTCTGCCTTTACATCTTTATGGGCCAAGATCGATTTTACTTCTGATGCAAATAATAATCGTTTATAATCCTCTTTATAAAATAAAGGTTTAACACCTAGCCGGTCTCTGGCAACAAATAAGCTTTCTTTCTCTTCATCCCATATAGCAAATGCAAAAATTCCATTAAATCGTTCTACACAGCTTTCCTTCCATTCTATATAACTAGTAAGTAAAACCTCTGTATCTGAATGCCCTTGAAATGTATATCCACGTTTTAATAGTTCTTTTCGTATATCCTCGGTATTGTAAAGTTCACCATTATAACAGAGAGTATAATTGGAGTTTACCTTTGATTTTCTCATCGGTTGCTTTCCACCCTCTGGATCTACAACTACTAATCTTTTATGACCAAAACTACAATGATTCGAAGTCCATACATTTGTATCATCGGGACCTCTTTTGGATAATGTTTCAGCCATTTTCTTTACTGTAGCACTTACATTTAATAAATTTTGCTGAAAATCTGCCCACCCAGTTATACCGCACATAATTTATTTTCTCCTTTCTGGGCTTTTTCCCTAGAAAAATAAAGTTAATTCTATATCTTATTAACACCAATATTGATACGTGCAATTATTAATAAAAAAAATTGTGTAGCTATCCTTATTTGTCCATACGCTTTTTGAATTTTTGCATAGTTATAAAATAGTTAAGTTATGTCAATAAATGAAAAAAGTAGCAGCTATATTTTATCAAGTACCTAAAAACATAAAATCAGCTGAAAACTTATGAAGGATATTACGCCTACTTCAGGCAATTTCTGATTGAAAATTAATCCATAAAAAAACAATATTCGAAAGTTAATAAATGGTTCGAAGGAAATTATTTTATTTATATACTCCTTCTATATTTATGTTAATTCTTAATGTCCAAATCACTAATTTTCCATTAAATCAATATTTGTCAAATTCACGTAATGATACAGAACGTTCGTAACTGGAGGTTACTTAATGCATTATAAGCACCGATCACAACTATTTAAAGAGCAACCTCGTGCTTTTACAATTGGATCAATAGAAGAGATTAATGATGAGTGGGTCTTCTTTGATGATGAAACTGACGAAGCATTTATACTCGATGAACTAATCGAAAAGGACTTTGAAGTTTCTATTAATGAAGAGTGGACACCAGCTTCATTTCAAGATGGAACATATCTTATATTCCATTCTAAAAAGAAAAAATTACAAAACGGGGATGTATTACGAATTCAAAAGAAACTTTTATATAGCTTTGATTCACTATTAAAAAATTTAAGTGATGAATCATTTTTTTCTTTAGCATACTTACTGAATACCCATGGTTTTTCATTATATGATTGTCTTTACTGTCATAATTTCCTTTCATTCCAACCAGAAAACATCCCAACTGAAGGTGTAAATTTTATCGTTTTTGACAATGAAGAACTTGTTTGTTCAGTCTATCATCAATTTAAAATTTCACCTGAGGAACAAAATCATCGGTTTGAATTAACAAAAGCAACTGGTAATCGTTATTTATTAACACAATTATCATAAAAAAACTGTCACAAATTAATGTGACAGTTTTTTTGTATTAAGCAAAGAAATCAAAATTAAGTGGTAATCTAAAACCTAAATATAATAAAGCTAAAATAAGAACTGTAAAAATTGTAACTGGAACAAGCATTTTACGTTTTTTCTTTGAAGAAACTGTGAAATACTCAAATACTCCAAGCATGATAATACCAAGTCCCATTTTAATATTGTAAAGCATTTTTAAATCTGATGGCATGTTGTCTTTAGGTAGATCGATGAAAATATACAATCCTGTACCTAAAATAACAAAGTATACTAATCGTAAAATCATGTGTGCAACTTTTACATTTTGACCATTCTTATAGCAATGTCCTACATAAAGGGCTAAAATAATCGCCAATACCCACGAAGTAATATGTAAGTGAACCATTTTGTTTCCTCCCAAAAATCAGTTTCTAAAATATCATATCACACTCTCTAGCAAATTGATAAATTTACTAGCCATACTTTTTGAACGATTTATGAACAAGTATGTAAATGAATTGTCGTTTGATTAAAATTCCTTATCCGTATTCAATAGCTTTATTAAAAATTCGTTCGTTGATGATAACTCCAGAATACTCCCTTTCCGTAAGACGAATGCTTGAGTAAATGATATGCATGCTTAAATCACGACGTGCTAACGTAATGCATGGATCCACATCCTGCGGGGTCTTTAGCCTTGCCTTCCTGCATCTCCCACCGGAGTCTTGCACCTTCTGTTCTAATCAATTTCTGTTTGTATCCTATCAAATCCAAATAGCCATAATCTTCTTTTAGAAATGATCCGTATATTTACTTTAAGTTCCTCTTTATAAATAACAAACTATAAAATTAAAAAAATAAATAAATTAACTATCCATTAAAATATGAGTTATTTTTGAGATTGTCCTATTTTTCTAGGTCTACATTAAAGGGTTTCCTCTATCAATATAACTAGATAAAAACAATCTACACTAGGTTAAATTGCCTTTTGTCAGAATTCAACGAGATGAAATCGCTTAAACACTAATTTAACATGAGAATATACCTATAATACCAAGTGCTAAAAATAAGACTTATGATGCATTTATATTATTTTTAAATATTAATAATATAGGAATGTAATCTACTGTCGAAATATACATATAAAGCACTACTCCTTTTAATCATTCGACAACAGGCTCCTTTTATACTACAAATTCTATTAGATTACTACTAAACTGATGATGAAACTAGTTGAATAGTGTAGTATAGTGTAGTTTTTTGTAACATTTACACTTCTTTTAGCGAATCGCTTTTCATATGAAAATGATTTTGTATAATAGCATTACATACATCGTGAGACATAGACACAATTCCCTATTCTTGAACAAAGTTGGTGACTAAATTGCTACTTCATGTTATAGAGAAAAAGCGCGCTCGTATGGTTTACTTTGCGGGACGATATGGCTTTACTAACAAGAGAACTGTCTCGTGCAGCCAAGAACTGGACAAGCTCATGAATATGATATCAATCTCAACAATTTCAAAAAAGAGAGCATAATAGCTAGTTGCAATTACGAATTTCATTTCTAATTGCACTAGCTTTTTTTTTTCTATTTATACATATGAAACAGATGGACTTCTTTCACAATTATCACGTTTTGGGTCATTTAGCCATATAATACATAATCATAAAAAGAACAAAGGGTGTACAATCATGCCTGCTTATGTTGGAGTTATTAATATTGTAAGTATCGGAAGTAGTGCCGTTGTTAATGTCGGAGACGCATATAGCATTAAACCTATGAGTACTGCACAAACATATGCTGGTGCTGGTTCCTTTAATACTGGTGATTCTGTTACCGTTTATAATAACAAGAGTATTTCGAATGTTTACGATCAAGATCAAATTGATCAACCAATGATTGGAAATATGTAAAGGAGGGAGTCTCATGAATATTTATATACATCAAACAATTATCATTAATCAACTAAAAACAGGTGGAATTGTTAACTCATCTGTTTTTCAAATAGGTACCTCAGGAAATATTAACGCAAAGACAGTTACGAATAACACTGGAGAATATACTGAACCCGCACCGATTTTATCAGAGGACGGCCAAATTATTGCGACTTCTCAAGCGACTTAACTAATTCCTGCTGCAAATTGAAAGCGAGGGAATGAAATGAATCAATTAGAACTTAGATACGCCCAAATTGAACAATTACTATTTGAGCAAGCTCAATTAATTGATCAACTCAAATGTAGAGTTGCACAGCTTGAGGCAACTGTTGAAGAATTGGCTAATCGTCCAGAAACTACAATTGAAAAGATTGAATACAAATTCGATCAATTAAAAGTAGAAAATTTAAATGGCACATTAAGTATCGGCTTAAATCCATTACAAGCTCCTAGTTTTGAGGACCTTACTGTTGAAAATCAACAAATTACCATTAAATCAAATGAACAAATAAAAGAATTAAAGGATTATATTGGGAAGCGAATTCATTATCATCTAGATAAAGAAGCGATTTCCACAATTCATCAATTAGAGGCCGAGTTAAGATGTACTGTAGATGATTATTACCGACAAATGATGATTGATGATATCCGAAATCAAATGGATATCAGATTACCATATTATATTGACCTTTATAAAAATCGACCTAACTTTGATGAAAATCCAATGAAGTATGCAGAAGAAATAACTTTGCATATGCTACAAGATATAAAAAATGCTTATACTGCTTTCTTAAATAACCTACCAAATAATATTCAAAAGGGAGGGTAAGGAATGAATTTAAATGTAACAAATTGTAATTTACAAGTAGATGAAATTAAATTCGCAGCAGTTTCTTCTTCTTCTTTATTTCTGATAGGAGATGCTCATAACATTACATTATCTTCAATTTTTGATACACCACCAGAGTCTTTAATTATTGGGCCATTTGTTCCTTTATCAATTAGCTAATGTTTACGATAGATCCTCGTTTTAGATTAGCTTCCGTGGAAAGTTTTGAAGTGAATTCTGCCATCACATCAAGCATACTTCAATTTGGTGATGTTTTTAGCATTACAGCTGAATCAAACGCACTTGCCGTTCAACAACAAACCGCAAATTTTACTGAAATGGAAAAAGATCCTTTTGAAATGATTCCTTATTATAAAAAGAAACCAACCCACGAACCTGTCTATCCAGTTATATTAAATCGTGTAAATTTGAATCCGACTATCCAAGTACAAAGAGTAACCTTTAACGGTATTAGTACATCTGGGGTATCTGTTGTTGGATCTGTTCATAGTGCAACAATGATGTCAAGAGTACGTCAAATTAGGCAATTTGATCAATATCCTCAAACTGCCCCACCACTTCATAGAAAGGAGAATTAACATGCCTACATTTCTTGGTGCAATCGTTATCCAAACAAATGCTGGAAATATAAACACGGGAGATTTAAATAATATCTCTCCAAAATCAGCTACAAAAGCTTATAACGGTTCAGGTTCGGGTAACACTGGATTTATCCCTGCTACTTTTAATGGTGCAAGTGCTACTAACACGATTGATGCAGATATTGCTGATCAAAACGATGTTGCTACTCTTTAGTTTGAATCGTTCGAATTACGATGTAGGGCCTACCTAAGTCCCACTAATCCAATGATAAAAAGGCAACTAATTAACAATTTAATTAGTTGCCTTTTCATTTGTCTTCCTATTCATTTCAAATTTTATAATTCAATTATATGTCCACCATCAAAGAAATATAAAAACTTAGAAGCTACCTTTTTATCCATACTCGCTTCAATTGCTCTTGTATATAAATCTAACTGAATACCATATCGTTTTATTGCCTCAGTTTTCAACTCTTCGGTACTTGTAAAAGATTGTGTTCGATCCGTCTTATAGTCTACTAATATAACCTCTTCACCATCAATTAAAAGTAAATCTATAATCCCTTGAACAAGGACAATCTCTTTTTCTTCCTTCCAGTCCTTATAGATTTCATCTGTATAAACACCGTAACTAAAAGGAACTTCTCGCATTTTTTGAGCTGCATTTTGGACAATGATTCCTAGTCTTGATTGACAGAACTGATAGATCTCAGTGCTATTAACTGCAGCAGCCTGCTCGTTTGTGATTAACTCTTTTAAGACCATTTGATCAATCTGTTCCTGGATTTCATGTAGAGTAGATACAAACTGATAATCTATATTTTGCATGACTGCATGAGTTGCTGTCCCTTTTTCAGCCTGATTCATCTTCTTCTCAGACATGAATTTAGGTCTCTCTAAAGGAAAGCTCTTAGATGAGCGATATGTTTGATTATACGGGTCTTCTTCTTGCATTTTTCTTTTTAGCTCCGTAACTGATTGCTTTGGACGGTGTAAAGTAGCTTGTTCGAAACCATACTTCCAGTTTAAATTACTTTCAAGTATTTCTTTATAGTGTTCGCTTTGTACGAGAATCGCTTCTTGTTTTTGTATCGCTTGATATACTGTGAATTTGTTAGTAATTTCTTCTTCTTCTTCAAATGCTTGAACCGTTGACGCATTTACAATTGAATAGCTCCATCTACATGGATAAAATTGAATCTCATTCGTAGTATTCCACAAATCATCCTCGGTACGAATCGCATTACTTGAATCATGACGTATAATGGACGGTCCAATCCAATCCAAATAACATTTCGCTCCGCCAATAATATTTAAAGGTAATAACCAATCTTTATAATTTTCAATTTCTCGCCACTGATCAATTGTTTTCACTACATCTTTTACTCTACCGACTAATATTAACTTTTCTTTTGCACGCGTTAATGCAACATACAGAATACGTAATTCCTCTGAAATTAGTTCTTCACGTTCTTTTCGCTTAATCGTTTCCTTAAGCAATGTACTATTTGTCGTACGATAAACCGGATGAACATAATTCATACCAAGTCCTAGTTCTTTTTGAAGTATGAATTTTGCAGATAGATCTTGCATGTTAAACTGTTTAGACGTATTCACAACAAATACAATAGGAAACTCTAAACCTTTACTTTTATGAATCGTCATCATTTGTACAACATTTTCTTGTTCACTTAACATACGGACTTCGCCTAGTTCTTCGCCTCTATCCTTCATGCGATCTAAGAAACGTAAAAATTGAAATAAACTTCTATAATTCGTTTCTTCTAAAGCTTTAGCGCGGTCAAATATAGTGATTAAATTAGCTTGTCTTTGCTTCCCACCAGGTAGTCCACCAACAAAATCAAAATAGGTAGATTCTTTTAAGACCTTCCAAATAAAAATCGAAAGTGACTCTCTTTTTACGTATTGCTTCCATTTCGTCAATTGTTGGAAAAAATCGTTTAACTTATTCATCAATGGTTGATTCATATTCTCGATATTATTGAGAAATGCATGACATGCATCATAAAATGATCCTTTACCATTCAGTCGAATCTTCGTTAAGTCACGCTCTGTTAACCCTACTATTGGAGAACGTAATACAGATGCTAAAGGAATATCTTGAATTGTGTTATCGATAATTTTTAATAAATTAATAAACACAGATACTTCGATTGTTTCAAATAAGTCACGTGATTTTTCTGCATATAGCGGGATTCCCAGTGCCTTACATTCTTCAATATATAAATCAGCATTTGACAATGAGCGACCTAATATTGCCATATCACTATATTTAACTGGTCTCATAACACCTGATTTATCCGTCACTAAATAGTTACTTTCCACCAATTCTTTCATTCGATTTGCAACATATCTAGCTTCAATACGTTCTAGCTTTTCTTCTACAATCGTTTCATTTTCTTGTGGGGTATCTTCATTCTCTTTCGTTAATAAAACTAATTCTGAAGTACAGTCTGAGTATTCAGGATAAGTTGCACCTAGCTTTAACATTGCATCTTCATCATACTCAATGCCACCAAGTTCTCTGCCCATGATTTGTTTAAAAATATAATTAGTCGCATCTAGCACTTCTGCTCTACTTCTGAAATTTTTAGATAAATCGATACGCAAGCCTGTATGTCCATTTTGTTCTTTTTCAAAAGTATTATATTTTGATATGAACAATTGCGGCTCTGCTAAACGGAATCGATAAATTGATTGTTTCACATCACCAACCATAAATAGATTACCTGAAGCACCAATCCCTCTAGTAATCAGTCTTAAAATCGATTCTTGAACATAGTTTGTATCTTGGTACTCATCTACTAAAACCTCAGTAAACTTTTCTTGATAAACCTTTGCAACAGAAGATGGGATCAATTCATGATTTTCGTTTTTCTCCATTAAAATCTCTAAAGCATAATGCTCTAAATCATTGAAATCAAGAATTCCATTTTCTAACTTAGCTTGTTTAAATAAGTGTATAAATTGCTCAACAAGTGAAATTAGCTTCTCACACAATGGCTTAAGCTCATGTATTTGTTTTAAGTGAACCTCAATACTTCGACTAAAATATTTGTTCTTTACATCATCAATAGTAGCTTTCGCCTGATCTCGGAAGGATTTTACTAGCTCCTTCTTCCGCTGATCACCTTCAGTTTTCTTTATCGTTGGAAGTCGATTAAACGAAATGTTTTGAAGTCCTTTTTGAATTTCTTCCCATGATAATTCACTCGCATGAAATAATGTTTCTAAAGCAAAATATTCTTGTGTGAATAACTCCGCATATTTTTCTGGTCCATCTGGGCTATTTATTAATTCAATTGCCTGTTTATAACCATTTATACAAGTCGTTATATCATCTTGAATATATTTCTTTAAATCCTTTATAAAAGGAATTTCATCAATTTCCTTACCTATTACATCATATTGATTCACAAAGGACTGTAAGAATTCATTAGGATTTGGATTAGAAATAGCATGCCTATACAGTTTTAAAATCAATGATGGTAAATCTGAATCATCTCGATCACTCGTATATCGATCAACGAAATCAAAAAAATGCTCATTTGCTTCATTACTATATTCCGCTTCTAATAATTCTTCTAATACTTCATCCATTAAAAGTTTAATTTCTATTTCTTCAGCTGTTCTGAAATTAGGATCTAATTCTAATAAGTAATAATTAGATCGAATTACTTCCGTACAAAATGAGTGGATTGTCGAGATGGAAGCCTTATTTAATAATGAAGATTGTTTTCGCAAATGATCAGAACTTGGATTTAGTTCCAACTGTTTATCTAATGCGATACCAATTCTTTCTTTCATCTCTTGTGCACTTGCCTTTGTGAATGTTACAACGAGCAACTCATCAACATTAATCGGATTTTCGTCTCGTATTATTTTTTGAATCATTCGTTCAACAAGCACGGCAGTCTTACCAGAGCCTGCAGCGGCCGCCACAAGTATATCAGAGCCTTCCTTATCAATAGCTTTTTGTTGATCAGTTGTCCATTTTGTCTTTACCGTTTTAGTCTCTTCCTTACTCATCGACTTTCACCGCCTCTATCATTTTTTGTAATGCATCATCATCTTTTAAAGGAGGTAAAACACGGTATTCATTGCCTTTTACATTTTGATCAAACTGACATACTGATTGAAAAGAGCAATAAGTACAAGGAATTTTATCTTTTTGCTGATAAGGGTTTGCTTCAACGTAACCTTTAAATATTTGTTCCCCAGCTTGTGTAAACTTTTGCTTAATATAAGTTGTCATCATCGGATATTGTTCTAGATTGACAGTTTTACTATTCGCTGTATATTCTCCACTTTTTTTAATTGAAACAGGAACAATATTCGAAGAGCCCCCATCTTCCAATAAGACTTCATCCATTAAAACATTACTATCTCTATTTGCCAGTAATAAACCGTTCATTTTAAACTTTTTAAATATTTCTGTTTGAATTTCTTCTATATCATGCTTATTTCCTACATCTACTATTGGATTTTGGACATGGAAATATAAGATACCTGCAGGATCTGCCGGTCTGCCAAGTAAATTTGTTGAATTGGCAACAGCAATATCTAGATATGTGAGCAACTGTAGAGCTAATCCATAATAAACATCAGATAGCTTTAACTCTTTACTAGTGGATTTATAATCTAGTATTCGTAAATAATCACCTTTTTCACTAGATGCTCTATCAATCCTGTCAATTCGCCCATTTAATACCATCTTTTTCTTTTGATCTATAGGCAGTTCATATGAGTTTAGTTGCTTTCCTGTACCAAAAGGAACTTCCAGTGCTATCGGAATAAATTGACCCGCACCTTCTTGTTGGCTCAAAATGGAAGACACCTTTGAAATAACATCCTTCATCTTTCTTTTTAAGAACAAATATCGATTTGAACTTAATAAAATCTCGCGTTGGAATTTAGGAGATATTTCGTCTACAACTTTTGCTGCTAGCTCATCACATTCAGCATTAGTTAAATTGCTCCAGCTTTTCCCCTCTTTTAGTAAATTCTCACCAATTATTGTTAAGGCACTATGAAATAACTGACCCATATCAAATGCTTCGAATTTATATACTTCACGATCTTGAAGCTGTAAACCATAACGAGCAAAATGAGCATACGCGCATTGATGAAACAATTCGATTCGTGAAACAGAACCTTTTAATTCTTCACCGTATAATTCTGTGCTTAATTCTTCTCCAAGATCAGGAGCAACATTACTATATATAACACTGTTTAATACTTTATAAAGATTCTCTTTCACTTCATTTTGATCTCTGAGTAAATTATAAAGTGACCACCATAAATCCATATCCTTTTCAAACAAATTGGTTGACCAGCTTTGGATTTGTGACACCAAATTCGAGATTGCAGTTTCAGTGTTCGTGATAAATGCAATCTGTTCTTCTGCTGAGATGAATGATAACTCGCCACTCTCAAAACGTGTGCGTATAGTTGGGAAAAGTGATTTGATTCTTTGTACAATACTTGATGGCGCAAGAACTTTTCCATCGTCACTTGTTAGTGGATAGGTGATAATTAGCTTATGACTTGCCCGATTCAATCCAACATATATATTAAAGTTCTCTACGAATAGCTGTTGCTTACTAGTTGGTGCAACTTCAACACCAAAAGATTGTAAATACTCTCTAGCTACGTCCCCTAATAATCCATCTTCACTTACTTTTCTCGGAATAATGCCCTCATTAATTCCAATTAAATATGCGCATTTCACGTGCTGTAATCGAGAATGATCAAAATTAGCAATATTTACTTGATCTAACGAAGCTGGTACGTTTGCAAACTGAAGTGAGATAAATCCTGTCTGTAGAATTTCAAAAAATGTTTTCCTAGAGAGTTTTTCGTTTCCGATTAACTCAACACATTCATCTAATAGTTGGATGAAACCTTTCCATACCTGCTCATGATCTTTACTTTCAATTAAGTTTGAACGATTTTCTGCTTCATCCTTTAATCGTTGGAGCTTACGAGAAATTTCTAATGACTCGACATACTGAAATAAAGCTACGCACATTTCTTTTACATTACTTGCTTTCTTTAATTCACTTTGGAATGTTAGAATTGGCTTTACTAATAAATCACGCTCTTCATTAATTAGTTGTTCGAATTCTAATTCTTCATTCGTTACACCTTTGTTTATTCCATCCGTGGAACGATATTTTCGATATTGCCATCTTTCATCTATTGTCCACTTTTTACCTTGTTTCCCATAAGCAATACAATAGTTTTCAAATAAATCCAGTCTCTCTCTATTTTTGCTTGAGTTACTTTCATAAGGATAGATTAACTCCGTTTTATAAGCATTAAATACTGCTTCGTAACGCCAATTTTTTTGAATAATATCAAATGTTGACTGAAGTAAAGTAAATAGAGGATGCGTGATCATCGAACGTTTTTCTTCAATAAAAATAGGAATTTGATAAGTATGGAAAATAGTTGATAGTAGATGCGAATATGATTCACCATTTCTTAAAAAAACGGCTATATCTTTATATCGATAGCCTTCATCACGTACTTTTTTGATGATATCTCTGGCAATTGCTTGTACTTCTGCTCTTCTATTTGTTGCAGATATTATTTCGATTCCATCTGTTTCAAAAGATGCTTTAATTGGTCTACTATCAAAATGTTCCTCAAGATGAAGTAATGCTTTCGTTTTACTTCTTAGATTATGATGACAGATGACTGGTGCCTCGATTGTTTGCTGACTAATTAAAGCACTTTGTTTCATTTGCTGATACAAAATAGCTGGTTTATGAAATAAATCTAATTGATTAGGTAAGATATCATCATATGGACGGTCAATCGTCAATGCAAATTTCACATCAAAACAATGATTCATTAACGTTTCCACTACAGTTCTCTCTTGAGGTGCTAAATCATAATAACCATCTATATAAATGATGCTATCTTTTACGTAATTACTCTTTGGAATTTCTTGAATTAGTAGATTTAAATAATCTTCAGAATCAAGGTATTTATCTTTCATATAATTAGAAAATGCTTCATACACGATTTGAACATCATTAATTTTTTGTTGAATAAATGTTTTGTCATTTGAAGATTCATTTTCCATTCTTCCAATGGCAGTAACTAAATCCTCCGATGAAACTTGAAAACCTTTAAACTCTGCGATTAATGAAGATAGTTCTTTGTAAAAGCCTTGCTGATCAGCTACATGATGAAAAATTTTCAATTCTTCTTTTCGTTCCTCAATGATTTTACGGAGTATCATTGAGATCCCTATTTCACCAATATGTATACGACTAATCCCACCAGTTTCTTGTAAAATCTTCCAAGCTAAACGCGTAAAACTAAATACTTGTGAATTTAATAATGCTTTCTTTTCTTGTTTTTTAACAAGCTCATATTCCATCTGAAACGTCATTTGATCAGGAACAATTAAAATCATATTTCTTTGTTCACTTTTCATTCTTTCAGTCATTTCATTTAAAATTGTATGTGTCTTCCCACTACCTGTTCGGCCTAAAATAAACTGAAATGCCATATCTTAGGTAACCTCCTTCAATTTATTTTCATTTTTACTTATAAAGAAAAGCCCCCTAAGGAGCTTATTTGTTAAAGTTCGTATCCATATTTGAAAGTGGCCAATAAAGTAAATCTACTTTCCCCACAATTTTATCAATTTTTACAAAACCAAACAATCGACTATCATAGCTTTTAGGTCGATTATCTCCTTCAACAAACACATATCCAGGTGGAACCTTTGTTTTACCTGTAATTTCATTTAAATTAAAATCACCAGTAAACGGAACACCTTTTAAGACATTTTTATACTCATTCAAATAAGGTTCTTTCATTTTTTCATTATTGATATAAAGATAATCATTTTTATATTCAATCGAATCCCCAGGCAAGCCAATTACACGTTTTACATAATCCTCTTCTTCATTCGCATGAAAAACGATTACATCAAAACGTTTAATATCACCTAGTTGGTAACCAAACTTATTAATGACTAGTAAATTCCCATCCTTTAACGTCGGCATCATTGATTCTCCGTCAACTACATAAGTGGAAAATAAAAAAGTACGTACAATAAAGGCAATTGCAACTCCTAAAATTATCGCTTTACCCCAGTCAAAAACTTGTTTTTTTAACATAGTAGCTCGCTCCCTTAGAGAAATAATAAAATTATTGCTCGTCAGACGGTTGAGGCATACCTTTATTCTCAGTTGATTTTTCGTGGATGTTCATGCGTTTCTCAATCACTTTTCCAACGACCCATAATGCAAAAATAAAAATACCTATGTACAATGCTTTAATTGGATTGTCAAACACTGAAGTTAAATCTTTTCCTAAATAACTTATCATGGCAATCATTGTAAATTTACCTAATACTAAAGCGATTAGAAATTGAGATATATTCATTCTTGATAAACCTGCTACAATATTAATCAAAAATGAAGGTGAAAATGGAAAGGCAAACATAATGAAGATTGGTCCAAAGCCTCTTTTTTCAATCCATCCAATTGATGATTTAACTTTTTTATGTTTATTTATAAATGAAAAAAATCGTTTCTGTCCAAGTTTTCTAACAATATAAAATAATAAAATTGAACCTAAGCAAGATCCTATCCATGAATATAAAAATCCTACTAGTGGTCCAAAAGCGGCGGCATTTGCAAAAACAAAAACGACCAAAGGTAGAATTGGAAATATTGCTTCTATGAAAGGGATTGATATTCCAATTAATGGTCCATAGTCTTTATATTGTTCGATAAGATGTAGAAAGTGTTCTTCTGTAAAAAAAGACTTTATATCATAAACGTTCATTTAAATGTGAATCTCCTTAAGCCATTTTTCAAAATTGTATCCTTACTGTTAACATTATCACATATAACTATTTATTCAATAATAATAAATCATTATGAGGCTTATTTTTGTAGAAATATTTTTATATAACTTTAACAGTTTATTATTTACTTTTTTCGTTGGTAAATATTACATATATGTTGCTAAATTATTTTGTGACTACTTCTTTTCTAATGATATAAGAATCTCTTGATTTCCACTGCAGGATGCTCGCTTTCCATGGGGTAGGAGGTGAGCCTAGGCACACAGGATGTGGGCCATGCATGCGTTACGACAGGACGTCGTGGTTTTAGCATGCCTTCCTTTTATTCTCCGGGGTCTCACCCTTCCTACATCTCCCAAAGGAGTCGAGCTTCCTTTTAGTTTCAATCTTATCTTTTTTTAAATGTGTTTTTCGACCTTTCGTATAATGCTGTGTTGATATTTGTTCTATTATTAGGTTTTGTTAAATGAATATGTTAATTTTCGAACTGAAAAAGACTGTCTCATTTAGGCAGTCTTTAGAATTTCCTTAAGCCAAGTAAATTAGTATAAATATGTCTTAGGTCAATTGGTGTTAGATTGTAATTTTCAACTTAACTTTTTATATTTTTTATCCGATAGATTAATAAGCAATACAATTAAAAAGGTACAATCAGGGAAATCTGATCTCACAAAGCTATCGGGGCTAAGGATGATTAATCTATGCCAGCCAGCTACCGTTACCAAGAGGAGGAAAGGTAATGAAAATTAAGTGGATTTCAAAAGTAATGAGCAGTTTATTTGCTGTAACATTGATTTTCGGTTCAATGTCTATTGCAAGTGCAAAGGGGTCAGAAGGCGGTAAATCAAAAGAAAAACCTGCTAAAGACCATGAGCAACAAAAGAAAAAAGTTGTTATTAAATCAAATGTGGGAAAAAACCTCGAAAAGCGTTTAAAAACTTCAGAAGCTACTATAAATAAAATTACAAAGTCGATAAATGCTTATTTCGGTGTAAATGAGGATGGTACTACAGATAAAGAATTAAGTAAGAAGAGTGCTTCATCCCTTTACAATAGCTATAAAGGAAAACTTAATGCGGAAATTAATAAGTTACGTGCATTTGACAAACAGCTTGCTGGAGATAAGAAAAAATACAAATCAATTTCTGCGGAATTGGAAGCTCTAGACCTTAAGTCAAAAGAACTTCAGAAATTGGCAGCGGATGAAATTATACGAATTAAAACGTTAACAGAAGAGGCTTCAAGTCCAAAAACAACTACAGATGAAGAAACTCAGCCAACAGAACCAAGTGAGCCAACTGAACCGACGATTGAACCAACACAACCAACTACATGAACAAGTAATATTAGATACAAAGCAAGTTTGACTTTAGAAGCCAGCATTCATGGAATGTTGGCTTTCTTTTGAAAAGCCGCAATTAAGCAGCTCTTAATCTTCAACAAAATCTAGCATTAGTTCTATAAGAAATCATCAATAGGTAATTAAACTGTTATCACCTAAAAACAGGAATTTTGAGGAAAGTCCTTAATTATATTTCGTTCAATATTTGTGTTGAATTAGACAAATTCTGTTGTAAGTACTCATGTTGGAGAATGCCATAGATTCCACAATCCTTGTATTGGTTATTTTTTCGAATCATATGTCTAATAATGCCTTCTCGTTTCATCCCTACTTTTAACATAATTTTACCTGATGCAGGGTTATCGATACCATGTGTTGCCGATATCTTATGAATATTCATTAAGCGGAATGCAAATTCAACAACAGCCTGCAATGCTTCTGTTCCATAACCCTGATTCCACCAATTAAAGCCTATGTCATATCCAACCTCACAATTTTCGGTATCTTCATTGATATTATAAAGGTCAATTGTACCGATTAATTCATTACTATCCTTTAAGACAATTCCCCAATAACAAAACTTATCGCTTTCGTATTGCTTAGTAATTTCAGTCAGTCGACTGATTGTTTCAGAAATAGTTTTATGTGGTCCTTTGATTAAATTATCCATCACGCGATGGTCTGAGAATATGACGTCAAACATTCTATTTGCATCATTCATTGCCATTTTCCTTAAAATAAGTCTTTTTGTTTCAATCATTGGCGTCCCTTTGTAATTAATCATACAATCTCCTTTATATTTGCAATTTAATTCTTAAAGAATTCTATATTCTTAGTGTACCTTTTTTTAATTTTTCAGTAAATTGGGGGAATTTTTATTCCTTGGTTTCCTGAAAATAGCACTTTCTTTTTTTACACTTTACTGCCATTTACTAAAAAAAAGAGCAACATTAGTGACTCAAGTTTTAGAACTAACGCGCTCGTTAGTTCGATAGAAATTCATTATCTAAAATAGAATAAACTTTTGAATTTGTTCTTTTCCCATTAATAATCATATTTGACCTTAAAGTTCCTTCGAAGGTCATTCCAATTTTCTTCATTATTTTTTCTGAAGCAATATTGTCTTCAGCACAACTCCCTTCAACTCTAACTAGGTTTAACTCCCTAAAGCAAATTTCAAGTAGTTGTTTAAGCGTTTCTGTTACAAAACCCTTGCTCCAATAATTACTATGAATAACAGCTCCTAAAAAAGCCTTTTTATTCTTTAAATCTAATCCATAGATACCTGCATTCCCAATAATTGATTGTTCTTCTTTATTGATAATAGTATAGACAAGTCCTCTTTGTTCTTGAACTAAATCTAGAAATCTTAATACTAATTCCTCAGTTTCTATCAATTTAGCATGTCTTTTTCTAGGTACATATTGAGTAGTTAAATCATCACTATATACATTAAATAACTCTTTTGAATGTTCTAGTGAAATTGGTAATAACTTTATTCTATTAGTTTCAGTAAATCCATTTTTCATTAAGTTTCCACCCCATAATTTTTACAATTAATTACTATTAGTGTATTTCAAAAGCTTTCTTCAATCACTTAAAATATTATTGTACTAACCTGTCATTAAATTATATAAGGAAAATCAGCTATCGACTTTAACAGAGCTTCCTTCCTTTCGAACATTTCCTTATTTTGAACTATGTGCTTTACAATTCATCTTTTACTGCTGTGTTGCTATTTAATATTTAAATAATTTTTCTCTCGTGATCGTCTGGTACCAAAATAAAAAACTACTTTATTTAAAGTAGTTTTTAATCTTTTCTCATTTAAGATCATTTTTCGTGAATCATTTCACCCTTTAAGTAAGAAGTTATTTCTTTGTCTGGGATTAGCTTGTATGTTTTTTGTTGAATGTTTTCAGGGTTTAAACGATCTTCATAGATGGCTCGTAAGTGTGCTGTTCTGTATAATTGGTTTTCAAAAGACCCGCGGGATATTTCTAGAGGTATTTCTACTCCATTAAAAAATTGGACAATTGAACGATTGTACTTTCCACCTTTGAAGTTTGAGACATGGTTGTAGGAAATCCAAGAGCATTCAATTTTTAGTGATGAGGAAGTGGGGAAAAAGAAAATTTGGTTCATAGCACTTATGGCAATTGGTGGCTTGTGTGTAATTGATATCATTTGTTTGGTTCCTTCACGCCTCCCTTTGTAGCTTGAGCCAAAATAAGCGCAGCTTCTTTCAATTATTTCGATCGGTTTCATTAATACATAGAAATTATCATCTGTTTCATAAATTTTAGAAACAACTGCTAAATCAACTGTATACTCTGGTATGATTGCCATAGTCGATTTATTAATTTCGTACTCAGTTAATACTTTTACCTTACCTTTCACATGATTCATTCTTTGATTCCTCCTTTTTGTTCATTAAAATAGTCAGTGCTTCATGCGATGAAATACAAGATTACAATATTATTAAGTAGAAATTATGTATAAACTAGGTTGCTAGGAGTATATTATCATAATTCATAGGGCAAAAAACTCTTTTGTGAAACCTTTAACAATATTGTCGAAGTTTACTAAAGTTTAATAACAAAAAAGCCACTTATTTCAACTTAAAGCTGATATAAGTGGCTTTTTTTACTTATTATTTTTCTGTAAATTGTTCCTCTTCAGTAGAACCTTTTAACGCAGTAGTAGAAGAAGTTCCGCCTGTAATAACTTGAGCAACTTCATCAAAATAACCAGTACCAACTTCGCGTTGGTGACGAGTTGCAGTGTAACCGTATTGTTCACTAGCAAACTCTGCTTGTTGTAATTCTGAATATGCACCCATTCCTCTTTCTTTGTATTTACGAGCTAATTCAAACATGCCGAAGTTTAATGCATGGAAACCAGCAAGTGTTACGAATTGGAATTTGTAACCCATTTCAGCAATTTGCTGTTGGAACGTTTCAATTGTTTCATCATCTAATTTCTTTTTCCAGTTAAATGAAGGAGAACAATTGTATGCTAAAAGTTTACCAGGGAATTGAGCATGAATTTCATCTGCAAATCGTTTAGCATCTTCTAAATTTGGTTCTGACGTTTCACACCAAATTAGGTCCGCATATGGAGCATATGCTAAACCTCGTGCAATTGCTTGGTCCAGTCCAGCTTTCGTTCGGTAAAATCCTTCAGGTGTTCTGTCTCCAGTAATAAACTGTTGATCAACAGGATCGATATCACTCGTAATTAAGTCCGCTGCATCCGCATCAGTACGTGCAACAATTATTGTAGGCACCCCCATAACATCAGCTGCTAATCTAGCAGAAATTAAATTGCGAATTGCAGTTTGAGTTGGTAATAATACTTTTCCGCCTAAATGGCCACATTTTTTCTCTGAAGATAATTGGTCTTCAAAATGCACTCCTGCTGCCCCTGCTTCGATCATGCCTTTCATTAATTCGAATACATTTAATTGTCCACCAAAGCCAGCTTCTGCATCAGCAACAATCGGTGCAAAGTAATCTAACTCTTCTCCACCTTCAACATATTGAATTTGATCAGCACGTTGGAAAGCTTGATTAATTCGTTTTACTACCGCAGGAACTGAGTTCGCTGGATATAGACTTTGGTCAGGATACATTTGACCAGATAAATTTGCATCAGCAGCTACTTGCCAACCACTTAAATAAATTGCTTTTAAGCCAGCTTTTACTTGTTGAATCGCTTGGTTTCCAGTTAAAGCACCTAATGCGTTTACATAATTTTCTTCGTTTAATAATTTCCACAGTTTTTCAGAGCCTCGTCTTGCTAAAGTATGCTCTATATCAATTGAACCTCTTAATTTAATGACTTCTGCTGCTGAATATGGACGAGTAATACCATTCCATCTTGCGTCAAATTCCCAGCTTTCTTGTAATTCTACAATACGTCTCTCACGATTATTTGTCATTTTCATTTCCTCCTTGGATTTATAGGTAGTCATATCCTTTTAAAGTTAGAAAATCAGCGAACTCATCATTACTAATTAGATCATCAAATAATTCAATTGCTTTCTGAAATTGTTTTTGTTCAAATTGTTCCTTGCCAAGCTCAAGTTCTAGCTTCATCATTTCTTCATGTTTTAACAAATCAACATATTCAAGCGTTATGTTTGTACCATCCTCTAACACACCTTTTTCGTGACGAATCCATTGCCAAATCTGGGCACGTGAAATTTCTGCAGTCGCAGCATCTTCCATTAAATTGTAAAGTGGCACTGCACCCCGACCACTTAACCAAGCTTCAATATATTGAATGGCCACAGTTATATTCGTGCGAAGTCCTTGCTCAGTAATTCCCCCACTAGGTAGCTCGATTAAATCAGCCTCAGTTACATTTACATCCTCACGTTTACGGTGAATTTGATTTGGTGTAGGCATGTAGCGGTTAAATTGTTCTAATGCGACAGGCACAAGACCAGGATGTGCTACCCAAGTTCCATCATGTCCGTCTCTTGCTTCACGTTCTTTATCACGTTTCACTTTTTCAAATGCAATTTCGTTTCTTTCTATATCATCTTTAATTGGAATTTGCGCAGCCATTCCACCAATTGCAGGAGCATTTCTCTTATGGCAAGTTTGGATTACTTTTTGCGAATAAGCGCGCATAAATGGAACTTCCATCGTGACAACAGATCGGTCTGGAAGAATCATAGTTTTGTCATAACGCATCATTTTAATAAAACTAAAAATATAATCCCATCTACCACAATTAAATCCTGCTGAATGTTCTTTTAATTCATATAAAATTTCTTCCATTTCAAACGATGCGGCAATCGTTTCAATTAATACAGTTGCTTTAATCGTTCCTTGTGGAATATTTAATTTATGTTGAGCAAATACAAATACATCATTCCAAAGTCGAGCTTCTAGGTAGCTTTCCATTTTCGGTAAATAGAAATATGGTCCTGATCCATTTGCAATCGACTGCTTTGCATTATGGAAAAAATAAAGTCCAAAATCAACTAAACTACCAGACATTGAAACACCATTTACAGTGATATGTTTTTCATCTAAATGCCATCCTCTTGGTCTGACAATTAGTACAGCAGGCTTCTCTTTTAAAGAATAGGTTTTTCCCTTTGATTCAAGTGAAATTGTTCTGTTCACTGCGTCTCTTAAATTAACTTGACCTGAAATGATATTTTCCCATGTAGGAGAAGTTGCATCTTCAAAATCAGCCATAAAAACAAATGCATCTGAATTTAATGCGTTAATAATCATTTTTCGATCAACAGGACCTGTAATCTCTACTCTTCTGTCCTGTAAATCTGAAGGTAATGGAGCAATTGTCCAGGCACTTTCACGAATATGCTTTGTTTCCTCTAAAAAAGAAAGCTTTCCTCCATTTTGTAAAACATTCATTCTCTCTTTTCTACTTAAAAGTAGTTGCTGTCTACGGTTTTCAAACTGATCATGTAGCTCCTGTAGAAACCGTAATGCTTCATTTGTCAAAATGTCAGTTGAGTTCTCTACTTGATTACCAAGTACTTTAATTCCCGATAGCTCAGTAGTCATACACTTCCTCCGTTTCAGTTATATAACAGTTTTTACTTTCTTGATTTATTATATAACAGAAGATTCGAAATGGATATTAAATTCAGAAAATTTTTCCAAAGAATTTTCGACAACAATAATCAGAAAAAAAGAATGTTCACAAACTATTTACCAGTTTTTTACAAAACATTCTGACTTCTTTATATTTCCTCAACATTTCAAATGTAGGATTAACATTGTAATAAACATTACTAAATTCCTAGGGGGAAAGAAAATGAAGAAAGTAATTCCAGCTCTGGTTGTAGCTTCTACAATCATAACGAGCCAAGTAATACCTAACCTTCATGACTCTGTACACGCTGCGTCAAAAGTATCATCAATACATTATGTAACAGCAAAAAAACAGGTATCAGTTGATGGTTCATTAAAAAACATTGCTACGATTAAACAAGGTAGCAAAGTATTATATTCATTAAAAGAATTAAGCGCGGCTTTAAACATTACATCTAACCTCAACAAGAAAACAAACTCCATTGAATATAAATCGGTCTCCGGTAAAACAAAAACAAGCTTACTATTCAATTTCAAAACAAATTCAACTCTGTTAAACAATAAGAAATTCAAATTATCAATCGTAAATCATAAAAGCGTTCCTTTCGCTGATCCGAATATATTTGCTACTATTTTTGGAAAAGAAGTATTAAAAACGGAAAATGCTTCTATCTTATATATCAGTTCAACAAAACTAATCCAAGCTGATACATATGAAACACAATTTATAGCAGATGGAAAGCTATTAGTAACTGGTGATACAGAAGATTCATTACAATCTTATATTCTTAATCCAACTTCATTGAAAATAGAAAAGACATTACCATACCAAGATTTAACTGTTTCAAAAAATGGTAATAGTGCTGTTTTCGTTGATGATGAAGGAATCATTAACACAATTGATTTAAAAACATTTAAAGTATCAAAGTTCGATAAAAATGTAGAACCAAAAACTAGTTTAATTTGGTCTTTCGATTCTAAGAAGATTTTCTTTATTGAAGGGGACAAAAATACAACAATCTCTCAACTTGATTTAACTTCAGGTGAATTTAAAACATTAGCAGCTGACAAAGTTGAAAATAAATCAGATTTAGTGATTGCTTCAGAAGCACCATTAAAATTTGTTTATTCCGTTACGAAAACAGCGACTTCTACAGTTGACCCTGAAACAGGGGAAACGACAGTTATTGATGATTCAACTGCTAGCCAAGATCTATGGTCAATTGATACATCAGTCGCTACAGCAACCGCTGTGCAATTAACAAATACACCTGATAATAACAAAATTTATCCAACGGTTCTTCCAAGTGGCTTCATTAGTTATTTATCTCAAAATACGGATGATGAAAATGCATTAACAAAACTGATTGTTCAAAACACATTAAATAACCAAACGATGGCACTATTTAACGGAAAACAATTTCATGTATTAACGAAAACAATGGATGGAAAAGTTTTACTTGCACAGTCGTTCTCAACAGGGGATCAGGTTTTTGAATTAACAGAAAGTGGCTTGTTAAAACCGATTTTTAAAACAAATAAAACAATCAACACAATTACTGCCATTTCTACAACTAAGCTAGCCTTCACTTATGGTGATGATGGAGAAGAAAAAACAGCCTTCGTCAATAATGGAAAAGTACTTTACATTACTAAGTAAATAATAAAGGGGAAATTAACATGAAAAAGATGACAAAAAAACTATCTATCGCTGTATTAACTACTGCTCTTGCATTTGGTGTAAGTAATACATTTACAAAAGAAAACGTTGGAGCTGCAATTGATAAAAATCGAATCGTTATTGCTGGTTCTACTGCTTTACTTCCTTTAACAAACCAAGCATCTAAAGAATTTAAAAAATCAAATCCTAAAATTAAAATTTCTGTATCTGGTTCTTCTTCTATCGCTGGTCCACAGGCTGTAAAAAAAGGTTCAGCAACGATTGGAGCTGCTGACTGGGATGCAACATCTGAAAAAGTAACAGGTTTACCTACATTCTCTGATTTAAAAGCTTATAAAATTGCTGTTATCCCATTTGCAGCTGTTGTAAGTAAAAATAATCCTGTAAATGATCTTTCAACTTCGGAGCTACAAGATATCTACACAGGTAAAATTACAAATTGGAAACAAGTTGGCGGTCCTGATAAAAAAATAAATGTTTACACAAGAAGTATTGGTTCAGGTACACGTGTAAACTTTGAGAAAAAGGCATTAAAAGGTGAAGATATTAAGGATTCTGGATCAAACGTTGAAAAAGTGTCAAGTAGTGGATTAATGAAATCTAAAGTTGCTGGAGACGATTATGGAATCGGCTATATTGATTTAGCTTACATCACACCTTCTAGTGGGTTAAAAGCATTAAGCTATAACGGAGTAAAGGCAACTGTTGAAAATGTAAAAGCGAAAAAATACCCTGTTTGGGGATACGGATATTTAATTACAAAAAGTAATGTTTCAGAAGCAAATATGAAATTCATCAAATTTATGCAAAGTAGCAAATTCCAAAACAAATCGCTTAAAAGCTTAAAATTCATTCCTGTTAATGAGATGAAATAATGATTTAAAAGGAAAGCAAAAACAAGCCCCCTATTTGTGGGGTTTGTTTTTTGAAAAGGAGGACATTCATGGCTATCCCACAAGTTGAAATATCTCAAGTTTTCAGACAAACACAAAAGAAAACTACATTTCAATCTACGATCTTTAATCGCTCTTTTCTATTAGCCTGTTTTTGTAGTTCATTAATCTTAGGTATCATACTATTTACAATTGTTTATTTTATTGGAAAAACCGGAATCCATGTATTTCATGATGTCTCATTTAAAGAATTTTTCTTATCATTTAAGTGGGAACCATATGAAAACCACTTTGGTGCTGGTTCTTTCATTATCGGTACATTGAGCTTAACAGCATTGACTTTACTATTTACGGTTCCAATCTCATTAAGTATTGCGATTTTTAATACACAATTTGCTCCAGTATGGCTACGTAATTTTCTAGCATTATCATTAGATATTTTAGTTGGGATTCCATCCATTGTGTATGGTTATATCGGATTAACTTTATTGATTCCATTCATCAGAGACACATTTCAGACAGGCTTAGGCAGTGGCTTACTTGCCGCTTCACTCGTTCTAACCTTGATGTGTATTCCAACTGTTGTAAAAATTTCCGAAGATTCATTTATGGCCGTTCCGAATGAATTAAAAGATGCAAGCTATGCCCTTGGAAGTACTCATTTTCAAATGATTCGTAGAGTTCTGATTCCTGCTTCTAGTTCTGGCGTTACAACTGCAATTATTCTTGGAATGGCAAGAGCAATCGGTGAAACAATGGCTGTCGTTATGGTAATTGGAAACACTGCCCAAATAGCAAAATCTTTAACAATGCCAACATCTGTACTCACAAGTAATATCGTAATGGAAATTTTAAATGTATCCTATGACTCTACTTGGAATTACGCATTGTATATGATGGCATTTATTTTACTATGTATTTCACTATTATTAATTATAATCATCCGTAACTTACGTAAAAAAGGAGCATGAAAATGATTAGGACTCCTATCAATATTGAAAAAAGCATAAAGAAAAATAGAGCAATCAATAAAGTTATGAAAATCCTGTTATCATCGATCACTATTTTTACTTTCGGAATCATACTTTTGTTATTATTGAAGATTCTCGGTAAAGGATTAACAACGATTGATTTTCATTTTCTCGTAGGCTTACCTGAGGAAATAGATGCTGGTGGAGGCATAGGTCCTTTTCTATTTAATACATTTTATATTTTACTCATTTCACTCGTTATTTCAATTCCGATCGGACTTGGTGCAGGTATTTATTTAGCAGAATATGCAAAACAAAATAAGTTAACTGATTGGATTAGTACATGCGTTGAAGCACTTGCATCCGTTCCTTCAATTATTTTTGGATTATTTGGCTATGTATTATTTGTAGAAGTATTTGATGTTGGTTTAACTGTTATTGGAGCAGCGATTACACTATCGTTCTTAAATTTACCAGCACTTACTCGAATTATTGAAGAATCGATTCGCAATGTACCTTTAAGCTATCGCGAAGCGTCTTATTCACTAGGGGCATCAAAAGCAACTTGTATTATCACAATCATACTTCCTGCAGCATTAAAAGGTATATTTACTGGTATTTCATTAACAGCTTGCCGTGCATTAGGTGAATCAGCTGTTATTCTCCTTGCTGGTGGTACAAGTGCCTCTGATAAAATGTGGGACTTTTCATTAACTGGTCCAGGCGCTACCCTACCTGTTCAGCTTTGGTATATTCAATCTGAAGCCTTAGTTGAAGATGCCATGAAAATTGCTGATCAATCAGCTGCTTTACTTGTTGTAATCATTTTATGTTTATCGATCATATTACGACTTCCTTTTATGTTTCAGAAAAAATAAACATACAATCAAAATTAGAAAAACACTTGGAAATTACCAAGTGTTTTTTCTACATACCTATGCTATTAAACAATCACAATAAGATTTCTAAGAAATGGTAAGTTTTCTCCAATCATTCTTCACAAATTTGAATGACTACATTAAGAGCATTTTACTTTTTAGCTTCCTCCAAATATTTCATTCTTTCTAACATAGTAGGATGATCATATCGGAAAAATTTTACTAAAAATGGTGGATTGACTTGGGTTAGGCTATTTTTTGATAATTTTTGAAAAGCTATGATACCTGCTTCTGCATTATCGGTTAGCTTAACAGCATATAAATCAGCCTTTTTCTCGGCATGCCTAGAAACTGTATTCGAAATAGGCTCTGAGATAAATCCAATGATTCCACTAAATAATAAAAATAAAGTTAACACTATCATCATTTTTTCAGGTGAATTAAATTCTCTATTCCTTGATAGAGTAAGCTTCATTAATCGATCAATGATAAATAATCCGACTAAACTGCCGGCTAATGTTCCAAACATTGCTTTATAAATATCTTTATTAACATAGTGAGACATTTCATGGGCCATGATAAACAAGATTTCCTCATCTGTTAGCCCTTTTAATGTAGTATCCCAAAGAACGATTCTAGCGTTTTTACCAATTCCAGTGACATAAGCATTATATGTAGTTGTTTTTGAAGACATATTCACTTCATAGACTCTATGTGCTGGTATATTTGCTTCTTTTGCTAAAGATACAATTTTCTGTTCCAATTTCTTATCCTTTAATGGATAAAAATCATTATACAAAGGATCAATGATAACTGGTTGAATAAATGTAAGAAATATAGTGAACGGAATACTCAATAACCATGTTGTGATCCACCATTTTTTTGGCTGTTTTTTGATTAAGAGATACACAACATATATGACAAAATACGTAATTGCGAAATTTACCCAAAAACCAATAATCTCATCTTTCATCCAACTATTAAATGATTGCACTGTTAATCCATATTTTGTAGAAAGTTTAAAACGATATAAGTCTAGCGGTAATGTAATTAAATAAGTTAAGACTGAAATAAAAAAGAAATAGAGGAATACTTGAATAAAGTGAAATCGAGTCAGCTTCTTTAATGATTCACCTAATTTTCCAATAAAACCACTTAACAATAAAAGCGTAAGAACGATCCAATCTAATGGTATGCTTATAAAATACAATACATTTTTAAGGGTACTATAACTTGTACTAATCTTTGCTTCTTTATGATCCATAAATGTATTTGGATCAACGAATGTACCTTTGTATTTTACTGGCAAGTTAGAATCTGTGAAAACATAAAAGTATAATAATACAAAAATGATATATGCGAGATAACCAATCAAAATAAACTTTGATGCTTTTGATTTCTTAGAATGTTTCATTTAATCCCCCCACTTCTATATTATCAACTTTGTCCAAAATTATAGAACATAATAACATAATTCACTCTCTCTATTTCATTTTATGAAATCAAACAACTTGTATGTATGCTTTCTATCAAAAAAAGGTACATCCTCAATAATAGGAAGTACCTTTCAAATTAAATATTTATGATTGTGTGATCGAATCCTTTAATGCTCTTCGTAGAATTTTACCAGTTGCATTCTTCGGAAGCTCTGAAATAAACTCAATAGATTTTGGCACTTTGTATTTCGCTAAGTGCGCTTTGCAATACTCTATTAATGTTTCTTCGCTTAATGAAGGGTTTTTGGAAACAACGTAAGCTTTCACACTCTCTCCAAAGTTATCATCTGGCAAGCCAATTACTGCACATTCTACAATCTCAGGATGATTGTATAGGATTTCTTCTACTTCACGTGGATAAACATTAAACCCACCAACAATAATCATTTCTTTTTTACGGTCTACGATATAGAAATAGCCATCTTCATCTCTGCGTGCTAAATCCCCAGTATATAACCAACCATCACGAATTGTCATTGCCGTTTCTTCTGGCATATTATAGTAACCCTTCATGATATTTGGACCACGTGCAATTAACTCACCAACTACACCAACCGGAACTTCTTCACCCAGCTCATTAACAATTTTATTTTCTACATTGCTAATATTTGTGCCGATTGATCCAGCTTTTCGAGGGCGATCTAAAGGATTAAATGTCGTTACAGGTGAAGCTTCTGACAATCCATAACCCTCTGAAATCATTACGTTAAATTTCTTTTCGAAGTTCTCTAATAATGCTACCGGCAGTGATGATCCGCCAGAAACACATAAGCGAATTGATTCAAAATCTTCTGTTTTTCCTTCTGGAAATTGATATAAGAAATTATACATTGTCGGAACGCCAGCAAATACAGTTGCTTTTTGCGTTCGAATGATATTAAATATCTCACTTGGGCTAAACTTCGGAACAAGTATGACAGTTGCACCATACATTAATGGCGCGTTTAACGCTACCGTTAAACAGAAAACATGGAAAGCAGGCAGTGTTGCAATAACCTTTTCACTGCTAGTAAAACCTAAGAAATGACCAGCATCCATCGCATTTGAATATAAATTCTTATGAGTAAGCATCGCACCTTTTGGTTTACCTGTCGTACCTGATGTATACAAAATAACTGCTAGATCTTCTTCAAGTAGTTCGGGTCCTTCGAATGTTACATCTCCAAGGCCAACTACGTTTGTAAACGATTTCAATTTATTTTCTGAAAAATCATATGGATGTTCTTGCTTTGTTTCACAAATAATGTAGTGTTCAATGTTAGGAAGAATAGGTGAAGCTTTTTCAACTAGTGGAAGAAATAGATCTAATGTAATGACAGCTTTCGCATCACCATTTGTTAGAATATAAATTAATTCGTCTGGTGAATATAAAGGATTAACTGGAATAACAGCCGCTCCTGCTTTTAATGCACCATATAGTGCAATAATAAAATGTGGAGAATTACCAACAACTAATGCAACTTTATCCCCTTTTTCAATTCCTAATTTTGAAAGACCGCTAGCAAACTTTGTTATGTATGTATTCAATTGTGCATAGCTAAATGATTGCCCCTCAAAATTAACAGCAGTATGTTCAGGATGTTTTAATGCAGTTTGTGAAAGCGTATGAACTAAATTCAAGAAATTACCCCCTTTTTAAAAATAATTTAAAATATTCTAAATATATTATATTGCTAGAAAACATTTCTGACAAGATAGAAATATTACTTGTTTTTAAGCAAAAAAAAAGAGTGGAGATCCACTCTTTTTAAACGAATAAACTTAAAAATTCCTCTTTCGATACATTTCCAAAATAATAACTTAAATTGATTTCTTCCAATTTACGCTCGATTTCTTGTTGATCGAATTTTGTTCCAACTAGCGTTTGCTCTAACTCTGATACGTCTCCTACACCAAAAAAGTCACCATAAATTTTGACAGTTTCAATGACTCCTTTATTTACTTCTAAGCGAATATCAACTTGTCCCGCAGCAAATCTTTTACTTTGTTGAATATTACATTTAGGAGATTTTCCATAATTCCAATCCCATGAACGGTATCTGCTATCTGCAAGCTCTTTAATATTTTTAATATCTTCATCAGACCATTCATATCGCTCAATTGAGCCATGTTCTTTAAAAATAGATTGTAATAACAAATCTTTAAATTGTTCAATTGTTAAATCTTCTTTAAGAAATTCTTTAATATTAGCTACTCTACTTCTGATTGATTTAATACCTTTTGATTGAATTTTATCAAGCTTTACATTTAATGCATTGACAACTTCGTCTATATTACTATTAAAAAGTAATGTCCCATGGCTAAACATTCTGCCTTTAGTTGAAAATTGAGCGTTTCCAGATATTTTTCTACCTTCTGCTAATATATCATTGCGTCCACTAAGCTCTGCATTCACTCCAAGTTCTTTAAGTGCTTCTATAACAGGCTCAGTAAACTTTCTAAAGTTATGAAAACTATCTCCATCATCTTTCGTTATAAAACTGAAATTCAAATTACCTAAATCATGATATACCGCTCCACCACCAGATAATCGTCTTACAACATGTATATTGTTATCATTTACATATGCTGCATTTATTTCTTCAGCCGTATTTTGATTCTTCCCGATGATGATAGATGGTTCATTAATATAAAATAAAAAATATGTATTTTCGGGATTTAAGTGTTTTAAAGCATATTCTTCCATTGCTAAGTTTAATGATGGATCTGTAATCCCTCTATTATCTAAAAAAAGCATGTTAATCCTCCTATATTAAATTGATCTCCATTCAAATCCAGTATAAGCAATCTGAATAGGACCATTATAATACTTTTTAGCTTCATCTAATAAATGATTTGTATTTCCACTATGAGGTAAATGTGATAAAAGCAGTTGTCTTACATTTGATTGTTGTGCGATCGTCGCCACTTCTTTACTATTCATATGTCCTGCCTTTGTACCGTCTTGATTTTCATACATATTGCAGTCACAAATTAGTAAATCTGCATCTTTAGAAAAAGGAATAAATTCTTCTATATAACTTGAATCTGCTGTGTAAACAACTGTACTATCTGTTGTTTCAATTCTCATCGCAAAACAATCTACAGGATGCTTTGTTTTCAAAAAGCGAATGGTAAATGGTCCTAAGTTTAGTTCCTCATTAGGGTTATACTCGTATCCTATCGTAGCTTGCTTATTCGTTAAAGAATGAAACTTTTCCTGATCAAGTCCATGTCCGTAAATAGGTAATGCATAACCATCATTTGCGGCATTAATAATTTTATAGTATTGTAGTACACCAATATCAGCTATATGGTCATGATGATAATGTGATATTACTACACAATTTAAGCTTTTTAAGTCAATGTAATTTTGCAAGCTTGCTAATGCGCCAGAGCCACAATCTACTAATAATGAGAAATTTTTTTCTTGAAATAAATAGCATGATGTAGCTTCTCCTTTTTCTGGATAACCACCCCAATAACCGATGACAGTTACTTTCATGAATTGTTCACTCCTTCAATTTTATTATACCTTGGATAAACTACTTTATTAGTTTTATTAACGAGTAGGTATTTATATTATTTTTAAAATTGTACTAATACAGATTGACATTTAATACATTGTAGTAATACAATGCTAATAAGATAACTCAAAGGAGTGGGTAGCGTGCTTGTTAAAATGTCCGAATTTTTGAAACTTTTACCGAAGAAAAAATGTTTACAATGTAATTCGTCGATTGAAGAGCAACATGATTGCTACAGTAATACTTGTTCTAACTGTTTAAAAGATAGCTTCTAAAATAGAAAGAGCAGTCGAAAGTTGATTCAAGTTATACTACTTAAATCAACTTATAGACTGCTCTGTTTTCATATCAATAACTTGGAACTACTTCTTTTTGTCCACTAAATAAATATTGAATTGTATCTTCTACTGCTTTCTCACCTTGATCGATACAATCAGGTAACCCTGACCCATAAAATGAACAGCCTATGACAGATACACCAGGCATTTCATTTTGTAAGTACTGCTGCATATGTTTCGTACGTTCTTGATGATTAATTGTGTATTGAGGCATTGCTTCCTTCCATCTTGAAACAACATAAAACTCTGGATCTTCTGAGATGTCCATTGTTTTCCTTAAATCCTCTAATACGATTTTAACTAGCTCATCATCAGTTTTATCAACAATTTCTTGATGATTAGGGCGCCCTACATAACAACGAAGCAATACTTTGCCTTCCGGACAAGCATGTGGCCATTTTTTATGTGTCCAAGTACATGCTGTAATATTAAAGTCACTATTTCTTGAAACGACAAAACCTGTACCATTGATATCCTTTTTGATTGCACTTTCAGGAAAAGCAAGTGCAACATTGGCTACAGAAGTTGAAGGTACTTTTCGGAAAGGCTCAAAGACTGTATCTTCATTAAATAAATCTGGAATGACGCGATGTGGAAGTGCAACAATAATTGAATCTGCTTCTATGATTGATTGATTACTTAAAGTAATTTCATATATATTACTCTTTTTATCAATTTTTATTGCTTGTACACCTTTTAAAATCTCATTTGGATTAAGTTCTTGTTCAATTCTTTCCACAATCGTTTCTAATCCAGTACTTACTGTCTGAAAAATTCCTTTTCTAGGACCTTTTGATTTTTTCACTGGCATTTCTTTTTGCATACCACGAACAATGCTTTGGTATTTTTGCTCAAGATGAAAAAACTGAGGGAAAGTTGCCATTAAACTCATCTTATCAATATCACCTGAGTAAATACCTGATAATAATGGTTCAATTAAATTTTCAACTACTTCATTTCCTAATCTTCTTCTAAAAAAAGCACCTAAAGACATGTCACCCTCAACTTGAGTTTTCGGAAGTACAAAATCAAGTCCTGCACGAATCTTTCCTGCTGGCGAAAAAAGTCCAGAGAATAGGAACGGCTTTATTTGAGTTGGAATTCCCATATTTGAACCTTCTGGCATTCCATATAACTGATTGTTTACTAATACATAGGCTTTACCTGCTGTATTATGAACAATCTGATTTTGAATACCAAGATTTTCTGCTAAACGATATGCACTTTTTTTTCTAGCTAAAAACGAATCCGGTCCTCGTTCAATGACAAAACCATTTTTTCTAACTGTTTGTATTTTCCCACCTAGCTTCGTTGATGCTTCAATTAGCTGAATTTCAACTGGAAGGTTATGATTCTTTTGTTCTTGTTTCAAATAGTAGGCAGCTGTCAGACCAGTAATTCCTCCGCCTATAATGACAACCTTCTTTTTCATATCTAAACCTCCTATTTAGAAAACACTATTTATTGTTCATTCCACTTTCTTAAAACAACCGTACTTAACCCACTTATAAATAACGGATCTGTATTCGGCATTGCTGGACGAACATATCTTTTTTGTATTTTCTCTGTTACGTACTTACATTCTATATCATTATCATAAAGTACTTCTAAATGCTCACTTACAAATCCTAGAGGTAAATATACATATGTTTCAAAATCATATTTTTCATCTAATTCGTAAGTTAAGTCTTGTACATCAGGTCCTAGCCATGGCTCAGGTGTGTTACCTGCACTTTGCCAGCCAAGATAATAATGTCTAATATCTGACTGTGCTACAACTAACTCAGCTGTTTGCTTTAATTGCTCTGGATATGGATCACCATAAGTAAGAATTTTTTCTGGTAAACTATGCGCTGAGAAAATAAAAGCTGTTCGTTCTTTTTCATTTTCATTCATAGTTTCAAGAATTTCTTCAACTTCGCGAACCCAATATTGGATAAATCTTTCTTCTCTAAACCAATCATCTACGTGTGTAATAATTGGGCCTTCAATCTTTTCTGAGTGATTTGTTGCACGTTCATTATATGATTTCACACTAAAAGTAGAATAATGAGGAGCAAGAACAATACTAATTGCTTTTGTAATTCCATCATTTTTCATTTGGTCAACTGCATCTTCAATGAATGGTTCAATATGCTTTAAACCAAGATACATTTTAAATTCTACTTTGTCCTGTATTTCATTTAAATCGTTTTCTAAAGCCTTCGCTTGTTCTAACGTTATTTTGGCAAGTGGAGAAATTCCACCGATTGCACGATAACGATCAGTAAGATCCTCTAACATTTCAGGGGTAGGTTTTCTACCTCTACGAATATCTGTATAATATCGCTCAATATCTGATTCTTTATATGGCGTACCGTATGCCATAACTAATAAACCAATTTTCTCTTTCATGTCATCACCATAGTCCTTTATTTTAAACTTGTACCCTTGAAGAATACTCATGTACAAAGCTAGTTAAACGTTTAAGAGTATCTGGATTTACTTCTGGGAATACCCCATGACCCAAGTTAAAGATATGACCTGGATTTGCCATGCCCTCATCTAGTATTTCCTTTGTTCTAGCTTCAATTACTTCCCATGGAGCTAATAAGAATGATGGATCTAGGTTTCCTTGAAGCGTTTTTGTAATTCCTAGTGAACGTGCTTCCGTGATAGATGTTCTCCAATCTAAACCAAGTACATTTATAGGAAGTTCGTTCCATTCATGGATTAAATGACTTGCTCCAACACCGTACATAATTGTCGGGATATTGAATGCTTTTATAGCAGTAAAGATTTTCTCCATACAAGGTTTAATATAAACACGATAATCAGCAGCATTTAATGCGCCAACCCATGAATCAAATAATTGAACTGCACTAGCCCCTGCATCAACTTGAGCTTTTATATATTTGATTGTCATGTCTGCTAGGTGATCCATTAACGCAAACCATGCTTCTGACTCTGAATACATAAACGATTTTGTTTTATTATAATTTCTAGAAGGTCTACCTTCGATCATATAGCTTGCAACCGTAAATGGTGCGCCTGCAAATCCTATTAACGGTACTGAAAGCATTTCTGTTGTAAGTAATTTAATCGTGTCAAAGATGTAAGGTAATTGCTCTTCTGGATGAATATCAGTTAACTTTTTCACATCTTCTAAAGAACGGATTGGATTACTAATAACTGGACCTACACCTGATTGAATTTCCACATCTACGCCAATCGCTGGAAGTGGTGACATAATATCCTTATATAAAATTGCAGCATCTACATTATATTGATTTACTGGAAGCGCTGTTACATAAGCGCATAATTCTGGTTGATGAGTAATTTCAAATAATGAGTATTTTTCTTTAATTTTTCGATATTCTGGCTGAGAACGTCCTGCTTGTCTCATATACCAAACTGGCGTATGCGTTACTGATTCTCCTCTTGCCGCTCTTAGAAATGTATCGTTAAAATCTTTTTTCATCCTCAAAAGTCTCCCTTTCACTTTTCCAAACTCTACTATTAAATATACTGATTGGACCTTGAATTGTATAGATAACTTGATTAATGACACATAATGTTCACTTAATTTACATATTTTATCAATTACTAGGTCGATTGAACTATTTGTCTTTTCCCATAAAAATTATATCAAAATATAACGTAAATATCGAATAATTAACTATATAATTTTTATTATTTAATAATTATTATAATTAATAAACGTTTAATTGAATAATGTTAATTGTATATTCACCATAAATACACAAATAAAAAGCTCTCCTTCAAATCTTTAGATAAGAAGGAGAGCCTTAAAATGTCTATTCTTTATTTCTTATGTTTGGATTGACAAGTTTAGACCTCTCACCCTCTTCTTTTGTTTGAGGATTATAAGGAACTACATAATATGAAGGAACATTAAATACATTTACAAAAGTATCACGATATTCGCCAACACCTGTCACTGTATCAATTAATTTTTCTTTTCCATCTTTGACTCGGTAAATATGATACTGTTGTCTTTCATCATTTGGAGCTTTCCAAGTTAATTTCACCGAGAATAATCCAAATGGTGAAAAAGCTACTTTCGATTTCATCTTACTTATCGGTTCAAGTTCAATAGGAGAATCTAAGTCTGAGATATTTTTGGGTTTTTCAAATTCGGTAGTTGGTTCTCTTCCTGCTTCTCTTAAGATCTTCTTAAATAAAATGGTTGGATATGTACTACCATTTCGTAAAAAATGCTTTGAGTCGGTCTTATCATAACCCATCCATATTGTACCAATTACTTCTGGTGTATATCCTACGAACCAAGCATCCTTATTTCCATTTGTTTGACCAGGAATATTAGTAGACCCTGTTTTACCTGCTAAATCTCCTTCGAATATCCCCTTATTTGCTGTACCTTCTTTTACAACACCACTTAGCATTTTTGTCATATACCAAGAAGTCTGTGATGAAAAAACTTTATACTCTTTAATTTTCGCATTTGCTATTAATTCATTGTTTCGATCATAGATAGCATTTATGACGAATGGTTCTAATGCATCTCCCTCGTGACCAAAGGCACTATATGCTTTAACTAGTTCTAATGGCGTTACCCCATTCTTAAGTCCACCTAATGCCATACTTAATCCTCTATCTGGAATACTTATATTCATTTTCTCTAAGTAATTTTTAGCAACCTCTATGCCAATATCGTTAAGTAACCAAACTGCTGGAACATTTGCAGATTCAAGTATTGCTTTATACATTGTCATATTCTTTGAATACTCATTATTATAATTTTTAGGCTTATAATCACCTAAAGCACTTTGTTCGTTTGGTATTAATGAATATGGATTATAATTACCAGTCTCTAGTGCTGGTGAATATACTAATAATGGCTTAATTGTTGACCCTGGTTGTCTTTTAACATTTATTCGATTTAATCCTTGGAAGTAATAATTCCTTCCTCCAATAGCAGCTTCAACTCCACCAGTTTTTGAATTAATTAAAACAAATGCACCCTCTGCATTTTCATCAGTCCCAGGAAAGTAGTTGCCATTTTTAAAATACTTATATGCTGTTAATTGTGTTTTCTTATGAATTGGTACGACTACTTTATAACCACCATTTAACAACTCATCATATGAAATATCGTATTTATCTTTAGCCTCTTTAATAACCATGTCAATGTATGTTGCATAGCCATTTTCAAACTTTTGCTCAGTTATATCCAACTCCGTAGGCTTAGCTTTTGTTTTGCGATATTCCGCCTCTGTTATGTAATGGTTATCTAACATTTTATATAAGACTAAATTTCTACGTTCTAGCCCTCTCTCTGGCTGAGAAACAGGATCATAATGTGAAGGTGCTTTTAACAATGCAGCTAAAGAAGCACTTTCTTCTAATGTTAGATTTTCTATATCCTTCCCAAAATAATACTTTGATGCACCACCAATACCATATACGCCGTGCCCAAAATACACCTGGTTCAAATACATTTCTAAAATTTGATCCTTTGTATATTTTCTTTCAAGGTTAATTGCAATAATAACCTCTTTTGTTTTTCTCATAAATGTTTTATCATTTGTCAAAAACACATTTTTGGCAAGTTGTTGAGTAAGTGTACTGGCACCTTGAACTTTACTAAATGCCTTTAAGTCATGTATGATTGCTCGAAATATTGATTGAACGTCGATTCCGTGATGCTTATAAAATCGCTCATCTTCTATTGAAACAATCGCCTGCTGTGTATATTCAGGTATATCATCTATTGAAACAATTTGATGGTTTTCATTATATAATTTCGAAACAAAGTTCCCTTCAAGATCAACCATTTCTGATGAAGAATGAATAACAAGCTTTTCTTCATCTATTACATAGTTTCCTAAAAAAACGATGAGTAAAAATCCAATAAAACTGATTAATAGGACACTTAACAGCCCTATTGCTAAATATCCCCATTTTTTCAAAGCATTCACCTACATTTCTCATACCATTTCCATCATAGTATATCCATATTTTCCCATGGATTAGTCACCGATTTCTTTTTTTCGCTACTTATTTCCTTGGAAATACATTTTTCGTCAATATATTCGTTAGCATTTTTTTAAAGGAATACCGATATATTTCTTGAATAGGTAATGATAGATACATAGTAGGAGGAATGAAAGAATGTCTGATTTATTTACGCTTTTAGAATCATATTTTCCAGAAATGGTTTCCACTCGGAGATACCTACACGAGCATCCAGAGCTTTCATTTAAAGAATACGAAACTGCCAAATTCATTCAAAACTTTTATAAGCAATTAGGTATTACATATCAATCAAATGTTGGCGGAAATGGCGTAGTTGCTACAATTCATGGTCGAAACCCTGGAAAAACAATCGCATTAAGAGCTGACTTTGATGCTTTACCAATCCAGGATGAAAAAAACGTACCTTATGCCTCTAAAGTTCCTGGGGTAATGCACGCGTGTGGTCATGACGGGCATACTGCGACATTATTGTACTTAGCAAAGGCATTAAATGAAATAAAAGAACATTGGAATGGAAAAATCGTGTTGATTCATCAACATGCTGAAGAATATGCACCTGGTGGAGCAGTCTCAATGATTGCCGATGGTTGTCTAAATGGAGTAGATGAAATATATGGAACTCATTTATGGGCAATTGAAGAATTGGGTACAATTGGTTACCGAAGTGGGCCTATAATGGCAGCGGCGGATCGTTTTTCAATAACAATCCAAGGTCAAGGAGGTCATGGAGCTGAACCTCACCGCACAAAAGATAGCATAGTTATTGCAAGTCAATTAGTTATGGCACTTCAGCAAATCGTAAGCCGTGAAACAAATCCAATTGACACAGCTGTATTATCTATCGGAAGTTTCGAAGCTAAAAATGCTTTTAATGTGATTGCAGATCGCGCAACTTTAATTGGAACAGTGAGAACATTTAAGAAAGAAACGCAAGTAAAAGTAAAAGAGCAAATGGATCGAATTATTAAAGGGATTTGTTTTGCAAATGACGTAACTTATGAATTTACATACGATGATGGCTATCCACCTGTCGTAAACCATGAAAAAGAAACAGAGTTATTAGTTCAAGTCGCTGCTTCTATTGATGAAGTTAAACACGTTAAAGAGATGGATCCAAAAATGGGCGGAGAAGACTTTGCATATTATCTTCAAAAAGTCCCTGGTACCTTCTTTTTTACTGGGGCAAAATCTCCAAAAACTGTAGAAGTTTACCCACATCATCACCCAAAATTCGATTTTGACGAAAAAGCAATGTTAATTGCTGCAAAAACGCTTGGATCAGTATCATTAAAGTCGTTAATGAGTTCACATAAATTAGTTGAACAAAAATAAGAAAAAAGGAGAACTTTATTTAATAAGTTCTCCTTTCTTCTTTATATGTCTTAATCTATACGCGTTTTTCGCTGTTTCACCTAATTGTTCAAGAAGCTGATAATTCACATACGCTCCTACAGGCGCACCTATAACAGGAACTAATTGTAGTAACTTCGCTAAATCAATGTGATCTCTATATTCTTGTTGTAATTTTTCCCAATTAATTTGTGGATTTTGATCTAGTTGATCTTCCCAATTTTCAATCACATGTAAAGTCTTTTTTCGATGTTCATCGCTCGAAAAGGCTAACTGAAAGATATACAACATAAATTGGCGTTCAATTTCATCTTTTGGTGCATATCCATAAATTTTTGCAGCTTCTACCAAAAAACGAATTTTAATTCCCATTAATAATGGAAAATCAGCAAGTCCTAATAAGATACCTCCAGCACCAGTTCCTGCTCCTTCTACTGCAGAAATTTTCTTATATTCATTCAATTTTTTATCTAAAATATCATCACGTTCTCTTAAAGTTAAAGCATCATACTCTTCACTTCCACCACTAAAAACTGATGATCCTCCGATAAATAAAGTCATCATATTTTTAATTGATTGAGTTAGTAATTCTTGAATTTGCTCTGGAAGTAACGATTGTATTTTTAATTGAATTTTCTTAGCAGATGTTTTAAATACGTTTGAATCAGTTAATATTTTTTGCTTCCATCTTGATAACTCGTATTGAATTCGTAGTTCATAAGAATCCATTTGGTTCACCCTTTACATTTTTTGTGATTGGCTCAACCTTTTTGAAACATAAAATTTTATAAACCAAACTAAAAATACCATATAGATGCCGAACAGCAGAAGAACATTTAATGCTGACATGCCCTTAAATAGTACAATTACACTAAAAACTACACTACATATTATCAGTAGTATATACAAAAGAGTTGAAATGGATTTTTTATTTTCTTCATTTGTGTAAGGATAAATTTTCCATAATAAATGATAATTATACTGTTTTAATATCGCCATATTTTGAATACCGATCATATACAAGAAAAGGACGCCAATTATTAATTTACCAATTACAGTAGGCACCAAGTAAACAACAAATGCACCAACAAATAATTGTCTAATAAACATGCTTAAGTAGTTCCCATTTCTAATAAATGTTCTTACTAATAAATAATCAGCTGCATTTTTCGTTTTAATTTTCTTTAAAATTGGATCAGCCCATCTACGTCGTCTTACTTGTTGCTGAATTGAAGGAACGTCGGTAAACAAATTCGCGAAACGGTAAAAACTCGCTAAGCGAGAAGTGTCAAGTTTAACATTTCTTTCCCACTGTACCCTCTTATTCTGACTTATTGTTTGAATTAAAATTGCATAAACTGCTAAACAAATAATCGGAATACATACAATGAAATTGTTCCATTTACTTAATAAAGCATAAATAAAGAAAAATGAACCAATGGATCTAACACCATAATCTAGACCTCGATTTAATATCCCTTTATTGGAAGTATGTAAAAATGATACAAATAAATGGTATGCCTTTAATAAGAAAATAATGATAATGAACACAATAAAGCTTGTTGTTTCCCCTAACATAAACTTCTTATAAATTGGATAAATCACACCCAAAAACATTAAAAGCAAATAAGCTTGCACTAAAAAAGTTATGAAAGAAGATCTAACAAAGTATCCTTTCATTCTTTTTTCTAAAGGTAATAAATAATATAAGTCTGGCCCTTTAAAATATGTAGTAATTTGCCCAGAAGTCACTAGCAAAGCAAAAACAATTGAAATAAATAATACAGCTGGAAAGTCTAGAGAGAGTGTTTTCAATAGTTGCTGATAGTAATATGCTCCCCCACCAAATCCAAAAACAAGAACAAATTTAATATGATCATTTAAGATATATCGTCCATACTTACTAATTTCTTTAAGATAGCTTTTATATCTACTCGACCATAATTGCTTAACCGATCTCATATTGTTTTTTCCTTTGTAGCAAAAATATAAATTTCATCCAAAGACGCATTTGGCAAATTATATTGTTTTTGTAGCTCACTTAAAGTACCTTTTGCAATGATCACACCTTCATGCAATATTATGAAGGAATCACAATAGATTTGTGCGGTTGATAATATGTGTGTTGACATTAAAATACCGGCACCTTTTTCTTTTTCGACTTTTAGAATCTCTAAAAGATCATTTATTGCGATTGGATCTAACCCAAGAAATGGTTCATCAATTATGTATAACTGTGGTTGTACGATTAATGAGCAAATAATCATAACCTTTTGTTTCATCCCTTTTGAAAAGGTGGATGGAAAGTAATTTCTTTTTTCATAAAGACGAAATGTTTTCAACAATTCTTCACTTCGTTGCTTAAAATCTTTTTCAGAAATGTTATAAGCAAGAGCTGTCATTTCTAAATGTTCTTGTAATGTAAGCTCATCATAAATCATCGGTGTTTCCGGAACATAAGATAGGCTTGAACGGTAAACAGTCGGGTCAGCATCAAAATTACTTCCGTTAATAAGGATTTCTCCTTTTAATGGTTTTAATAGTCCTAAAATATGTTTAATTGTTGTACTTTTACCTGCTCCATTTAGCCCTATTAAGCCTACGAGCTGATGTTTTTCTATCGTAAATGAAACATCTTTAATAACAGGCTGTCTTGTATAACCGCCTGATACATCTTGTACATGTAATAAAGTCATTATCTACAAATCCTTTCGAAAGTACTTTACAGTTTTATTGTAACAAATATTAACTTTAACTTCCTTAATATCATATTTATCTTCCTCCAAAAAAAAATCCTGCTTTTTTTGAATACTATTTCTGCTAAAGGGTATTATAATTCTTGAAGGGAAAGAAACACTCTCTTTTCCGGTTTTTAACCACTTTGAGATGAGGTGTTTGTTAAAGAGTCAAATCAAGTTTGCGTTCAAACCATTGTTAGATAACTGTTTAAAGTGAAATGAGGTATCTCCGAAAGATAAAAACATCGTTGTATAAACAGCAGTGAAAAAATCTAAGGGGATGGTGCGCTTGAACAATATCATTAAACACAAAGGTCATTAGTATACCAACTCGTAAATGAGGTGTCTCGAGCAGAGCATATATTTATTAATATAAGGTGTACAAATTAATTGAACATTATAGCAAATGAGGTGTCAGTTAAAGACAATTTAACTAAAGCAATTTAACAAATTACATCTTTCTCCTTCAGCAAGAAGCAACTATTAGTTGCTTCTTGTTTTATTGTCTGTTATCTGTAAAAATGGTGATTTTATGTTAAAATAGGAAAAAAATGTAAAGGATGACTATTTACGATGGTACATGATTCTAATTGTATATTTTGTAAAATTGCAGAAGGTTCAATCCCATCTTCAAAAGTTTATGAAGATGAGAATATTATGGCTTTTCTAGACTTAAGCCAGGTTACAAAAGGGCACACTTTGGTTATTCCAAAGGAACACGTAGTTAATATTTTCTCAATGAGTGAAGAAACTGCATCTACATACTTTAGTAAAGTTCCTCTTATTGCAAACGCAATAAAAAAAGCATTTGATGTTGATGGTGTAAATATATTAAATAACAGTGGAGAAGTTTCTGGTCAAACTGTATTTCATTATCATATGCATATTTTACCACGATATGGAAAAAACGATGGATTTGATGTGAAATGGCAGACCAATTCAGAAAAATACACAAACGAACTACTTCAAGAGATTGCAAAAACTATCGAAAATAATATTATTAAACAATAATAAATAACGAGTAGTACCAAATAAAAAAACAGGAGATTCTAGATCTCCTGTTTTTTTATTTTCCATTTCATGGATATTGAATATTTTCTTTTATTTTCACTATATTTTCAAGATAACATAGTATATATTTACTATATAACTATTTATTAAAATATTTTATGATTCCTTAAATCAGATCGACACAACATTATACAAACATATCTTTTTTAACTTGTAACATTCTATTATAATATAAAATTGTAGAATTTTATCAACTACTTTGTGAAAATTTTTAAAAATTCTAACTAAAAGTTCTTTATTTATTCAGATATTATTGGCATAATAATAAATAGATAGTTAAATAGAAAAGAAGGTGAATTGATGAAAACTGAACAAAAGATGTACACAATGAAAGAAGCTTTGATTTTTAGTCAAAGAATTGCCCAAATTTCGAAAGCATTATGGAAGTCAGTTGAAAAGGACTGGCAGCAATGGATTAAACCCTATGATTTAAATATCAATGAACATCATATTTTAATGATCGCCTTCCATTTAAAGGGTGCCTCAATTTCTGAAATTGCTAAATTTGGTGTAATGCACGTATCTACAGCTTTTAATTTCTCTAAAAAGCTAGAAGAACGTGGTCTATTAGTATTTTCTAAAAAAGTTGAAGATAAGCGAAATACTTATATTGAGTTAACTGAAAAAGGCAAAAACATGTTATTAGATATATTAGAAGAATTCGATCCAGAAACAAATTCAGTATTCCAAGGTACTCTGCCATTAAAAGAATTTTATGGTAAATTCCCTGAGAATATGGAAATCATGGCTATTTTAAGAAATATCTATGGTAAAGATTTCATCGATATTTTTGAAACAACTTTAGATAATATCGATAAAGAGTTCATCGAAGAAGACAATCGTCTGATTAAGAAACCTTAAATCACGAATCGTTTTCATTCTTTTTTCTTTGAAAGCGTATCCTTTCTAAATACGAGCAACAAACTTAACATTTTAAGGATTTGACAATTGCTCAACCAAAAAGAAGCGGGTCAAAGATTTCATATCCTCCGCTTTTTGTTTTTAGCCCACTTTGTTCAACGATTCACAATAATTCCCCTCTTACAAAACTTCATATTTATTCTTTTCTTACTAACCCATTTCTTTCTTCTATGTATTTCCTTCTAATTTCTAAAAAACTCAACCGAAAGCATTTAGCTTTCGGTTGAATATTTGTCTTATTTACATATTATATGCAAGCTGCTCCAACGATTATTAATAAGATGAACAGTACGACGATTAAAGCAAAACCACCACCATGAAATCCTGTGCCCATCATATACACCTCCTTTAGCTACATACCTTATCTTATGCGTGTATCATAAAACGGTCTGGGCAACTGTCCTAATCCTATCCTAATTTCAAAGATAGTCATCTACTTATAGACAAGAACACCCTATGATAATTAATAAGATAAATAAAACGACGATTAATACAAAGCCATGTGATGAACTAGCTCCCATTTTTCCAACCTCCTAAAAGTAACTCTATATAATATATAAACAAAAGTTACAAATGACTGTGCGAATGTCACGATTGGCAGGCTGTTTTTTAAACAAATGCCTATTTTTTTTTGAAGACAATCATAAACAAGCTACTTTTTAATAAAATTTTTTATAAAATACGTGCCAATTTCTTCTTTTTTGGGATAAACTTTGTCACATTGAAGGAAAATATGATATATTAAGTGAAGTTATTTCCAGTTATTAGAAAGTTAGAAATGTATTGGAAAACAGTTATACATACTTTGCTAGGTAATTTTTCTTTTACGAAGAAATAAAGTCTAAATATTTATTAGGAGTTGTTTAAATGAAAAAGTTAATCGTATCTGCAGTTTTAGCTACATCGGTATTTGGACTAGCAGCTTGTGGATCATCTAGTATTGGTGATGACGTAGTTGCTAAAACAAATTCAGGAAACATTACAACAGAAGACTTATATAATAAAATGAAAGATACAGCTGGCTTAGCAATGCTAAAACAAATGGCTATTGAAAATTATCTACGTAAAAACTTTAAAGTAAGCGATAAAGAAGTAGATAAAAAGTTCAATGAGTATAAAACACAAAACGGTGATCAGTTTGAAGCATTCTTAACTCAATATGGCTTTAAAGATGAAAAAGCTTTTAAAGAGCGAGTAGAGATTGATTTATTAACTGAAAAAGCTGCTCAAGAAAGTGTTACTAAAAAGGAAATTGAAAATTACAAACCAGAAATTAAAGCAAGCCATATCTTAGTAAAAGATGAAGCTACTGCTAAAAAAGTGAAAAAAGAATTAGATGCTGGTGGAGATTTCGCGGCACTTGCAAAAAAATATTCTACTGACACTGGTTCAAAAGATAAAGGTGGAGACTTAGGCTACTTTGGCGAAGGTGCAATGGTACCTGAATTTGAGGAAGCTGCATATAACTTAAAAGTTGGCGAAATTAGTGAACCAGTAAAATCACAATTTGGCTACCACATTATTAAAGTAATTGATAAAAAAGAAGTAAACGAAAAAGAAGCTCGTGAAAAACTTGCTGCTTCTAAATTAACACAAGAAAACTTCTCAGCGTTTTCAGACTCTCTACTTAAAAAAGCAGATTTCAAAGTAGAAGATAAAGACTTAGAAAAACAAGAAAAGAAATAATTAATAAAAAAACTGCCTAATTTGAATTAGGCAGTTTTTTATTAATTTGAAGAAACCTCAGAGCTAATTAATAATTGCTCTCTTCTTTCTCTTTCTTCTTTAATTCTTTGCAAATATATTTCTCCCTCTTTTTCAATGAAAGCTTCATCTGCATCTCTATCTTGTTTTGAAGTATACAACACCATAAACCCACTCACAAATATTCCTAAAATGACAATATACATCCAGAATGGCAATAATAACATAATTTTTTATCCTCCTTAGTAGACAAGCATTTGCTTCATTATATGGTCACTTCAGAGAAAGTATGATTATTTTAGTATTTTGTTTTCTAGAAATCTGTTTATATAGTTTATTTCAAATTCAGTATTAACACTCTCAATTGGGAGAGATCTGACCAGCTAAAGCGAATTGATTACACAAAAAAGTCACAGTTCTTACGTTCTGAACTGTGACTTTTTTGTCACGGAAAAGCTCTACCTTTACGTACTCTTTTCACCAATGATTAAAACTTAGGTTTGTAGAAACTACGATTTTCAAGTGGGAATATACGTTCAGTATATTCACCTGGCTCTACACGTTCAAGAGCTCGATCTAACATGTTCATTTTCGCATCAATATTATCTATATAATGTAAGATTTCTGCCTCTTTAATTAATGGTAGTTTAGGGCTTCCATACTCATATTTACCATGATGACTTAAAACTAGATGTTGAAGAACAGTGATTTCTTCCCCTTCTATTCCAAGTTCTATAGATGCATTTCCAATTTCAATTGCCATTAATGAAATATGTCCAAGTAAGTTTCCTTCTACAGTATATTTTGTTGATACAGGACCAGATAACTCACGAACTTTTCCTAAATCATGTAAAATAATACCTGCATATAATAAATCCTTATTAATTGAAGGATATAAATTCGCAATTGATTCGCCTAATTTCAACATACAGTACACGTGATATGCTAAACCGGATACAAACTCGTGATGATTTTTTGTAGCTGCTGGAAACTCAAGAAAATCGTCTTCATTTTTTAATACTAAGTATTCGGTAATTTTTTTAAGTTTTTCATTTTCCATATTATTAATATAAGAAGTAATCTTTTCATACAACTCATTTTTCGCTACTGGAGCTCTTGCAAAAAAATCTTCAGGATTTACTTCATCAGAATCCTTCGCAGGACGAATTTGACGTAATTTTAGTTGAAGCTTTCCTCTATAATCATGAAGCTCCCCTTCAACCTTTACAACAGCACCTTCTACATACGCTTCTTCTTGTTCTGAAGAAATATCCCAAAGTTTCGCTTCAATATCTCCACTTTGATCCTGTAATGTCAAAGATAAAAATGATTTTTGATTACTTGCTACACCTTTTGTAACAGCCTTTAAAAATAAAAACGTCACAAAGCGTTCGCCAACTTCATATTCATATACTTTTTTATCCATCATGTACCTCCAACAAGTCTATTTTTCTTCTAGTTCAAAAAGCCTCTACAACATCTATAAAATAGTAAACATAAATGAAGAAAAATATTTCAATTCCCCAACAAATAAAACAATTACGTATTATGTATTTGTTATATCACGTAAACTATTATACGTTAAAATACTCTCTTATCCCAACAATGTTGGTACAAAAAATAAGACATAATGTAACAAATGGTTAAGATATTCGCTAAAATTGAATTTACAACTTTCTAATTATTCAAATTATTACTTTACACTTCTTTTCTTTTTATGCCAAAATAAGAATTATAGAGAATTTCAAGGAGGAAAAATCATGGCACTCTATCGTATTACTGCATTTGAGAAAAGTGGAGAATCTATTGTAGACGAACAATTTGAAGCTAGCTCTGACTTAGAAGCGAAAAAAATCGGAGAAGAAAAACTTGTTATACTCGGTGCACTTGATAAAACTCACCGATGCATCAATCCAACTGGAAAACTACTTTTATTTCATCCATAAAAAAGCTGCGAACAATTTTTCGCAGCTTTTTTTATGTGAACGTATTATCTGTCGGGGCTGAGCGAACGCCTTCCGCTTTTCTTATTTCCCAATAAATTCCGGTTTTCTTTTTTGTAGGAATGCTTGCACGCCTTCTTTGTGGTCTGCAGTTTTTCTCATTAGTCCTTGTCCATTTTTTTCCGCTGCTAATACTTTAGTTAGTTTTTCTAGGTTATTTTCGTTGAATATCTTTTTTGTTTGGATCATGGCACTTACTGGTTTTTGTAGGATTCCATTTACGCGATTTTTGATTTCTTGTTCGAAATCACCTGCAATAACTGCATCAATTAATCCAATTTCAAGCGCGTTTGTTGCATTTAGTTTTTGTCCATCCCATATTAGTTGTTTTGCTTTTGATTCACCTATTCTTTTTTCAAGGAAATAGTGTGCACCACCATCAGGGATTAGTCCGATTCCGATAAAATTCATTGCTAATACGCCAGATTCGTGGGCTAATACATAGTCACTTGCTAACGCTAGGCTTAAACCAATTCCCGCTGCTGGTCCGTGAATTGCACTGATTACAATTTTTGGTAGCGTATACAATTTTATAACTAGTTCTGAAATTAAATCCATTACAGGTGCAAATGCAGATTCGTCAGTGTTACTTAACATTGATTTTAAATCCCCACCTGATGAGAAACCTTTGCCATTTCCACAAAGGACAACTACATCTACTTCAGATTGATTGATTTCATCTAAAGCATCTCTAAACTGTCTAAATGTTTCTTCGTTCATTGCATTTAGTACTTCAGGTCGATTAAAAACAATTGTTGCTACACGACCTTCTTTTTTTAATAAAATGTGATCTGTTGTATTAGAAATTGTCATAAAAAAATCCCCTTTATATTTATGTTTATTTTAAACATTAAACATTGAAAGGGGAAATTCCTTTATTTTATTGAATTGTCATTCACTTTTTTGAAAATAACTCATCTAAAATTTTAATTTTAGCGTTTGTATAATGTTCATAACCATCATTATACGATTTTGGATCCTTCGCGTTTGCAAATCGAGTAATTTGACGTGTACCTGGATGAACAAACTTACTCGATGCACCACAGCCTAATCCGATAATTGTTTGTTCTTCTTCCATTATTAAAATATTGTATAAGCTTTCTTGACCATCTACAGCATATCCAATGTTCTCAAGATTACCTAATATATTTTTCTGACGATATAAGTAATATGGATGATAGTTATGATTTTCGGTCCAAACCGTAGCTTCATTCATCATTTGCTGTACTTCTTCACGTTCAGCAACTTTGTATTTTTGCTTGTTTTGAGTCATTTCTGATGCTCTTTTAAATGATAATGTATGAACAGTTAAAGATTCAGGCATCAATTTCTCAGTCTCATCTAAAGTGTGTTGAAATTCTTTTAATCCTTCGCCAGGTAAACCAATAATTAAATCCATATTGATATTGTTCATACCCATTTCTCTCGCTAAATGGAATTTCGTGATTGTTTCATCAACAGTGTGGTGTCTGCCTATTGCTTTTAATGTTTCTTGATGATAAGACTGTGGATTAATACTAATTCGGTCAATATTCCACTTATTTAATACATCTAGTTTTTCAGGTGTAATTGTATCTGGTCTTCCAGCTTCAACAGTGATTTCACGTACATTTTTCATGTTCGGAAAAGATTCATGCATTTTAGCATAAAGCAAATCCATTTCTTCGGCTGTAATACTCGTTGGCGTACCTCCACCATAATAGATCGTCGTAATATTAATGCCACGTTCTTTTAGAAATTCACCGACTTTTTCCATCTCATAATGTAAGCCATATAAGAATGAATCAACCGCACCTTGTTTACCTTGAATTGCATAAGCAGGGAAAGTACAGTAAGCACATTTCGTAGGACAATATGGAATTCCAATGTAAATACTAACTTCATTTTCAAGGTTATATAGGTCAGGTATGACTTTAAGTTGACGGTCGACAATTGACTGCATCAATTGAATTTTCTCTTCATGGATTAAATAATCATTTCGTAATTCATGATGAGCCATTTCTTTCGTCATGCCGTTCTTTAATTTTGTATGAAGAAGTTTTGTCGGTCTAATCCCAGTCAAAATTCCCCATTTTTGCTCTATTTTAGTATAGTCTTGTAGCAATGTTAAAAAGACGAAATTAACGGCTTTCTTTTTAAATTTAAAAGATTCTTTTTCATCTTTTCCTTCTACATAAGTAGTATCAGCATGAATATCCTTTCCTAATTCACCTGATACCTCTTTGTTTTGCTCATTTAAATAAAACTGTATTTCTAAATCTGCATCTTCTATTTCTTCTAAAGAAACATTGCAATCTTCAAAGAATAATTGAGATAGTAATTCTAATGGTCTTTGGAAACGCTGATCGTCTAATCCTTTAATATATATTTTCATGTTTTATCACCTTTGTAAATTTATCACTTAAGTATAAAATTAAAGACAATACAGGTCAATTAATAAAATTTGTCATAAAAATACCTGGTTTCCAATGATTACATCTCAATGAAAACCAGGATATATATTATTTTTCTATTTTCAAATGTGATTTTAAGAATGGAAGTGGGAATTGTTTTCTAAAATGCTCTTTAATCATATAAGGAACACCATTTTGATCATTTGAACGTGTAATCCAGTCAGCTACTTTTTTAATTTCTACTGGTGCATTAGACATCGCAACACCTAAACCTGCATGCTCAATTAATGGTAAGTCACTGTAATTGTCTCCGATGACAACCATTTCATGATAGGATACACCCAAATGTTCTCCTAAACGTTTTAAACCAGAATATTTTGAAACACCTTTTCGAACGATTTCAATTTTCTTCTCTTCATCACATAAACAATCTAAATGTGGATATTTTTGATTGATTTCTATTTTTACTTTATTTTTTTCTACTTCATCTGAAAAATGACATTCTATTTTTAATGGAGAAATTGAATTCTCTAAAATACTATCAGATAGAGATTCAACAAATTGGATTGGATAAAAAACAGGGTCAGCATTATTTAAAACTGCCTTAGCTACTAAATTTGACTGTAATTTTTTTCTATTTCCGATTGAAAAATGCTCGTGAGACAAACGGATATTGCAGTCATATTTTTCTAATTTCTTAACGATATCATACGCTTCTTCTTCTTCTATTCTCTTTTCAAAAAACGGTTCGTCAAGCTTAGAAGAAATAAAAGCACCAGAGTGAGAGACTAATAAGGAAGGAATTTTTAATGCTTTTGCTATTTTTTTAGTTGCCTGGAAATTCCTACTCGTAAATAATGTCACATATATACCTTTATCTTGAACATACTCGATTGCTTCCTTAGTCTCTTTAGTGAGCTTCCCATTTGATTGTAATAATGTCCCATCTATATTAATCGCAAGTAACTTATAAATCATTAAGATTTCCCCCATTTCACCAAGAATACCGATATTCAAACATATGACATGCTTACATTAAATAGAACACTTAGTAGTTTGTTATTATTTCCAATTCTCATCAAAAAAAGACTCCATTTGCTTGGAGTCTTCTTCTTCATTATTGATTTAAGCTACCGTATAAATCTTCTAATGGCTTCATGATAATTTTATTTAAATCTTGTATAACTAAGTTCATTCTTTGTTCAGCTTGCATTAAATTTGAAATCAAAGGATTTTGTGAAACCTTTGCCATAAGTGCTTGAGCTTGTGCACTTTCTTCTGGAGAGATTTGCGCTCCTTGCATCATTTTTTGCTGCATTGTCATTTGAAAGTTTTGAAACTCCGAAAATAAAGGTTTAGCATTTGGATCAGCTAATATTTGTGCATATAAAGATTGTAGGTTTTTCAAATCTGGGTGCTCATTTAGCGCATTTTGTAGTGAATATGCAATATCATGAATGTTTACTGTCATATTTCTAACCTCCTAATTACTTTGTATCTAACACTATAGCAAACATTCTATTATATGTCAGTTTTTCAGTCGTAAAACTATTTATTCTCCTATTCATAATTTGAACTATCTCAACTTTATTGTCGATCTTTAAATATTAGCTTCTAAAAAAATCTTAATTATTTTGGACTAACTTTAAATATGAAAATCGAACGATTCATGTAAGAATCATTCACCAACTAGGCGGATATCACATATGATACAACGATAATAATTTGGAAAGGAGGAGAGTTATTGCAATCTTTTCCTAAAGATTCAAAACCACAATCGTTTGTGATATTAACAGATTCGATAAATGAAAAATCCATACAACCGCTTGGCTCCATTACAAGCCTTTGTGAAGAGTTTACTGATTTATGCGAGGAGCATGAAATGAATTTCTATGTAACTACTTTTCAAAAGCTTATTAGTAATGAGTTAGTTGGATATAAGCGGAATGAAGATGGTTGGTTTTTAACAGAAGTAAATTCCCCCCCTTCTATAATTCACAACAGAATTCATTCGAGAAAATTAGAACGCTCACCTGAGTTTAAGCAATTAAGTTCAGCTTTATCAAATCAAAATATTCCATTCTTTAATGCAAGATTTTTAAATAAACTTGAAGTTTTTAAATCCTTTATTGAATCACCGTATTTAAAGCCCTACGTGCCATATACAGAAGAATGCATTTCTGAGGAACAATTAAACACCTTTTTACAAAAGTATCAGAACGTTTTTATTAAACCAATCCATGGTAGCCAAGGTCGAAATATTCTTAAAGTAACAAAAGAAACAGAGCATTATCGGTTACAAAATAGTCAAAATGCAGATGAAGAAAAACAATTTGAAACGATCCATCAACTATTTCAAACAATTAGACCACAATTAAAAAGGAGAACTTATATCATTCAAGAAGGCTTGCCATTAATTATGCAAGATAATCGACTCGTTGATTTTCGCTTTCTTTGCCATAAAAATAAATTTAACAAATGGGAAGTAACATCAACCGTTGCAAGGATTGGTCATCCAACACAGTTCGTTAGCAATATTGCTCGTGGTGGAGATCTTGAAAAAATAGATGAGTTTCTAAGTCAATACTTGCCCAAAAAAGAGAGAGTTCACTTTAAAAAATTACTTACTGAGTTAGCTGTAGAATGCTGTAAATGCATAGATATCTCCTTTGATGGATTATTTGCTGAATTTGGGGTGGACCTTGCTATAGATAATCAATTTAACCCGTGGGTAATTGAATTAAATTCTAAGCCATCAAAGGACTTACAACTAGTTGATCCATTTCATAAAATAAGACCTTCAACAAAAGCTATTTTTTCGCTTGTTCAATCATATTTATAAGTACAAGGAGTGAAGAAGATGAGAATTGGATATTTATCTCTGAAAGAAAGGCAAGAAGGTGAATACGTTCAGTATATGGCAAAGGAAGCAAGTAAACTTGGATATGAATTTGTACAATTTACACCATTTAGCATCCAACCTTCCACTGAAGAAATTGTTGGATGGAAGTACATTCCTGAAACTGAGCAATGGGAAAAAACATCTTTTGAAATTCCTAATTATATATACGATCGTTGTTTCTATTCTCCAAACTTAAAAAGTAAGCAAGCAAAACCAATTGTAGATTGGTTAAAAAAGCGTAAAGATATTACATTTTTAGGTTATGGTCTTCCTGGAAAGTGGGAAACATATCAAGCCATTTCAACGGATGAAAGCTTAAATCCATATATCCCTAAAACGAAAAAATTGTTACATCTAGCTGTATTTTTTGAAGAGTTAAGAAAATCCCGTAGATTAGTGATTAAGCCAATTCATGGTTCTAGAGGGATCAATATATACTTTGTTACTTTAAATGCCTATTCAATTAGTGTATCAACGCAAAAGCAAAAAGAAGTTGTTGAGACGGTATATGAAACTCGAGATGAATTTTTTGAATGGTTACAACCCATCGTTGAGTCTAAAGGATATGTTTATCAAAGTTATTTAGATTTAAAAACGAAATCTCGTGAAGCTTTTGACTTACGAATACTATTACAGAAGAACGATAAGGGTAAATGGGATACAGTTGGAAAAGGTATTAGAGTCGGTCAGCCTAATTCAATTATTTCCAATTTGAGTGCTGGAAGTAATGTTCTACCATTTGATGAGTGGATTAAGCAATTTAACCAAAGAACTGCACTAATTTTACAGGAAGATATTGAAACAATCTGCAATCAATTACCGCTCGTACTAGAGAAAAACTTTCTTCCTCTATTTGAAATTGGCTTAGATTTAGGAATTGATTCCAATCAAGCTGTATGGATTTTAGATGTCAATTCGAAACCAGGCAGAAAAGTATTACTTCAATCTGATCCTTCAATTCAACATAAACTTTACTCTGCACCAATACAATATTGCCTCCATCTACAATCTAAATCTAAAAATGAAAGAAGTGAAATCAAATAATGAATGAAGTTGTGAAAATCGTTACACATCGACAGAGTAAAGACTTAGTCTGTGTCCCAGAAGCATTAACTTCTACTAGAAATATTGAATATATTGCATTTGGTCAAAAAAAGTACCCTTGTCAACTCGTCACGATGAATACACTTCATGATGTCATCTCAATTTCTGAACAGTTAAAAGAGATGTTATGTATTCCATTTGAAGGAAATATTGAACCAATTATTATTGGAGATACACTTCAATTAGGCCCATTAATTGGCATATTCACAGCTGGCTTTACTGAATCACTACTTCGACCGATTGGCGATCGTAGTTTTATGTTCGCAAACTTAATGGCTGAAAATAATCAGCAAAATAGCTTTATTTTTATATTTGGAATGCATGGAATTGACTGGGAGACAGAAACGATTCAAGGTTATTTCTTTACTGAAAAAAGATGGGTTAAAGAAGTTGTCCCATTTCCAACTGTAATTTACAATCGTCTACCTAATCGAAAAATTGAGGATCATAAATTAATTAAGAAAGTTCGAACTCGACTTGAGACTGATTATAAAATCCCTTGGTTTAATCCTGGATTTTTCAATAAGTGGGATTTATATGTTAAGTTAAAAAACGAAGAATCAGTAAAGCATTATCTCCCAGTAACTGCAAAGTTTAGTAATTTAGACACAATTGAACATTTACTCTCTCAGCATCAATTCGTCTATATCAAGCCTGAAAATGGCAGTTTAGGTTCAAAGGTTATTGTCATCCGTTATCACCGAGAAGAAGAAATTTATTATTGTCGTTACCGAGAAGATGGCGTAAATAAACTTCAAAAATTCTCATCACTAAATGTATTAATTAATCGCGTATTTAAGAAAACGCGATTACATGATTTTATTGTCCAACAAGGTATTCCTTTAATCCGTTATGAACATCAGCCCGTTGATTTCAGGGTCCATACAAATAAAGATGCACATGGAAAATGGCATGTAACAGTAATAGCTGCAAAAATTGCTGGTAAAGGTAGTACTACGACCCATTTAAATAATGGCGGACGGGTTAAAACACTTAGTGAAATCTTTGAAAGCGACAAAGCAAAAAGAATACATGATAAATTATCATTAGCTGCACTTAAAATTAGCGAAGTATTAGACAAACAATTAGAAGGCCATATAGGAGAAATTGGATTTGATTTAGGTGTTGATAAGAACGAAACAGTATGGTTATTTGAAGCGAATTCTAAACCTGGGCGCTCAATCTTTACGAATCCAAACTTCCGAGAACACGACAAAACAATTAAAAAGTTATTTTTGGAATATGCAACGCATCTGTCTAAGCAAAGTACTAAGTCCAAGGTTATGATAAAATGACTTCCGTTTTTTATCATCTTGAATCAAATACATGGTCCCATAATGACATGAATCGCACTAAAGTTACGCTCGGTCATAATCGCCTATTCATTAACCATATTTCAATTCAAGATCAAGGCAAAAGCACCTTAACATTTCAAGTAAAAAAGAATCAGCAACACTTTGGTCCAATTATTGGCATTTTAACAAATGAAGATCGTTTTCCTTTTAGTGGCAATATAAGAACCTTTAAGAGAATTTGCAAAAAAGTCATCTCCGAGGGTGGCATCCCAGTTATCTTTACACCATCTGCATTTTCTGGGACCTCCCTTAAATGTTATACATTTTGTTTTCAAACTAAAAAATGGATTGAATTATTTTCACCTTTGCCAGATGTCATTTATAATCGTATTCCATCTGTTCAATATGAATCCAATGAACAATACAAAAATTTACGCAAACAATTATTTGAGCTAAACATTCCTTTTTTTAATGAATCTTATTTATCTAAAATCGGAACAATGACTCTCCTCTCATCTGATCCATTTTTATCAAAATACATCCCTGAAACAATTGATTTAAACACAGAAGAAGACCTTAGACTGTATTTAAATAAATGGAATTGCATCTACATTAAGAAGCATCATTCCGCTAAAGGATTGGGCGTTTTTAAAATTTCAATATTAGCGAATAATACAGTGACTATCCGAAATGCTTTTCATGTTGAACTTAACAAAGATATCCATGAATGCTGGAAATTTATCTCTTCTTTACATGAACCATTTATATGTCAGCAAGGAATTGATAGTAAATTACCTGATGGCAGGAAATTTGATTTAAGAGTCCTAGTTCATAAAAAAGAAAAACAATTTATCATTTCCGGTATTGGAGTAAGAGTTGGCACACTTGGTGGAATTACTACCCATGTTCCTAGAGGTGGGACCATTATATCCCTTGAAGAACTTCCCATTCAATTAAATGAACATCTACTTGAAAAGATTGTTCAACTCACTGGTGAAGCATTAAATAAACAACATGGTCATTTCTATGAATTCTCTATGGATATTGGACTTCAAGATAGTCATTATTATATTTTTGAAATCAATTCAAAACCAATGGTTTTTGATGAAGTAGAGATAAAAGAAAAAGGTTTAGAAAATTTAATACACCTGTTTTATGAACTTTCGAACTTCGAACCATAGTAAACGTACTATGGTTTCTTTTTTATTCTCTTTAACAATGATAAAATGAAATGAAAGAATCTGGAAAGGTACAAAAATATGATTGAAAAAATAATAAAGTTATTTGGCTCAAATTCTGTATCTGTTATACCTGATGAAAACACATACTTAGATTACACTTGGTTCCTCTCAGATCACCAAGAATTATTTGGAATCAAAAACGAAAGTCTTCAAGATGAACAAAAGAAGCTATTAACCGGAATATTCACAGCTTTAGATAGAGAAGCCCTCTTCATCCCTACCATCAATAATGAATGGTTTGACTACTTATTCACTGATAACGAACAAAATCCATTTACGAATGAAAATGAAACAAAATTACCTAGTTCAGTACGTTTTATCCATTTTTTTAGCAATCAATTTTTCTCGAATAAAGCAGAATTTGAAGAAGCGATTTTGGCATTTTTCCATAAAGAGATCATCATCATTTGGTCTTCTGCCAGAGAAGGCATAATTATAGAAAAAATAAATGATCAGCCAATCATGCAGTCCTATCTTGAACATATGCAAGAAACAATTGCTGCTGACTTATATCACGAAGTTACTTTTTTTGTAGGGAAATGTTATGCTCCTTTGTCAGAATTGCAACAGGCATTTGAGATAGAACAACAATGCTTTAAGAAAGCTTTACAGTTAAAAAAACATAAAAATGTACTTTGGTTTTCAAAAGAAATGCTCCATTATTTTATGTCATTCATTCCAGAAGATTTAAGGAAAGTACTTCCTAATATTTTGTTGAATGATATGACTTTAAATGATCAAACACTTTCAACCGTCAAAATCTATCTCCAACATAATATGAATGTAACTGCAACAGCAAAAAAAGCATTTCTTCATCGAAATACTGTTCAATATAGACTCGATAAATTCTCTGAACAAACTGGTATTGATTTGAAGCATTTCGAAGATGGACTTGTTATATTTTTAGCAATTCAATTGCTTGAATTACGTGAAATGTCATAAATAAAGCTTCATTTGTGCAATATGTACAAATGAGGCTTTTATTTTTTGTAAACGTTTACTATTGTTAGAAAACATTTTAATCTGTACAATCTAGTTAATGAAACCGATTTCACAATTAGGAGGAAACGAATCATGGCAGAATTAAAATTAGACCATATTTTTAAAATTTATGATAATAACGTAACAGCAGTTGAAGACTTTAATCTTCACATTCAAGATAAAGAATTTATTGTTTTTGTAGGACCATCTGGTTGTGGAAAGTCAACTACACTTCGAATGATCGCTGGTTTAGAAGATATTTCTAAAGGTGATTTTTATATCGATGGAAAACGTGTTAACGATGTGCAACCAAAAGATCGTGACATCGCGATGGTATTCCAAAACTATGCACTTTACCCACATATGACTGTTTATGATAATATGGCATTTGGTTTAAAATTACGTAAATTCGATAAAGCTGAAATCGATCGTCGTGTAAAAGATGCAGCTCGTATTTTAGGTTTAGAGCAATACTTAGATCGTAAACCTAAAGCTTTATCTGGTGGACAACGTCAACGTGTTGCTCTAGGACGTGCTATTGTACGTGATGCGAAGGTATTCTTAATGGATGAGCCATTATCAAACTTAGATGCAAAATTACGTGTAGCAATGCGTTCTGAGATTTCTAAATTACATCACCGTCTTCAAACAACAACAATCTATGTAACACATGACCAAACAGAAGCAATGACTATGGCAACAAGACTAGTTGTTATGAAAGATGGTATCATCCAACAAGTTGGTACGCCGAAAGAAGTTTACGATAAGCCAGAAAATGTTTTCGTTGGTGGATTCATTGGATCACCTGCAATGAACTTTGTAAACGGAAAATTAGAAGATGGATACTTTAACTTAGGTAGCAAGAAAATTGCTATTCCTGAAGGTAAAATGAAAACGTTAAGAGATAATGGTTATATCGGTAAAGACCTAATTCTTGGTGTTCGTCCAGAGGACTTACATGATGAACCAGTTTTCTTAGAAGCTTCTCAAGGTACAATTCTTGATTTAGAAATTGAAGTTGCAGAGCTTTTAGGTGCAGAATCAATGCTTTACACTAACTTTGAAGGCCATCAATTAGTTGCAAGATTAGATGCTCGTTCTAGCTTCACACATGGTCAAATTATCAAGTTAGCGATTGATATGAATAAAGTACATTTCTTCGATAAAGAAACAGAATCACGTATTCGATAATATTTATTACAACAAATAACGCAGTACCATTTATATTGGTACTGCGTTATTTTATTTTATTGATTATTTTTAGGAAACCCTCGTTACAATCTGGACAATTAAACATATGAGTACAATATTGATTTGAATTTTCTGTTGTTAATCCATCATATTTTGCAGTTAGATCATAATCATAATAAGGACTATATTTATCTTCATAATCAATCGCTCTGCCCTTATCATCACAATGATTTTCACAAATTGGGCAAATTACTTTTAATTGTTCAATTCCATTACAAAGCGGGCATATACCTTCCATTATCATACCTCCACTATGTATAACACTTTTCATTAAGAAAGGATGGAGAATAATCTCCATCCCTATAAGCCATTGTTATTATTTAGAAAATCCACCTAAGCTTTGTTCAGCCATTTGAACTAAACGTTTAGTGATTTCTCCACCAACTGAACCGTTAGCGCGAGCTGTTGCATCTGGTCCTAAGTTTACTCCAAATTCAGAAGCGATTTCATACTTCATTGAATCTAAAGCTTGTTGAGCACCTGGAACTACTAATTGGTTACTGTTTCCGTTGTTGTTTGCCATCTGTGTCTCACCTCCTTAAGTAGTGTAATGATAGTATGACTCCAAACCGATTTCATATGTATTTAAAGACAATGTAAATTTTGGAAAATGGATGTAAAGAAAAAAGCACAAAAAAAAAGCACTAGATTTGGATCTAGTACCTTCAAATTATTGTATTAACCGTAAAAATTGCTTTGTACGATCTTGTTGTGGTTTTTCTAATACTTCACTTGGATGACCTTGTTCTATAATATAGCCACCATCCATAAAGATGACTTCGTCTGCAACATCTCGAGCGAATCTCATTTCATGTGTTACAACAATCATTGTCATTCCTTCTTCTGCTAATTCCTTCATAACTTTTAATACTTCCTGTACAAGCTCTGGATCTAATGCAGAAGTTGGTTCATCAAATAATATAACAGTTGGTTCAAGTGCTAATGCTCTAGCAATCCCTACACGTTGTTGCTGACCGCCTGATAACTGATGAGGCAATAGATCGATTTTATCTGCAAGCCCTACTTTAATCAATAAATCCGTTGCCTTTTTCTTCGCTACTTCTTTTTTAACTTTTTGTACCGTAACTAGACCTTCCATCACATTTTCGAGTGCAGTTAAATGCGGAAACAGATGATGTTGTTGAAAAACCATTCCCGTTTTACTTCTTAAAGAAATAATTTCTTTTTTAGACACTTTAGTTGAAAAATCAATTGTTTGATCATCAATTGTAATTTTACCGTTATTCGGTTGCTCTAGTACGTTTATACATCTTAAAAATGTTGTTTTTCCTGAACCAGAAGGACCAATAATTGCAGTAACAGTCCCTTTCTTAACATTCAAACTAACATCTTTTAATACTTCTAATTCACCAAAACGTTTTTGAATATTTTCTAACTTAATCATATCTCTCTTCCCCCATTACTTTGCAACATATCGTTCAACACGTGCTTCTAATCGTCCTTGGATGATAGATAGGAAGAAGCAAATTATCCAATATATAAATCCAGCTTCAGTATAAACTAATAAAAATTTAAAGTTAACTGCTGCGATTTCTTGAGCAGTACGAAACATTTCAGTAACTAAAATTAATGAGGCTAATGAAGTGTCTTTCACTAAACTAATAAAAGTATTTGATAACGGTGGTAATGAAACTCTAGCTGCTTGAGGAATGATGATTCGTTTTAGTGTTTGATTATAAGTCATACCAATAGAATATGAAGCTTCCCATTGCCCTTTATCGATTGATTGAATAGAACCTCGAATAATTTCGGATGCATATGCCCCTACACTTAGTGAGAAACCGATAATAGCCGAAATATATGGCGATATTGTTAGTCCAATTGATGGCAGACCATAAAAAATAATAAATAATTGAACTAGTAAAGGCGTTCCCCTGATGATTGAAACGTATACTCTTGCAATAGCATTTAAGAATTTATTACCTGATAGACGGAAAAGCGCAGTAATAAAGGCCAATACTAAACCAACGATAAAAGTGATAATCGTTAATGGAATAGTTCCTGTTAAAGCAGTTTTAACCATTGGAAGGAAAGATTCCTTCACAATGGTTATTGAGTCACTCCAGTCTTGTTGTAATAAACTACTTAATGCCATCTTTACCAAACCATTTTGTTACGATCTCATCGTACGTTCCGTCTTCTTTCATTTCATCTAACGCTTTATCAACTGCTTTTACTAAAGAATCATCGTCTTTACGGAACATAAAACCACTATCAGAAGCATCATCTTCTAAAGCTGCGATTTTTACTTTCGTGTCACCAGTTTCATTTAGGTAATTTTGAATTGATAATTTATCATTTACTGTTACATCAGCACGACCAGTTTCAATTAATTGAATCGCTTGGCTAAAGCCTTCAACACCGATTAATTCAGCACCATATTTTTTTGCGATATCACCATAGTTACTAGTTAAAGATTGTGCTGCTTTTTTGCCTTGAATTTCTTCTAATGCTTTTATGTCACTATCACTTTTTACTACTAATGCTGCTGATGAAGTAATATATGGTTGTGAGAAATAATAATCTTTTTCACGTTCTGGTTTGATTCCAACTTCATTTGCAATCATATCAAAACGTTTTGCATCTAAACCTGCAAACATTGCATCCCATTGTGTTTCTGAGTATTTTGGTTTTACACCTAAACGTTTAGCAACTTCATTTGCTAAATCAACGTCAAAACCAGTTAATTTTCCATCTTTATCGTGGAAAGTAAAAGGTGCATAAGTACCCTCAGTTCCAATTTTTAATTCTCCACTATCTTTTACTTGTGTTAATAAATCTTTTCCTTTTGCTGAATCGCCTTCTTTATTTGCATTGCAACCAGCCATAAAGCCTGCTGCTAGAACTAATGAACCTAATGCTAAACCAATTTTCTTAATTTTCATTTTTTAATCTCCCTTAACCTTATCGGAATTATTTGTTTTAAATATATTTCATGTATTGCGAAATTACAACAAAAAACTACTATAAAATTATTATTTTTATTTTCGGCTTTTTAATTCTAACTTTTTTCAATGAAAAAACTCGGCTCCTAAGAACCGAGTTTACTTTGTAAATTTGGCTTACTAATTTTAACAATTACACTCTGAATTCTTCTATTTTGAATTTCTTTTATTATGAAGGTTAAGTTTTTATATTGCAGTGTTTCCCCTATACTTGGAACATGTTTAAAGCATTCGAAGATCCATCCACCAAGCGTTACATACCGACTTTTTGGCATTTTCATTTTCACAATATGGAAAAAATTAGACAAAGACATAGAAGCCTGAAATTGGTATTCGTTTTCGTTAACCTGCGTAAATTCATGATGTTCTAGCTCATCAAATTCATCTCTAATTTCCCCTACTAGTTCCTCTAAAATATCCTCTAGAGTGATAATTCCTGATGTTCCCCCAAATTCATCAATGACAATTGCTAAATGGGCGTTCTCTTTTTGAAGCATCGTTAAAACTGTTGAAATTTTCATCGTTTCCATAATAAAAATAGGAATCCTGATTAACTTTCTAATATCAACTTCTTGTTCTTGAAGTAAGCTCGTTAAAAATTCTCTTTCTGACAAAATCCCAATAATGTGATCAATATCCTGATTGTAGACTGGAATTCTTGAATAACGCTCATTAAGAAATATATCTCGGACTTTATCGACAGTTTCATTCACATTAATTGCAACCACTTTTGTGCGGGGTGTGAGTATGTCATTAATTATTTTTTCCTTAAATGTAATAGATCTTAATAATAATTCATCTTCATACATATTTATCTCATTCTTTTGGTTGATATAGTCTTGAACTGATTGATGTCGATTTTCCAGTTTATTACTTTCGATTTCATCAACATTTTCCTTTTTAAAAAGGCGAAAAAATCCCATTAATCCTTTTCCCGAGGGAGCATCTGCCAAACACGTCACGCCCTTAATATGAATTTTTGAAACTTAAAAATGTCGACAATCCTTTACAAATATTTAATTAATATGTATTCATGACAGGAAAAATTATGCAAAAAAATTTCCCCTCACTTTTAAAGTAGCAAGAGGAGAAAATGAGGTTTAGTACGAAACAATTTGATACAAAGTTGATAATTATTCATTTTACTTTCATTTTGAAGTAATCAAACTATCAAGCTTATGCTTTAATTTTATAATAAAAATCAGCTTAGTTTTAATTAAAATGTTACTTTTTTGTGAATAATTTCACACTTTATCTTTCCCACGTAATCATTACTTTCTTGAAATGCTTTCAATACTATTTGATTCTATAATTTGTTCACCTTTAGTACCATTTAAAGCACTATTAATCATTGCTTTTGCAACTGTTACTCCTTTAATTGGTTTATATTTCTTAAATTGTCCATTAAATAAAAATGGCATGATTGAAGAAATTTTTTCAGCCACTTTTTCTCCTAGTCTGACTTCCTTACGTTCACCTAATAATAAAGATGGTCTAAATATAAATAATCCTTCAAAATTCAATTTTCTTACATCTCTTTCAACTTCACCTTTTACTTTGCTATAAAAAATATTAGAGTGACTATTTGCGCCCATTGAACTAATTAGAAGAAAGTTTTGAGCATTTGACTTACTTGCTAATTCGGCAGACTTAACTGAATAATCATAATCGACCTTCCTAAAATTTTCTTTAGTTTTCGCTACTTTGATTGTTGTTCCAAGACAACTGAATACATCATTCACATGAAAATATTGCTCATATTCTTCTAAATGATCAAAGTTTACAATGATTTCCTCCAATTTCTCATGTGAAAATCCACTGCTTTTCCGAACAAGAATTGTGATTTTTTCATAAGCCTCGTTCTGAATTAACTGATTTACTACATTTTTACCAATTAAACCTGTCGCACCAATTACTAACGCTTTTCTTTTCATATATGTACCTCTTTTATATAAATTTGATCGCTTTCTCTCATTTATCTTTTTAGTGAAAAGCTTACCATATGAAAAATACCTATGTATGGAGCTTATTATAAAAATTTTTACAATACCAATCAAACAAAGAAAGGATTAAAGACTTTTGCCTTTAATCCTTCTGAAATGTTATAAGCTTACTGACTGTACAAACTCATTAATTTTTTTTATCTCAACTAATTTCACCTGATTTGAATCTAATTCAACTACTTTAAATTCATAATCCTCGAAAATGATCGACTCACCTTGTTGAATATCATGGTTTTGAGTTAAAATCCAACCACCAATCGTATCTACATCGTCTTCTTCAACATAAAGACCAAACAGATCGTTGATTTCAGAAATTAATACTTTTCCTTCAACAATTTTGTGAGACTCTGTAATATGTTGAACTGCTGGTTTTTCATCATCATCATACTCATCTCTAATTTCACCAACAATTTCTTCTAGAATATCTTCCATTGTTAGTAAACCTGCTGTTCCACCATATTCATCATATAAAATCGCAAGTGGTATACGTTTCTTTTGCATTTCAAGTAATAAATCATGGATTGCAATTGTTTCGATAACTTGAATAACAGGTCGAGTATAATTTGTTAATTCGTATGAGCTATCAACTTTTCCATCTAAATAACGAATAAAAAAGTCTTTTACGTTAACCATACCGATAATTTCATCTTTATCTTCACCAAAAACTGGATATCTCGTATATTTTTCATTTTTTATCGTTTCAATTTGTTCCTCAATTGGATCTTCTGCATATAATCCAATAATTTCAGTACGAGGGACCATAATTTCTTTAGCAAGTCGGTTGTCAAACTCGAAAATATTATTTAAATATTTATATTCAGCTTGATTAATTTCTCCACTTTCAAAGCTTTCAGATAAAATAATTCGCAATTCTTCTTCAGTATGAACTTCCTCTGATTCAGATGCTGGTTTAATTCCAAATAATCCTGTAAAAAATCTTGCAGAACCATTTAAAGCCCAAATAAATGGGTAAGCTATTTTATAGAAAAGAATTAAAGGTGCAGAAAGAAGCAATGTTATTGTTTCAGCTTTTTGAATTGCTACCGTTTTTGGGGCTAACTCACCAATAACCACGTGAACAAATGTTACTAAAGCAAATGCAAGAATAAATGAAATTGAATGTGCAACTGCTCCGTTTAATCCAAGATATTGAACAACTGGATGTATGATATGTTCAAATGTTGGTTCCCCTAAAACCCCTAAACCTAATGCCGTAACAGTAATACCTAATTGACAAGCTGATAAATATTCATCCAAACTCGCCGTAACCCTCTTCGCAGCTAATGCGCCTCTCTTTTTCTCTGCTACCAGTTGATCGATTCTACTCGATCGAACCTTTACAATTGCAAACTCCGCAGCAACGAAAAATGCTGTAAGTGCGATTAAAACTGCAATCAAAAACAAGTTAACTATGTCCAATGACGAACCCGAGTAATTTACTCGAGTATTCACCTCCTGAGATTTTCAATCTATATTATTAAATTATGAAACTACTAATACATTACCATATTCTGTCAGAATATTCATGTTTCAACTCTGACACATGGCCTTCCGAAACAAACATTGTTGAAAGATTCTATTTTACAAAATACTTTAGCGTTTGTAATAGCGGTGATGTATGATGTGATAAAGTACTAACTAAAGCATTTTTTTCACTTTCATCCATATCTGAAATTACAGGTACTAATTGTTGTAATTTAGACTCCAACTCAATAATTTGGTTTGAAATCAATTGAATTTGTTCAAAAACACAATTTTTTTGATTATAATTATTTTGTATTAATGATTTTATCTCATCTAAAGAGATCCTCATTTGTTTACAATGTTCAATAAACCGTAGGGTTTCGATTGCCTCATTGGAATAATATCGATAGTTTGATTCAGATCGTTTCGCTTCCAATAACCCCAGTTTTGTATAATAATCAATTGTTCTTTTTGAAACTTGCGCTATTTCAGCTAACTCACCAATTCGATACTCGATCCCAAGTGACAAACCTCCCCTCATCATAGATTAATATTATTATATAGTTTAGAAACTATACAGTCAAACGTTCCAGTTTAAAAAGGAAATAGTCATTTGTCATATATATTCGTATTAGGAAATGCACTATTCGTCAATACATTGAGAATACTCAAGAAATGATAAACTTTTATTTACTATTTATAGTATGATTTAGTAGATTTCTATATAACCGAAAATGGAGGTGTATCATGTGAGATTAACTGAACATATTATTCAAAAAATTCCTTTGTTATCCTCTGCAAAATCATTTACTCAGATTACAAAGGGATTCTCTCACGAGGAAAAATGGAAAGTCATTACTGAAAATGGTGAAGCTATATTTTTAAAAATTTATGATGAGACGCGTTTGGATACGGCAAAATTAGTCTACGAACATTTAACGTATTTTAATCAAATCGGCTCACTCGTTCCGAAGCCATTACATTTTATTGAACTCCCTGAGGATTCAATTTGTATTCAAATTGTATCATGTATAAATGGTGTTGATGGTGAAGAATCCTTATATAAGTTTTCTAGTGAAACGCAATATAAGCTAGGTTATCAAGCTGGCAGGGAATTGCAAAAACTACATACTCTTTCTGAAACCTCACCTTTACAGACTTGGGAAGACTACAAACTAACTAAGCATAATAGATACATACAATTATTAAATGAATCAACTATTACATTCCCTGAAAAAAACGATATTTTACGTTTTGTTAATCAGCACATCCATTTATTAAAAAATCGACCTGTACGATTTCTTCACGATGATTTCCATCCATCTAATATCATTTTTAACGATAGTCAACTAGCAGCTATAATTGATTTTGATCGCTTTGAATGGGGTGATCCGTATCATGACTTTCACAAAGTTGCGTTATTTACAAGTGAAGTAAGTAAACCTTTTGCGATTGGTCAAATAGAAGGTTATTTCTCTGACAATATCCCGGATGAATTTTGGCAATATTACTCACTTTACGCTGCAATGATCATACCATCAGATATTATTTGGAGCTATAAAACAACACCACATTTAATTGAGAAAATGTGGAAACGAGTATACAGAATCTTAGAGGAACATCAAAACTTTGAACAAATGATTCCTTCTTGGTATGAAAAAAAGAGTAACCTGTCGTGATACAGACTACTCTTTTTTTTCTTTCCGGCAGCTTTTTTCGTAAAAGCTAAGAAATACATCAGCTATGTCTGGATCAAATTGTGTTCCTTTATGTTTTCTAATTTCACTTAAACATATATCCAGTGTTAATTCATTTCTATACACTCTTTTAGACATCATTGCATCAAATGCATCTGCGATCGTGATAATTCTAGCTAATAGAGGAATTTGTGCTCCTTTTAAACCATATGGATATCCTGTCCCATCAAATCGTTCATGATGATATAATACGATATCAAATATCCCATTCTCACTAAATATTGCCACATGTTTAATCATTTCATAACCTATGACAGGATGACCTTTGATTGTCTGATACTCTTCATCTGTTAATTTACACTCTTTTAATAATACTTGCTCTGGAATACCTATTTTTCCAATATCATGTAGGAGTCCACCTTGGTGAACAGCGTCACATAAACTTTTAGATAATCCCATTTTCTTAGCAATCTTATATGCTATATTTGCTACATTTTCTGAATGATGAAGTGTATATTTATCCCTGGAATCCATTGCCTTTGCAAGTGCAAGAATTAATTCAAGTGTACCTTCTTTTACCTTTTGATATTGTTTCATAAGTCCAACAGCAGTATATGTAATTAAAATATACGTTAGTAAATAACTTATGAAGCTTGCAGAGCTTTGAACAAAATGGAATCTACAAAAAACAACCACAGTCGTTAACAAGATTAATATATAATGTGAATGATTATAAAACCCAAATCCTAAAAAAATAGAAACGACAAAGTAAATAATAAAAAGATTATCCCCATCTCCAATAATATAATTGCAAATGAGACTGATTAACATAAGAATAAAAAAAGCATATCGAAAATAAATCGGATTATTAAACCATAAAGAAAATTTATTAAACATATTTTTACATTTCCCACTTTATGAAAAGACTATGCTAGTACCCAATTAAAAAAGTAGCTCATCAAATGATCAGCTACTTTTTTGCTACTTCTTAACTGGATAGATTACTTTCTTTGTTTTCTCATCTTTTACAATTCGCTTACTGTTTAACTTTGCAAATTTTATCGCGTCATTGCTTGTAGTAAATATATCAAGTTTATCTTTACCTAGATAAACACTATATCTAAAATTCGCATTTGTTTTAAAATATACATTTTTGTTTGTCTTTAAGTCTAATACTCTTCTTCCAGCCTGCACATTAGCAAATTTGTCAGCAGTTTTTCGATCTGTAAAAGTATATAAAAGTTTTTGATGTAAATAAACTGCATAACGATTGTCGTTCTTCCATACTACTTTACCATCTAAAGTTTTTATAGTTGTTTTTAAATTCATACTCGCTAATTGTTTTGCATTATTTACATTATAAAATGATTTTAAGAGCTTAGTATTTTGATAGACAGCATATGTCTTTTTAGTGAATGTATAAAAGTTAATTAATTTATGTTTGTCTTGATCAGATGTTACATTCGGTAATAATTGTGTATATTTACTACCTAAGCTTGTGATTAAGTACAGTTTGTTGTATTTATCAACAAATTCTCCATCAATTATGAAATTCATATTTCCTTGTAAATAATTAGCATAATCAGCTACTTTAGATTCTGTTACAACACCCAATGAATTGAATGTAACAACTTTTGTTCCTTCAAGCTTTAAGTCTATTTTTGTTCTTTGCGCTAAATGCCCACCTAATGAATGGCCTGTAAAAATAAATTTCGAACCTTTATATTTGTTTAAAATTGCTTGTGTAAATGAAACTGCATCAGCATCCTGCGGATGATACACAACACCTGTTTTTTGTGTTAACTCAGTTGGAATTGAAGAAATTGCTTCAGTATTATCTTTCCAATCTTTATCCGTTAAAGAACCCGCAGAACCTTTGTATGCGATAATATATTCATTCTTTGCTTTATCTGGATTCTGTAAGACGATTGCTTCAAATCCTACATTAACTGATCCACCGTTTTTTGATACAGAAGAAACTGTCCATTCACCAAGTGCGTCTTTTATATCTGAGCTAACTCCTACAATATCTTTTACCTTTTTTCCTTCACTCTTATATACACCGTTTACATATGACAAATCTGATGCATACAATTCTTTGTATTGCCCATTTATATCCTCTAATTCACTAGCTTGAGCTGTTGGGAATACTTGAAAGAATAATATAAAACTAAGTATGTATCCAATAAACTTTTTCAATTTTGCCTCCTGTGTACCATTTATTTATTCTTAACTTAAGCATATTTCTCCATATCACGAATGTTTCCTGCTTTCTTTTAAAAAAAATTCGTAAAAATAGAATTTATTTTGACAAAAACAAACCTTTTATTGACCTTCAGTTTGCCTTGGTTTAAAGTTAGAATATTATAAAAAATCAGGTGAGGATGATATTATGGAGCGCGTTTATAACTTCTCTGCTGGCCCCTCTGTCTTACCAGTATCAGTATTGGAAAGGGTACAAAAAGAACTAGTTTCATACGGTACAGCTGGAATGTCTGTAATGGAAATGAGTCATCGTTCTAAAGAATTTGAGGAAATTATTCAAAGATGTGAAGCTTTATTAAGAGACATTTTAGAAATCCCAACAAATTACAAAGTATTATTTTTACAAGGTGGGGCCTCAACTCAATTTTCAATGGTTCCGTTGAATTTATTAAACAATTTCCATACCGCTGCGTTTATTAATACAGGTTCTTGGTCTAAAAAAGCTATTTCTGAAGCAAAAAAATATGGGGAAGTTAAGGTCATAGCATCCTCTGAAGACAAAAATTACTCCTATATTCCTAAGTTAGAAGATTTATATATTGATCCTTCTATCGATTACTTACATATCACATCAAACAATACAATTGAAGGAACAAAATTTTCTACTTACCCGACTACAAATGCACCTTTAGTTGCTGACTTTTCATCTAATATTCTCTCTGAACCGATCGATGTCTCTAAATTCGGATTAATTTATGCTGGAGCTCAAAAAAATATTGGTCCTGCTGGATTAACGATTGTCATTATTCGTGAAGATTTAATTGGCCATGCAAACAATCTTTGTCCTACTATGTTAGATTATAAAACTCATGTTGGCGCATCCTCACTTTACAACACACCGCCTACATTCAGTATCTATATTTCTATGCTCGTACTAGAGTGGATTAAGGAACAAGGTGGACTTAAACAAGTTCATGATAATAATTTATTGAAAGCAAAACTATTGTATGACTTTATCGACCAATCACCTTTGTTTTCTTCACCAGTTAAAATCGACAGTAGATCATTAATGAACATTCCGTTTTCAACCTCTTTAGAAGAGATTAACAAACAATTCCTAGCTGAAGCTTCTGCTAATGGATTTGTAAATCTTGAGGGTCATCGCTCTGTCGGTGGAATGAGAGCAAGCATTTATAATGCAATGCCAATTGAAGGAATTGAAAAGTTAGTGCAGTTTATGAGTAACTTTGAAAAGAAAATCGTAGAGGTGATTGAATCATGATTAAAATTCAAACTTTAAATAATATTTCTAAAAACGGTATAAATGAGTTTCCAATACAAAATTATACAATTGAAAACGATATGAGTGAGCCTGATGGCATTTTATTAAGAAGTTATAGTATGCATGAAATGAATATTCCTGAAAGCGTAAAAGCAATTGCAAGAGCGGGTGCTGGTGTAAACAATATTCCAATTGACGACTGTACAGCAAGAGGAATTGTTGTATTTAATACACCTGGTGCAAATGCAAATGCAGTAAAAGAGCTTGTACTAACTAGTCTTCTACTCTCATCTCGTCGTATTCTTGAAGGTGTTGAATGGACTCGTTCTTTATTTGGTGAAAGTAATATTACCAAAATAGTTGAAGCAGGAAAAAAAGAATATGCAGGAGTTGAAATTGCTGGGAAGAAATTAGGCATTATCGGCTTAGGAGCGATTGGTGCTCTCGTTGCCAACGATGCTCTAGCACTAGATATGGAGGTATATGGTTATGATCCTTATATTTCAGTTGATACTGCTTGGCGATTATCAAGAAATGTGCAACGCATAGATAATCTTGAAGAAATTTTCTCAACATGCGATTATATTACGATTCACGTACCTCTAACAAATGAAACAAATCGATTTGTGAATGAAAAATTATTATCACTTATGAAAAAAGGAAGTCGACTATTAAACTTCTCTCGTGCTGAATTAGTTGATGATACTGCACTTGAAAATGCCTTGAATGATGAAACCGTTGGTGTGTATGTAACTGATTTTCCAAATGAAAAGGTAATTGGAATGAAAAATGTGATCCCGATTCCTCACTTAGGTGCTTCTACTCAGGAATCTGAAGAGAATTGTGCACGAATGGCTGCAAAACAATTAAAGAATTACTTAGAAACTGGAAATATAAAAAACTCTGTCAATTTCCCTAATGTAGAACTCCCATATACAGGTAAGAAGCGAATTACGATTTCACATAAAAACATTCCTAATATGGTTGGTCAAATTACTGGTTTACTAGCAAAATACCATGTAAATATTGCGGATATGCTTAATCGTAGTAAAGGTGCATATGCCTATACAATGATTGACCTTGATGACATGATTAACGAGCAGGTTGAACAATATATTAAGCAAATTGAAGGCGTTATTAGTGTGAGAGTTATTTAAATTTAATAGATAAATAAAAATAGGTAGCTCATTTTAAATGAGCTACCTTTTTATTTTAATCTAATTGTCAGATTACTTACTTGTCAAAGTACCATTTGAAGTAAATTTCGTATTATATGAAATCTTATTTAATTTATTAATAATCGTTTGATTATATGAATTGTTAACTGGGCGTGGAATTCCATTAGATATTTTTAAAGGAATAATTGAACTTTTTACTTTATTATTTTCTAACGTCAGTTTAACGATCATACTTTCTTGGCCTTTTTGGTCATTTGCACCATCAAATATAAAGTTACCTAAGCTGTAATAAATAGGTGCACCTTTATACATTTCTGTCCCCATAAGTGTATGACTATGGCCACCAATAACTGCATCTACCCCGGCATCAATAAATTGTTTTCCTAGTTTTCTAGCATATTCCTCTGGGTAATCTTTTCTTTCCTTATTCCAGTGAATCATAATAATCGTATAATCTGAATATTTTACTGCAGTCTTTACATATTGCATCATAGGATTTGTTGTATATGCAGAAGCTATACCTGCTTTATTAGTTGAAGCGAACCAAGACGCTTCAGGTAATACTCTACTAAACCCGAGAATAGCTACTTTCTTACCATTAATAGTTCGATATTGGGCAGAAAATGCTTCCTTTGTATTCTTTCCAGCACCAACTGTACCAATATTCGCTTTCTTTACATAATCAATTGTGTCCATTAACGCCGTCGTTCCATAATCAAGAGAATGATTGTTTGCTAGTGAAACAATATCAATCCCTGAATTTTTAATTCCTTTTACAATTGACGGATTTGCACGGAAGGTAAATTGTTTATTTTCTGCTTTTCCTCTATTTGAGATACTTGTTTCTAAGTTAACATATGTAAGGTCTGACTGTTTAAAATACGGACTCACATACTTGAATGGATAGTCAACTCCATATTTATTGATCTGTGATTTAATTGTCCCCTCAAACATGATATCCCCTGCTAAAGTAATCGTGATCGGTTTTTGAGCTTTTTTCGTTGTTGTATTTCCAGCTGCATATGCCGTTCTATCAATCTTAAAACCTACTCTACCAATATCTGTCAAAAAAAGAGAAGATAATAGTAACGTACTGCAAATAGTAGTCAAACTAAATTTAAAGGCTTGTCTCATCTTATATTCCCCTCTCTAATATGATGTTACTACTATTTTCATCATACCACTACAAAATAAAAAAACTGTCAAAATTTGACAGTTTTTCTAAGATTGTTTCTTTTTTTGTTTTTTCTTTTTTAAATCTTTTGGGTCCAAAAGAACTAAAAAACATGGAACAAAAATACTCATTAGTAAGTAGGAAAGGAACATTTCACTCATTACAATCCACTTTAAATCTGCACCTACAATAGCTACATCATCGATGCCAATTGTAAATATGACAATGCTACTAAAGTACAAAAGATTTGTTATCCCAAAAACTCTTTCATTTCCTTTAAATATTCCATGATGATGTAATGGATCTATATCCTTATAGTAAACATTATAATCCTGATAAATATTTCCATAAATTAAAACAGAAGTCACTACTATTAATGAAATAAAAAATAAGCCCAATATGATTGATTTTACATAGCCTGTATATTGCGGAAGCTTGTTAATAATATATAAATTAATAATGATCCAAATCGTATTTAAAACAATAATTAGAAAAATAACCATTCCTACAATTAACTTATACTGTAGTCCTTTTTCATCTAACAAGGGGAAAATGACTTTTGCTGCTTTTAATGAACTGATCCAAGTTAATATTAATAACAGTAAGTATAGAATAAGTATTTTAAAGCCGTGGCCGATATATTTTTTACTTTCTTCAAAGTATTTAATTAAATTTTTATATAAGTAAAGAAATATTAGAAATCCAAATACTGAATAAATAAAGATCATAATTGCATTTGAATACACTTTTGCACAACCTTTACCTTCCTTTTTTATAGTATGTGCTAAAAATTGGAAAGTAATAAAAAAAGAGCCAAGTGGCTCGTTTTGCTTAATTAGTTGATGAAATCTTATTCAAAACAATTTTCAATGATCGTAGCTACTCCTTGGCCCCCGCCAATACAAAGCGTTGCAAGACCATATCTAGTTTCTCTTCTCTTCATTTCATGAATTAACGAAACCAAAATTCTTGTTCCACTTGCACCGATTGGATGACCTAAGGCAATTGCACCACCATTTACATTCACAATATTTTCATCAAAGCCACATTCTTTCATTACTGAAAGTGATTGTGCAGCAAACGCTTCATTCGCTTCAATTAATCCAATTTCACTTAATTCTATGTTTGATTTTTCAATTACCTTCTTAGCTGCAAATGCAGCTCCAATTCCCATAATACTAGGATCGACACCCGCACTACTATTAGCACTTATTTTTACAAGTGGTACGATTCCTAACTCTTTTGCTTTTTTCTCACTCATAACAACAACTGCCGAAGCCCCGTCATTTATACCAGAAGCATTTGCTGCAGTAACTGTACCATTTTTATCAAATGCCGGTCTTAACGTTGATATTTTCTCAAATGATGATCCAAATTTAGGGTACTCATCTTCTTTGAAGATAATTGGGTCTTTCTTTCTTTGTGGAATTTCTACTGCAACGATCTCTTCAACAAAGTTACCGTTTTTAATTGCTTGTTCTGCTTTTTGCTGGCTATGAATTGCAAATTGGTCTTGCGCTTCTCTAGAAATCTCATATTGATTTGCTAAATTCTCAGCAGTAATTCCCATATGATAATCATTAAATGCACACCATAATCCATCTGAAATCATACTATCTACTACTTTTTGATGTCCCATTTTATAACCTTCTCTTGCTCCTTGAAGTAAGAAAGGTGCTTGACTCATATTTTCCATTCCACCTGCAACAATAATGTCAGCATCTCCAGCTAATATTGCTTGTGTTGCTAGATGAATAGTTTTTAATCCAGATCCACATACCTTATTAATTGTCATAGCTGAGACTGATTGAGGTAATCCTGCTTTGATTGCTGCTTGTCTTGCTGGATTCTGACCTAACCCAGATTGTAATACATTCCCCATAATGACTTCGTCAACTTGATTTCCCCCAATACCTGCGCGATTAAGTGCCTCGGCAATTACTTTAGCTCCTAGCTCCACAGCTGATATATCTTTTAACGACCCATTAAAATTCCCAATAGCAGTTCTGACAGCGCTTACAATTACAACTTTTTCACCCATTTTTAATCCCCCTATTTTAATTAAATTTTAATAAACTCATCAATTTCATTTCTATTAATATTAAAGTATTTAACTTTTTCATAAAAAGTTGATTTACTAATATCTAATAGTTTAGCAGCCTCTATTTTATTGCCATTTGCTTCAACCAATGCTTGTATAAGTGCATTTCGTTCTGTTTCCTCAATTAACTCTTTTAAAGACTTTGTTAATTTCATATCATTTTTTATGTATTGTGATTGATCAATGTGGTTTATTAACTTTTTATTTGATGGATTTTCGTATAGGTAAAGAGGTAATTGCTCAGGTGTAATAACATTACCAGTTAAAACATTCACACATCTTTCTATCACATTTTCCAACTCTCTAACATTTCCCGGCCAATGATGTGACTTTAAAATTTGAAAGACTTCATTAGAAATTTGGATGCCATGTCTATGAAATTTTCTTTCTAGCTTTTTCAGTAAGGCATTGGCAATTAAAGGGATATCTTGAATGCGTTCACGTAATGGAGGAATATCTACTTTAATCACATTTAATCTGTAATATAGATCTTGGCGAAATTCTTTTAAGACAACCATATCTTCTAGGTTTCGATGAGTAGCTGCTATGACACGAACATCAATGGAAATCGGTGAATTTCCACCAACACGCTCAATTTCTTTTTCTTGAAGAACTCGAAGTAGTTTACTTTGCATATGTAAAGACATATCTCCTATTTCATCAAGAAAAATTGTCCCTCTATTTGCAATTTCAAATTTTCCTTTTTTTCCTCCACGTTTCGCACCCGTAAATGCTCCTTCTTCATAACCAAAAAGTTCTGATTCTAGTAAATGTTCAGGTATTGAAGCGCAATTAACTCTTACAAAAGGAAATAGTCTTCTTGGACTTGCATCATGAATTGCATGTGCAAATAATTCTTTTCCCGTACCAGATTCTCCAAATAAAAGAATGGCTGATGAACTCGCCGAAACTTTTTCAGCTAATTGTTTTGCTGCATGAAAAGATGGAGTAGAACCTATTAATTGGCTGAAGCTATATTTACTTACTAATTCTTTTTCAAATCTTTTTTTATAGTAATTTAATTCTTCGATAAGAGGTTCTACCTTTTTAGAATACTCCAGCCAATCTTGTGCATTTCTAAACATGACAGTTCCAACTGCTCCGACTAATTCATTATCTATAAATAATGGATATCGATTCGCTACCATTTCTGTATTTTTTATCGGATGAATTTCAGCTACTTCAGCTTGCCCTGTTTTCGCAACAAAATGCATTCTTGAATTCTCAATTACATCTTGAACATCCATACCAATTACTTCATCAGGATCTCTATCAACAAATTTACAATATGATTCGTTCATATAGAGTACTTTTCCGTTACGATCTACAACTACAATCCATTCGGCAGCTAAATTAACGATTTCTTGAATCCAATTAAATGGTAGGCATTGAAGCATTTTATTCATTCGTGTTTCCCCCACTTTTTAAATCAAGTAAAATTTTAGTCTACCTTTATTATAACTTAAATAATTGAAAATAATCAGAAAAAAATAAAAAGGGAAAAACAGGACAAAGAGGAAGAAAGGGAATGATAGCCTTTGCTGATCCTACTAATTCCCCTAACTTTACGTTCTTCCTTCTCTTTACCTAACTTCCCAACTTTTCATTCTTTACTGTACTGTATAGCCTGCATCAATTACATTTGCTTGGCCTGTTATTCCACTCGTATATTGGCTTGCAAGAAATACCGTATAGTTTGCAATTTCCTGTACTGTCAATAAACGCTTTTGTGGAACTAATGGATATATTACTTCTTCAATGACACTTTCTAAAGGAACATTTCTAGTTTTTGCTAAATCAGCTAATTGATTTTGAACTAAAGGTGTATCAACATATCCCGGACAGATTGCATTAACTGTAATTCCATGCTCTGCCCCTTCTAAAGCTGCTACTTTTGTTAATCCAATTACTCCGTGTTTGGCAGAATTATATGCTGCTTTTCCTGCAAAGCCAATCAGTCCATTAATAGATGACATATTAATAATTCGACCATAATTTTGTTTTTTCATAATTGGAAAAACATGTTTAATACCAATAAATGGAGCTGTTAACATGACTTTTAATAGCAATTCAAATTTCTCAGTTGGAAATTCCTCGATTGAGGAAACGTATTGCAATCCAGCATTATTTATTAAAATATGAAGTTCTCCATATTGCTCTACTACTTTATCGAATACCTCTTTCACTTGCTCTTCATCTGTCACGTCACATGCGTATGCAGTTGCAGTAAAACCTAATTCCTTTAATTCCTTTGCCGCATTTTGAACGTTCTTTTCATTCAAATCTGTTAATACTACCGTTGCTCCTTGCTCGGCAAATGTTTTGGCAATCTCAAAACCAATCCCACTACCTGCACCGGTAATTATTGCGACCTTTTGTGAAAGCATGTGTTGCATTTTTCATTCTCCTTTCACCCTTAGTTCACATTGTTTAACAACTGAGGGCTAACGATAAATGCTGCTTCAGTTTTTTCACGGATTTCTTGAATTGTTGCTTCACCAACACACTCTACTAAAACCATACCTTTGTCAGTAAAATCAAATACTGCTAATTCAGTAATTAATCTATGAACAACACCCTTACCTGTTAAAGGTAAAGTACATGCTTTTTTCACTTTACTCTCACCGTATTTATTTACATGCTCCATGACAACAACAATTTTCTTTGCACCATTTACTAAATCCATGGCACCACCCATACCTTTTACCATTTTCCCTGGAATCATCCAGTTTGCTAGATCACCAGTTTCAGAGACTTCCATCCCACCTAAAATGGCTAAGTCAATATGTCCACCTCTAATCATTGCAAATGATTCAGCACTATCAAAATATGATGCACCTCTAGTAGCAGTAACTGTTTCTTTTCCTGCATTAATTAAATCAGCATCAATTTCAGCTTCAGTTGGATATGGTCCAATACCTAATAAACCGTTTTCAGATTGAAGCATTACTTCGATGCCTTCTGGAAGATAGTTAGCTAATAAAGTCGGTAGTCCAATTCCTAGATTAACGTACATGCCATCTTGAATTTCTTTTACAGCAGTTTGAATGATTAATTGACGAATATCTTTCATGTTTAGCCCCTCCTATACTCCAGTTGTCATTCTGCGTTCAATTCTTTTTTCATATGTCTGACCATTAAATACATGTTGTACATAAATACTAGGTGTATGGATTTCGTCTGGATTCAGATCGCCTGTCTCAACTAATTCTTCAACCTCAGCAATTGTAACTTTACCAGCCATCGCTGCAAGAGGATTGAAATTACGTGCCGTTTTTCTAAACACTAAATTTCCTTGCTTATCACCTTTCCATGCTTTCACAAATGCATAGTCTCCAGTGATTCCTTCTTCTAAAATATATGTTTTGCCATTAAACACTTTATGCTCTTTTCCTTCAGCAATTGGTGTTCCTACTCCCGTAGCTGTATAGAAGCCAGGAATTCCTGCTCCACCAGCTCGTATACGTTCTGCAAGCGTTCCTTGAGGTACAAGTTCAACTTCAAGCTCTCCACTTAAAAACTGCTTTTCAAAAATTTTATTCTCACCAACATATGAAGAGATCATTTTTTTAATTTGTTTATTTGCAAGTAAAAGTCCTAGACCCCAATCATCTACTCCACAATTGTTACTAACGATTGTTAAGTCTTTTGTTCCCTTGTCTCTTAATGCTAGAATCATCTTTTCAGGAATACCACATAACCCAAAACCACCAACAATAATCGTAGCTCCATCTTGAATATTTGCTGCTACCTCTTCAACTGATGTAATAACCTTATTCTTGCTCATAATACTGCTCCCTTCAAAAGTAAGATTAATAGAATAAATTTTAATAAAGCCCTGTTAGTTTAAATACTGCGATGACAAAGAATACTGCAACTGTTTTTATTATTGTAATAGCAAAAATATCTTTATATGACTGGCGATGAGTTAATCCAGTTACAGCTAATAATGTAATAACGGCACCATTATGAGGTAATGTATCCATACCACCTGATGACATTGAAATAACACGATGCATTACTTCAGGCGGAATATTGAATTTATTAATTGCTTCAACGTACTTTTCTGACATTGCACTTAAAGCAATTCCCATTCCCCCAGATGCTGAACCTGTAATACCAGCTAAAGTAGTCGTTGTAACAGCACCATTTACAAGTGGATCAGTAAATGTTGTTGAGATTCCTTTACTAACTACACCAAAGCCAGGTAATGCTGCAATGACTCCACCAAAACCATATTCCGCTCCAGTGTTCATTGCTGCTAATAATGCGCCACCGATACTTGCATTAATACCAGTTTGAAGATTTTTACGGATTCGTTTGAAACCATAAATCATAGCTGAAAAGATACCGATAACTAATGCACATTCAACAGACCAAATACCAACAACTGCTGGAATTTGAACTACTCCAAAAGCTTCTAATCCGATTGATTTGAAATCAAATCCATTCGGATACCACTTTGGAAATGACGTTACAAAAAACTTATTTGAAATACCAACTAATAATAAAGGTACAAATGCTAAAACTTGACTTAATACTGTAGATGTATTTGTCGTTAAAGATGTCACTTCTTCATTGTTCACCTGTGGTTCGTTTGCAGCAGCAAGCTCCCCATTAAAACCTAAGTAACCTTCTCCTGCTTTTTCAGCTTTTTTACGTCTAGATTCTAAATACCACATACCTGCTGTGATAACAAAAATACCTCCAAGAATTCCTAAAATTGGAGCTGCATAAATATCTGTTTTAAAAAATGTAGTAGGAATGACGTTTTGAATTTGAGGTGTACCAGGTAAAGCGTCCATTGTGAAAGTAAATGCACCAAGTGCAATTGTTCCAGGAATTAAACGTTTAGGAATATTTGCCTCACGGAATAAGTTAGCAGCGAACGGATAAATCGCAAATACAGCTACGAATAAGCTAACACCACTATATGTTAAAATTGCACCCATTAATACGATTGCTAAAATCGCTCTTTTTGCTCCAACTACTTTAATAATTGTTTTCGCAATTGATTCTGCGATCCCTGACATTTCAACAACCTTACCGAAAATAGCTCCAAGTAAGAATACTGGGAAATACAGTTTAATAAACCCAACCATTTTTTCCATAAAGATATTACTAAAGAATGGAAAAACATAACTTGGTTCTGTTAATAATACTGCGAATAAAGCACAAATTGGTGCGAATAAAATGACAGAAAAACCACGATACGCTACAAACATTAAAAGTCCTAAAGATAATAAAATAATTAAAATTTCCATAATACCCTCCCTTTAATACAAACATATTGGCACAATTGTTAACGCTTACATTTACTGATAATTAATTAGGTATGTAAGTTTTGTCAGATCTATTTCTCCTTTCCTAGAAAAATACTATCTAACATAATAGTAGCAAGTAGTGTGCCAAGTTATATTTGGAATGATAGAAATCTATAAAACTAGCTATACCAAGTAAATTTACAATATTCAAACTATTAAGTGTAAATAAGTTTCCGAAAAACTGGAAAATACTTTCGATTACATTCCGGATTCTCGGAAATTCCAGATTGTCGGAATTGTTTTCAACCCTACTTTTTGAACATTTTGTGAAATTTAAACCCAATTCTCAAGAAATTGTATTCTTTCCATTCGAATTCTAATCTGGAACTTCTTCTATTAAAAGAAAATGACACGTATTATATTTCTCCATAAAACTACAAAATACCTTTTTTCATAGTTCATAAAATGGAGAATATAAAAAAGAAGAGAAAATATTCTCTTCTTTTTTACTTTATCTCTTTTAGGATTCTTGCAGGATTCCCGCCCACTACTACATTGTTAGGTACATCTTTTGTGACAACCGCTCCTGAAGCAACTACAACATTATCTCCAATTGTAACGCCTGGATTAATAATCGCTCGACCACCTAACCAAACATTGTCACCTATTGTTACAGGTTTACCGAACTCTACTCCACTTGCACGTTCAATAGGATCTAGAGGATGAGTTGCAGTATAAATATGAACCCCAGGTGCCATAAAACAATTTACACCAATATTTACTGGACAGACATCTAAAATAACGCAATCGAAGTTAGCATAAAAATTTTGGCCAACATGAATATTGTAGCCATAATCACAGCGAAAAGTAGGTTCAATATACAAGCTTTCACCTGTTGTCCCGAATAATTCTTTTAAAATAGATTCTCTCTTACTACTTTCAGTTTCAGTAGTCGTATTAAATTCACGTGTTAAACGCCTTGCAATTTCACGGTCTTTTACTAACTCTGCATCACCTGCAAGATACAATTCACCATTTATCATTTTTTCTTTTTCAGTCATTACAGCGTCCCCCTTCAATAAACATTATGTATACATTCTTCTATCAAAGTTTACTACTTCTTATTTCTATTTAACAACAGATAACATAAGATGATAAATAAGTTTCCATTATCAATATAATCAAGTTGCATGTTCTAGTATTGAATATTGATTGAAGGAAGTTAACGAATGAAGTAGAATAAAAAAATCTATCAACATATTTCTTAAGGAGGTTTCATATTGGATTTAACTATTTATCTATCTTTTATTGGCGTGTCTTTATTACTCATCATCGCACCAGGGCCTGACAACATTTTCGTTATGGCTCAAAGTATTTCATATGGAAAAAAAGAAGGCATCGCCACAGCATTCGGCCTTTGTTCAGGTGTAACAATTCATACTTTGGCTGCCTCAATTGGACTTTCTGCCATCTTATATCAATCCAATATCGCCTTTTCCATCTTAAAATACTTAGGAGCATTTTATTTACTTTACTTAGCATACCAAGCATTTCGATCAAGTAATGAAGTTGGTGAATTCGCAAAACCTAAAAAACAAACGCTACCAGCACTTTACCGTCGCGGTTTTTTAATGAATGTACTAAATCCAAAAGTATCATTATTTTTCTTAGCATTCTTACCACAATTCATAGAAAAGAATGGAATATATGTACCACTACAAATGGTCATCCTTGGATTAACATTTATGATCCTTACCCTAATCGTCTTCTCAATCATTGCGATATTCGCAGGAAGCTTAGGAGAAAAACTACTACAAAACGAAAAATCATCCCGCATCATCAACCTATCCCAAGGAGCTATCTTCACAGGAATAGGATTAAAATTATTCTTTATGGATAAGTAACCAGAAAAGTGGAGGCGACTGATCAGCTCCGACCAGTTTTACACAATATAAAAAAAGAGTATCAACAGATACTCTTTTTTGTTAATTTATTTTCAATTCTCCATCTTTTATCATTCTCATTTGTTTTAACAGGATATAGACGATGTAAGATACAATACCTGGAACTAAAATATATGTAACAATCATTGGGATGATACTTGCTGCCCCGTGGGTTGATAGTAAATTCATTGGCGCTACTAATGCGCATAATCCTAGGCCAGCAATTTCTTTTGGTGCTTCAATATGAAATAGAAATGCAGATACTGGCCCTGCAACAGCACTTGCTACCATTGTTGGTATGAGTATATTTAGATTTCGTGTTACATTCGGAAGTTGTAATTTTGGCGTTATGATTAATAACCCGAGAATACTACCAGGTTCATTTTCCCTTGCCGAGATAACCGCTAACCCTACAAACTGTGCTGCTGTTCCTGCTAATGCCGCTCCTCCTGCAATGCCATCTAAATTTAGCGCAATGGCTAATGCTGCTGAAGAAGCAGGCGAAACGATTAAAATCCCCCAAACAACTGCTAATACGATCGATGAAATAATTGGTGACCCTTCAGTAGATTCCTTTATAAAATTCCCTGCTGTGACTAATATTGGAGAAATCCATTTAGATAGGGATAAACCAATCAGACCTGCAATTAAAATTGAAAATAATGGAACAATCATCAAATCTAATTTCGTTCTCCCTTGAATTAATTTACCAATATAAATTGCAACTAATGCAGCGAGTAACGCACCTACTGGTTCACCCATTTTAATGGTCATAGTTGTATCAACCATTGTTAATGCGCCTGATCCAATTAATGCTGCAACCATTGCTGAAAAGATGATTAAAGTATTTGCTCCTAGTAGGACTGCAATACCTGCCCCGATTGCTGGAGCCATTAATAGCTTTGTTGATAAACCGATAATGGCAAAAGATTCAAAATGAAAAATCTTACCAATACTTTCAATTAAAGAACCAATCCCAATCATCACAAAAACCGCATGGGCTATACCTTCGGACGCCTTAAAAACACTATTTCTCATATGTCCACTCATAATATACCTACCTTTTATTAGAAACTGTTTATAGTATTTGCATATTTTAACGAAAATTATGAATGAAGTTCGAAGAAATACATAATTTACGATGATTCCATACAAAAAACGCCCAATTTATATTGGACGTTTCCAAGAGCTTTTAATTATAACAAACATTAAAACATTTTTAAACTTTCTTCAGCAATAAAAAGTTGATTTAAAACCTCTTTAGAAGAAGTACCACCTTCGCTAATCCTAGCTTCCATGACTGTTTTTGGATTCAAAGCGTCATAAATATCTTCCTCAAATACATTGTTTATTTGTTTATATTCTTGGATTGTTAATTCCCCAAGAAATTTCTGTTCCTTTATTGCATAAAGCACTGTTTTTCCTACAATTTCATGAGCTTGTCGAAATGGAATATTTTTTCGTACTAAGTAATCAGCAAGATCAGTTGCATTTGAGTAATCCTTTTGCACAGCTTCATACATCTTGCTTTCATTTACTTTCATTGATTCAATAATTCCAGATAGTAATTGCAATGAGCCTTCAACTGTATAAACTGTATCAAACATACCTTCTTTATCTTCCTGCATATCTTTGTTATAAGCTAGAGGTAAAGCTTTTAAGACTGTTAATAAGCCAATCAAGCTACCATATACTCGACCTGTCTTCCCACGTAATAATTCAGGAACGTCAGGATTTTTCTTTTGAGGCATGATACTAGAACCAGTACAAAAAGCATCGTCAAGCTCTACAAATTGAAACTCTTGACTAGACCAAATAACAAGCTCCTCAGATAACCTAGAAATATGAGACATTAATAGAGCTGAATGCGAAAGAAACTCCACAATGAAATCACGATCGCTAACAGCATCTAAACTGTTTAAATATATATCAGAAAACCCTAGTAATTCAGCAGTTCGCTTGCGATTAATTGGAAATGTAGTACCTGCTAATGCTCCCGCTCCTAATGGTGATATATTGATTCGTTTTAAACTATCATTATAACGACCTTTATCTCTTTCAAGCATCCAAAAATATGCTAGAAGATGATGTGCAAATGATACGGGTTGAGCACGTTGAAGATGAGTATACCCAGGCATAATTGTATGCACATGCTGTTTTGCCTTTTTCACAATCATTGTTTGCACGTTTTCAATTAACCCGATAATTGACTCAGTTTTATTTCGTAAGTATAAGTGCATATCTGTCGCAACTTGATCATTTCGACTTCGACCAGTGTGCAATTTGCCCCCAACAGGTCCAATTTCTTCTATTAACATACTCTCAATATTCATGTGTATGTCTTCATTCTCAATACTAAATTGTACTTCGTTATTCTTAATTTTAAGTAAAATTTTATTTAAACCTGTAATGATTAAATCAGCATCACTTTGATCAATAATTCCACATTCGCCAAGCATCGTAGCATGTGCAATACTTCCCGCGATATCTTCATTAGCCATGATTTGATCAAATTGAATTGAAGCTGTAAATTCTTCTACTAATTTATTTGTATCCTTTGTAAAACGTCCACCCCAAAGCTTTGACATGATAGCCTCCATTATATGATTATTTTACGAATACTGTTTTTTGAGTTGTTACTTCGCTAAATACTTTTGTCGGTAAGCCCCAAAGCTTAATAAACCCGATAGCTGCTTGATGATCAAAAAGATCTCCCTTTGAATAAGTTGCAAGTTCTTCATTATATAAACTGTAATCTGATTTTCTACCAACAACATTATGATTTCCTTTAAATAATTTAACGCGCACTGTACCAGTAACAGTTTCCTGAGTCTTTTCAATAAATGCATCTAATGCCTGCATTAATGGTGAATACCATAAACCATCATAAAGTGATTTTGAAAATTGTTGTTCAATATTGATTTTAAAATTTGTTACTTCTCGAGGCAATGTAAGAAACTCTAACTCTTTATGGGCATTTATTAAAATAAGTGCAGCAGGATTTTCATATACTTCACGAGATTTTATTCCGACTAATCTATTTTCAATATGATCGATTCTTCCAACCCCATGTTTTCCACCTATATGATTTAATTCTTCAATTAAACTCACTAAGTTCAATGAATGGCCATTTAACGCAACTGGCTTACCTTTTACAAATTCAATCTCTACATATTCAGGCGAGTCTGGTGATTGTTCGATACTATTCGTCCATGCAAAAGCTTCTTCTGGTGCTTCATTCCATGGATTTTCAAGGACACCTGCCTCACATGCTCTTCCCCAAATATTTGCATCAATTGAAAAAGGATTGTCTAAATCTACTGGAATTGGCACGCCATTTTCATTTGCATACTCAATTTCTTCGTCTCGAGTCATTCCCCATTCTCTTACCGGTGCAACGACCTTTAATGTGGGGTCTAAAGCCATAACTGAAACTTCAAATCGTACTTGATCATTTCCTTTACCAGTACAACCATGCGCTACTGCTATTGCTCCTTCTTGTTTTGCAACATCAACTAATAACTTAGCGATTAATGGTCTAGATAACGCAGACGATAAGGGATATTTCCCTTCATATAAAGCATTCGCTTTTAATGCTGGTAAAAGATAATCTGAAGCAAACAGCTCTTTTGCATCAATCATATAGGATTTAATGGCACCTAAATCTAATGCTTTTTGTCGTACGAATTCTACATCTTTTCCTTCTCCTAGGTCTAAACACAGTGCTATTACATCGTACTGATATTTATCCTGTAACCATTTAATACACACAGAAGTATCTAATCCACCTGAATATGCTAAAACTATTTTTTCTTTTACCATTTTAATTTTCCCCCTCTAAATGTAATTACAAATCTGTACCCATTAATGCAACCAATATTGCCTTTTGAGCATGCAAACGATTCTCTGCTTCATCAAATACAACAGAATGCTTTCCATCAATTACTGAAGCCGTAACTTCTTCACCTCTATGAGCTGGAAGGCAATGCATAAATAAATAATCATTCTTTGCATTCTCCAAAAGTTGATCATTAACCTGATATGAGCTAAATATCTTCAGACGCTTTTCTGTTTCTTCTTCTTGCCCCATACTGGTCCAAACATCTGTGATAACAACATCAGCATCTTTTACGCCATCCAATGGATTATTCACTACTTCTATTAAACTTCCAGTCGTTTTTGCCACATGCTTCATAGACTGTAAAACCACTTTATTCGGCTCATATCCCGGTGGACATGAAATCGTCAAATGAATTCCTAATTTAGCTGAGCCTTCAATTAATGAATGACATACATTGTTATTGCCATCGCCGATATAACTAATCTTCAAACCTTTTAATCTACCTTTATGTTCTAAAATTGTTAATAAATCAGCCATAATTTGAGCTGGGTGATGCAAATCTGTTAAACCATTAATTACCGGGATTGAAGCATGTTCAGCAAATTCTGTTACCATCTCATGTGAATATGCTCTAATCATCACACCATCAACATAACGTGACATCACTTTTGCTGTATCATGAACACTTTCGCCTCTACCAATCTGTAAATCTTTACTACTCATAAATATTGCATCTCCGCCTAATTGCTTCATTGCAATTTCAAATGACAAACGTGTTCTAGTAGAACTTTTTTCAAAAATCATCCCTAACACTTTATTTTTTAAATATGGCATTAATTTTCCAGACTTTTGCATGTTTTTAAATTCTAATGCTTTCTCAATTAGGAATAATAATTCACTAGAAGAAAACTGACTGATCGTAAGAAAATCTTTATCCTTAAAATTTGACCAATCTACTGGACTATAATTATTTTTTGATATACTCCACGAAGATTTTTGTTTAAAGCTATTTTTTTTAACATTTGTTTCTGCTAAAGCCTTATTCATTTAACCATCTCCCCTTTGGAATCTAACCTGACTTATATAATGCATAATTATACTTAACTATAAATAATTATTCAATTTATTTTTTACCTATTTTTCTATTTTTTTTAAAAGGAATCCTTCTAATAGTCTAAAAACCCTTTTAACAGAAGGGTTTTTCACGGTAATATAAGCGAATTAACAAGCATGTTTTACAAATAAAAAAGGATGGATTGGTAACACATTTTGTGTCCCAATCCATCCAAATTAATATTTATTCATTTATCCAGAAATGACTTAAGCATCCATAGCATTTTTTCAATTTCTGCAATTTTACCTAAAAATAAGTCTGCTGTTTCTTGGTCATTGCTTTCTTCAGCAATAGAAATAACATCTCTAGATTCTTGTACTATTTTTTCGTAATCTTTAATTAAGTCTGCAACCATTTCTTCTGCTGAAAATGTATGATTACCCTCTTTAATTGAAGCTGTTTCTAAATATTCACGAAGCGTTGCAATTGGCTTTGCACCAATTGTTAATATACGTTCACCCAATTCGTCGACCATAACCTTTGCTTCGTTATAATACAACTCAAATTTTTCATGTAAAGTAAAAAAGTTTGGGCCTTTAACATACCAATGATAATTATGTAATTTCACATAAAGCACATTCCAATTTGCAAGTTGCTGATTTAATAACCCTTCTAGATTTGCCAATCCATTCACACTCCTATGCATTTTGATAATCAACTATTTGTTAAAATACATAGAAATTTTCCCCAAAATGGTAATAGAATATTCCTTTTAGTTCCAAGTCTGCTCAAGTGTTTTACGGAATAGCTTGTTTAAATGTTCTATATCCATTGTATTTGATTCCTCAATTCCCTTCACATACTCTTCGAAATATGAAAGCTTATCTTCAATAAAATCATTTAATACTTTTTTTCTAGGTTCTAAATCTAGCTCTTCTCCTTGTTTTTTCCGCTCTAATAAAGCCATTACTTCTTTTAAAAATAACTCATCTAAACCTTCCATTTTCAATAAATCGTCAAATAAGATTGGTGGAATTTCTTGAAATGTTTCAATCCACATGCATGCTAGTAATGGACGTAAAACATAAAAGTATTTCTTAATTTTTACTTCTTCATGCTGTAAGTAATCTCGATAATTTCCTCTTGCCATGTGTAGATAATGATAAATACACGCTTTCTTAGAAAGAATATCATTTCCAATCCTTCGAAGATCCTCTGAAAGTGTTTGTTGATCATAATAAACGATTGGGGACCTTAACCACTCTAATAATGCAGGATTTGACTTTGCAAATAATTGTAATGCCTTCCGAACGTCCCAACCGCTAATATCAAGCATCTCATTAATCGGATACTCAATAACATCTCGCTTTTGGTCAATGCTTACATACCAATCCCTTTCATGAACGTATACAAACCTTACATCAAAATCACTATCTTTAGAAGGAAATCCCCATGCTCTACTACCTGATTCAACAGCAAATAAAACCTTCACATTATGTTCGGCTTCTATTTGCTTCAGTTTTTCTAAAATTAAGTTTTTCATGCCCTCTTCTCCTCCGAATACACACAAAATTCAAAACATACATGCTATATTATTATTAATATAACACGATTGGATGTGAGTTCATTTGGAAAACTATATTTATGTGTTAAAGCCAACACGATCAACCTTTTTACATGATTCAACTGAAGAAGAAAGAGGGATAGTTACAGAGCATTTTTTATATCTACAAAAGTTAAACAATGAAAAAACAGTTTTCTTAGCGGGTAGAACTGAACAAGCAGAATTTGGTATTGTCATTTTAACTACTGAAAACAGACAACAAGCAGAAGAAATTATGAATAACGACCCTGCTGTTAAACAGAATGTCATGACAGCAGAATTATATCCATTTATGATTGCATTAAAATAAACTGAAAGCCTTCATTCATTTGAAGGCTCTCAGTTTATTTTATTGATCTTCTTATCCCTTTTTGTTACACTTCAAAATTAAAAATAATTTTTTCAAGCTCTTCAAGGCTTTTTGCATTCATTGCAGAATCAGATTTTTGTTGATAGTAGGGGATATTACTAAAGCGATGAAGTAATAAATATGTCATTAATTCTTTTTGGAAATCATCGTTCAATTCTTCAGGCTTGTAACCATAGCTTTCTAAAAACATTCTATTTAACCCTTTGTTTGGATAAAACATAAATGCGATTGGACCGAGTAAATCGTATGTTGAATTACCTACAAAGCAATCTGCAAAATCAATTAATCCAGTAAATTTCCACATACCGTTTTCTTTATTCATTATTAAGTTAAACGGAGTATACTCACCTGTTAATAAGACATACTGATTTGAGCTCTTAAGTGACTCTAATTTAACATACTCAGACAGTTGATTTTGAAAAACGTCACCTAATTCATTCTGTTTATGATGTTCAGTTAATTTTTCATACTGTCCATTCAAAAAATGATTCCATTTAGATTGTTCATTCTTATCAGCAGAAACAATAGAACTATGAACCTCTTTTATTAATTTTCCTAAGTCTTTAGCAATCTCTGATTTTTCTTCAAATGATAAAGAATCAAAAATATCAATTAATAAAGTACCCTTGAGCTCAGTCATTATAATGTAATTCCAACCCTCAAACTGTCCGGTAGAATGTATTTTGGGAATTTCTACAGAAAGTTGTTGTTGATTTAAATGTTCTAGCACTGCCTTCTCTTTTATAAATTCATCATTTACATATGCCGGAAATAGCTTTATGACTAGTTTTCCATCGACACTAAAAACAATATTCCCACCATATGTAAATCGTTTTAGATTGTCATATTCTAATTTTTCATTACTTGCTATTTTTTTTATTTTTCCTTCCCAATAGCAATTTTTATCTTTCATAATTCTATATTTCTCTTTTGTAATTTTATTTAAATATGTCATATGATTCCCCTTATAACAAAGCATTAAGCAGATAAATTTTGATCGATAACAGTCTTCCTTTTTATGTTTAAAACAAATAACGTCGCTATAATACAGAATATACCCGCAGCAATAAAGATCGATTGATATGCATTAAACCATGAATACACAAGTCCACCACCATAAGCTGCCGCACCAGCACCTAATTGATGTGCCGAATAAATCCATCCATAGATGACACCTACTTTATCTTTTCCAAAATGATCTGTCGCTAATTTAATGGTAGGTGGAACAGTAGCAATCCAGTCAAGACCATAAAATATTGCAAAAGCTGCTAAATAGAAGACAGAGTTTGTAGATAAAGCAAACGGTAACACGAGTAAAGACAAACCTCTTAAACCATAGTACCAAAATAGTAGCCATCGATTGTCGAGTCGATCTGAGAAGTAACCTGAAAGTGTTGTACCAATAATATTAAAAATACCCATAAATGCTAATAAACTTGCGGCTGTTACTTCTTTATATCCATAACCTATACAAAGTGAAATAAAATGTGTTCCAATTAATCCGCTTGTTGAAAAACCACAAATAAAAAAGCTACCTGCTAGTAACCAAAATGCCTTCGATTTTATTCCTATTTTTAAACCATCAAATGCTGCTTTAACAGGATTTACACGTTTTACGTTTAATTTGTTACTTTCTTTTGCACCAAGCGGTAATACACCTACATCAGCTGGATCGTTCTTCATAAACATCCAAATTAATAAATAGATGACTAGACCAAACCCAAATATTGTTAATATAGCGCTTCTCCATGAAAAGTTTCCTACTACATATGCTAACAAAGGTAAAAAAACAAGTTGCCCTGCTGCAGAACTTGATGTTAAAAGTCCTAACGCTAAACCTCGTTTTTTTTCAAACCAAGTCGTTGCAACATATGTATTAAGCACTGTTAAAAATGCACCAGCACTCAAGCCAATTATTACACCCCATATGATATATAGATGCCAAATTTGCGTCATTAAAGTAGTTAATAATAATGCTAACAATAAAGTTCCCATTCCAATTAATAAAACTTTTCGAACAGTAAACTTTTGAAAAAGCCCTGCAACAAATGGACCTGAAAAACCTACAAGGGTAATACAGATGGCGAATGCGCCAGATATAGATGCTCTACTCCAACCGAATTCTTCCTCGAAAGGAATCATCATCACACCTGACATCGTATTCGTTACGGCTGCCACAATCACGGATAAAAAAGTTACAATTAGAATGATCCACGCGTAATGTACTTTTTTTGTATTCAAAGTCATTCCTCCCATTCTTTCTAAACCTTAGCTGTTCTTTCTGAACGCAAATTCGTTCTTAACTTTTCTACAATAAAAACAATGTAACAAGCTTTAACTTTTTCTAATTCTTCCACTGTTCCGCAAACCTACGTTACACCGATTGATTCAATCCCGTACAAATTTGCTCCAAAATATCATGAGAGCGACGCAAATCATTACACCTTTACATCTGAAAATTGCAAATTTTTTTGATAAATCCATTCAATCATTTCTTTTTTCTCGATTCTATAAGCTTTATTTTCAATCATACCATTTTCAATAAAATACTCGCGATAAAAATGCACTGCTATCGCTACTTCATTTTCTGGCATGCCGCATAGTTCATAAAATGACCGCTGAATGGGTGGCCATATTAATGTTAAAAGCTCAAATTCTTCTATTTCCAACAGTACATTTTTCGCAGAGCATACTCGATTGATGATTCCTTATTTCGGTTCTGTTAACGAGCCATCTAAATCAATTAGTATAGTTTCATAGTTTTGCAAATTCTAATCTATTTCCTTTAGCAAAAAAAAAGCAAAAAAGAAACGCTAGCAATTAGAGCTAACGCATACCATTTATTTATTCGTTTCCCATTCATCTTTTAACATACTGTATATTGCTAAGTCATAAAAGCTTCCTCTTATTTGTTGAGCCTCTCGAAGTATCCCTTCCTCTTTAAAACCGAGACGTAGTGGGATTGCACGACTCTTTTGATTTTCAACTGCCGCTCTAATGACAACCCGATTTAGACTTAGTTCATCAAAGCAGTATGTAACTAAATACTCCACAACACGGGTCATAATCCCTTTACCTTGCATCGTTTCGCTTAACCAATACCCTATTTCTGTTGCTTTGTTTGTTTGATCAATAAAATGTAATCCAACCATTCCAATCAATTCGTTTTGATAGAAAATACCTGTTTCAAACCCATTATTATCAGCAAACTTCTGCAACCACATAGGTATAATTGTTTTTTGATATTCTTCGATTGATGGGATTGTTTCTGCCCAAATCAACCATTCTTTTAATGAGGATTGATTTTGCTTAAGTGCCTCTACAAGCGTTTCTGCATATTTTGGTGTTAATAAATTGATAGAAAGATTTGCATCAATTTGAATCTTAAACATTTGCATTCCCCCAGATTCTATAAAAATAACTTTAAAAAGTCCGATACATTCCTACTGATTTTGGAGAAGTATAATTAAATCCAAATTTCTCATATAATTTATCGGCTGGTAAATCAGCAATAAGGCTAACATAAGCACCTTTTGGGACATTACTTTCTAGAAAATTAGTTAGTTCAGACATAATTCTTTTACCTAGTCCTTGACCTTGGTACTTAGGATCTACAGCTATATCTACAATTTGATAAAAACAGCCACCGTCCCCAATGATTCTACCCATACCGATTAATGTAGATTGATCTCTAATTGACACAGCATAAATTGAATTTTTTAATCCAATCTCCGAAGCTTTTACATCCTTTGGACTTAATCCAGCCCTTACTCTCATCGCTACATATTCCTCTGCACTTGGTACTTCAGTTATTACTTCAACATTAACAGTCATTATAATCACCTATTCTATTATTGTTCTTACCTAATTCTCGATAACCTCTCATAAATCCTCTGATGATTTCTAAACATATGACGTATTTATGGTAGATAACGCTTCATTTAAAATGAATGATTTTCAATTCATATTGCTAGATACGTACGATATCTTCATTTAATCTACTTTTTAAAAAGGTTCACCCTATCTATTTTACCAAAATATAACCTCAAAAAACTTGCCAAGGATACTAAATACATAGTATATTTTGCACAATGTTATGATGTGATGACACGCACTATTTAACAACGAAAATTAATTCTAGGAGTTTACATGATGCAAAATTGGATTATTGAAACAATGAATTCTTTTGGATATTTAGGGATTTTTCTATTAATTGCGCTTGAAAATTTATTTCCTCCAATACCTTCTGAAGTCATTTTAACCTTTGGTGGATTTATGACAACAACTTCAACATTAACGAAAACAGGTGTTATTTTCTTTTCAACTTTGGGCTCTGTATTTGGTGCGATATTACTTTTTGGAATTGGCACATTACTTGATGTACAAAAACTCGAAAAAATTGTAGATAAGTGGGGACATATTCTACGTTTAACAAAAAAGGATATTCATAAAGCTAATGAATGGTTTACAAAATATGGCGTATGGACTGTATTTTTTTGTAGACTAATTCCGCTCATTCGTAGTTTAATTTCAATTCCAGCGGGTATGTCACGTATGAATTTTTGGATCTTTTTATTGTTCACTACACTTGGTTCCCTAATATGGAACACAATATTAGTAACAGTTGGAGCCTCAGTTGGATCTTCATGGGAAAAAATCGTATCGTATATGGATGTGTATTCAAATATCATCTACGCAATTTTAGCAGTAGGATTGGGTATATTGATATTAATCTTTATAAAAAAAAGAAGACGTTCTGCGTAACAAATAAAAAGAACAAATCTAACATTAAGATGTTAGATTTGTTCTTTTTTTATTTCATTCTTAATATTCTCATTGAATTTAAAACTGCCAGCACTGTTACTCCTACATCAGAAATAACAGCTTCCCACATTGTTGCGATTCCAATGACACCTAATAATAAGAAAAAGCCTTTTACTGCAAGTGCAAAAATAATATTTTGCCATACGATTGTTCTAGTTCGTTTTGCAATTTTAATTGCATCTACTATTTTAGATGGCTCATCTGACATTAATACAACATCTGCAGCCTCTATTGCTGCATCAGATCCTAACCCACCCATTGCAATACCGACATCAGCTCTAGCTAATACTGGTGCATCGTTAATACCATCACCAACAAATGCAATTTTTTCATTTTTTGCTTTCTTACTCTCTAATTTTTCTAGTTGCTCTACTTTTTGATGTGGAAGTAATTCAGCATAGATTTCATCAATGCCAAGCAGATTGCCTATTTTATTTGCAACCGACTTAGAATCTCCAGTAAGCATAATTGTTTGTTGAACACCGTTTTGTTTAAGTCCTGAAATTGCTTTCTTCGCATCTTCCTTCAATTGATCAGAAATAATGATTGACCCGATAAACTGATTGTTTTTAGCAAGGTAAATTGTTGTTCCTGCCTCTTTAATCGGGATATATAAAATATGATGACGTTCCATCAACTTTACATTCCCAGCAAGTATTTCATCTCCATCATAAGAAACGGAAATACCATGACCGGCTATTTCTTGATAATTTGATAGTTTTTCAGCTACAATTTCATTTTCATATGCATTTCTGATTGATAATGCGATAGGATGATTTGAAAAGTACTCTGCATAGGCTGCTATTTCAAGTAATTCATCCTTAGATTTTCCGTTCGCTGGTAAAATTGAACTAACCTGAAATTGCCCTTTTGTTAAAGTTCCTGTTTTATCAAACACAATATATTTCACATCATTTAATGCCTCTAAATAATTGCTTCCCTTTACTAAAACCCCTGCTTTTGAAGCTGCTCCAATTCCTCCGAAGAAGCCTAACGGTATAGAAACAACTAATGCACATGGACATGATATAACTAAAAAGATTAAAGCTTTGTAAACCCAATCATATAGTGATTCACCTGAAAAGATGAATGGTGGAATGACTGCGATCAAAGCAGCTGTAATTACGACAATCGGAGTATAAACCTTTGCAAATTTTGTGATAAAGTTTTCAGTTGGTGCTTTTTTGTTTGTGGCATTTTGAACTAGCTCTAAAATTTTAGAAACAGTAGATTCCTTGAATTCTTTTGTCACTTCAATTTCTAAAACACCTTGTAAATTAATAAATCCACTTAATACTTCATCACCTTCAACGACATCTCTTGGAAGTGACTCACCTGTTAAAGCTGAAGTATCGACATTCGTTGAACCTAAACGAACAAGGCCATCTAATGGAATTCTTTCTCCTGGTTTTACGACAATTATATCTCCTATTTTTACGTCTTCTGGAGATATTTTTCTAGTGTGGTGACCATCCTTAACATTTGCGTAATCTGGACGAATATCCATTAATTTTGAAATCGATTTACGAGATCGATTCACAGCTATACTTTGGAAAAGCTCACCTAATTGATAGAACAACATTACGGCAACTGCTTCAGGATATTCCCCAATAATAAATGCACCGATAGTTGCAACACCCATTAAGAAATTCTCATCAAAAACCTGCCCCTTAAATATATTTCGAATCGCTTTTATAACAACATCTGCACCTGCAATTAAATAGGCAGATACAAATAGTACCATCGTGAATAGATTAGATAGATTTAGTATTTGAGCAAGAAGGAGAAGTATCCCACCTACAATAAGCTTCATAACCAATTTTTTCGTTTCAGGATTCATCCTTGATTTTTCATTAGTCGTAGCTTTTGATTTAACTTCTTCTTTTGTTAAAGGATTAATATGCGGTTCTAAATTTCGAATTTTATTTTTCGCTTCATTCACAACTGCTTCTTGTTGTTCTTCTGTTGAAGTAATTGTCATTGTTAATGTTGCAAAATTGACTGAAACCGCTTCTACACCATCAATAGTAGAAACGCCTTTCTCTATTTTCATTGCACAATTTGCACAATCTAATCCTTCTAATTTTAACTCACTATTTATTTGTTTTTGCCCCGTACTCACTATATTCAACCCCTCTCCAAAACAAACACTTTTATTTAATCCTCTAAAATATGTTCAAGTGCTTGATTGAAAATCTCCGTTACATGGCTATCTGCTAAAGAATAATAAACTACTTTTCCTTCTTTACGATTTTTTACTAAATGCGCTTGTTTTAATACACGCAATTGATGGGAAATAGAAGATTGCGTCATGTCTAGCAAATATGCTAAATCACACACACACATTTCTGACTGACTAAGTGCATGTAAAATTCTTGTTCTAGTTTTATCACCTAATACTTTAAATAAATCAGCTACACCAATTAGTACATCTATATCTAACATCTTCTCTTTTACAGTTAGGATTGTATCCTCATGCATAACAGTTTGTGGACAACTTTCATCACAAACCTCATCCTTCTTTTTCTTTTCTTCAATCATCTCTATTCCTCCTATAAATACATGAGCAATCATTCATATGTTTTTTCTATACATTTATTATATGAGCAACTGTTCATATATGTCAAAAAATTTTTTAGAAAATTTTAGTAAAAATATTTTGAAGTCTCTGCACCTCCCTAGGAAAGCGAGTATCCTGAAGTGAAGTGTAAACAATCGAACCCTTCTCTAATCAAAAAAACAGCGACTTTTATGTTTTCACATAAAAGTCACTGTTTCTTTTTTTAGGTTCATTAATGTTATTTTTATAAAGGACATTAAATCAAGATTTTTTTACAGAGTATTTTTTAAGAAGGCATCGGTGTATCAGTTGGTTTCGCATAACCGTCTTTATATTTATCATCTATATACTTTCGAATCTCGAGATTTGTTTTTCCTTTTTGTTTTAATGTTGCTGATTCCAATGCAATTTCAAGACAGTTAACACAAGTAGTTGCATGACTATCCCATACTACCGAACCATCTGCTTTTACTTCATTAATAAAACAATCTAAATTACTTTTATGTCCAACACTTTCTCCACAACCGCAATAGCATGGAATATTCTTCAACAGATCAGTGTGTTGTGCGGCAACTAAATAAATTTGTTGCATCTGTTTTTCTTTAACTGCTAAAAAACTAGGCAATGTTTCCTTATTCTTCGTTTGCTCACGAACATCACTCATTTGACTATGCTCTTCATGATTTTCATGACCTTTATGACTTGTATCATTATTAACTTCTGTTTTATGACTACTGCAACCTGCAAGAAGAAGCGAGAAGGATAATGCTGAAAAAACGTTAACAATTACTTTTCTATTCATTTCTTTCCTCCAATAAATTAATACTCTAAGATGATTGTATTGTTTATTGGTTCGAAAGACAAATGCTTGATCAAATTACATAATTAGTAATTACGTTCTCGATCAATGAAATCCTTATCGTCCGTATACATAATATAATCAAATAGTTCATCCTCGACTATGTTGTCATTACCATTTATAGACTCTTCCGGAAACACTTCCTTACCATTCTTATTGTACGTTGTCATCGATAAAGATAAAGAGGTTCGATAACCATGTTCTTTCAGGAAGAATATATTTTCTTTTGGTCCTGCTGCAGCCTCAAGTTTTTGGATGTTAATCCAGTCGCTAGGATATTTTAAAAATCCGTAAGTCTTTTTATGTAGACTCACTCTCTGCTCCAGAAATATCTCTGGAAGGTAATATACATTTTCATTAGACATCATATAATTTCTTTCTCTAATGAGCCGAAACTTTAATTCATTCACTTGATCAACAGGACTATAGTTCCAAAACATGACATATGATGATGGATCACTTGGGTTAATTTTCCATATGCGTGGTGTTCCAGCTTTATCAATAATATTAACAATCTTCCATTTATGATGTTGCCATTTCCAAAAACTAACCCCATACCCTTTTTCTGTTGAAATATAAGGTACAAATACATGTTTTTGATCAATAAAAATAATATCCTGAATCTCCTTAGCATTCTCGCCTTTATATGTTTGACTTATGATTTTCTTTATCCTTGCTTCAGAATAAAATGCAGTTGGCTTAGAAAGATAAAACCAATAAATGACAATAAATGAAATGACTAAAATAGATAAACCAAATATTGTTTTTTTATTTTTTAACATGATTATTTCCTCCACTAGCAGGTGAAATAATGTTTGTATCACTTCTAAAGTAATAATGTTGATCTTTCGTTGTAATGAATATTCCTTTTCCATCCTTCTCGATATAAATAATGGATTTTACATTACTGCCGAACTTTGGTTTTGTACCGACCATAATATATGGAAATCTTTCAATAGGTTTCATTTTTGTTTCCGATTGAAACGTTCCTGCATACCATTTTTCATCCTTATATAATTCACTTATTTTAAAGGTTTCTACAGAATTTACTAATTTCGATTTTTCCAGTTTTACTTCATTAACTTTAGGAATTGTACGAATAATCCTTGGTTGTTTTACATCCGTAATAAAAGTTTTTAATTCGTCTTTTGGATAAATGAGAAGGTCTATTGGATAAACTACAAAACTAGTAAATATAAAAATAAATTTAATATAAAAACCTGCCCATGCAAAACTTCGGTACTTTTCCCAGCCAGCCTTACCAAACCTATTTTTACAAAACCAATATAATAACCATACACCAATTGGTAAGATTGGAATTTGAATAAATGAATGAAAAATATTTAAATTAATTGAAAAGAGAATGCCACCTATAATAGCAATTAAGATCGCTTTCCATAAGGCTATTTTTTCTTTTTTACGTTTATATATCGAATAAATGATAAGTCCAAATAGTAGATAGTTTAATAGACTGACCACGATGGTAGGGACATGTTGGAAAAAATCATAATGATATTGTACGTTCATAGTGTTCTCCTATTCGTTTGCCAAAGTTTTTCAATTACTTATTATCTTTTTGAAAAGTTTTAACGAAATCTCTTATTTCCTCATCAAACACTTTATTAATTAGTTCAAATCCGTTATTTTCTAATATTTTTACTGAAGTGTGATTTCTAGTTTCTACATTTGCGATAACTGAATCAATATTTCTTTCTTCAAAACAGTAGATTAATAGTCGTTTTGTTAACTCCGAACCATACCCATTTCCCCAGTGTTCTTCTTGTAATCTATAACCAATTTCACTCTGTTTGTCTTCATTTTTGATGACAGCACATGTACCAATAAACTCGTCGCTCTTAGTAAGGCACACAGCTAATACTAAGAAATCACTTTGATTTTCTTCGTATGAAGCTACTATTTTTATTAATTCTTGTTCAGTTTCTGCTAAAGATTTCGGACGATTTGTTATATATTTCATAACATTTGGATTCGATTGTAGCTTATGCAATTGATCTAAATCCTCCAACTTAAGCTTGCGTATACTTAGTCGCTCTGATTGAAATATCATTAAAAACGCCCCCGTCGATTTGTCTAACTATCATTCAATTTACTTTTAACATATACATGTTTTCTTTTTAACGCCCAATTTCCCCTTTAATTCAACCTTTTCAATATAGTCTGTTGCAATTGGTACTTTACACGCAGTATTACCAACATCGACATGAACCTTTCCAATATTCCTTCCGACTAACATAGCTTCTACATTTAAACTAGGAACAAAGCTACCTACTGCTATGACAAAGGCATTCATTGTATATCGAACTCGATTTTTCGAATTATGTATATTTTTTTCAATATATTTTAACAGTTCTCTTACTTCATCTTTGTCAATATTCTCATCAGGTGCGATAGATAAATAATGAGAATATGTACTCCAACCACAATCTTCAATTAATTCTTCTTCTGATTTCATCCATTTTCGTGCAAGTTCTAAAGCATACAAGCTTTCTGCAGTCACAGCCCCAACTATACTTTCAGCAATCATAAACCAATAAGCACCTTCAGCCCATTTTTCCAATTGTTCTTTTGTCATAAGGTTTGGATTAATTGATAATCCTGCTAAATACATTGCATCAGAATTACCAGTATTGTATAGAGCTAGTGCAAGTTCTTGATCTTTTTTCACATATTTTACTAATTTTTTTAAATCACCAATTTTCACACCATAAAATGGTTCTCTTGCACCATGCCTAATAAACGTATTTTTTGTTTGCTCTGTACCCATTTCTTTTAATGACTTCATTATCTCATCTAATTTCATACAGTACCCTCCTTACTATTTAATCATTATATGTTTGTCCCGTATCATCGTTGTCTAAAATGTATCGTATCATACATCCATTTGAAAGGAAGTACATAATGAAATATATTACTTTGACGATAATTATTTTTCTGTTTGTTTTATCATCATATCAAATTGATTCTATGGAAACTGTCTCTAAAAGAAATGGAACTGGAAATAGTCAAGATTGGTCTTACACAGGCTCTACTGGCCCTAATAATTGGGGAAACCTGAATGAGGGATACGCCATGTGTTCAAAAGGCAAAGAACAATCACCAATTAATATTGAATCAGCAACTCAAAAATCAATACCATTAGGAATAAACTATCATTCTGGAAAATTTAAAGTAGAAATCAAAGATATGACAATTAAATTAATCCCTGAAAGTAATACAAATACGATAAATTTACAAGGAACGAATTACGAACTTAAGCAGTTGCATTTTCATACACCATCTGAACATTTACTCAATGGTCATCAATCTGAGATGGAAGTTCATTTTGTTCATGAAGATCGTAATCATTCAATTGCTGTAATTGGAATTTTTGTAGATAAAGGTACACAAAATAAAGCCTTTCAAAATATAGTAAATCTACTTAAAGAAGATAAAGATTTAAAAGAAAACAGTTCAATATCAGTTAATATTCAATCCCTTATTCCTATTAATAGTAAAAAAATAACATATGATGGATCTTTTACAACTCCGCCTTGTACTGAGGGATTAAAATGGATTGTCTTTGAAAAACCAATTCAATTTTCAAATCAACAAATTGAATTTTATCGAAACAAATATTTTTATCCAAGTAATCGTCCAGTGCAACCTTTAAATAACCGAATTTTGTATGAATCATGGTAAAAAAAGAGTTAACCAATATTGGTTAACTCTTTTTTTATTTTAGCATTCTGTTTTTTCGTCTCTATGAATGACTTCTAATTTACCAGTATGTGGATCAATAACTAATCCATGAACTTCAATATTATCTGGAATTAATGGATGGTTTTTTATGATTGATACGCTATGACCTACACTCTCATATACATTTGTAAATCCAGATAACCATTTATCTAAATCTATTCCGGATGAATTTAAAATATCTAAATTTTCCTCTTTAATACCTGATTCAATCATTCTTTTCTTTATTCTCGTAGGATCCGTGTTACCCATACCACACTCATGATGGCCAATGACTAATACTTCTTTTGCACCTAGTTCATAAATTGATACTAAAATACTTCTCATAACAGATCCAAATGGATGACTGATTACAGCACCCGCCGTCTTAATCATTTTTACGTCACCGTTTCTTAGATCAAGGGCCTTTGGTAATAATTCAACTAAGCGAGTATCCATACAAGTTACAACTACAACTTCTTTATCAGGAAACTTACCTGATAAATATGGTTCATACTCCTTATTTTCTACAAATCTTTTGTTAAATTCTAGTATTTTATTTAACATTTGTTTCCCTCCAAATTAACTTAAGAGAATTTATTTATATTACTATATTGTAGGAAAAGTGATATATATACAACTTATCCGCTTCACTTCAATACAATAGTATTACCCTATTATACTAATTAAATTAATAGATTCAAACTAATACATAATTATTTCCATTTATCTGAAATCATATTTTTTGAATTTTTAAAAATATGATGTACACTATATTTAGTCTTAAATTAGGAGGGAATATGAATGAAAACTTCACAATTTATCACATTACATAATGGCGTAAAAATGCCTCAATTAGGTTTTGGTGTTTGGAGAGTTTCTCCTGAAGATGGTGTTGATGCAGTTCGAACTGCAATTGAAGTTGGTTATCGTCATATCGACACAGCCGCTGTCTATAAAAACGAAGAGCAAGTCGGTGAAGCAATTCGTCAATCAGGCGTTGCTAGAGAAGAACTATTTATTACAACGAAAGTTTGGAACGCGGACCAAGGTTTTGATACAACTTTAAAAGCTTATGAAGATAGCCTTAAAAAACTAGGACTAGACTACGTTGATTTATATTTAGTTCATTGGCCAGTTAAGGATAAATATTTAGAAACATATAAAGCACTTGAAAAACTATATGATGAGAAATTAGTACCAGCAATCGGTGTTTCAAATTTCCATATTCATCATTTAGAAGATATAGCAGCACATCGTAATATTAAACCTATGGTTGATCAAGTTGAACTTCATCCATTTCTACAACAAAATGAAATACGTGACTATTGCTTAAAGAACGGGATTGCGATTGAAGCTTGGAGTCCATTAATGCAAGGAGGCGCAGCTCTAACAAATCCAATTATTAGAGAGCTAGCCGAAAAACACGGTAAAACATCTGCTCAAATAATTCTTCGTTGGCATTTACAACGTGACGTTATTGCAATACCAAAATCAATCACTCCTTCTCGTATTCAAGAAAACTTTGATGTATTTAACTTTGAACTGACAACTGATGATATGGCTTCTATTGCATCACTTAATACAAGTAAACGCGTAGGACCAGACCCAGATAATTTTGATTTTTAATAGATAAGTTGTATATGAAACAAAAAAAGCACTGTATGAAGCAGTGCTTTTTACATTTTTATAACATTTGATTAGCAATTTTGATCATATCTTTTTTGTGCTGTTCAGGCGAAATATTTTTGTTGTTATAACTAACTGTATAATTGATGCCGTCTTTTTCAAAGAAGAGTGTATGTCTGTTAAATTTAGCGACAACGTCTTTAGCTAATTGAACATCTTCCATCGAACCACTATTCCCAGCCTGGAAATTATCTACACCAATTAGCACAAAAATCTTTTCTGATTGATCTATCGCTGTTGTCATAAGATTAATTCTTACATTTTTCCCATCTTGATGAAAATCCTCAATTGACGTAATTGTGAGAGGAACTGCATGAAAAGGAAAATCTTTTGGAATTTTCACCTTAAACGGAAGCGCATCTAATCCTTTTTCTAATGAGGTTGCATTATATGTAACTGGAATCGTTTTTAATTGTTCCTCTGTAAGATTTCCTTTTGGTTCTACTTTTTCTAAATTAGATACGTCTAACAGATCTTTATGAACATTATTACAACCAAGTAATAAGACAATCAAAAGCATTTGAACTAACAAAGTTTTTTTCATTAAATCACGTTCCCACTTAAATGATTTTTACTAAAGTATACTATAGAATGTAAGTAATATTTTATGCTAAATAAATTTCAATACGCTCCTTTCCTCCTCCAATGTTATTTCTTTTCAGCTTTATCCTCCCTATCTCACCTGATGTTTTAATATGTGTTCCGCCACATGCAACATTTCCAAACTCTTCTATTTCCCAGTACCTTCTTTGTTTTTCTTCGTCACTAAAATCACTCTTAATTGGTAAATTTGCATCTATTAAATGATGTGCTTTTGTTTCTAACAATGAAAAAGTTTCGGAAATATTTCCATCCCAATAAAAATCAATTCTTGCTTTATCGCTAGTAATATTAGCACCTATTTTTTCAGGGTGATGAAAGTTTTGATACATTAATTCAAGTATAATTTCTGCTGCAAAATGAAGTTTCATAATCCTATATCTTTTCTCCCAATCAATCTCCACAATTACTTCTTGTCCTACCTGAAGATTATGATTGTCGGGTAATGTGTATAGAATTTCTAACCCTTCTTTTTTTGCTTCGATTAGTTCGAAGCCTCCAATTCTACCAAAATCAGATTGTTGACCTCCGGAAAAAGCATAAATGATTGTTTGGTCCAACGTAATCGTTTGGCCATCAACACTTGTAACAATCGCAGAAGTGTATGATAAATAGGGATCTTCCCAGAATATTTTTTTAACAGGCATTTTGATTCTCCTTTATCTCTTCATTTAAAAGAAGTTCTTTGTTTGTCTATTCCATGTATCTTTCGTTTTTCCTTTATCAAACTAATAAATACGAGATATACTTAGTGAAGAACAGATTAATGAAGGAGAAAATATGTTTCTATCAATTGATTACTTAATAAATGGAAACCCTAGGCAACAAAAGGCATATCATACATTATCACGCCTTAAGATCATGGAAGATTTAAGAGAATTCAATCCCACTCTTTGTGGAACAATTCCGATTGAAATTGATATGAAAGATTCAGATTTAGATATTATTACTGAGGTACGAGATTTTAAGTCTTTCGAAAAGATGATTAGAAATTTATATGGTATGCAAAATAACTTCAATATTTCACATACAAATAGTAGAGATATTCCTTCTATAACAGTAAACTTCAATTTTGAAGAATTTGAGATTGAAATATTTGGTCAAGTAACACCGGTTCAGAAGCAAAATGCATATATTCATATGGTAATTGAGCATTTGATCATGGAGCAGTTTCCAAATATGAGAAGCGAAGTGATTCAGCTAAAAAAACAAGGATATAAAACGGAGCCTGCTTTTTGTAAAGTTTTAGGCTTAGATGGAGATCCGTATGATTCATTAATTGAGTATGGTAGAAATATGTTCAATCTAAAACTAAAAGGCATGACTAGATAGTCACGCCTTCTTTAACTAGATTACATCATTTAACCTTTAGAAATATCTCTATCAATTAGAAAATTAATAAAGAGTTACATAAATTAAATAGATGTCAGTTCCGAACTTTTCAGTAATTCGATCCGCACTTTCGATAAGCCGTCTTTTTCATCAACATACGTAGTAAGCTTCCAGTTTGGAGCTAATGTGTTTTTAATAGTCTCGACAGCTTCTTTTGCTAGGATGATGCCTTCAAGTGCAGTTCCTTTATCATCATAGTTCTTTTCTGCTTCAATTCCATACTTGAGTCTTAATAAAGTCATTAGTGACCCTTTTGTTAAAAACTTAATGTGGTAACCTTCATTTAGTATTCTCTGAAAATCATCTTCACTTTGGTTAAATAGCTTTACTAGTGCCTCCCAATCTGGCATACCTTTTCCAAATTGGTTAAGAAATTCATAATTTTCTTCTTTCAGAACGGTTATTAATTGGCTATTTTCAACACCTTCGCTACGAAGTCTTTCGATCATAATTGCGTAATTAATTGCGATTCTTGTTTGGCTCATAAAACCTTCTCCTCTCCAATTTAAAGAATTTTCATTTTATTCAACTGTACCATAAACAGTTTGTAGAAACTATGTATATGTATTTCTACATTTACACATAAAACGATTGCTTTCGTATCCTTTGTTGCTATTTATGAATGCGTTAGTTGATTACATCTACAGGTTGCCCTCTTTTACATGGGGTGTGAGCTGAGATAAGTAGGCATTCTAAAACCTCGACGTCTTGTCGTAAAGCATGCAAGACCACATCCCTAAAGGGGATTTTAGCCATCACGTATCTCTCACAGGAGTCTCGCACCTTCCTTTATAATCTACTTCTATATTTAAAGTTTCTAATGTTTAAAACAATAATCTTTAAAAAGAACAAAAAAAAAGACCTGTTTTTAAACAAGTCTTATTCAATGATATACAGCAAGTGTAATAATCGCAGTTGTTCCTTCGCCATATTCACTTGTAATTTCCAGACCTCCACCATAGTCGTCAATTAGGTTTTTAGCAATTGAAAGTCCTAATCCATTCCCACCATTTGCTCTGCTTCTTGCCTTATCAGCTCTATAAAATCGATCGAAAATATGTTTTAGATCTTCATCATGTATACCAATTCCATTATCCTTAACATGGATTTGAATGTGTTGATTACTTTGATTGACTGAAATATTGATTTTCGTTTCATCCTTACTATATTTGACAGCATTATCAAATAAAATGATTAATACTTGCATTAGATGTTCACGAGTAATATTTGCTTGATCAATATTAGCAGTTTCTTGTACGTATTCAATCTTCATATCCTCGTGTAATAATCGATAGTTATTTATAATCTCATGTACAACCTCTAATACATTACATGGTTCAAATATAATACTCTCTTCATTACCTTTTTCAAGTTTTGATAACTGTAACAGTTCATTAGTTAAGATAATCATTCGATTTGTTTCATTAATACAAGTATTCAAAGAATCTTCTAGAACTTTTTCATCTTTTTTTCCCCAACGGTTAACAAGGGATAAATGACCGTGAATAATTGCAAGCGGCGTTCTCAACTCGTGTGAAGCATCTTCAACAAAACGTTTTTGTCTAGTAATCGAGGCTTCTAACTCGTCCATCATTTTATTAAAAATTAAACCTAACTCTGACAATTCATCATTTATTTCTCCAACAAATACTCGCTCTTTTAATTGATTATTTTTAATTTTTAACATCGTATGATTTAAATTTTTTATTGGTTTTAATAATTTTTTGGATAAAAACCAACCGCTAATGATACTTAGAATCAGTGAAAAGATAGTCCCAAAAATTAAAATAAAAAAGGATTCCTTCACAAATTTAGAAAAAATTTCAACATTTATTGCCACTTCTAATATTCCATGAAATTTTCCATAATGCAGTGCTTTACTGGCAATCAATATCTCTTGATTGTGTAATCGATATTGTCTAAACTGACCAACACTATTTTTATCAATATCTATTTTTGGCATTTTTTGTGATACTGTATAAATCACTTTTCCGTCAGCATCTAATAATCGGATCATTTCATTATTTTGAATGATTTTTTCGAAATAATGTCTAGTATCCATAAAGAAGGTTTCATTTGATTGTTTTTTATTATACTCTTCGTCCATATAAGCTACAGTTTCAGTTAATCGCTTTTCAATTCTGTGATGCTGTTGATTAATAATTGAGACTTGTATAAGGAACAGTTGAATAATATTACATAATGTAAAAATGAAAACCATAAGCAAAACGATTGTAATCGTTATTTTCCATCTAATAGAAAGCTTATTGAACAAACTGAATTTCACCTCTACATTCTCATTACATACCCTGTACCTCTTACAGTGTGTATATACGTATTGTTCTTATCATCTAGTTTTGTTCTTAAATAACTAATATAAACATCTACAACATTTGTTTCGATAGTTGAGCCGTAACCCCATACTGTTTCTAGTAAAATTTCTCTAGTTAATACTCTGTTTACATTACTCATTAACAAATATAGTAAATCAAACTCTTTTTTCGTTAAATCAATAATTGTATCTTCTTTTTTTACAACCCTTGCTGCCGAATCTAAAGATAAATCTTTAAATTTTAAGCAATGTATTTTTGTTGAACGATCAATTCTTCTAAAAATTGCACGCATATGAGCAAGTAGCTCTTCAATAACAAATGGTTTGGAAATATAATCATCTGCTCCACTATCCAGTCCAGAAATACGATCAAATACACTATCACGCGCAGTGATCATTATAATTGGTGTATCTTTATGAGCTCTTATTCTTCTACAAACTTCGATTCCACTTAAATTTGGAAGCATTAAATCAAGTAATATTAGGTCATACTCGTTCTCAATTGCTTGGTTTAATCCTTCTCTTCCATCATTTGAAATATGAACTTCATTTCCTTCATACTCCAATTCTAATCTTATAAAATTCGCTAATTCTTTTTCATCTTCTATAATTAATATTTTTTTCATTTATTTTATCCCTCATTTTTTTTATAATAACACTTATAAAATCATTCTTAGTATTTAATAAGCATATCTGTAAAAAATGAAAACGAACTTATACTTATTTTAAAATTTGATTAGAGTTTCATTAGAATTTTTTAATAATCCCAAACGATTTAGTTTATGTAATAATTTACATTCTACTCTTTAATCATTGTTTTGTAATAAAAATTGGATTCAATTGTGATAATTTCTTTTACATTGAACAAAAAAAGACTTTAGCGTTTTGCTAAAGTCTTTTGATTATCTTTCAAAATTTGCAAACTCCACCGGGATGTTTAATTCATGTTCTGCTGTGCCATCTTTAGCACTCGCAACATAAATCGTTAATACCCCATTAGGGCTAGATGGTTGGTTATGACTGATTCTTATTTTAAAATTTCCCCAATCAGGTGCACCATTATCTGCCATTACACTGCCTTCAGCTAATACATTATGCCCATCTTCTAAACGATACTTAAACATCGCTTCAAATACACTTGCTGTTCCTTCTACTTCGAAAACATTATTTACTGTTTCTTCATTAACGATTGAAGTAACTTTAAAAACTTCATTTTCAGCTAAGATTTTATCCTCAACTGTTGGTTTCTTATCCTTATCTTCCATCGTTACCTTCCCATCCTTTTTAGTATAGTCATTTGTTTGACAGCCTGCTAAACAAAGTATACTTACAACTGCCAAACTAATAAACAAACGTTTTTTCATTGCATTGCCCCCCTAATTATCTTATTAAAAACTGATTAAAATAGTTCTATGACATATTCTTTATTTTTGATAGGTCTGTTCTACTTGTAACTTATGCCATTTTTGCTTCCAATTTTTCTTAAGAATGCGCGTTTCAAATATTTCAATTGATCCTCTACTTTTTAAGAAATTTGGTGAAGGTCTTATGATTCCATTAATGGCATCATCTATTCCACATGGTGCTGTTAAAATAATCTCATCCATCTCATTTAGTTTTACACCAAGTGCCGTTGCAGTTTCTGGAAACTTTGAAATCGCATCTACACATGATTCATACGGTTGAAGCTTATTTTTTAAATGCATTCGTGCTTCATTTTTTACAGACCAAGGAATATCCATTTTTAAATCTTTTAAAATTTCTTCATATTTCTTTTCCACGGATTCATCTAAATTTGTAGGATCATAATAAACAACATCAATATCTTCAAGTCTAGTTCTTTCTTCAAATCTGTGTAAATGATCCCAAATTTTAGAACGAACAAAGCCCGCACAAATCCACCAATCTGGAAGCTCTAACGTTTTAGCAATTTTTAATATGTCCATCATCCATAAATCTTCTTTTATAAGCATAATAATATCTTCTTCAGTTTTACACTCCATACTAAACTCCTTTTAAACATGTCCATTTCATAATTGATAAAAAACACATAAAGCTCAAAGTGATGTCTTAAAATATGAGCACTTTGAACTTAAAAAAGAATACCAGAAAGTTGTATAACGATTGGTAAGGTGACACTACTAATAATCGTAGAAGAAATCACAGTTTGTGCCGCAAAACTTGCGTGGGGTCCTTTGAAGGATAATAATGCACTATTTCTCGAACTTGGAAAAGCACTTCCTATGAATAATGCTTTTGCAACGACACCTTCAAATCCAAAAATCAGTATGATTCCGTATGCTAATACTGGCGCGCCAATTAATCTTAAAAAATTACTAAGTCCTAAATTAGCCCAATCAATTTCTTTACCGGATTCTGCTAATTGAGCACCTAAAGTTATTAATGCAAATGGTGCAAAAGCAGCAGTAATTGGATCAAAAACCGAAACAATTCCTCTTGATAATTCCACGTGCGATAACTGGAGGATAAACCCTAATGCCACACTATATAAGATTGGAAGTTTTAACATTTTCACGATCGCTTCCTTCATCTTTACAGTTGCTTCCGCATTATAAACGCCAACAGTAAAAGTCATGATATTTTGAAACAGTACGACTAAAACACCAATGCTCATTGCAAATGGGTCATTTTTAAATACTAAAGCATTAACTGGTAGTCCTAAATTACCAGAATTATTTAAGGCTATACTATTGGCAAATGCCCCTCTCATACTCGGTTCAATTCCTCTTATTTTACAAGCTATTAGTGAAACAAAAGACATTAAGGCATATTGAACTATCAAAAATATCAGTACAATTCCTGCTACCTCCCCAGATAACGGACTACTATACATTTTCATAAATACAGCAACAGGTAAAAATAAATAGACTAATAGAGTAGTTAATGTGCCTAAGTGCAATTTGAAAATTTTGTTAAATAGAAAACCTAAAATAACATAAAAAAATAATGGTACCATGACTTCCAACAACAAATGAATAAACAACTTTTACGCCTTCTTTCAATTACTTATGTGATCGGAATATCGAATTAGATAGTCTGGTAAAATGTTTAATGTGAAAGTAGCATTATTCACCAAACGATAATTTTATTTGAAAATTAATTTTTCTTTTCTTATTAACTTATATTCTATAAAATCTGACAAAAAACCTACTAAATTTAGTAATAACAAAATAACCACCTAATCTTAGGTGATTATTTACTTAATGCTTAATCTATTCACACATACTTTCGTTTCGTTAATCTACTGATTTTTCTTAATATATGTTACTCGATTTAAATTGAACATTTCATCATAATATTGTGTCATAACAAAATGAAAAAGTACGTCTAGAAATTACAAATCAACTATATATCTTTAATGTCTACATTGCCAAGCTCATCAACTTCAATTAATTTTTTCTGGTCAATAGTAATGACAACCGGAAAGCATTTTGAGCGTTTATCTGAAAATATCCATCTTCTATTTTGTGGACCAAGTAATAGAAAACAGCCTTCCTTCCCCATAAAGTTTAATGACTCAGTTAATTCCTCTCCCTCTCTTACCCCTATTCCATTTGCAATTAACTGATTTCCAACAGACAAAACATCTGTCGTTGTAACATTGATTTCACTTATATCTAGTATTGAGTTTGCCGTGAAAGCATCATTACTCTGTACCGATACTGAGTGCCTTGAAATAAATTCGACGATGTTTCCAGATGGGTCTATAAAATAACAAGAATGTGCATCTAAAAACTTGAAATACACTTCATTCATCCCATCTTCCACTGTAAGTGTAACTTTTAATTGAGCCCAGTATTTAGCCTCCTGAAATCGATTGGAAGGAATATTAAACGCAAAATGATAAAAAGGATTTGTTTCTTTTTTTGTCTCCAAAAATTCTAGTAAACTACTTCCAACTTGAATAGCAAATTGATTTTCATTGGATGTAATTAACTGAAAACCTAGCACATGATCATAAAAATGCCTTGTCTCATTCAGTTTACTAGTATGTATTGTTACTTTATTAATTTTCATTTGAACGCCTCCTCATATCCATTTTTCAAACTAACCTTATAAAAATTTAGACCTTTATAATCGTTACATAGTGATGAAGTGTTATATTCGATTTAACATTCATTTGAAAAATATTTTAAATAGTTTTTTAAAAATTAAATATTATTTAGCTCAAAAGAGATGAAAAGGCATCGGGAAAACTCAGAAGCCTTTTATATAACCTCTAAGATTTGTTTTTGATGATGTAAATCATGTTCGATAAACCCACCCAAATATTGAAGAATTGATAAATTTCGATAAAATGGTGTAGTAAGTTTTCGCTCATCTAGATTCTCGATACACTCAATCAATTTTTGACGATTTTTTGCAAATTCATTTAAGATTGATTCTTTGTAATGATTTCTAGCATATTCAGCAGCAGTAGCATTGAACTTTTCTACATCAGGGCTAATTGGAAAATCCTCATTTTGAATGGCTATTCGATGTTCAATGATGTATTCATCCCACGCGCTTAGATGTGAAATGATTTCAGCAACAGTCCATTTATTTTCTGCAATTGGTTGTCGCCATTTTTCTTCTGAAAGTTCATGTAATGAATGAACCCATAATCTCATTTGAAGATTGTGCTTTAATAGTACTTCTTTTGAAATTGACATTATTATCCTCCAATTAAACCTCTCTTTTATATTTTAATGGAATTAGCTCATGAATTTTTACTTTGACAAGTTCATCATTTTCTTCAATAATGACATAGCAATTTGGTGAGTAATCGGAAATTAGTTCTCTACACATTCCGCACGGACTAACTACTTTTATCTCTCTATTTACCTCATCTGAATATGGATGTCTTACTGCTACGATCGTATCAAATCCTTTGTCCCCATCTGAGATTGCCTTTCCAATTGTTATGGCTTCAGCACAAACTGATACCCTCCCGATATATGCCTCAATATGTACTCCTGAAACAACTCTTCCTGAATTTGTACGAATTGCAGCTCCGACATGATGCTTATCATCTTCGTATAAGGAAGAAATCTTTTCTTTTGCAGCTTCTATTAATTCAAAATCCTCTTGTATTAGTTGATACTTTTCCATCGAAATCCTTCTTTCGTTGCATAATATAGTTATTGCAAATAAGTTTCGGTTACTTTTATTTGTTATAAAGAGATAATTAAATGTGGAACTTATGGATGTTAACTCTTTATTTACTTCTTCATTATGAAAAACAGTCCTCTTTTTCTTATCGGTTGTAGAGGATTTCATTTCACGAAACACGAATTACTTCTTGTTATTATATAGGGGGAATGATGATGATTTTTCAAAATGGTCAATTAAAGGTAAGACTAATCAATGAAAATGACATACCATTTTTAGTTAAATGGCTATCAGATCAAAATGTTCTTCAATATTATGAAGGCAGGGATAATCCATTTAATGAGGAAAAAGTTCGTTCTGTTTTTTTTAATAAAGAAGAGTCGGTAACGATGTGTATGGTGGAATATGAGGATAAAGAAATTGGATATATACAATTTTATGAATTAGATGATGACGGAAAAAGAGAGTATGGTTATGAGAATACGTCTGAAAAGCTTTACGGGATGGATCAATTTATTGGAGAAGTAGATTACTGGAATAAAGGAATTGGTGGTCAGCTTATTTCGGCAATGATTCATTATTTAACAATGGAACTGAATGCAGACAAAGTCGTTATGGACCCTCAAACATGGAATGAAAGGGCAATTGCTTGTTATATGAAATGTGGGTTTAAAAAGGTGAAATGTTTACCAAAACACGAATTTCATGAAGGCGAATTTAGAGACTGTTATGTGATGGAATATTGTAGATGAAAAGAATTGTTTAATTTTGATTAACGGATGCGGAGATGAATTACTGAACTTTGAAAAAAAGCATTTGATAGGGGCTATCCCAAAAATAGAAAAAAATTTTCACTTTATAGATTATGTATTTATTCATGAAAGTTGTATTAAAATACCTTGTCTTTGAGGCCTAACATTAAAACAGAGCGATTGGAACGGAAGGTGCTCGACTCCTATGGGAGATGCGGGAAGGCTGAGACCCCACAGGCCTGCCGGCCGAGGAGGCTCAGCTCACGCCCCATGGAAAGCGAGCAACCTAGAGTAGAAATCAACACATTATTTTTTTAAAAAACGAAACAGGCTCTTCTTTTGTTTCTATTTTCATTGCTAATACTTTTGATAAATAAATAAAAAGGTCATATCCAGTGAATATGACCTTTCTTATTATCTTCTAAATCCACCTTCTGAATGAAGGATTTGACCAGTAATCCATTCACCATCGTCGCTCACTAAAAACTTAATTAACTTTGCAACATCTGTGGGTTCACCTATTCTCCCAAGTGGAAATGAAGGAATAAGATAATCTTTGATTTCATCTGTCATCCAGCCTGTATTTGTTGGACCAGGATTTACTGCATTTACTGTAATGCCTAAATTTGCAACCTCAGCCGACAAGGTGATTGTTAATGCATCAATTGCTCCCTTTGTTGTCGCATAGGCAAGTTCTCCTGGCATTGGTCCTTTAAATTGGCCAGATGTCAGATTGATAATTCTACCGCCTTTTTTATATTTAAAATGTCTAGCAAACAAAATACTTAATAATGTTGTCGCACGAATATTAATATCATAATGATTGTTTAAGTCTTGTGCAGTTAAATTAGAATAATCATTATTTGTAGAATAAGCTGCATTATTAATTAAAATACTTGGATAACCAAGTTCATTAATTACTTCTTGAAATAATTGATTCGGCGCATCTTCTTTTGATAAATCAATTTCAAGAGATGCTACTCTTACTCCTTTAGCACTGCATTCGTCTTTTAGTTTTTGAGGTTCATCTTGCTCAATACCCCAGGGCATTTCTTGATCATAAGAGGTCCAATAGGTAAAAAATATATCATATCCCTCATTAGCTAATTGACGACAAATGGCTGCACCGATCCCATTTAATCTGCTAGCACCAGTAATAATTGCTATTTTATTTTGATTCATATGTTTCTCCTCATATTTCTTTTCTATATTATTGGGTAAAGACTTGTTTTAATGGCTTTTCAGCAGGTCCTTCGAGAACCTCACCATAAATTGAAAATCTAGATCCATGACAAGGACAATCCCATGATTTTTCTCCATTATTCCATTCAACTTCACAGCCTAAATGGGTACAGGTTGTATCAACACAATGAACCTTTCCATTTACATCTTTATACGCTCCCACTCGTTTCCCATCAAGCGATACAACAGATCCTTCATCATTATATAATTCTTCTATTTTTCTAGAAACTGGCTCTAGTTTCCCTTCAATTAAGTGTTTAGCTACATCAATATTTTGCATTAAGAAATGCTTAATACTAGGGTTAGCTTGAAATCTAGAAGGAGAGAATAATTCTGCATTTGGAGCGTCCTTTTCTAAAATTAAATTACTAATTAATTTGGCAGAAACAGTACCATTTGTCATGCCCCACTTACGGTATCCAGTGGCAACATAAATATTATGATGATTTTCTGAATATCGACCAATATAAGGAACATTATCTAAAGTCACTAAGTCTTGTGTTGACCATCTATATTTTACATCTTCAATACCAAAGACTTCATCCCCAAATTGTTTCAAATTCTCATAAAAACTCATTGTACGAGTTTCTACGCCAGTTTTATGACCTTCACCTCCAATTAACACTAATTCTTCATCATTATATTTTATTGTTCTTAATGATCTCTTTGGATCTTCTGCACTTAAATACATTCCTTTAGGGAACGGTGACTTAAGTTTAGCCGCTAAAACGTACGAACGGTCTGCATGCATTTTTGCAAAAAACAGTTTCATGCCGTCATAGAAAGGAAAATGAGATGCACTAACAACATGCTTACATTTAATTTTCTTTCCACTTTGCGTAATGACTTGAGCTATTTTGCCAGGTTCTAAATCAATTACAACAGTTTCCTCATATACACTTAATCCTTTTTCAATAGATTCCTTTAACATGTAAATTAAATATTTTAATGGATGGAACTGTGCTTGATTTTTCATTGAAATTGAAAACTTAGATTGTAAAGGTAGATCTGTACTTTCAGAACCAAAGGCGTCAATGCCTAGTAATTCATAAGCTTTTAATTCTTTATGTAAATTGTTTACATATTGATCTGAATTTGTGTAAATAATTGAATCTTGAATCTCTAAATTACAGTCTATTTGATGATCAGTACTGTATTTTTTTATAAAATTCATAGCCTCTTTTTGAGATTCATAATAGATTCTAGCCTTCTCTAGTCCAAAATTTTGTATTAACTCATCATAGATTAAATCATGTTGAGCCGTAACTTTTGCAGTTGTATGACCAGTCGTACCATTCAAAATTTTATTAGCGTCTAGAATTGCAACCTTCATCCCTGCTTGTGTTAAAAAGTATGCAGTTGAAATCCCGGTAATTCCTGCGCCAACTATAACAACATCAAATTCTTCATCTTCTGTATAAGGCTGAAAGGAAGGTACATTTAAACCACTTCTCCACATTGGCTTAGAATGTTTCGGTAAGCCATTGTAGTCAATTTTTTCATTCATGTAATAACCTCCATAAATAGTATATGGCTATTATTACCAAACTGCAGTCACTTCATTAATAATCATTTATCTTAGTAATTAACACTACTATTTGGTTATAATGAAACTGTCTTTATGAAAATATAAATGTTTGATACTACTACCACTAATATTGTAAGGAGGCATACAAATGCCGTATAGAATTAAAGATACATTAATTTCTGAAACTGATCTGAAACACAGAGTAAAACAAATTGCCGAAGAAATAGAAAAGGATTTTAACAATGAATCTGTTGTAATGATTGTTGTACTAAAAGGTTCATTTGTATTTGCAGCAGATTTAATTAGAGAAATGAAAAGTGATATTAATGTAGATTTCATTTCCGTTTCAAGCTATAGTGATCAAACAGAATCTACCGGTAAAGTAAAACTATTAAAGGACCTTGACTCAAATATCACAAACAAAAATGTAGTTGTGATAGAGGATATTATTGATAGTGGTTTAACTTTACATTTCTTAAAGGATCATCTTCAACTACACAAACCTAGAAACATTAAAATTTGTACGCTATTGGACAAGCCTGAACGAAGAAAAATTGACTTACCAGTTGATTACGTTGGATTTGTCATTCCTGATGAATTCATCGTTGGCTATGGAATTGACTATGCACAAAAATTTAGAAACCTTCCATATATCGCAACAGTAGAAGAGTACTAAGAGCAGTTGTAAATAAGAATTAGAGCCGATTCATTCGGTTCTTTTTTTATTTACAAGGATGTTAATGTAAAGGAATCTACTTTAACAAAAAAAACATCTTTATAGTTGTCTTTTCTAATAGATTTTTTTAATTCCTTTCAACTCTCGAATTTCATCTTCCAGTATACTGATTCTCTTATTCTGTCTATAAAACATCGGGAAAAATAAAATGACCAACACCACAGACATAATAATCCACATTAGATGTACCTCCTTTTTTTTGAATGATAAATTAAGCTTCTAAATAAATTTTTTTTGAAATATTTTGCTTTTAGGATTGATATAAAGACAAAAGTTGATTACAACGGAAGGTGCGAGACTCCTGTGGGAGATGCGGGAAGGCTTAGCTCGCGCCCCACGGAAAGGGAGCATCCTGTAGTTGTAATCAACTAACACACTCTTAATTAGCAACAATGATTACGACAACAACATTTTTTATCATTTTGTTTTATTAAGTATTTAAGGATGCTTTCATAACAACTAAATTGATATTTCCATGTAGAGTAGGGAAAAATATTCAAAACTTGAATAAAGAGGTGAACGAATGCAGCAAAAAATATTCATCGTAATGATGATCTTTGTATATTTACTTTTTCCTAATTTAACTCATGCAGAAACTGACAACACTTTTTTAAAGATAGCCTATGTAAAGGATGGGTATTTATGGATAAAAATAAATAACAAAGAGCAAAAAATTACAAGTAAACAAGCAGTTTATCATTATCCTCCCCAGTGGTCATATGATGGACAATTTATTCTATATCAAAAAGAAATTACACAAAGTACAACAGAATCCTATCCTACTCAATCCGAAATTTGGGTTTATAACTTAAAAACAAAAAAACATACTTTGATTTTTAATGATGGATCTAATCCAAAATGGTCACCTAATAAAAATATCATTGCATTCTTAGATGGTGGAGTATTAAATGTTTCTGATTTTAAACAATTCTATAATATAGCTCTTGGTGTAGATGATTTTAACTGGTTCCCAGATGGTAAAAGCTTTATTGCATCATCAAGCGCCTCTCTCCACCCTGATGGTTGGACGAACCCAATTCTATATAAAATATCTTTACCAAATGATTTAAAAAACCATAAAATATTAACCGAAAATGTAAATCAGTTTTTTGTCATTCCGAAGGATTTAAAAAAAGGAAATGTAAATATCCCTTCGATTAATGCAAGTAGTTTTCAATTTTCACCAAATCAAAAATGGATATCATTTATCGTTAGTCCAACCGCTTCATGGTCCATGGATAGTAATTTACTTTGTATCATTTCAACCGATGGAAAAATTTTTGAAATACAAGATGAAGTCATTTTTCAAGTTGATGAACCAAAATGGGCATTTCAGAAAAATATATTAGGTTATATTGCTGGTGGCGGAAGATTAGTCGCAGGTTTTAAAGATAAAGATTTAAAAATCACTGAAATGCCAGCATTTACTTCTACAAATTTAACACCACCTAATTTTGCTGAATTAGGATTTACGTGGTGTAATGATTCTACATTAATTGTGTCACGTGTAGTTGAAAGTGAGTGGTCCAATGATCCTAAAAAAAGACCAAAACCCGCTTTATTTCTAGTCAATATTCATGAACCAAACCAAACAAAAATCACAAATCCTCCTAAAAATTTAGGTGACTATAGCCCAATTTATTCCACTTCGTCATATAAAATTACATGGGTAAGAAGAAGTGACTTAGAAATAGAAGGGGATTTGTGGATTGCCGATTTGAATGGTAAAAACCCTAAAATACTAATTAAAAAAGTTGGATTATATTCTATTTTTAATAAATAGACACAGTTAATGCCTATAATTAAAAGGATGAATTTTTTTCATCCTTTTTTACTTGCTTGTTGTTAAATGTGAGACATCAACAAAAAACTCATTTCGTAAAATTGACAAAGTACTTAATTCAGATAAAAATTGCACCTGCCCTAAATAATTCCTCATTTCTACATGACATTCAAATGGAGAGTGTTCAAACCTAGTTACAATTACTTTATCGATAAGTAATTTCATCAAAACCCATTTTGAAATTTGAACTATTTTTTGTAGTCATTGGCTGGTCGGGATAATAGAGAACTAAATTTCTATAGATTAATTCATACTTACTGTTTTTAAAATACTTTCCTAATTCCAAAACATTCATTTTTTTATGACCAATGTAGATATCTTTATCTTTCGGTTTTTCCTTCGTAAAACCATAAGCAAGCTTACTATTCACATAATGTATTCCTGCTCCATCCCCTGCATATAAATGTTCTACATTAAATAAAGTAGCCTTATATTTATTAAACATTGTTGATGTTTTATAAACATACATACTATGTGGAATATCAGTTATACAAATAAAATAAGAGCTATTTGGTAGACTTACAAACTGATAATTTTCTCCACTTAGTTCATTTTCATTTATATTAGACTTTATTGAAGCAGTCACTGCTTCTTTTTTAGTATCATAATAGTTTGTAAAATAGTAGGCGTTCGCAATCACCACAATGATACATACGAATAGTACAATTAATTTTTTCCCCATATATTTTCCTTTCGTTACAAATCATTTCGATACCTGAATACGAAAATCATGACAATTGATTCAACATGAAAAATAGCCACCTAACTTTGTGGCTAATCTTTTTCACAAGTAAATAGTTTTCTAATTCAACGAGGAATATATTAGCTATTCGTTAATAGTTCAATTTCCTTTTGTCGATCTAAACCAGCTTTCCTTGGACCTTCTTCACGTGTTGTTTCCCAAACTAATACATCATTAAGAGTTTCCGAGAGTGGCCTAAACGTTAATCCTTTATTTATTGCTTTTTGAATGTCTACCGCTAAGAATCCTTTTAATGGTTTTTCTTCGCCTTCTAATGGAAACTCCTCTGGAATCCAAAGAGGCATTTCCCCCCATGGCCCCACTTGTTTTTCTTTTAAATATTGTTCTGATACCCATCTAAAGGTTGCATCACTTTGGCAAACTTTTTTACACTCTTCAAGAAATTTCTCCATTGTTAATGTGTAATCTGGGCCGGTTGCATTAAATATACCTGTTACATTTTCTTCAACCATTTTAATAATCCAGTCTGCTAAGTCTCGAGAATCGATTATTTGAATTTGGCGGTCTTTTCGACCAGGAGCCAAAATAGTACCACCTTCAGAAACTCGCTTTACCCAATATGGGAGTCGGTCTGTATAATCATGAGGACCAACTAGTTGTCCAGCACGAACAACCAATACTTTACCAGGCAATTCATTCTCAGCGGCTTCTTCACTTCGTACCTTTAATGGACCGTAATATTCATTGTAAAATGGTCCAGCAGAATCTCTAGTTATTTCTTCTAGCTTTTCATCTGACATAGTATGAACTTCACCAGATTCATCTACACCAACTTCACTCAATTCTTTATAAGCAGATAGACTAGAAATGTATGTATAATGTTTTATTGGATTTAGTGTTTTGATTATATTCAAAACTGTTCTAGGAATAAAACCGCACGTATCAATAACTGCATCCCACTTACGTCCCTTTAGTGCAGCTAAGTCACCATCTCGATCACCAATTAATTGTTCAACATTTGGAAATAAGTTTCGGTTATTACCACGGTTGAAAAGCGTGACGGTATGTCCCCTTTCTAACGCCGCCTCAACAATGTATCTACCTAAAAATCTTGTTCCACCTAAAACTAAGATATCCATCGTAACCCCTCCTTTAATACACAATATTTATTGTTAAATTGAAATATACTCTTACCTTAGGAAGATTAGATTTATACTGACTTCGTTAACGGTATTAATTGCGCATGACAGTTCTTTTCATAAAATTCTATTGGGCCAGCCTGATCAATAATCACATACTCATATCCAACTGATTTCATTTCTTTTAAACAATGATGTAGTAGTTCTGAACCAATTCCTCTTGAACGTGCATGTCTTGACGTACCCATGGGGCCAAATATTCCTTTTTTATTCCGCACAACATCATAACAAGCGAAACCTACTATTCTCCCTTTCTCTAAGGCAATATATATCGGTAGTTCACTTGAATTGAAGCCATTTTGAACTGATTCAATCCACGCATCACCAAATTCAGTCTGCACAAATAGTCGTACGATTTGAAAATCTTCTAAAGTAACTTTTCGAACAATAAAACCTTCTTTCGTATTTTGTTGCTCTAAGTCGTTCTCTAAGCTAATAATTAAATCTCTTGGAGACGCTACTATACTTAAGATCTCTCTAATCCTATTTTGGTCCAGATATTGAGTGAAAGAACTCTCTACCTCTAACAGCGCACTTAAGAGATGACCTTCATTTAAATATATTTGACCAAAACGTTTCATCTTTTGTTCTGCTTTTTTAACGACTTCATTAGTTAAAAGTGATACATTATATCCATGTATTTGAATACTTTCATAGGTTTGTTGAATATTAGTGTTAAATTGATTGAGAAAATGGTTTCCTAATTCCTGAGTTAAATATAAATATAATTCTTCACAAACACCTGAACCTTCCTTACATGCTCCAAAGAATAGATGAATTGGTTGAATTGCTTCATCTTCATTTATCAAGCTTTTTGCTATTGTGAAAATTCTATGTAATCTTTCAGTAAATTGAAATGAGTTCACTCACAACCACCTTACACAAATTTATATAATAATAACTTTGCCTAACTGATTACGATTGACCTTCAATCATCAATGAATAGGAACGAAATGCTTTTTCAAGTTCATAGCCATTTTTTTCATAAAGTGCTTGAGCCGCTTTATTATCGTTAGCTGTTTGAAGATCTAATGATTTAGCGTTTGTCTCAATCGCATATTGTTTGGCAGCATCTAACAGATATTGGGCTACCCCTTTGTTTCTTGCAGTTTTTGATACGAATAAATCATTTAAAATCCATAGTCTTTTCATTGAAACTGATGAAAACGAAGGATATAGTTGGGTAAATCCTAAAAATTCGCCACCTTCTTCAACGACAAAAATAACTGACTCGTTATTTTTTATTCTTTCTGTAATAAATGCTTCCGCTGCTTCAATATTGCTTTCTTGTTTGTAAAATACACGATATTGATCAAATAATTTTGCTACTTCCTTTACCTCTGATCTGTTAGCTTGAAAAACTCGCATTTCTTTCACCCCTAAATCTAATCATTTTGCCTTTATATCAATCTCATATAGACTAAGCATACATAAATACTACTAATGATTACTTCGATAAATGATAGAAGAATCCTTTTCATTGCTCCACCTAATCAAGACTAGATGCTTCATATACTAATTATTTGTACACTGGAAACTATAATAGAGATAATTTATTTAATAAATTTACTTTTATTTGTTTTCATATGAATTAACTTATAATAAGATTAAATTGAAAAATAATGGTATCACTTCCATTATTATGCATTTATTATTTTTAATTTGTGAACTTTTCTACAAACAAATATATTCATTAGTTAGGGGATCTGTAAATGAATAATAAAGCATTGATCATTATTGATTATACAAATGATTTTGTAGCAGATGACGGTTCATTAACATGTGGGAAACCTGCCCAAGAAATTGAACAAAATATCATTCTAATAACGAAAAACTTTTTGAAACAAGATGACTTTGTTGTTTTTGCTGTTGATGTGCATGATCAAGATGACCAATTACACCCTGAAACAAAATTATTTCCACCACATAATATTCGCCACACAAATGGAAGGAATTTATATGGAGGGTTACAGGAAGTGCTTAAGGAGTCCAAAGATTTTTCAAATGTACATTGGATGGATAAAACGAGATATTCTGCTTTTGCAGGTACTGATCTTGAAATAAAACTAAGAGAACGTAATATTAGTGAACTTCATTTAATCGGAGTATGTACAGATATTTGTGTATTACATACAGCAGTTGATGCTTATAATAAGGGGTATAAATTAGTCATTCATAGTGATGCTGTAGCCAGCTTTAACGCAGCAGGTCATGAATGGGCTTTAAGTCATTTTAAAAACACTTTAGGGGCGGAAATACGATGAATACAAATTTTCATGATGATAGCCTTGCATTACATACAGATTTATACCAAATAAATATGGCTGAAACTTATTGGGGCGACAATATTCACAATAAAAAAGCTGTCTTTGAACTATACTTTCGAAAGCTTCCATTTGGAAATGGCTATGCTATTTTTGCTGGTTTAGAAAAAATCATTCATTATCTTCAAAACTTTTCATTCAGTCAATCGGATATAGAATATCTTAAAAATGAACTAGGTTATGAAGCAGAATTTCTGGAGCATTTATCTACAGTGAAATTTACAGGAACGATTAAAGCTCTTCTTGAAGGAGAATTGGTTTTTTCAAATGAACCTATTTTAAGAATTGAAGCTCCACTACTAGAAGCTCAATTAATTGAAACGGCATTATTAAATATTGTAAATTACCAAACTTTGATCGCAACAAAAGCTTCTCGTATTAAACATATTGTTGGTGATGATACACTAATGGAATTTGGTACTAGGCGTGCACAAGAGTTTGACGCAGCCATTTGGGGAGCTAGAGCTGCTTTTATTGGTGGTTTTCATGCTACAAGTAATGTAAGAGCAGGCAAATTATTTAATATACCTGTTTCAGGTACACATGCTCATGCACTAGTTCAAGCTTATCGAGATGAGTACATTGCCTTTAAGAAATACGCAGATCGACATTATCATTGTACTTTTTTAGTTGATACTTACGATACGCTTAAAAGCGGCGTTCCAAATGCGATTAAAGTCGCCAAGGAATTAGGAGATAAGATTAACTTTGCAGCAATTAGATTAGATAGCGGTGACTTAGCGTATTTGTCTAAAGAAGCCCGAAAAATGCTTGATGAAGCTGGCTTTAAAAACACTAAAATTATAGCTTCAAATGATTTAGATGAATATACTATTTTAAATTTAAAATCCCAAGGAGCTAAAATTGATTCTTGGGGTATTGGTACAAAACTAATTACAGCATATGACCAACCTGCATTAGGAGCAGTTTATAAATTAGTCAGCATTGAAGATGAAAATGGACAAATGGTTGATACAATTAAAATCTCTCAAAATCCAGAAAAAGTAACGACACCAGGTTTTAAAAAGCTGTATCGCATTATTAATACAATTAATCATCATGCTGAAGCAGATTATATTGCGATGGATGATGAAAATCCAGAATCAGAAGAAAAAATTAAATTATTTCACCCAATCCATACATATATCAGTAAGTTTGTGACCCATTTTGAGGCGAGAGAACTCCATCATGAAATCTTTAAGAATGGTGAATTGGTCTATTCAATTCCAGATATCAAAGATGTTCAAGTATTTGCTGAAGAAAACCTATCTTTACTGTGGGAAGAATATAAACGCGCATTGAATCCCGAAGAATATCCAGTAGATTTAAGTGAGAAATGCTGGAATAACAAAATGGAGAAAATAGCGGAAGCTAGGAGAAAGACTGAGGAATTAAAGAATGGCTAAAATCGGAATATATGGTAGCTCATTTGATCCTATCACAAATGTTCATTTATGGACTGCAAGCACAATTGCCCATCGTTGTAAGTTAGATAAAGTCATTTTCTTACCTTGCTCTTCAAAACGTAGGGATAAGCAACTACATAATACAGATGAACACCGATGGAATATGTTGAGTTTAGCTATCAAAAATAATCCAAAATTCATTGCTGATAATTACGAAATGAATAAGGAAGCTTGGGAAGTTTTTACGTATTATACGATGAATCATTTTAAATCCAAATTCCAAGATGATGAGGTTTATTTCATCATGGGTGCCGATCTTTTAGAAGACATTGCAGATGGAAAATGGAAATATGGAGACCAATTAGTATCTGAAAACAAATTTATTGTGATGGCCCGTGATGGAATTGATATGCTTAAAACAATCTCCCGTTCTCCTCTGTTAAGAAATAATGATAACGGTACAAGATTTCACCTGATAGATAAAGGTTTAGCCATGGAGATTAGTTCTACTTATATTCGCGAAGAGTTCGCAAAAGGTGGAGAACCTAGATATTTATTGCCTGAGGAATGTTATGCATATATCAAAAAGCACAATCTATATCAACAAAAGGAGAATGAAGATTGAATACATTGCAAAAAGAAATTGTTGAAGAAATGAAAGTAAAGCCTGTGATTGATCCAAAAGAAGAGGTCCGAATTAGCATCGATTTCCTTAAAAACTATTTAAAGAAACATCCTTTTTTAAACGGGTTTGTATTAGGTATTTCAGGTGGTCAAGACTCTACATTAACGGGAAAACTTGCACAACTTGCAATTAATGAACTAAATGAAGAACAATCTGAAAAGAAATATATATTTATAGCTGTAAGACTTCCATACGGTGTTCAAATGGATGAAGACGACTGTCAACTTGCCCTGCAATTTATACAACCGACAGAAACGTACACTGTTAATATCAAAGCAGCCGTTGACGCTAGTGTAGCAACATTAAAATCGGTTGGAATTGAATTAACTGACTTTGCAAAAGGGAATGAAAAAGCTCGCGAACGTATGAAAGTTCAATATAGTATTGCTGCAATGAAAGGCTGTGTCGTTTTAGGAACTGACCATTCGGCTGAAGCAATTACTGGTTTTTATACTAAATATGGTGATGGAGGCGCAGATCTCACACCGATATTCCGCCTTAATAAAAGACAAGGGAGAATGCTATTAAAAGAATTAAATTGCCCTCCTAAGTTATATGAAAAGGTACCAACAGCTGATTTAGAAGAAGACCGACCTCAATTGGCAGATGAAGTGGCACTCGGCGTTACATATGATGATATCGATGATTACTTAGAGGGTAAAGAAATCAGTGCAGATTCCAAGACTAAAATTGAAGCATGGTTTAATAAATCACGACATAAAAGACAAATGCCATACACTGTATTTGACACATTTTAAGTAAAGGCTCTTTTTTTGAAAATGCAAACTAATAAAGCTGCCATTTAATTGGCAGCTTTTCGTTCTTATGATTTAAGCTCTTGTTACAAAGCTTATAGGTTCCTTTTTTGATTCGTATAAACATTGATCTGCAGCTGCCATTAATTTTGATAACTCTACTTTATTTGTATCAACAATTCCACAAGAAATTTGTACTGAAGTGTTCTGATCTAGTCTGATTTCTTCACATTTATCAATTAGATTCTTAATGATATCTCCAGTTTGTTCTACGCTACTATCGGTAAATAATACACCAAACTCATCTCCACCAAATCTAAAGGCATACGCATTATTTGGTATGATGGTTTGAAGAACCTCACTTACCCTAATTAATACTTCATCTCCTTTTTCATGTCCGAATTGATCATTTATTTTTTTAAACTGATCTATATCAAACATTAAAAAAGTATGGACGGTATTTATACTATTTAATTGTGTCATCATTTTGTTCCAAAAGTAACGATTATATAAACTTGTTAAAGAATCTTTTATGATAAAAGTTTCAAGGTCAACAACATAAGAAAGGAATTTTGCCAGCCTTGTCAGTATACTGATTGTTTTTTCATCGAAAAGAAAAGGGTCTTTGTTTTGGGCACAAACAGTTCCAAATACCACGCCATTTTTTAATATGATTGGTACTCCAGCGTATGAACACATTTTATTGGTAATTGTCGCATTCAGAAATTTTACTCGTTCGTCTACTAAACTGTTTACAATAAGAACTGGTTCCTTCCCTTGGAGAGTGTACTGACAATACGTCTCCTCAATAGGCATTATGATTCCTTCATCTAGCCAAATTTTGTTTTTTACTTTTAATACCTTTAATATGTTCTCGTCAATAAAGCTAACAAAAAACTCATGTTTTCCAATTAAATCATTTGCCATTTGCAAAATATCATTTGCAACATCTTCAAAGTTAAATGCATCTTCCACTGGGTATCTTTTCATTCATCTTTCTCCTGATTTTTATATCATTTCTTTATTTTATTGTATCAAAATTTTCTTAATAGAAAGACTACTATTGTCATTAAGATAAAAATTTCTTTTTAAATTTTGGATATGATAATTAATATTGGAGAAGGTATTAATACAGTACCATTAGAAAGGAATGAATTATACTATGTGGGCTTTATTTATTATACTTTTAGTATTATGGTTACTAGGATTTTTTGTTTTCCATATTACAGGCTGGTTAATTCATATTGTATTAATCATTGCAATTATCGTATTCTTAGTTCGCCTATTTAGACGAAAAACCTAACGTAATTTTTGATTATTTGAGCTTGTGAACCACAAGCTCTTTTTTGTGCTTATTTTTTGAGAAAACCCTTATTTTAAAAAAATGTATGCGTTGATTTTCATTTCAGGATGACAACTCAAGTTACGATACTCCCCTTCCTTTATAGAAAGTAAAGTAATTGCTCAGATATATTACATAAGTAAATATTCACTTCTATCTACCTCTGGCAATGAATAAACTGCTATCAATATGATTAAATTCCAAAGGGGAGTCAATATGCCAGATGTTAGTCAGGAAAGTCCTTTAACTATGGAGCAAATGCTCCAAACGATTCGAACAGGATTACCTAAAACATTGGTTCCTAAAAATATAACCGTTGTCGGAGCTGGGATTTCTGGATTGGTAACTGCTTCTCTGTTAAAAGAAGCAGGACATAATGTCACTATTTTAGAAGCAAATAATCGTGTTGGTGGACGGATATTTACCGATCGAGCATCTTTTTATAGTGGGCAATATGTTGAGCTTGGTGCAATGAGGATTCCTTCAATTCATTTACTAGTTCTTGAATATATTAAAAAGTTTAACCTACCAGTTGAAGAATTCATAAATAGCACCCCAAATGACATTATTTACGTTAATGGCGTTCGTACAATTCAATCTAAATATGAAGAAGATCCAGACATACTAGAGTTTCCAACTGCTGAAAGTGAAAAAGGAAAAACAGCAGATGATTTAGCCAAATACGCTATGGAACCAGTAACTAGTTTTATCGCAAAAAATCCTAAAAAAAATTGGGATATCGTCATTAAAGAATTTGATCGTTTCTCTATGGAGTATTATTTAAAATATAATCCATTTGGTAGAAGATTATCTGTTGGCGCAATCGATATGATTAAGGTTATGCTTGGACTTGAAGGGTTTCCAGAACTTTCATTTACGGCTCTTCTTCGAGAAGTTATGATTTTGTTTACAGAGGGACTTAAATTTTATGAAATTATGGGAGGCAACGATCACCTTCCAGCTTCCTTTCTCCCACAATTAAGAGAAAATATTTACTTCAATCAAAAGATGAGAAGAATTGAGCAAACTGATTCTGGGGTGGCAATTCATACGATTGATACAAATACATCTCAACATTATACAACTACAGCAGACCTCGCAATTATTACAATTCCATTTTCATTATTAAACTTTGTCGAAGTTACCCCACATGATTTATTTTCATATAACAAATACAAAGCAATTAGACAGTTACACTATGTAGCATCTACAAAAATAGCACTGCAATTTAGAACAAGGTTTTGGGAAAAAGAAGGATTCGTGGGTGGAAAAATGATTTCAGATTTACCAGTACGTTATGCTTATTTCCCTAGCCAATCTGTTGGCACAGAAGGTCCCGGTGTGTTATTAGCAAGCTATACTTGGGAAGACAACGCAACACTTTGGGATAGCTTGACTGAAGAAGAGAAAATTTCAGATTCACTTGAAAATCTCGCCTATATCTATGGCCCAGAAATATATGATGAGTATCTTACTGGAACAAGTTTTAGCTGGGCTGAAAATCCTTTTTCTGGTGGTGCTTTTGCGATTTTCAAACCAGATCAACAGACTGAAATTGCACCTTACATTCAAATACCTCAAGGAAACGTCCACTTTGCAGGAGATCATACATCAACAACACCGGGCTGGATACAAGGAGCTATTGAGTCAGGCATTAGAGTTGCATATGAAGTAAATGATTTACCTAAGATATCAGATAGTCATGAAGCTAATCAATTTGAAAATGAAGCAAATTAAACAAAACAAGCCTGTTTTCAATTGACCAGGCTTGTTTCATTTTATCCTATTTTCAGATATCCTACCGTTGGTACAAATGAATATCCTTGATTCATAATCATATTCGTTAATTCCGTTGTATCATTTTCTTTTAATTGATGAAACAAACGATATTGAACTTGTATATTCTTCTTCCCTTTAAGGATTGCATTTAAATATGCCAACTCAATATCTAGACATGGAATTCTGTATGTAAGATTAGTTGTTAACCTATTCGTAATTAATTGTTGAAATTGTATTTCAGCTTCATCTGCTAGCATGTTTCCACTCTTGATCTCATTCATAAAATTGTTTTGTTTACTTGAAAGCTCATTAACAACATATTCAATTTCTACTTTAGATAATGTCCTAGTATCCCTTATTGGAAGAGACGGTTTATCAGTCGGTTCTTTACTAAATAACTGCCTTAAATACTGAATCATCTTTACGATCCTTCCATTCATTCATCTTTTTTATTCTTTGAATTACGTTCATTACCTCGTTTAAAATTCCCTGTAACTTTTGCTAAAATTAGCTGTATCTCTTTTTCATTGGCTGCCGAATTTAATTTACTTAGTATCCGCTCTGCCTCTTTCCCCTTTAATGTCGTAACTGGTTTTCCACACCAATCAATAAATACAGTATTATTTTTTGTAACTCGATATGTAAAAACTTCCTCATCTAACCGATTTCTTTTATCAATATTTCCCAAATGTAATCCCCTTTTTTATAAGTATTACGTTTCAACAAACTACATTTTTCTAGTTCTAAACTTATTATGTACGTTCTACTATCCTAACTTAACGTTTCACGATCATGTTTACTAGTAGGTTGCGATATGACTAAAAACTCAATTTCTTCTTCAGAATGATTAAACATTTGATGCGGAATTAATGGTGCTACTTCAATTCCTTCATTTTGTGATAAATCAAATATATCTCCATTTACTTCTATTGTTGCTAACCCTTTTAATACAAAGAAAAATTGCTTAGATTTATGATGATAATGCCTTACTTCATATGTATTTGGTGGCATTCTCTCATGAATAATGCTAATATCATTATTTTTAACAAGATGCCAGCCATCACAATTGTCTCCCCAAATATAGTGTTCTGCATTTTTATTACTTATCTTCATACATCTAGCTCCTACCTGAAACTTTTAAAAAATCTATTTTAAATACTTACATTCGGTACCTTTTTGGTTTTTCCTTGCAAGCTCTCAAACAAAACACTATTTTTATATAAAACATTTCCTCTTTTTTTATTTCTCCCAAATTTCAATCCATCGTCCTTCAGGATCTGCAATCCATACAAAGGTACCATACTCACTTACTTCAGGCTCTTTTAGAAGTGTTACTCCAATTTTATTGAAATGTTCAATCCACAATTTTATATTCTCTACTTGAAAGTTTAACATCACTGACTGATCTTTCGGAAAGTACTCGCTCTCTTGCTTAAATAACGAAAATATTGTTTCGTTGTCTGAATCTGGCTTTACAATCGTACCATTCCAATCACCCATTGAAATGCCTAAAACCTCTTTATACCAATTCTTCAAAGTATTTGCGTCTTGTGTTCTCCAAAATATTCCACCGAAACCTTTTATTTTCATTTCACAATCCTCCAATTTTGAATACTGTATAATTTTTCCACCTAGCTTAATGATATCAAAATATGTCTATATTTAAGATACTTATTTTCAGAAGAAAGTATTAAGATTTTTTAGTATTCGCTTCTTTTTCATAAAAAAGGTAAAAAAAGCAGATTCATTTAAGAATGAATCTGCTTTATTACGGTTTATACGTAATGTCTACTCCCGTTTTTATCAATTACTACCTTTCACAAGCATAACCATCTTGGTCACGGTCCATCTTTGATTCATATGCTTCATGATTTTTAGGAACCCCGTTAGGGTACACCTTTCTTAAATCAGTGCAGTTTGCAAATTTTTGTAATTGATCGTTAGTAGATGTAGGTGTTGTTCCAGTTTTATTGCTCCATAATCCAACTTTTTGTTTCTCTGCATTTGCTTGTAATTCTCTTAGCTCAGCTTCATAAGAATATGTGCCATAGTCATAGAACTTTTCTACAAATCCTTTTTTAATCATTTCTCTTTGTAATAACTTACCATCAATCCAAATCCAGGCAAGCGTTCGATCATATTTATCCTTCTTTGGACCATCATATTGTAATTGAATCTCGTTAGCATTTTTTAAAAGCTTACAAGTATACGCTGCTGCTTCTTTGCCGTAAGGTTCAACCGTTCTAGTACTTTCAGGCGTATCGATATATAGAAATCTAGTTGTTCCAACTTTCGTAAATGTTGCAGTGTCACCGTCAATACATTTTGTTAGCTCAACAGTAACTTGTTCGCCTGCTGTAGCTTGAGCTGTCTTGTTTTCTTGACTACATCCGGATATACCAATGATTGCAATCAATATGATGATAAACATGTTCTTCATGATGTTCCCCCATTAAATACTTATTCCACTTATTTTAACAATAAAAAATAAGAATGTAAGTGTTACTAGAGAAATTTCCCCATTTTTGAATGATTTATCTTTATCTATTGAGTTAAAATACATATAAAATTTTTTAACTATATAAAGATCTCCATAAATAAAAAGTTACATAAGCCTCCCAACCGATCCATTTTTTAGCGAGTTCTTTGATTTCTTCGATTGTTGGTTTTTTATTTAACCCAAGTTGTATTTTTAACGCATTATGAATTCCAACGTCAGCAATGGGTAAAGCAGATGGTTCTTTTAAACACTTCATTAACACATAGTCAGCAGTCCAATTACCAATTCCACGAATACTGATTAAATGTTTACATTTATCTTCATAATTTCCACTGTTCACTATGATTTCTTTTGATAGTTTGCCTTCTGACATTAATTTGGCAATTCCAATCACGTACTCTGCTTTTCTTTGAGTAAATTGAAGACTTGTTAAATCAGAGATTTCTAACTTTGCAATGACTTCTGGAGTTGGAAAAAGAAAAAATAATTCATCGTGCCAATTAAATTGTTCGCCATATTTTTCTACAAATCTTCTTTTCAATGTATACGCAAAAGTTAAATTAATTTGCTGACCCATAATAGCCCAACACAACGCCTCAAACAAGTCTGGTATGCCAATCAAACGTAGCCCATAAAAATTTTTAATCAATGAATCTAACATATCATCCTGTTTTGCAAGTTCATAAAAACGATCTAAATCCTGATCCAAATCAAATAAATCCCATATATAGTTTGCTGCTTGTAATTTTATTTCTTCATTAAATGATTGATTTTGGAGTTCTATCATTAGATTTCCCTTTTCTTCATAAACCCTTATTAAAACTATTTCATTATTTATTTTAATTAATTTAACGAAGGCATGCTCTACTACACTATGTAAAACCTCATTTTTTGATCTGTCTAAAAAAATTAAACACTCATTAAAGCTAAAATCTTCAGGTGGATTTATGATGACAATATTTTCTCGTTCATCAAGTAAAATATTGTTTTTTGCTTTTTTATTTTCCATATTCATGACATTCACCTTCTATCTCAATTTTGGGAAGACATTAAAGAGACACTACTGCTTCAAAGTAATGTCTCTTAATAATGTAATCGTAACATTTTCTTGTTTAACTTCTATTTCATTATAGATTTACTGTCTTCTTACTTTGATGTGCCACATGGTTTTTTTGTGATAAATAACTATGCAAGATCATTCCTGCCATAATAATCAACATACCGATCCATGAAATAATAGAAGGAATCGGTGAAGAAAGTAAAACAATCTCTCCTGCTACAGCAAATAAAACTTCCATTGATTGAGTTGCTTCAACCGCTCCTAATTTTTGCATATCTCCCTTTACAAGCTCTGTTGCCTGGAAAAATAAAGTAGTGGCAATTACTCCTGAGGAAACAGAAACTATTAAAGATTGTATTGTTTGCTCTCTACTTGGTAGCCCCTCCGTACCTATTCCGTATATAGATAAAACAATCCAAATTGGTAGACTAGCAAGGGTCATACCTAATACTCTCTGATAAACATCTAGTTTCCCATTACAAAGTTCCATCATTTTACGATTCCCTAGTGGGTACGCAAAGGAAGCGATAATGACTGGTATGATCCCAATTAAAACTGTTTTTATCGATAGTTCAGTAGCTAATTCTACTTGCATCATAATAATACCTATTAATATTAGTAATGACATGCTTAAGCCTTTAAATGGTATTTTCATTCTAATCTTCTTAATTCCGTTAGGCGTATTCATTGTCATGAAGAATAATGGTGCAAGAAGTGAACCCGATATAATTGTAATTTGCCATGAGCTTGCAATTAACCAACCAGGTGAATAGACAGCAGCAAAGCAAATTGGTGCATAAAATAATCCAAATCCAATTGAAGACCATAAAATCCAACTACCTAAATGATTTTTCATATGTTTAAATAAATCTTTACTATTTTTTCGCAAGAACACAATAACCAATAAAAATGGAATCATAAAAAAGTAGCGTAAAGACGCGCTCCAGATCCAACTTCCACCTGATAATTCCATTGACCGATTTAAAATAAACGTAATCGAGAAAAAAAATGCCGATAATATTCCTAAAAGAACTGGTCTCATGACCTCACCTCATTCTATCAGTGACTTCAGATTTTTAAATTGTATACATTGTAACATCTTCATCTAATTATATGTACTCCGCCAATCCACCAATCCATTCCGATACAATCGAATCGACTGGTTTTCCCTTTCAATACATCTAAACCATTTTGTGTTATTTCCAACATTGCAGTAGAGATTGGATTTTCATAATTAGGTAAATTAGAATCTGCAGTTATTAAAGGGTATTTTCCAACTATTAATTCATTTAATAAAGCAGCAAAATAAAAATCGCTAATTCCGTCATTTAATCTGGAACGAGAAACCTTGTTAAATAAATGACTAAACTGAACCTTGCCTTCGCTAATAATTGATAATGCTATGTGTTCTACTTCATTTAATCCTTTTTCTGAAGAAGGAAGATAACTTAAATTTGCTAACATTGCTTGTTTGAGAAATGGAAGTTCATGTTTTTGATGTTGTATCCACTTTTCCAATTCTTCAGGATTATTCGATTGATAAGCTTCCCATACTTTAATTGCTTCTTCAATCTGTTTGGTAGTTACAGCCTTCTTATGAGGTAAAAGATCCATTAATTGTTTTGTTGTTAATTGTCCTAGCCCATGAAAAGGTTCAATACCTGGATACTGATCTATACTTACCAACGAAATATCTTGGAAGCCTAATAAAGTTAGCTCATTTATAAGATAAATCATTATGATTTGATCATAACGGTCATGCTCAAACCAAAGTACGACTTCTTCCTTAGGTGATAATTCTTTTAATTGATTATACTGATCCCTACAATTCTTCACAAAAAACGAATATGGTATCTTCATTTTTTTTTCGAAGAAACTTGCTCTATGTTGATACAACTCCTCGTTTGACCACATTAAGTTAAATGGGCCAACGTCATACATCTCTCGCCAAACAATTACTTTTTCTAAATGAATTAGTTTTCTTCCAACTACATCCCCATTAACAATATGTATCAAATGATTCCACCCTTTATTAGAATTTTCCTGATATCACTGAGTTTTAAATCAATTTATAATGACTAATTTCTAATTCTCCATTACTATTCCTTATTCCTTGTATAATTGAAGTACAAAACCTTACATACAAAAAAAACCACCTGATTACAGATGGTTTTTAAATCCAAATTCGTATTAATCTCTTTTTTGTTTTTTTCGAGAAGATGACTTTTCTACACCGGTTTCACTTGTAGTTGTACCTTGACCTTGAACATGCGATGATCCTAGTCCAATTCTTGAAGGATCTTTTTTCGTTTTTCCCATTTCACACACCTCCATTTTTACTTTTTCTATTATGAAACATCTTTATTCTAAGAATATTTTTCCTAATAAAAGTGAATCTTATATTTCTGAGGAGGTGTTTTTAATGGCGAAAATTGGAGTAGAGCAATCTTTAACAAATGTACAACAAGTATTACGTGAAAAAGGTCATGAAGTGATTGAATTAAAACAGGAATCTGATGCAAATGGATGCGATTGCTGCGTTGTGACAGGTCTTGATTCAAACGTAATGGGCATGCAGAATGTTTCAACACAAGGATCTGTTATTGAAGCAAGCGGGCTAACTGCAGAAGAAGTTTGTCAACAAGTTGAAAGTAGATTCCAATAATACTGTATACTACCAGCCATCTTAAAAAGTATGAAGAAACATTCAAATTAAAGGGCAAGCAAAATTTTAATAGAAATTTTGCTTACCCTTTTTAATTTACTTATATTTATTTTTCGACCGATTATTTCTTATTTACTATTTTACGATTATATCTAAAATTTTAATAAGAATTTTCGAATAATTATAACTTGACTTCAATCTCTATTTTAATAAACAAAAGACTATACTATTCAATCCTAATTTCCAAATATTTGGAAACGGATACATCATTATATTTACTTTATTTTATCCTCTTCTTTCTACTTTTCAATTAAACGACAAAGCATTATTTTAAAAATAAGCTTCACCATTCTTATCAAAATTTGCCTGAAAATACAGTTATTTAGGGCCATCAGCAATTATTATTCTAATTTTTCCGCGCTAAATATTTAGAAAAATTTTAATTATAGAACTTTTGTTTTTTACAAGATTTTTCCACAATTAGCGTGTATTATATGAAATTGTGTTATTAACTAGGTCTGGAGGACGATAAAAATATGACCGTAAATAAAAATTATGAAAATTTGCTTAAAAGTATGAACTATTCTTCACTTGAAAAAGAAAAAGAAAGCATCATCAAAATTCTTTCTCATAAAGAAACATTGGATCAAGATTTCTATAGCTTAATAAAAAAGCTAGAGCTAATTTACCAAATCACATTACATAAATTTCAAAACAATGTTCATAAGAAATACTCCTAGACCTACAACCTAATCGATCAGATTTTCTCCTACTATATATCCTTATAAAATAAAATGAACGCTCTCACCAGAAACAAAATTTATCCCACTATTGAAACTACTTTAGAAAAAGCACATACGAATTATTTTTTTGATTTCTTTTGACTTTTTAAATGTTATTTTATGGAAAATAACTAAAAAAGTAAAAATTCTAAATTTAATATCCGAAATAAGGGTAACAGCTATACATTCAACTTCGGAGAAAAGGAACGAGAAAACATGATAAATATTAAAATTCGCACAAAGTTATTATTATTTTTAGCTATTCTTATTGTCGTACCAAGTGCAGTAATTGGAGTTTCTTCTTTTGTTAGCGCTAAAAACAAGGTAAAAGAAAATCTAGTACGAAGTGCATCAGAAAATGTATCCTTAATTAATGATAACATTTCTAGTACGATTTCCAGTGAATATAGATTAATGGAATTATTATCTAAAACAATTAATAAAGAGAGCTATAAAGAAGCAAACTTACCTAATCTTTTAACTGAATTTCAGAATGTAATTGATACTCATGAGGAAGTAAGTACTTCTTATGTTGGAACTGAAGACGGGAATATTTATATTTCACCAAAGGTTGAACTTCCTGCTGGATACGATCCTAGAACAAGGGATTGGTACAAAGAGGCAAAAGGCAGTAATGGAGAAATTATCATTACAAGTCCTTACGAGGATGCTGCTACTAAATCAATCATTGTGACAATTGCAAAAGCTTTACCAGATGGCAGTGGCGTGATTGCTTTTGACATTACATTAGATAAATTAAAAGAATTAGTATTAAATGTAAAAATCGGAAAAACTGGATATCCAGCAATGCTTGATACAAATAATAAAGTTGTTATTCATCCAACTATTAAAGCCGGGGATTCATTACCAAAAAATGTAACAGCTGGACTTGAAAAGAACGCTAAAGGTAAATTTGATTATACTTATAAAGGTGAAAATAAATACATGGTATACAATACGAATTCCTTAACTGGATGGAAAGTATTGGGTACTATGGAAGAAAAAGAGATTAATGATGAAGCAATGCCAATTCTATTTACTACAGGCATTATTGTATTAGTTTTCTTAGTAATTGGCGCATTAATTAGTTTCTACATCATCCGAATTATTATGAAACCAATTAACGAATTATTACATGTAACAGAAAAAGTAAGTAATGGTGATTTAACGGCTAAAGTGAAAATTAGATCAAAAGATGAGTTCGGTGTACTTGGTAAAGCTTTTAACCAAATGATCGAATCATTAATTCAATTAATTTCAAAACTAAATTTAACTTCAAACAAACTTGCTGAGTCATCAGAGCATTTAGCGCTTACTATTACTCAAGTAAGTGAAATTACTTCAAATGTAAATAGTTCTATGGAACAAATGGCAGCTGGAGCAGAAGTTCAAATGACAAGTACGAACGAATCTTCAATCGCGACAGAGGAAATTGCATCAGGTGTTCAATATGTTGCGGAAAAACTTTCTGAAGCTAGTGAATCTTCTACTGAAGCTACACTGAATGTTGATGAAGGAAATGTGTTCATCCAGCAAGGTATTACTGAAATGAAAAATATTCATGACACAGTTAAAGATAACTCAAAATTAGTACAACAATTAGGCAAAAAATCTTCTGAAATTAATGTAATTATAGACGTTATTAAAGGAATTTCTGAACAAACTAACTTACTTGCTTTAAATGCGTCTATTGAAGCTGCAAGAGCTGGAGAATATGGAAAAGGTTTCTCAGTAGTAGCTCAGGAAATACGCAAGTTAGCTGAAGCTTCAAAACGCTCAACAAGTGAAATTTCAGAAATACTATCTTCGATTCAAGGTGAGACTTCAACTTTAATGAATGCAATGGAATTAGAAGAAAAACAAACACTAAAAGGTCTTGAAGCTATTACACAAACTGGTGAAAGCTTTAATAAAATATTACATTCAATTACTGAAGTAAATAAACAAATTCAAGAAGTTTCTGCTACATCTGAACAGATTTCTGCTTCGACTGAAGAAATCTCTGCATCATTTAACGAAATTTCGAATATCGCAACTAGTTCATTCAATTCAACAAAATCAACAGTAACTGATACGAAAGAACAACTTAAAATGACAGAACAAACAAGCATAGCAGTAGGAGAATTAGCGAGATTAGCAATCGAACTACAAGAAGAAATTGCTGCATTTAAAACAGCTGAATAAGTAATAGTAAAAACCTTATCGAATTGTTCGATAAGGTTTTTTATTTAATCCAACCACAAAAATTAAGTATCAATCGTCTTATTAATGTTAATCATAACAATAAAGGAGGTGTCTAAACAATGGCACAAGATGTACTTTGCGAAGTTAACAATTGTAAATACTGGGCTTCTGGTAACAAATGTAGTGCAGATGCTATTTATGTTGTAAGTCATAAAGGGAAAAAAGCATCAAATACTGAGGAAACAGATTGTAAAACATTTGCTCCAGAAGTTTAATAAAGACCTGGGTAACCGCTAGATGGTTACCCTTTCTTTATTATATAGTATTGATAATAACTATCATTTTCATTCAAATACTTTCCAGTTATTTTATTTTTTTACATTAAAAATACTTTTTTCATTGATATAAGGACTTTTTTAAGTACTACTTTCCAATGTTTACAATAAGAATTAGTGTCTTTATATCCAATTACGAATAAAAAAAAGCCATTATAAAATGGCTCACAAATTCATCATGATTGATTAATGGCGTTCATACCTTCTAAAATCACTTTTGCATCTGCATTCAAAAAGTCTAATGCATCTTTTCTTACTAATAGCATTGAATTATCAGCAATAATTTTTTTTAACTCACGCAAATCAAATTTATTTGCACTTGTATTTATTGCTTGAATAACCAACAATTCTCGTCTTGTTAATTGTTCATAACCTTCATTTCTTCTTTCTGCTATAAATTTTAATAATTCACGAGCATTACTATTCAAAAGCGTTTTATTTTCTCTAAGTATTTCAATGTTTTCCTCAATATACTTTCTTGCAATCGATAATTCTAAACTTTCAACACTTTTGTTTATATTGGTTATTAATTCTTGTAGGATCAAATTCTTTCTCCCCTTTAAATGCTCTTACTTAATTTATCGGTTTGAAAAAGAATTATTAAAGGTTGATCACGTTCTTTATCATAAAACGCAAATTCATTACAAGAACACCCTACATTTCAAAAAATGAATCCCTCTCGACCTTACATACTCTTAATGAATAGGATTCATACCATTCCTTTTTGCCACGTTCTTGAGCAATTTTATGAGTCATATGTTCCTTCCAACTTTTAATAGACTCAAGAGAATCCCAATATGATACAGTTATCCCTAGTCCTTCATCACGTGCACTTTCAACACCTAAAAATCCAATTTGTTTACTCGCTAGTTCAAGCATTTTATCTGACATCTTTCCATAACCATTATCACCTTTTGTTCTTTTAGATACAAAAATGACTGCATAATAAGGTGGATTCGGTGTATTTACTAATGAACTCATAACTTGAGACCTCCATAAAAGATTTTTTCGCTATGATAATCATATATGATTATCACTGATTAGAAATACAAATATAAAAAATAAACCATCATGTAAGATGGCTTAAAAAAAATCTATATTTAATTATTTAAATTCATGTCATAACCTAGAGCTTAAATCCTTTTACTGTATCCTGTAATTCCTCTGCCATTTTACTTAGAATGTCCGCAGAAGCAGCCATTTCTTCCATAGATGCATTTTGTTGCTCAGCAGCTGCTGCAACACTTTGAGATTGACCCGTGGCCTCTACTGAAATTGTAGATGTCATTTCTACAATCTGAATGATACTTTGCGAGCTTGCATTGATTTCTTCAAAAATTGCTGATACTTCCTCAGTTTGCGAAGAAACTTCCTCTATCATTTTCACGATTTGTTTAAAGTTTTCACCAGACTCAGTTACTAGATCTATTCCATCTTTAATTTCTGACGATCCTTCTTCCATTGAAACAATTACTTTATTAACTTCCATTTGAATAATATCAACAAGTTGAGATATTTGTCCTGCAGCATTTCTTGATTGAGTTGCCAATTTTTTAACCTCATCCGCGACTACAGCAAAACCTTTCCCTTGCTCACCAGCTCTTGCAGCTTCAATCGCGGCATTTAAAGCTAGTAAATTCGTTTGCTCTGAAATCTCTGTAATGATTGTTACGATTTTACCAATTTCATCTGACTTTTCACCTAAAGAGTTTACAATATCAGATGTATGATTAACAGTTCGATGAATCATATTCATTTGATTTACAGTTTTATCCAATACCTTATTTCCGTAAATAGCTTTTTCTGATGTTGATTGTGAGTTTTCAGCTACTGTTAGAATAGACGATGCAGCTTGTTCCATTCCCGCTGATATTTCTTTCACAACGGAATATGCTTCCTGGGTACTTTTTTCTTGTTTTTCAGCACCTTCCGCAATATAAATAATAGAACTAGTAATCTGTTCTGAAGCACGACTTGTCTCTTCAGCACTTGCAGAAAGTTCTTCAGATGTCGCAGCAACTAGCTGAGAGTTGTACATTACATTTTCAATTAAGTCTTTTAAATTCTCTGTCATCAAATTGACATGAGTTGCAAGCTCACCAATTTCATCTTTATTTTTAATGTGAATTGGTTCTATTCCTAGATTACCTTCAGCTACTTCTTTTACCTGACTAGATAATAAGATTAGTGGCTTTCTAATACTACGAACTAGTAAATATGTAATTAAGATTGTAAATATCAGGGAACCTAAAACGATAGTAAAGTTGATATTTAACGCATTTTTAGATTGTTCATCACTCATTACCGTAATCTTATCTGAATTTTGGCTATTAAGCTTTGTTAATGTATCTAAATCGCCTTGCATCTTATCAAAAAGAAGAACACCATCTCGAAATGTTTGATTAGCCACTTCCTTGTTATTGCCATTACTTTCACTAATCACTTTATCTTTCTTATTTAAAAAAACAGTCCATCGGTCCTTTAATTGATTATAATAGTTTTTTTCATCTTCACTTTCGATTAACTTACCATATTTTTGAAATGTATCATCTAATGCATTTGTTGTTTCAGTTATTTTATTTTCATATTCGTCTTTTGTTACTTGATCCTCATTTAATAAGTGACTTTGAGTTAACGTCATAACATGCTCGGTATAATAATTAATATCCCCTATGAGTGAGACTTTTGGTAAGACTGTTTTACTTAATTGCTGTGTATTATTATTTAGCGTATAAGTATTTCTTAATGAAAAAGCACTTAATATAACCATGATACACATGATTAACATTGATGTAGTAAATAATTTTTTACCTATCGTCCATTTCACTGGATGCTCCCCCCAAAGATAACATGTTTTATATTTTCATTCATTTTATCGGCTATCTTTACTACAGAATTTAGTCAAATTATAGGTATTTAAAAATATAAATCGACAAAAAAATAAAAAAAAGCGATACATTTACATATCGCTTTCTTTAAATTTCTTATGAAATTATACCTAATTCGTTTTCATGACTGCCCTGCTGTTTAGTGAGAATGAATAGGCCGCTGAGACCAATGCTAAAATGACAATCATTCCTCCTACTATTGCGTTCGTCCTAGCTGGAAACTCGTTTATAAGTATCCCACCCAAACTTGAACCTAATGCGATTCCAATATGTGAAAACGAATTATTTAGTCCTACTTGAATATCAGCTGAATCTTTCGCTGCTTTTGCAAGACTATCCTGAATGCTTGGGCTAAGAGACCAAGATAAACAGCCCCATAAGGTGACAATCATCATTAAACTGATAATAGAATTTGTTGCAATCGGAAGTAATAAAATTGAAATAGCTAACAAGCCTAGTATAATTAAAATCGTTTTAGCTCCACCAAACCGATCTGTACACCAACCACCAATCCAGCCGCCTAAAATACCAGCTACCCCAAAAATCAGTAATGAAATACTAATCATTTTGGTAGATAACCCCATCGTACTTTGCAGGAAAGGAGTAAAGTACGTATAAATTGTAAAATGACCTGTTAACTGCAAAAATGAAATTAACTGAATTGATAAGATGCGCTTGTTCTTTAATGTGGCGATTTGTTTTACTAATGGAATTGAAGGCTGTGGATTAACCTTTGGAAGAAACTTAATGATTCCGACCATAGATAATAAACTTAAAACGCCAACTAAAGCAAACGTCATTCTCCATCCATAATGTTCTCCAATTAATGTGCCTAAAGGAACTCCAAATACTAAAGAAGAGCTAATTCCCATAAAAATAACACCAATTGCTCTGCCTCTAATTTCATTAGACACGATATTTGCTGCGGTAGTAATTGATACAACTATAACGACTGAGCAACTTGCTGCAAGTATGATTCGAGCTATTAATAATATAGTAAAGTTAGGACTAATGATAGATATGACATTTCCAATTAAGAATACTGTCATTGCTATTAATAATAACTTTCTTCGTTCGATTTTTGATGTAATCGCGATAAAAACGGGTGCTCCTATAGCAAAAACTAAGGAGAAGATCGAAACTAATTGACCAACGATTCCTACTGAAACATGTAAATCACCTGCAATCATTGCCAATAACCCTGTAATAATAAATTCTACGGTTCCTGCTACAAACGTAGCTATTGCTAAAATATAAATACCTTTATGCATTTCAATACCTCTCAAACATGAGCTTTCTATTCCTTTATTTTTGCCACATTATTTTATTATAGCTTTATCGATACAAATGTCTATGTAAAATAAGGTTCCATGTAAAAATGTGAACTTTAAAAGCACCACATTAAAAAAACGAACCTAATGTTAGGCTCGTCTTTTATCAAACTAATTATCAATCTTTATCATCTTTTGGCTGTACAACTTTAATACTATTATCATCATTGTCTTCAACAAGATGTTGGAGAATGGATAACTTATTCGTCCAAAACTGATCATAATATGATATCCATTGTTTCAATTCACGAAAAGCTTCAGGTTGTAATGTATATCTTCTTTCTCTTCCAACCTTCCGATCAGTTACTAGCTCAGCATCAGAAAGTATATGCAAATGCTTAGCAATTGCAGTTCGGCTCATCGGGAAATTACTTGATATCTCAGAAATTGGTAACTCTTTGTTTGCAAGTAATCTGAGAACTTCTCTCCTAGTCGGATCAGCTATTGCTTGGAATACATCATATTTTTGTGGGGAAGTAGACACTATTTCTCAACAACTTCTTTAAGTCTCGCAACTAAGCCAACCCATCCGCCATTCATGCGCTCGCGAATAACGCCACTTTTTTCTTGTGCTTTTGGTAAAATCTCATCTGCTGTTTTCCAACCACCGTGAATTAATGTGAATTCAGTTTTGTCTCCAACTTCTTTTAATAGAAATGAAACAACCCAACCATCAAGATCCCATTTAAAAGTAATTTTGTTTGGTTCATCTACTTCTAATACTTTACAAGGAGATGGTCCGAATGGCGACTGTAAGTGAAACTCATGTCCAACAACCGGCTGAAAATCATTCGGCATAAACCATGCTGAAATACCTTCTGCAGTTGAAACAAAATTCCATACCTTTTGAATTGGTGCATTGTAAACGACTGTTTGTTTAATATCTTCTACTTGATTTTGAACGCTCATTATCCGATCCCTCTTTCATTAATATAAAACCTTTTGGTTACATATCGAATTATATACAACCTTTTGGTTTCATGTCAACAATATTTTCACAACTATGTTTTCCAACTATTTTATTTCTATGAATAAAAAACAAACAATACTTCAATCAGTATTGTTTATATATCAACTTATTATTTCTGATTGAAGGTGCTAATACAAAATATTAATTCGTTAAAGCCAAATGTGCTACCATTAATGAAAGAAAGCAAAATTGGGGGAATTTGTTTATGAAACGAGCAGCAATATTTGATATGGATGGTACATTATTCCAAACGCAAAGAATTTTAGCTACTTCTCTTGAAGATGTCTTTGAGTCCTTACGTCAACAAAAATTGTGGGATAGCATTACACCATTAGATCAATATAACGAAATTATGGGTGTACCTTTACCTGTTGTTTGGGAAACCTTATTACCGAATCATTCAAATGTCAATAGAGAGCAGGCGAATGCATTTTTCCATACGCGCCTAATCAAGAACATACAATTGGGCAATGGAGCTTTATATGCTAACGTGATTGAAGTTTTTGAACACTTATTAGAACAAGATTATTTAATTTTCATTGCAAGTAATGGTCAAACTGAGTATCTTCAAACCATCGTAAACTATTACCAATTAAATACATATGTCACAGAGATTTTTAGTATCCAGCAAATAGACTCACTTGATAAAGGTCTTTTAGCAAAAATGATTCTTAATAAATATCATTTGTCAGAAGGTTTTGTTGTAGGTGATCGACTTTCAGACTTTCAATCTGCTAAAAAGAATTCCTTAACTGCTATCGGCTGTCGATTTGATTTTGCACTAGAGGCTGAGCTTAAACACGCAGATATAATCGTTAATGACTTACTTGAAATAAAATCAATTTTGAAATAGGAATGAAAGACCACAAAAGAGCCTACCATTATGATAGGCTCTTTCATATTGTTAATTCCAGCTCATGGCTATTTGCTTTAACGTGCAGCAGATGTATCTGTCATTCCTCGCTTTTTTGTTTAACGGTCTATCTTCACACCTTCCAAATCCGTTTAAACTTATTTTGGTGATTATCAATGCTCAGTTCATATACATCTGGATTACTAAGCTTTCTCCATTGCGCAAATCCAAATTCTGAATCGAATTGCATTAGCAATAATGACATTAAGTTACCATGGGTAACAATAATCGTATGATCACTTTCATGATTGATGATTTCTTCAACTAATGAAAGAACTCGCTCAATCGCTTCTTCACTTGATTCTCCACCTTCGAACTTTAGTTCTAAATCATTATATGTTTCTTCTAATTTCGAAAGCCAATCTTGATATACTTCAGTACTTAACACTCGTTCAGCCAACCGATTATCCGTTTCTAACTTCAGTTTTTTCTGATTAACTGTTGGTTGGATTGTTTGAACCGCTCTTAAATAAGGGCTAGAAATGATGCGTTCAATTTGAAGCTTAGAAAAAAACTGTTTTAGCTCTAAAGACTGTTCAATCCCCTTTTGAGTAAGATTAGATTCAGGTGGTTGTCCGATTGCCTCACAATGTCTAACAATATATATTTTCTTCATACAGGCTCTCTCCTACAAACTAATTTCTCGATTCAAACCTATTTTTAAATCGGCTTGTTTAATACTTTCTTTTAAATAAACAGGTGCTTTACTATGACTTTCTATTTCATCTGATGACATCCATTTTACATCTTCCACCTCTTCAGAACTTTTTGGGTAAGGAATGCCTGATTTATATTCACATAAGAATACAATATTCAAAACATGTTCATTTTTGTCTGTTACAAAAGAAGAACTATATAGATAGTTTACATTTTTTATTTTAATATCTACTTCTTCAAGAACTTCCCTCTTTAGATTGCTCTCTAAAATTTCTACTGGTTGTTGTTCTTGTTCAACTTTTCCTCCAACTAATGAAAGCAATCCACCTGCATGCTCTTCTTTCTTACTTCTTTCTATTATTAACCATTTTCCTTCATGGTTGATTGCAGCTTCAACGTTTACAATATACATGTGAATCCCCCCATTTTAACAATGAAACTAATTTCTATGTACTATATCGAAATTCCTCTTTGTTAAAGCCTAAAGTCTAAGAGTTGATTACATCGGAATGTGCCAGACTCCTTTGGAGATGTAGGAAGCTTGAGCAAGAGCAGAAATGGTTCATACCGATGTTATGAATTCTAAAACGGCAACAAATCCGAAAACATGTAATTAAAAAGCATTACCCCTTAAAAAAGAAGTAATGCTCATCCGATTTCTATAAAAGTAATGTTATTCAACCGTTCTCTGTCTTAAGAAAAACATAACCAAAATATTGATCATGAATATTCCAATGAAAGCAACAATTAATGTATAGATACCTGAATAAATATTAAAGCCATAATCTGCATTTAATAATAACCACACACTCCCACTACCCAATACAAGTAAATTAATATTAAATGCAATCGACATAGTAGCCAAAATACTATTCGTATTTTTTTGCATTTTGACCTCTAACCAAACTGATAAAATAAGTGATACGGAAATAAAACTAAGGAAAGCAATAAATTGTAAATCCATTCTTATTCCTCCTATATTTTATTTGGTAATCCTCTAACTTTACTGGTATTAACTTTGATTCTCTATAAATTTATCAAATTCCTTCTATCAAAAAGAAGCTTTCCATTTTTAAGAAAGAATACCTACAATAATACAAACCATAAATGTAACTTTTGTTATACAGCCAACGTAAGTTGCATGTCAAAATAACAACAATCATAAAAAGCATTGCTCTCAAAGCAATGCTTTTTATGATTGTTTATTTTTATCTTCATCCGAACACGTTATTTTTCATATTTAGTCCAAGCAGACCCATTAATTTGATTTGAAACATTAATAATTTTATTTTTAACTCTTTTTGCTTCTGACCCTTTTAACAACATTGGTTGATAATTATTTCGGTATGATACAGATGAAACTGAAAAAGGTACTACTTTAATCTGTTTTTGATTTGTTAAAGTGTCATTTTTAAAATGGAAAGTTTGCTGGAATACGAATGTATCTTTATCACTTGGATTTTTATTTCCACCAAACATAAAGTTTCCTAAACTATATGCTATGAATTTTCCTTTATACTCCTCAATCCCTTGAACTACATGAGGATGGTGACCAAGGATTAGATCTGCGCCATGATCAATGGCATAATGCGCTAAATTTTTCTGTGTTTGATTTGGAACATATACTCTTTCTATCCCCCAGTGAAAATGGATGAGTACTATCTTGGCTCCAGCTTTTCTTAATCGTTGAATGTCATTATTTATTTTAACTCGTAATTCCGGTGAGTCATTCCATCCTTCATAACCGAGTGCTGCGATTTTTATTCCTTTTACAGTAGTTATATACGAATCATTGTAGCCAAAATAACCAATGTTCTCCTTTTTTAAAGAAACAATTGTGTCTTCATAACCTTTTTGTAAATAATCGTGGCTATGGTTATTTGCAAGATTGACAGCTTCAATTCCACCAAAAGTTAATATTTTAGCGTATGAAGGATCCCCTTTAAAGCGGAACTTTTTTACTGCTTTCTTTGTTGCTTTTGTAAGAGTTGTTTCTAAATTAACTGTTGTAAAATCATCTTGTTTAAAAATATTATCCAATCTTTTTACAAAATGTTCTAATCCATGCTTATTAGCCTCGTCCACAAATGAACCAGTAAAATAAAAATTTTCATCAGTTCCTATTGTAAAATCTCCAGCTGCACTAACTTTGATTGTTGTTTCTGTAACTGGTTTTACAGGTGGTTTCTTTACTGGTGGTTTTACGATTGGTTTGTCTTCTGGTTTATTTTCTGCTTTTTTAATTGGACTTTTATCTTCAGCAGACTTTTGATTTTCTTTATTTTCTGCCATATTCTGTTGGTGATCTATTATGGTTGAATATACATAATGACTAATAATCGTAATAAATCCAAATAGAGCTAAAATCATTATCCAAACTACAGTTTTTTTACTCTTGCTTCCCCTCGGATTATTTTTTTTGCTCCTCATATTATAAATCTCCTTATATTGTATTAAAGAATATCAAGTAGAATATTTTTAAAATATTTAAAATAATTAAATAATACCTAACTATATTAAAACATCTTTTAAAAATTTTGTAAAAAAAAGAAAGTGAGCTTTTTTGTCACTCACTTGATTTGAATCTAAATTTATTCATTTCTAACTTTTTAAAGTTAAAACATACGCTACAAATTCATTTTGATTATTTTTCTTGATTACTTTTGAGACGAGTAATTTCTTACCGGATGGACTCCAAGTAATTGGTCCTGAAATTTCCTCTAAATCAGTGGAAAGTTGAGTAATCTTCCTCGTATTCACATCAATAACAAATAATCCACGTTCCCCTTTATCTTCGGAAATAACGGAAAATGCGATTGTTTTTGAATTCGGTGACCAGCTAGATCCAAATATTTGAGTACCTTTAGCTAATGAAACTGTTTTTTTGCCATTTACATCAGAGATTAGTATTTCTCTTTTCGTTTGAGATATTTTCCTTACAACTACAAATTTTTTATTATTCGGTGACGGTATGACCCACTCAACTTTTATTCCACCGAATTTCTTTTTTAAAACATTTACTACATCTTTATTTGGATCTATTTTCGTTACTTTTCCAAAAACATCTGCAGTATACATTTGTTGATCAATAGTTGGAAAGATGACTGTTCTATTGTTTAACCATCTACCTTCAGTTGAAAATGCAAAAATTCTATCTACATCGGTTACTTTTACTTTTTTCTTACTATCAATATTAATGATATAACCAGTCCCAGTAGTTCCATCGATCGATTGTTTATAAAAAATATGCTTTTTATCAGGAGAGACGATTGCACCTATCTGTCCACTTTCTTCTCCGGAAATAATATTAGCTGTTTTTGTTAGTATATCGTAACTAAATAAATTTACGTGATGAACGTACTGCCCTTCATCAGTCATTGATGTCTTTGGTATTTCAGTATTTTTTTGTTCAATTAAAATTGAATCTTCACTTAACCAATCCGTTCCTCGAATACCTTCATATCTGTCTATTTTTTCTAACGCAAGTTCATTCGTAACAACTTCTTCATTTTTAGTAAGAACAGTAATTTTTTTATTTTTCTTCTCTATGACTACACTATCATTTTCATTTTGCAACCCACAGCTAGTTAAGATAAATGAACAAGATGCTATGATCAAAATCAATATATTCACCTTCTTTATATCCACCATATCACTCTCCTTATCTCTTACCATTTGTATGATATGTTTTTCATGTTTCAATTTAGCGCATTAGATGTTTCTAAATTGTAAATTTATTTAATCTATTTTAGGAAATGCAATAATAAAATTAGAGCCAATTCCCTCTTTTGATTCAACTGTAATCGTCCCATTTTGCTTTTCTATCAAGTCTTTCGTTAACGCTAATCCTAATCCAGAGCCACCTGATAGGCGCGAACGATCCTTATTTACTGTATAAAACGGTTCAAAAATTTTATCAATGACATTAGTAGGTATTCCAATCCCCGTGTCTCTAATACTAATGAATACACGATTATTTACAATTTCGTTTGAAACGATGATTGTACCATTAGTTTTGTTATATTTAATTGCATTATCCAATAGATTCATAAAAATTAATGTAAAACTTTCTTTATCGATATAAATATTAGCCGGTAGAAAATGAGTTTGAATTGTTAAACCAAATTTTGTGATTTTCCCTTTCATACGTAAGCAATAATCTTCTAAAAGTCCCTTTACATCAAAACTTTCTTTATTTAATTCAAAATCATATTTTTCTAATTCAGCTAACTTTAAAATCTTCTCTACCATTTCATAAAGGCGTCGAGACTCTTTGCCTATATTTTCTTTTGCTTCATCAATTAATTTAGGATCATCGGCGTACATATCCAATAAATCAATGTAAGCTCTAATAACTGTTAGTGGCGTCTTAAATTCATGAGTAATTGACCCAATAAAATGTTTTTGCTGTTGTTCTAAAATTTTCAGCTTATCAACGGCCAATTGAAGATTATCTTTTTCTTGTTGTATGCCCTTTATATTTTTTTGAATTTCATTGCTCATAAAATATATCGCTTGGCTTAAATAACCTAACTCATCATTTCGATTTAAAATTGAGCGATTAGGGTATTGCCCAGATTGTATCTCCTCGGTTACTTTTCTTAGCTTTAATATATTATTAACGAGTGAATTGAAGAAAAAATATCCAATCATAAAACTTAATACAATGATGATGATACCTATTTTTATAAACAGCTTAATGATATCATCATAAAATTCATTATTCTTAACTAATGAATAGTCAAATTGAACAACACCAATCTGGTTATTTGCATTGTATATAGGTGCGAAATAATTTAGCATTTCATTAGCTTCCTGATAGACTGTTTTGCCTTTTAGTCCAAATTGAAGTGTATCTTCAATCTCTTTATTAGTTACAGTCTCTAGAGGAAGAGAATCCCCAACAATATTTCCAGTCATATTATAAATCGTTACATGTAGACTACTGATAATACCTATTTGTCTAGCAATTTCAAAACCGTAACGTTTAAAAAATTCATTTGGATTTTCTGAAGTTTGACTAAGATACACTTGTTTTACATATACATTTGCAAGTTTACTTTGCTGAGCTAACATCTCTTCTGTTTGCTTTTCTTGATTTTCATGGATCCCTTTTAGAATAAGTAAGCTTAATCCAAAGACAGTTCCAATTAGGAGAATGGCTAAAAACAAACTTGATTTAAATTTAATACTGGACCTCATTTTATTTCCTCTGACATTTTATAACCAATACCAAATACAGTTTGAATTAAATGCTGGTGCGTCTTACCAAGCTTCTTACGTAAACGTTGAATATGAATATCGACAGTCCGCGTTCCACCAATGTATTCTATTCCCCATACTAAATCTAGTAAATCATCACGACGAAAAATACGCTCTATATTTGTAGTTAGTAATGCTAATAAATCGAATTCTTTTGGAGTTAATTCGATTGAATTTCCACTAATACTTACTTTCCTTTGTTCAAGATTGATGACAAGTTCTTGAATAGTGATAACTTTAATTTTCTGTTCTTCATTATGAGATGACTTTTTCAGTCTCCTTAATAATGATCTCGTTCTGGCAAGTAATTCTCTGATATCAAACGGTTTTGTAATATAATCGTCAGCTCCAAATTCTAACCCTAAAACTCGATCAATAATATCATCTTTTGCGGTCAGTAAAATGATCCCCATTCCGTCTTTATTTTCTATTTGTTTACATAAATCTAATCCATTCATTTCTGGCATCATGATATCTGAAATCATAATGTTTGGTTTAAATATAGGAACTTTTGATAATGCATCTATCCCATTTACTGCTGTCTCTACAATAAAACCTTCTCTTCGAAACGCATATGATAATGGATCTAAAATACTTTTTTCATCATCTACGATTAGAATTTTTTCTTGCATGTGCTCACCTAAATCCATTTTTATATTTAGTGTTCTTACTAACCACTGTCACTCATACATATTTAAATTATTTTATCCTTAAGTTAAAATTATAGATAACTTATATGTCATTTACTAAATTATTTTTTGTAAAATATAAAAATTTACAATTTCGAAACATCTCATTCGATTTTTTATGAAGCATGTTCGTATGAATCAATCATTTTGGACAATATTCTAGCGCATTCATTGTTTTCATACATTAAGTAAAGAGTACATCATGGGAGGGATTTCATGAGCGAAAACATCAGAAATTTGAGTGGCAAATGTAAGTCATATAAAGACTGTTATGTAGTGTTCCAAACGAATGAACGAGCGTTATTAGAAGGCATTTTATTAGAATCAAGTGATGAAAGTGCTACCTTACTTACACCAGAAGACCTCCCTGCACCACCAGATTCAGACTACGAAGAGCGACGCCATGGCAGCGAAACCTTTGGACCAAGATATCGTCGTTATAATAGGGTCCTCGTTCCATTATCATCAGTAACAGAAGTATACTTATTCCCTTATCACTATCCTTCATTCCCATATATCTATTCAAGGAATTACCAATACAACCCTTATCTAGATCCAAGAAATTATTCATACAACCCTTATGTATATCCAAGAAATTATCCTTATAGGTATTAAACGAAAAAAAGCATCTAAAATTAGATGCTTTTTCTTTACACTGCAACAAAAACAAAAATAGATAGTGGTTTAATCCCATTTGAATTTATACTATCTTCTAACATTTTCATTTCAGAATGAATGAGATCTCTAAATTTGACGGGCATATCATGAATTGTATTTAGTTCTTTGTTGATGTCATCTATTGTTTTATACACTTCCCACTTACCGTCCTGTAAATCCGGAGATGTAATTGTTTTTTCATCAATGATTGTCCATCCTGCTGCCTCAGTAATAACTTTCAAATCGCTTGGAGTAAACAGTGTTCGTATATTCGAATCACTGTCTTGCTTGAAAGACTCATATTGTGCCTGAATTAATATTGATAATAAATGAGGATATTGTTCTATCTCACTAAATCTTGTATCCCATTCTGCAAAACATAATTTTTTTCCCCATTTTTTTACTTTTTTCAGGATCTCTTTTAATTCATCATTTGAACTTAAGTACCATGAACAATGTGACAAGACGATATAATCAAAAGTATTCAATGGAAAATCAAAATGAGGTGATAGTAAGTCAATTTCAAATTCCATTTTTATTTGATTTCCTAGTGGTGAACTCAGTAAATGATCCGCTGCTTCACCTAATGTGGATGGACTTCCATAATCCCTTGATCCTTTATCAATTCCATGAACGAATCCATTTTTACCAACAGTATATGCTAATACCGCCGTTGTATCCCCCTGTCCACAACCTATTTCTAACACCTTACTCCCTTCTTTTATTTCCCAAAATTCTACCAGTTTGAATCGATGTTCAGTCTGAATTCTTTGGATGTCGGACATGTCATTATTTGATGTCATACATTTTACAACAGAATCGATTTTTGATTGCAACATAAGCCCCCCTTTTATTGCCCAATATAAATAATGGACTGTTTTCGTAAACAGCCCACATAATATTATTAATCTAGTTTAAATGAAACTTCTCCTACACCCATATCCATATCAACAGTTAATGTTTCTTTACTACTTTCATAAGCTTCATTTACATAAACACCATTACCTTTGGAAATAAAATCAACCACGTTTGCCTTACCAATTCCTTTATTTGAATGTATCTTCACACCGATGTCTGCAGGTAATATAATTGTTGTTTTTCCTACACCCGTTTCAATTTCTGTTTTAAAGCCTTTCTTCCAGTCTCCACCCAAGTCTACTGTAAGTTCTCCAACTCCATTCTCAATATCTAAAGAATTAAGATTTAATCCTTTCAAATCAAGATCTGTTTTTGAAGCACCGGCATTAACGTTTAAATCTAAAGGAATTTGATCCGTGAGCGTTAAGTTCCATTCATTTTTAAATTTACCAATCTTCATATTTGGCAATTTATGTTTTCCTTGTTCGATCTGCACTTTGCCTTTTGACCCTTTCAATTTGTAGGATACTTTAGGTTTAAGCTGTTTATGACTATATTCCGTAATACCTTCTACCCACTCATTTCCGCCTTTTGTTACATTCAACTTCCCAGCACCTAAGTCCACATTAACGTCCAATGATTTTGCGTTATCTTTTTCAATAGAGATTAACTCTTCTTTAACTTTTCCATTTGTAAACATATTACAACCTGTTGTAACAACTAATGTCGTTCCCAGTAATACAGCAATAAAAAATGATTTTTTCATTTTATAGCCTCCATAAATAAGATTTCTCATACACTCATTTTATGGATATATGTTTTATTAGATAATGGCCTTACGCATTAAATGAAATCAGACCTTAGTATGAAATCGTAAAAATTAGGTGTGTATTCAAAAATCAAAAACATGTTTCATCCTGGGCCAATTATGATTCAAATTTTTTGTTTCATATCAGCTTCCCATTCTATTTAATTTGTTTTTAAAAAACATTTCATATGTTTTTTCAAATCCTAGAGGCAAAAAATCTCCATTTATTTTTTCAGTTATACGAGATACACAACATTCAATACTATCTAAGTTTGTATCAACTTCAATATCATATAGTTCGTTTTGTTGGTGTACGTATTGTAATTGAGATTTTGCTTGTCCGATTGCCCGATCTCCCCTATTCACTTCTCGACGCTCAAGTTCTTCAATTGGACAATGAACACCTACAAAAAGCACTGGATAATCTTTCAATTTAAACAAACAATCTTCCATCGTAAAATCATTATGTAAAATTTGATCAATAATTAGATTTATTCCTTTATCAGAAAACATTCTAATTGTATCGTGAAAAAAATCCTCCGTAGGAATCGGAATTAATCGTTCGTTTTCTCGGTCTTCCACTCTCTCTATCATGATATCGTAGTCATCAATACTAAAATGAAAAAAATTAGGGAGCTCTTTTACTAATTCCTTTGATAAAGTAGATTTTCCAGAACTTGATACACCGTTTAATAAAATAATTTTGCCTTTTAACATCTTACTCTCCAATTCATATACTTTTTTAATGTATTTAAGTAGGAACGCCGTTTCATTACTAGCTACAACTTGATAAAATTTTACTAGCAATAAGGCTTTCCTAAATAGTTTCTCACTAGATTGTTAATTTCGTATGTTTAATAAAAATTCCTTCTTACTCATGAAAAATTACAAAGTAAAAAGCCATTGTTTTCTGAGTTTGTAAAAATGATAAATTTGAAATAAGAGCTTTAATCAGTCTATCTCACAATGCGTCTTTAATTCCTCTTTTCATTTAGTATCTAAAAAGGTATGCACCCTAAAACCACGACGGCCTGTCGTAAGGTATGCATGCCCCACATCCTGTTGAGTCTCATTTGTCCCACAACTCCCAAAGGAGTTGCGCACCAATTTGGTGGCTATACGAGAAACTATCTAATACTACTTACATTTACTTTTTTGGGATTCCCCAATTTCTTATTAAAAAAAGAGGACCAAATCATATACGATTTGGCCTTCTAATTACTAATCTACTATATTCTTGTTCTTAAAACGAAACAGCTATTTAATTAACGATGATTTATCATCTATCCTACTTGGTTAAAAGACATTATTACTTTTGGATTGATTGGGTCATCCATCGCTACTTGATTAAATGACTTTATTACTTTTGGATTGATTGGGTCATCCATCGCTACTTGGTTAAATGACTTTATTACTTTTGGATTGATTGGGTCATCTATCGCTACCTGGTTAAATGATTTTATTACCTTCGGATTGATTGGGTCATCCATCGCTACTTGGTTAATTAACTTTATTACTTTCGGATTGATTGGATCATCTATAGCTAATCCTTTAATTGATTTTGGATTGATAGGCTCGTCTATCGCTACTGATATATTCTGATTAAATTTAAGACCACCAATAATTAAAACAGTAATTACACTTAATATTACTAATATTTTCTTCATACTAATTTCCTTTCTTGTCCAAAATTGAAAGCAAAACCGAATTGTATTCTTGTAACAAAACATTTTGCTCTTTTATTTTACCATTTTTTAGGTAATATTCATTAACAAAATTATAATATTTAATTAATTTATGACTTTCATTATTTTTCACCCAAATTGGAAATGCAATTTCACGCAAATAATTAACTAATTGATTTTCCTCTTTCTTAGCCTCAAGGTACAATACTTTCATTTTGATATAAACAGAGCTATTTGAATCCTCAAATTTTGATAAATTTTCTTCTAATAATTCCATTGCGGATAAATGTTGATTTAAGATAATCATATTATTAGCAATATTTGAAATGGCAGTGAAATATTCTTCTGTATCTACCTGAATATGCTCCAAATATCTTTGATAGAAAATTAAGGCTTTTTTATTTTGTTTTGAATGATAGTATAAAAAACCTAAATTATGGAGTGCATTAATGTAGATTGTTTTATCATTTAATATAGTTGAGTTATCTATGACTTCTTCTAATAATAATTCTGCTTTATCTAGTAATTTACTCTTAATTAATTGTAAAGAAAGTAACATCTTAGTTTCTAAAATTCGTTTGATATTATTATTCTGAATAAAGATGGGTAAAGCTTTATTACAAAAGTACATTGACAGTGAAGGTTGATTCATTATTTGATAAATTAATGCTCGATAAAAACAAAACTCTTGGAATTCGACTTCTATATTTGGCACAAGGTCTTGTACTTCATCCATAACTAAAAGTGAATCATCATATCTTTTTTCCTTAATATAAAATATCGAAAGAGTAAACAAAAATTTTATGAATTCATGTTGGGAAAATTTTTTCCTCTTTTTCTCAAGTTGCTTCCACTTTTTCCTAGCGTTCTCCATATCTTCAATAAAAACATAGTATCTCCAAATAACAATCGAAAACTCATTTGATATACTAGTATAATGGATTAATTCCTCCTTTAAGACAAGTTCATCAAATATCTGATTACTAAGTTGGTAGTCCGCTCTTTCAATTAAATTCCATAGTCTTTTTAACTGAATCATTACATCTTCTAAATTAATCGTATCTTCTTTTTCAACTTTCATTTTCTTTAGAAGCAGTTCAATCGTTTCTATCCCAGCCTCTTTATTACCATTTTCTATTTTACTTAAATGTGAAACAGAACAAATGCCCTCACATAACTTTTCCTGAGTCCAGCCTAATCTCTTTCTATGATGATAGATCATTTTGCCGTATTGCATATCGAATCTCCTGTTCTAAATAATCGATCCATTTAAAAAACACCATTATATTTTATTATACTAATATCTTTATATATTCAAATATATATTTTTCTCAGCATTTTTTCATCAGTCGAATACATTAATTTTTTCGTAAAATCCTCGATTTTCATGTTAAAAATTTTCCCAATACAAAATTCTCTTAGAGAATGCTATCATTTATGTATAAGCAATTAAACGATACTAACTTTTGTCTCTTTTTTAGTATTATTTAAATGCACCCCCATTTAATAACAATTTAAAGCAAGATGTAATTGCTACATCTTGCGATTTTTTTGTTTTGTTACTATATTTTCAAGTATTCCTTGAAATCAAATCATTCTAATACACAGTAAATATTATCCTTAATTTGAATATAACTTGAAGGGGATTCCAATGGTTAAAAAACCAGCTTCATTACATTTGGTAATATTTGGTATATCTATTATACTTCTTTTTGCATTAAATTTATATATTGAAAAAGAAAAACAAACAACAAAAGATGATGAACTAACTACTGAGTTGACAGAAGAGCAAAATGTCCAAGATACTGTAAGATTCTATATATCTTCATTAAAAAAGCAGGATATAGAAAAATACAATTCAGTAATGGTGGATGAATTAAAAATTAATTCGTCTTCGCTATATTTTACTAAAATAATGACAAATGTAACTGACTCAAAATATGTCGGTGATAATCTGTCCGCAATTCATTTACTTAAAAATGATCGTAAAGTTTCAATAAAAGTAAAGTACGAAATAACCTTTAAGGAAGATTATAATCCTGAAGGAATTTATAATGAAGGAAAAAACAAATGTAATGTTCTAATAGATTTAATAAAGATTGATAAAAGATGGACAATTAAAAAAGTACATAATGTACAAATAATTTAGCTTAAAAAAGGATTACTTCTGTAAAGTAATCCTTTTTTTATATTTCAACTTTGAATATCCTCTAAATCCTTCGTAAGCCATCCTTTACTTTCCTCATCTACCACTAGACTGGTAAAATGAAAAGCAGTTTTCAAGCTTTCATTACATTTTGCATTCTCCTCTAGCCCTTTATATGCTCGAGCTGCAGCCTCGTAGGCATACGCTATGTAAAATGGATCCAATTCAGCATTTGTACTAATTTCAATGCATTTATCAGCGTAGTATAAACCAATGTCTTCTTTTCCGATCACAGAATATACTCGCGATAATTGCCAATATCCAATTGATAGATTGGTAGGTGTATGCTCCTGTACCTGTGTCCAATGCCAAAATGAACTATGACATAAATGAACCATTTCTTCTGATTCTTTCTCGGACCTGTTTTCCAATACAAGCAAATCCCATACCTTATTAAAGCAATTCACTGCCAATTCCCTATGTGTAAAACCTGGTTTCTGAATGATTTCCTCCACTACTGATCCTCCTTGTATGAATCGTACTTTTAAATCGTTCAAAACTAATTATAAGAAAATTTAGGTAATAAGTATATACGTAAAACTACAGTATTCATATCAAAGAAAAACCGATTACCTAGTGGTAATCGGTTTTAAGATTTATTTATGATTTTGCTTCAACAGTAACATGTTTCATGATCTTGAACATCGGTATCATGACAAGAATACCGAAGATGAATAGTAAAGCTGAGAATTGGTACATCGAGAATAATGAGAACTGTTCTTTTAAAACACCTGATAAACTCATTGTGATGACCATAGAGCCCATAAATAAAGGCGTTAAAATGCCGTTTACTCTACCGACAAACTTCTCTTCTGTATTTTTCAGGATGATTGTATTAATTCCAATATGTAATGCTGGCATAAATAATCCCATAAAAAATTCAGCGACTAAAGTGATCCAGAAAATTTCTGACCAACCCATTACAAATATGCCGATGGCTGAAACAGACATACCAAGCATTAATAAAACATGTGGTGCAAGTTTATTAGAAATAACCATAATAACACCACCACCGATAATCATTGCAGCCCCATTTGCTGCAAATAACCATTGTAAATAATCCTTATCTAAACCTAATCTTTCAGTTACTAAAAATATAGCTAAAGGATGGATAAAACCTAAGGCTAATCCTGCAGCTGTAAATACACCGCCTAATATAACTAAAACCTTACGAGACCAGACATATTGAAAGCCTAGCTTCATTTCTTCCCATACAGAAGTTGTTTTCTCAGCTTTTTCTTCAACTTCATCTTTTGGAAGTTTCGTTAAAACAAGAGCTGATAATAAAAATGCAATTCCTACGATTCCCATTGAAATAAAGATACCTGATTGTTGATAAACAAAAGTACCTAATACTGGACCTAAAATCATAAATATTGCCATCATTGTTTGAAATAAAGACATACCAGCTTGCATTTGTTCCCCTGGTACATGTACTTTAAATAACTTCATACTTGAAGGCTGTGAAAACTGAGACAAAATTGCAGACACTAAAGTAGCAAAGAATATGATTTTCCAAGTTCCATATAATAGCGCTAGTAATATAACAAAAATAGATGCTGCACTTAAAAGATCACACCAAATCATCGTACGCTTTGGTCGCCAACGATCGGCAAACGTTCCGCCAATAAAAGAAAAAATAAAAATCGGTGCAAATTCAGCAACTGAAATAAGTGATATTGCTGTTGCGTCACCATCCGTTTTTTCCATAACAAATAGTAATATGGCAAAATTACGGACCCATATACCTATTTGGATGAATAAACCAGCTGACAGTATCGTCTGGACAAAACGATTTTTTAAGATTGATGCCATCGAAGGATTAGTTGTAGTTGTCGTCATTTTTTACCTCTCCATAATTATTTTATTTTTCTAGTCAAAATAACATATGTAACAATTTATAGTTTATGCCAAAAACAAGAACTTATGTTCTTTGATAGAACGTACTTTCCTATATTACATTAAATTTTCTTAATGTTCAATGGCTTTTTCACATTTATTTTATCCAATTTTCTGAATTTTTAACACAAAATTAAATTTCATAATGAAATACCAATTCTTCACCATGCTCTCCAGCATACCTAATTCCCTTGTCTAGAAAACCACATTTCCTATATAAACAGATTGCAGGAATATTCGTATGATGTACTGTTAAAATGATCTCATCTTTATTTGGTATCATTTTTTTCGTAAAAATAGGTAATGCCTTCAATGATTGTTCTCCAAAGCTCTTTCCTTGAAATCGTATGTCGATCGAAAAAGACTTAAATACAATTGCATTCCAATTGTTTGTATATTGATTTGCTTTTGTTCTTCCATCTAAAATAAAGAATCCTACAACCTCATTTTCTTGAAATATCAGCACTGGTATTTCTTGTTCACTTTCAATTTGCTCTATTGCTTTTATTGGATATGAAGTATAAACTGCCTGTTCTTTAGGTAAATCATAATTTCTTACAGCATTTTTGTATTTTTCTTCATAATGGACTAACTTTAATGTTTCGAATGAATTTGATTCCATATTTTCCACTCCATTCAAGGTTTAAATTTACTTAGACTTGCTTAAAAAGTTCAACTAACTTCCTAGGAAAATGGGCAATGTAACAATGAATGCGGAAACAACATAACTCATAACCTTCAAAAAAAGAAAACAACTTGTGTATAATACCTGAACTCGTAAAAAAAGTAGACCTTTAAAAAGGTCTACTTTTCAATTATTCTCCTAAGTCTACATTATGGTAAACACGTTGAACATCTTCAATATCTTCAAGTACGTCTAGCATCTTTTCAAACTTTATTTGACCGTCTTCTGGTAATGTTACATCATTTTGAGCAAGCATCGTTAATTCTGCAACTGTAAATTCTGTGATACCTTCTTTCTTGAATGCTTCTTGAATTGCATAGAATTGGTCTTGGTCTGCATATACAATTACTGCATCATCTTCTTCTAAAATATCACGAACATCAACATCAGCTTCCATTAAGATTTCAAGTACTTCGTCAGCTGTTTTCCCTTCAAGACCAATTACTGCAGTTGCATCAAACATATAAGAAACTGAACCAGTTACACCTAAATTCCCACCATTTTTACTGAACGCCGCACGCACTTCAGCAGCTGTACGATTTACATTATTTGTTAATGCATCGACAATTACCATTGAACCATTTGGTCCAAAACCTTCATAACGTAGTTCATCGAAATTCTCTTCAGAACCACCTTTTGCTTTTTCAATTGCACGATCGATAATTGTTTTTGGTACGCTATAAGTTTTTGCACGTTCAAGCACAACTTTTAAAGCTTGATTCGATTCTGGATCAGGTTCGCCTTGTTTTGCAGCTACATATATTTCACGACCAAATTTTGCATAAATACGACTTGTATTTGCATCTTTTGATGCTTTTTTTTCTTTAATATTATTCCACTTACGCCCCATCTTGTTCCACTCTCTTTCAACATTAAATCAAATTTATTATATAATTTGCTAATGCTATTTCAATAGAGTTTAACTCAATCTATTAGCACATTAACAAATAATCTATCTTATATTATACCTTATTTTTAAAATTTTTCACGAATATAAACGAATGAATCTATATCATTATGTTCCAATCTACGAAATGTAAAACAAAAAACATCCGACAGATTGTCAGGATGCTTTTAAAGTTAGATCACAATTTTTCTTCATATACTTTACTATTTCATTTGATTCCAAAGTTTTGTAAATACTTCATGATCCATTTTCAAATAAAGCGTATTGCCGTAACTAATATAACCTTCTTTAACAAGCCATAATGTTACATTCGTTCCATCAGTTAGAGAAAAAGTTAGTTCCTTATATTGTTCATTATTTTGAAAGTTACCTAACTTAGCATCAACATCTTCTCTTAAATAAGGTATAGAATGATTTAATTCACTTATAAAAGAAAGTAATAGTTCTTTATCATTTATCTCTGTATATTTTTCAGTACTAGTGTTCCAGTCATCGTAAGTTCTCGATTTTGCCTTTTCGGTATTCATCAAATGTAATTTTTCTACGATCTCACTTCCACTACTAATGGTCACACCATTTAAACATTCAAAGACTTCAGCATATCCGCTGCTTACGTCATATGTCATTAATCTAAACTCTTTTTGATATCCATTTACCGAATAAACATCTACTTCTCCAATTGATGAGGCGAATTCGACTGAAAAATCATCTTGATTACTCCACTCATCAAGACCAGCTCTTGTTTTTCCTAGCTTTTCACCTAACAAATTTGTTACTTTCGATGAATCGATTTTAGTAGATGACTGCGTATATACTCTTCCTTTATAAACAAATAAAGGCATCATTTTTGCTGTTTCTCCACCTTTTGGTAATTCAATCGCAGGTATTTTAACTCCGCTTTTATCAAGAAGACTTGATACTATTTTCTGATTTTCATATGATTGATGATTAGCATTCCAAACACTATATCCACCAATCGATAGAAATGCAATACTAGCAGCTATTGGTACAACTTTATATAAATAATTTTTACGTTTTTTTATTTCACCTTTCACTTTCTTTACACCAATTATTGCTCTTTCATGAAGTTCATTTGGAATTTGAATTCGATTCATTTCTTGTTTAATTTTATCGCTCATACATTTCATCTCCATTCAATTCTTTTCGAAGTTTATTTAATCCTCTGTACAATATTGTCTTTGCCGTACCAAGTGGAATGTTTAAAGTCTCCGAGACTTCTTTAATTGTAAAATCAAAATAATACCTTAATATAATTACTTTCTTTTCATTTTCATTTAATAATTCGATTAGATCATCTAAAGTCATAGAAAGTGATAAATCTTTTTCTTCCTTATACGTAAGCACTTTTTCAACTTCCGGTTTTAATTCAACTACTTTTTTTTGCTTTCGTAATACGTCAATCGAACAACTGATGGCAATTTTAATAATCCAAGTTTTTAAATATTTTGGTTCCTTTAAGTTTTTGATTGATTTAAATGCACGATACGCCGTTTCTTGTACTACATCTAAAGCGTCTTCTTGGTTTTTCACATAAACAAATGCTGTTCGATAAATATCATTTTCATATTCTTGGAACAGTTTTAAAAATGCATGATCATCTCCGTTTTGCGCTTCCTTAACTAACTGAATCATCCTTTGCACCTCCACATCCCACATATATTAGACGTATAAAGTGATACTTTAGCTTCGATTTTTTTAACCGAATGAAAAAAAAGCTCCAACAAGAGCTTTTTTGATGTTTTTTATTTAATTATTACTAATTTCTATGTAAAGGATAGCTGTATATAAATTGTTCACCAATCTTACCAATTTTCCTTCTACCAGTATCTTGGTAACCAACCTTTTCATATACTTTTTTAGCAGCAATATTTTTATGGTTCACTGCTAAGACGACTTCATTACAATGTTGAAAAAATTCTCTAACAAAGTGATCAATTTGAAGTAATCCTTTTTTTGCATATCCTTTTCCTTGTTGCTTAAAGTCTATCGAAAATGATGTTAATAACATGGCATTAGGATTATCTGTATAATCTTGAACCCTCGAACTAGAATGTAATATAAAGAATCCAACTGGTCGAGACTCGCTTAAAATAACGATTGGATGCCGTCCTTCTGAAGCTTCTAACATTGCTGTTGGCAAAGAGGTAAACCTTTCTTGCTCTTCCGGTAAACTAAACTCACTTAACGATTCAAAAAATACAGGTTTATAATGTTGTAATTCTACTCCATTTATCATCTTGAAAAATCCTCCATAGTAAACTCACAATAATAGAACACACATTCTCATTCTATTATAAATGAAGGAAAAAAGAAAACTATTTTAGAATTCAAAGTCTATCATACGAAGTTACTATAATAGGCTCTTTTAAGTTAATTGGAAGGAAATTTACTCACATTGTTGCTGAGGAACTATTAGCGCTGCTATTATTTCGTCGTTGAATAGCATGAACACCCATGACTATTAGGATTAATTCTTCGGGTGAAAGTTCACTCGAGAAGCTTTCTAAACAAAATGCAGGAGAGGAAAAAAATCCACTAATTTTCTCGAATTTACATACTAATGTTGTTTCATCTTTAAAAACTTCGTACAGTTTAGAAAATCCACCTGATTTAATCTCATAAATATTGTTACCATAAGCATCATACTCATATTTCTTAGAAAATAAAGAAAACCTTCCTCTTAAACAACCAATCTCCTGACTCAATTGATTACTAATCTTCCACTTAGAGCTTAAAAATGGGAACTTCCCGCTCGCAACAATATTTCCTTGTAAGTCAAGTACATCCACCCCAGAGGAAAACATACTTTTTAAATCAAGTTTCCCTACTTTTTCTTTTGCTTCATTATATATATCTGTCATTCCTGTAGAAAAGAAGTTCTCAGTAAAATACAATGTTTCATTCTTCATATCATCCCTACTTCCAAAATTGAAGTTTACATTTACCTAGGATTACCGTAAAAATAACTAACTCACTTTTAACTTTATGATATATGTAACATAATTATTTCCTTTCCAAATCCCTCTTACTTCAAAAACCCTCTCGCCCTTCTGTGAATCTATTTGAAACGCATAACCTTGATAATCATTTGTATTTCGATCATAGATATAACTTTTTTTATGTTTTTTATGTTCTAAAATCTCAACATTTTCAGGACGATCAGAAAAATGAATATGAACATATTCTCCCATAAATGCTGTTGTTCCGTCTGCCCCTTTCACACTGCTATATGTATCTTTCATTATTAATTTATCTTTATTTAGCGCTTTTCCCCAAGAATAGTTTGTTATTTTATAAGGAATTGCTTTATCTGCTAGTACAAATTTCACCTGTGGTTTTTCTTCATTTGTCAAAATTGTTTCATTAATAATTAAAAATAATGTTGAAATTGCAACAATCAATAGAATTCCTTTTTTAAACATTTTACTTACTCTCCATATGTCTTTTGTTAATTCTAATGTAAGCTATCTTTCTTCAATTGTATATTGGGAAAATTATGAGCTATAAATTTAATAGAACGCTCTCAACCCTTTATGATACATAGTACAAAAGAACTATAAAAACACTGAGTATGACCTATAAATCGATTGTACCAATGAAAAAACACCTATTTTTTTTAGGTGTTTTTCTATTCATTCTACATTATTGTGTTCGGCACTCGATGATTGGGCTAATTTATTTAAGTAGTACATTTCTTCCCTCATCATGTGATCAGCCATTAAAGCCGAGAATGTACCGAGTACTTCGTTTGATATTTCTAATTCTTCCAATTCATTTAGAAATACTTGGAAAAGTTCTATTTCTAATTTTATATCACGATTCATCTTTTTTAGTGCAGGAAAAGTATTAAGGTTCGTTCTTAAGTAACCAGTAAGTTCAACTGCTTTGAGATAGAAATGTTCAAAGTGCGTTGCGAATTTATCACTTTTTTTCTTTAATTTTTTTTCAACGACATCAAGTGTATCTGAAATAATGCCAGCATGACCAGCTGCATCTAATACCCATAAAAGATGATGATGCAATTCATGGAAAATAGGTGGAATTTGATTTTGTTTTAAATAAGAAAGGATTAATACATACTCTTCTAGTTCATTTACCATATGATTGATAAATGTTGGACTTAGATGAATCGTAATATCCGATGTTAATTGCTTCTGTAATAAGGACAATTTAAAATTTCTTAAAGCTGTAGTCATTTCTTCTGCATCTTTTGTAATTTCTTCAATATTACTTCCTGTGTTCAAACGATTTAGCAGCTCATGAAATGCATGTTTAAACGCCTTTGCTTGCTTTATCTCCTCTTTTTCTTTTTCAGCCAATCCATCTAAAATAAACTGAGAGTGGTCTCTTAATACATGTAACCAAAAGGAATGCTCGTATGTAGCAGTTTGGATGAAATTGTCCATTTTCTCCTCCTTAATAATGTATCATTAGTTCATTTTATTAAGGTGAATACTAATTTATTAATTTATATATATACAATGTAAGTACGCAAGGGGACTACATGCAATCGTTATATGTTACATTGCTTAACAAACATTTGCTTGGGTATTATGATAAATAAGTGAACACTTTACATATGAAAGGAATTGATTTCAAGATGAATCATCAACCTGAATACTGGATTTCAAAATTGGATTTGACCTCACATCCTGAAGGAGGCTACTACAAATCTACATATCACTCAACCGAACAAATTACTGATCATGAGTTATCTGTTCAATATAATGGAAACCGTTTACTTTACACTAGCATTTATTTCTTACTAAAATCTGAGGATGTTTCTCACTTTCACCGTTTAAAATCTGATGAGTTATGGTATTTCCATGCAGGAAGTGCTCTAACGATTCATGTAATCCACGAAAACGGACAGTACGAAGAAATAAAATTAGGTTTAAATCTAGAAAATGGAGAGGTACCTCAATATTTAGTTCCTAAAAATTCGATTTTTGGTTCATCTGTAATGGAACAAAATACATTTTCTTTAGTTGGATGTATGGTTTCTCCAGGTTTTGCATTTGAAGATTTTGAGTTATTTACTCAAAATGAATTATTAGATCAATATTCCGAGCATGAAGACATTATCAGAAAATTAGCATATGAAACACTTCCGGAGTAATTAAAAAGCGTTGGTCAAATCAGACCTAATATTTGGTACCTTCTACTGCATAAAAAATGGCAACTAATCCTTTATTCATTAGTTGCCATTTTTTTATTCTTTTTTATACCTGGTTAAATGTCTTTACTTCATATCTAAATAAGCTGTGCTTGCATATCCTTTTTGACCTTTGTAAGTTACGATTGCCCAACCTGTATTTACCGATGTTTTGTTCTTGGCATACCCTAAGAAGCTTACATTTGCCCCCTTAGGTAAAACAGTTAATACTTTGTATTTTGTACTTGGACCAGTACGTAAATTTAGACTCGCTTTCGTTTTAATGATTGATTGTACCTTTGCTAAATACTTTGTACTAATATATGCTACGCCACTTTTTGTTGTTGTAGTTTTAATCTGAGCCCAGCTTGCATTTGTATATTTAACAATTTCTATTTGATCTTTTTTCCTTAATGAATCAACTATTTTTGAGTTTGTACTTGGAGCAGAACGAACATTCAACTTAGTTGCAGTTACTTCATACACACTAATTGGTGCATCTATAACTGCTGCACTTACCTTTTGAGAAGATAATACCCCACTACTTGAAAATGTTATGGCACTAGTTAATGCGATTGTTGAAACAAATGCTTTTATTAATCTATTTTTCATATAGCTATTCCTCCATTAATACTAATTTTTTCAGTCTCTTTACGTAATTGAAAAAGGAAATTAGTTGTTTTTGTCTAAGATGTTTGTTTTCTCCTTTCCTTTAGTAGTTACATCATATGGCAATGTTGTTTCAAAATAAGTCATCAGATGTTTCGAAGTTGTAAACATTCATAGGCTAATCAGATCGAAAGATAAGAACTTAATTGAGTAATAAAAACTAAAGTAAGTAGGGAATATTTGTATATACCTTCCAATATATGGACACTCTAAACTTTGAATTTGTTTATTGGAGGCATACAAATGGACACTCATCACAACGAAGAAGAAATATTAACGAATCGTCAAGGACATCCAATTACTGATAATCAAAATGTTAGAACTGTTGGGAATAGAGGACCGACAACATTAGAAAACTATGATTTTTTGGAAAAAATCTCTCATTTTGATCGAGAGCGTATTCCTGAAAGAGTTGTACATGCACGTGGTGCTGGAGCAAGTGGTTACTTTGAGGCCTATGGGAAGGTCGGAGAGGAAGCAATCTCTAAATATACTAGAGCAAAATTATTTCAGGAAGCTGGCAAACAGACACCTGTCTATGTACGCTTTTCTACAGTTGTTGGTGGTGGGCATTCTCCGGAAACTTTGCGTGATCCACGGGGATTTGCAGTTAAATTTTATACTGAAGATGGTAACTGGGATTTAGTCGGAAACAATCTGAAGATATTTTTTATTCGTGACCCATTAAAATTTCCAGATATGGTTCATTCATTTAAACCTGATCCAGTAACCAACTTACCTGACCCTGAAAGAATGTTTGATTTTCTTCATTTAACACCTGAGTCTACTCATATGGTTACGTTTTTATTTTCACCTTGGGGTATTCCAGCAAATTATCGTCAAATGCAAGGCTCTGGAGTTAATACATACAAATGGGTAAATAAAGAAGGAGAAGCAGTCCTAATTAAGTATCATTGGGAGCCGCTTAATCAAGGAATAAAAAATCTTCTTCAAAGTGAAGCAAATGAAATACAATCTACAAATTATAATCATGCAACGCAAGACTTATATGAAGCAATTGAACAAGGAAATTTTCCAGAGTGGGAATTATGTGTTCAAATCATGAGTGATGATGAGCATCCTGAACTTGATTTTGACCCTCTTGATCCTACTAAACTTTGGGATCCAGAGAAGTTTCCATTTTTAAAAGTTGGGAAAATGGTATTAAATAAAAATCCAGAGAATTATTTTGCTGAAGTAGAACAGATTGCGTTCGGTACTGGTGTACTTGTAGATGGACTTGATTTTTCAGATGATAAACTTTTGCAAGGACGTACATTTTCTTATTCTGATACACAACGTCATCGTGTGGGTACGAATTATTTACAATTACCAGTTAATTCACCTAAGACACATGTTGCTACAAACCAACGTGACGGCCAAATGGAATATAAAGTTGACATGGCACCGGGACAAAACCCACATGTGAACTATGAGCCTTCATCTCTTGGAGGTTTGAAAGAAGCACAAAAAACAGGTAAAGATCATGAACCAAGTTATAACGCAAAATTAGTACGTCAAAAAATTGACAGACCAAATGATTTTGCTCAAGCAGGTGATACTTACCGTGCTTTCGATGAAACTGAAAAAAGTGAATTAATCTCAAACCTTGTAGACGCTTTAAAAGTATGTAAGCCACATATTCAAAAAACAATGGTTGGTTATTTTACAGAAGCTGATGCAGATTATGGAAAAAGAGTTCGTGAAGGCTTGGAAAAAGCGAATCGTGAACGATCTGATCATACAAGTAATCATGCAGCAGACAATGCAGTAGATAAATCGAAATCGATGGGGCATGAATCCGATCGATATTAAAAAACAGGTGTTGGTACGATTGTACCAGCATCTTTTTTTATGACGGCTTGCTACATCCGCATGGTCCATTATGAAAACTAATAGTTTACGCATGTTTCGTCACAAGCTAAAATAAGAGTATGACTTTTTAGAAAATTATGACATACAATTCACAGTACGAGATATGGAGGGGAATGATCTATGGATAAATATTGCCATGAGACAAAAGTGATCCGAACAAAAAGAGTATTTCCTAATGAAATTAATCACTTCAATACATTATTTGGCGGCGTTTTAATGTATGAAATCGATGTAGTTGCTAGTATTTCTGCAGCAAAGTTATGTTTATGTGAATGTGCAACAGTTTCAACAGACTCTGTTGAATTTTTACGTCCAATTTTACCTACTGATGCTGTTTGTTTAGAAAGTTTTATTAGTTGGACTGATGAACGGTATATGGAAGTATTTGTAAAAATCACTACTGAGAATTTACGGACTGGTCAACAGCAACTCGCTGCTACTGCTTTTCTCACATTCGTTGCCTTAGATGAAAATGGAAAACCTCGTCCAATTCCACAAATTCGTCCTTCTACTGATGAAGAGTATGCTTTATATTTCGGAGGTAATGAACGAGCACGTTTACGAAAAGAGCGACGTAAATCTACATATGCAATTGCAGATATATTGACTGTCTAAAACCCAGTTTGTTTTATTTTATATAAAATCGATAATCAACAATAAAAAAAGGAAATTCATCTTTATATTGATGAATTTCCTTTTTCATATTAACAAACTCTTTGTGAGTTTTTCTCAAAAAATCTTGTTTCATTTTGTGCAGCAACTATATAATTCTCGTTTTCGTTGCAAATTCTCCAGCCATGCCCTCTTACATAATCACATGGTACAATTTGCTGACTTTCTAAATATACTCTAGAAACCGTACTATATCCTGATTCATTTTGACTTGAAGTTGTAAATAAGACACCATTATGTGCACTAATATCTAAATAACTACCTTGAACATCCGTGCTATGACATTGATTCCAATGATATTCTGTTTTCCTTTTGATATCATGTAAAGAAATAAATTCAATGATTCCGTCTTTACCTCGACAAGAACCGCTTACTGTTACTAACTGTTGATTCGTAACAAGCATTGCTGATATCATTTGATTCGTTTTTGCATTCAATTTTGTTATTTTATGAGATGTTAAATCCATCATCCATACTCCACCGTTTTCTGGATGAATCTTTGTTCCTATAAACAAATACTTCTCATATAGGCAAAGTGAACGAATTGATGGAGGATTTTGAACGCCAAAAGGTGATAAAACACTCCAAGTCTCTCCATAATTAATTGATATGTAAATTACTTTTTCTCCATGGGCAACTACTAACCCTCTTCCATTACTAACAATACTCCAAACGTTTGCTTTAGTTGGAAAATGCTCTACTAACCAATCAATTCCACCATTTGTACTTCGAATAAATATTCCATTATCGCCAGCACCATATATGATTCCGCCTGAACAAGTCAAATCTCTAATTTGGTAGTTTGATAATGATAGTGTACAAATCCACTTTCCATTTTCTTCTATGAAAATATTCTCACTAGTAGCTAAAACGATACTACCTTCTTCAGTTCTTGTTACCGCTGTAGAACTGAGTAAGTTATTCATAGTGCCGCGCCCTCTAATCGCCCTGCAAAGTTAAATGCGAATGTAACGCATCGTTCAATATCTTCTTCTGTTTCTGGTGCAAGTTCTACCTTTAAACCTTGCTCAACAATTTCCGCTCCACATGCCACTAATCTTTCCTCTAATATGTCAACAGCTGCACAAAACTTTGGATAAGCGTGGTCACCTGATCCGAATACTGCAACCTTTTTCCCTGTTAAATCCATTGTCTCGATGTCATCATAGAAGTCTTCTACTTCATAAGGTAGCTCGCCATCTCCCCAAGTATACGCACCTAGAATAATACCATCGTATTCTAATAGTTTTTGAGTGTTGATGTTTTCAATTTCCTTCATTTCTATTTCATGACCTAAAGGTTCTATACTTGTTTTGATTAGTTCTGCAATTTCCTCTGTATTTCCAGACATACTAGCGAATGCGATTAAAATTTTTGACATGTGTATTCTCCCCTTACATTCAATTTTATTATTTAAATAGTCTGTGCAAATGCTTCCATCATTTTCGTTTTCATTTCTTTTAACAAACGAAGTTCATTTGCATTAGAAATAAATGCTTCTCTATTATTTTGATCAAGTGCCTCGTTAACTTTAAATTGTAAGTGATTTAGCTTTAGGTCTATATCCCAGGCTGAACAAATACTTCCATTTGAATGTAATGAATCCAAATCTTCTACATGAATATAAAACTCAAATTCATCATTGTTCTCTACTAAATAATGCCATCCTAAGCAATCTACATATTTACGTTCATTTGTAATTGTCCAAATATCCCCTTCATGAAACTCTATTTTATGTTGATGTTTTTGACCAGGACAACAGCACGTTACTTCCTGTTGAAATGTTTCAAGTATCATAAAAGTTTTATCCATAATTGTACTCCTTTGCTTATCTATACTTTTTTTACATTCCTATATTGGTTTGTTATAAAGATTCCTATTTATATCCTAACTTTCTAAAAAAGATAATCCTCAATCAGTTGAAACTGATAATCATTTTCATTTATTATGATATATGATAATGATTATCATTGTCAATTTAATTTTTAAACAATTTTATTGTAAATGTCCAAATAAAAAAGAACCTATAGACAGGCTCCCACAGTACTTTCATAGACCATCTTCAATTAGATGAATTTTTCAACTGAATATTATCTCCTTTGTCTCGAACCACCAAAAAATAACAAAATAATGACGAGACATGTAATTCCAACAATTATAAACGGCATTAGTCCAGAACTATATACCATATAGATTTTAATATGACGAATAGCATTTACGATGATAAAAACGATTAAAAAAAGAACTAAGAAAAAGATCAGAGCCGTATTTTTTTTCTTTCTCAATTTACCAGCCCCCTTAAAAAACAAATTCAATTGTCTTCTCAAATATGAAAATAAAGGAGTTTAGTAAACTTTATTAAATATGACTTGTATACATTCGAACATTTCAATTTTTGTTTAGACAGTTTATTGATACGTTAGATCAGAATTAAGACCTTTACAGAACAATTATTAAGTGAAAAGAAGCCTGTAGTCTTTTTCATATTTTCAAAGACTTGTCCTAAGAGAATATTTAAAGGATAGTTACACATGACTGTACTAACTATCCTACGTTTTTTTTATTCACAATATAAAAGTTTATTTTATTAAAGACAAATCTATTAATTCCGTAAAGCAATTATCTACAAATCCATTTCCATCCTTGGTTCGTCATCATCCATCCACATTGTTGACCCATGCCGCCACCTTGGCCCATGCCGCCACCTTGGCCCATACCTCCGCCTTGACCCATGCCTCCGCCTTGGCCCATACCTCCGCCTTGGCCCATGCCTCCGCCTTGGCCCATACCTCCGCCTTGGCCCATGCCTCCGCCTTGGCCCATACCTCCGCCTTGGCCCATACCTCCGCCCATTTGCGGACATTGTACGCCTAAATATTGTAAGCCGACCATATCATTTTTGTGAACCATATTGGCCATACCGTTTTCCATAATATTAACCATACCTGTAGCCGCATTTATTCCTAATAAGTTAAATGTATGTTCTCTTCCGCCCCAAAAAGATTTAAAGCAATGCCCTAGTCTTCCTAACTTAATTTGATCTTCAATTGTAGCTTGTGGAACTAAAGTTGGTGCTGTACCTACTCTATAATAATAATCATATAAACTACGGTAATATTCATATTCGTCATTGTTATAAAACAAATTAAAACCCTCCTTTAAGTTACATAACACTATATGAAATTATCTAAAAATGGTTATTAGTGGACAATTCATTTATTTGCCTATTTTGAAAACGCTTTATGATACTACGAAATAAAAACCACTTTTCAAAAAGTGGCCAAAGAATAACTATTTAACTTCTATCCTAACCCGTGCTTTACCAATAAATATCCTTCTTTATATGTGTAACTCCTCTTTATATGCTTTCCTTTTTATAGTCATTAAACGAATTTGAAAATAATTGATAATATAAACAAAAATTATAATTCATTTTAAATATTCAGTTAAATATAGAATATTAGGTGTCGATACAACTAATAATGACAGATAATAACAGATTTTTAGAATTCATATTTTGAGCTTGTTACTTACTTATTAAGGAGATGACACTTAGATGCGTAGACTTGCGGTAATTGTCGCTGTTATATTTCTTACATTATCAACTTTGCCAGAACAACCATCAGCTGTGACAAAAAAACTAATTCTTGGTTATTATACAAATAAACCTAGTTCAACGATTTCTTTTCAAACAAATCATAAATTTATGAATCAAATCGCCACTGATACTTATAAGTTTGACGCTACTGGTAAAGTCATGGGAACAGCACCAAAGGAGATTGTTGATCTTGCGAATTCTAAAAATGTCCAACCTTTTGCAGTCGTCTCGAACTTTGGGAAAACTGATTGGGATACTGCTCTTGCCCATAAAATTTTATCAAACACGGACATCCGAAAAAAATTTATCTCTAATTTATTGTCATTACTTCGAGCAAATCAATACAAAGGTGTCAATATAGACTTTGAAGCATTATCACCAAAGGACCGAGTTTTATTTAGTAAATTTATTCAAGCAGTATCAAAGAAGCTATCCGCAGAAGGTTATTTAACAATGGTATCTGTTCCAGCAAAAGTTAAGGATAATCCAAAAGATTCTTGGTCAGGAGCATACGACTTTAAAACACTAGGAAAATGCGCAAATTTTATTCAAATAATGACCTATGATGAAACAGGTTATTGGTGGAATCTCCCAGGTTCAGTAGCTAGTCTTCCATGGATCAATGCATCTCTAAAATACGCAGTAACCGTTATAAATCCGAAAAAAGTTTTAATGGGTATAGGTGCTTACGGAAATGATTGGAATATCACGAGTCATAAAATAACAGAAAATAGAAGAGTACCTTTAAGTGAAATTCCACAATTACTTGAGCGCACAGGAGCAACACCGATTAGAGACAAAGCATCTGCTTCTATGCATTTTAGTTATAAAGATCAAAAAGGTCACACCCACGAGGTTTGGTACGATGACGCTACAAGTATTTCAAAAAAAGCTCAGTATACAAATAAATATAATTTAGGTGGTATTTCTATTTTTGCGCTTGGAATGGAAGGACCAGATTTTTGGGGAGCAATTAATAGAGGACTACAGTAAAACCACCTTTTATAGGTGGTTTCAGACTACCCGCCCAAACGCTCGCTTTCTTCGTTGCTTCTCCTGCTTGCGGTGCTCATTACCGTCAAAGGTAACTCCGCTCTTCGCAAGACAAGCGTTTTCAGGTAGTCTGAATCTCTTAGTTTTTTTAATTTGACTATAAATGAACCACCTTTTTTAGGTAGCTTCATTTTTTCAATTATATATGATTAATGCCCTCATACTCATATTCACTTTATTAAAAATAAGTTTTTTAACAGATTAATGAACTTTATTGTGCTTTTTCTCATTCATTACTCGATTGTATTCTTCTTCTAACTCTGTTAGTGTTATTTCAAATAAATGAGAGGATTCTATTTTATATACTCCAACTTTTATCAGTTTATTAATTAGATCATTTTTTCGAGTTTCAACCAATTTTCTCAACATATTTTCCAATTCAATTCCTCCTTAGATTCAAAAATATTTACATCTATTCCAAATAAAAATTATACTTTTCACATAAGAATACTAGGTTTTACAATTATGCAGATCCATCCCCTTGTCCCTCCAGCTCTTTGGGTAAGAAATGATATATTTTTTTATTCAGGCATTAAATCCTTAACATAAATTAATAAAAAAATCCTCTTCTAAGATAGAAGAGGACTAAAAGCATTTCAACTCTTCTTATCTTTCAGGTATTACCCTGATGGAATTAGCACAGTGTTCAGGAACGAACCTGTTGCTGAGGTATCATAGGGCCAAGTCCCTCCACCTCTCTGGATAAGATTATTTTTATGTATTTATTAAATTTCCGACTGATTGAACCAAGATTAACCGATTTAAAAAATCGAGTCAACCCATTTAGTAAATGTTAGACTTTTCAGTTTTTTAAGACACAACATTTAATGTATTTTTCTAATTGATTTGTTGAAATCATTTATTCTTTTGGTTTAGTCATATTTTCTGGCCTAACGATTCGATCAAAATCTTCTTCTGAAAGGTATCCTGTTTTTAAGGCTGCTTCTTTTAGGGTCTTACCTTCCTCATATGCTAATTTGGCAATACTAGCTGCTTTTTCATAGCCAATGTGAGGATTTAGTGCAGTTACTAGCATAAGAGAATGATGTAAGTGCCTTTTAATGACTTCTAAATTTGCTTCTATCCCGCTCGCACAATGCTCGTTAAAGGAGTTCATCGCGTCTGAAAGTAGTCTAATCGACTGAAGAAAATTATAGATAATAACTGGTTTAAATACATTCAATTCGAAGTTTCCTTGACTCGCAGCAAACCCAATTGTCATATCATTTCCTACGATTTGAGTTACTACCATTGTCATTGCTTCAGATTGTGTTGGATTTACTTTGCCTGGCATGATTGAACTTCCAGGTTCATTTGAAGGAATCGTTATTTCACCAATTCCACTTCTCGGTCCACTTGCCATCCATCTGATATCGTTGGCAATTTTCATTAAATCGGTTGCCAAGGCTTTGAGCGCACCATGAGTATAGACCATTTCATCATGGCTTGTTAGTGCATGAAATTTATTCTTTGCTGATGTAAATTCATATCCAGTCAACAAACTAATTTCTTTCGCAACCATTTCCCCAAACATGGGATGTGCATTTAGTCCAGTTCCTACCGCAGTTCCACCAATAGCAAGTTCGCTCATAAATTTCATACTGTCCAATATCATTTGCTCATTTTTTTCAAGCATACGATGCCATCCACTAATTTCTTGCCCTAAAGTTAAAGGCGTTGCATCTTGTAAATGAGTGCGACCAATTTTAATAATATGCTGATATTCATCTACCTTTTGCATGAATGTATGTTTCAGGTCATTTAAGGTCGGAAGCAATTGTTTATTTAATTCAATGATAGCTGCTATATGCATTGCAGTTGGAAATGTATCATTTGAGCTTTGTGACTTATTCACATCATCATTCGGATGAATACTCTTTTTACTCCCAAGTGCCTCCAATAATTGATTTCCTCTATGTGCAATTACTTCATTTACATTCATATTTGTTTGCGTACCGCTACCAGTTTGCCAAACTACAAGGGGAAAATGATCATCTAGCTTCCCACTTAAAATTTCATTTACAGCTTCGATAATGGCATCGGCTATTTCATTATCCAATTTACCTAGTTCTTTATTTACCAATGCTGCACATTTTTTGATGATTGCTAATGCATGTATTAATTGAGCTGGCATCCTTTCAGTACCTATTTTAAAGTTTTGAAAGCTTCTTTGTGTCTGAGCTCCCCATAATTTATCTACTGGAACCTTAATCTCACCAATTGAATCTTTCTCAATTCTATACTTCAATCTCTGACCTCCTGACGAACAATCGATGACGAATCAAACTAATCAGATACCTACTTGAATCACCATCTTAGTTGCCTATTCTTCACATACTATTATTCTGCATTTAATAAATAAATATTATTTAAGGAAGAGTTGAATACCATTAGAAATAAAAATCCCATCAAGAGAGTTTGGACATAATTAGCTAGGTGTAATTTTGACGTTAAAGGGTAAAACTGATAAATAAGCTCCTTATTCAAAGAATTGACGGCTCCGAATACAATCGTTGTCGTTTGGTGGAGAAGTAGTTAAAATAAATTTTGTTTTCATAAAGTGAGTTGCTTCCTTAATCGAGACAAAACTACTAAATTTGATGTTAGTGAACTTACATTTTAAGCTTCTTCTGTTTGGGGTATTTCATAAGAAAGTAGGTATAAAACATGAGTGAAAACTTTTTTGCAAACTATAAAAAATTTGTTGTTCCACCTCAAGATCAACAAAAAGTTGAAAATGAAGCGTTTAACCCTAAGGATTATGCCTCTTACTATATACTGACACTTTCTCTGAATGACTCCCTTATTTCAAGCTGGCAAGAAGCTAAAGATTATGAAATAGATATTCATAAAAGTATTTTAAAAGTATTAAAAGAATTCAATGAAAAACAAAACGGCAATAAACACCTTAGGTTACTTGAGTTAGAGAATGATAACTCATATTTTGTCATTGCTTTGTCTTGTAAAAACGAAAATAATGAAACAAACGAAGAAATTTCAAACTACATAGAAAAGATGATTTCGACTCCTTTTTACATTGGGCAGAACTGGTACAGGCTTATTGGTCATAAGGGAAGGGTTGAGCGTAAAATCTTTCATATTACATTAAAGGAATATAGTATGTAAGGAATCAACAATGAACCATATGACTAGTTCTTAATCAAATGTAAAACCACCTTTGAAAGGTGGTTTTTTTTTCAAAATTTTAGCTTCCCACAAGTTAAATACAAGAAAGAAATTAAAAAAGGAAGTTATTTATTAATGTAAAATTTTTTTCATTTAGTTACTAAAGTGTTTTATATAATAGCGATTAAATTTGATTGAATACACCAGAATATAAATAATGAAAATTCCAAAGAACAAATTCATTAAAATCAACGAGAGATTCAAGTTAAAGAATTGAGTCAACACACCTACACCAATAACCGGAAAAATGAAACCAGAGTATGCACATATAAAGAATGCTGATATTGCTTTTGGACGTTCTTCTGGCTTCGGCAATTGGCTAGCAAATCTTAAAGTTACTTGAAATGTCCACCCGGCTCCAATTCCTTGGATGAATATACCTGCAAATAGCAAATATAAATTCGCTGTCTGACCAGAAAAAACAACAATCCATGATCCAAGTGCAAGAAACAGAATCCCTATACGCATCCGTGTAACGGGATTATGAGGCCAAGGAAAGAACTGCATTATGGCCCCCCCGCCTAAAAGCAACAATGTTAACAGCCCAGAAATAGAAAGATTAGAGGTTTGAATGACATTCTTGATAAATGCAGGTATAAGAGCAAATACAAGTCCGCCAAAGGTAAAAACTGTAAAGATAGGAAGCCCTATAAAAGACCAAAAATGGGAACGAATATCGTTTGGAACACCGAGCGTAAACTTAGTTTTAGCTGGTTTTTCTGCTTGAGAATCTTCGTGTTTCGGTAACATTTCCAATAATAGCAAGGAACTAAACAACATGAAGAGAAGAACCCAATACGGTAAACGAAGCTGCTGAAAATGCACATATTGCACTATTAAACCTGCAATAGCCGGTCCTAAACCAAAGCCTATTAAGACGGTAATTCCCGATAACTTGATAGCAGTGCCTATTTTTTTAGGTGGAGTATTTTTTATTAAAAATGCAACAGCAGTACCAGTAAAAGCGCCATAGGCAATGCCTTCCAATATCCTTGCTGCGTAAAGCATCCAAGCATCAAAACTAACAAGTAAAATCAAAGTCGAGACAATCGAAATCCATATACTGTAACGAACTACTCGTTTTAATCCCCAAAAAGTCCCACGTGAACTGACTATTAGTAAAGTAGGTATCAAAAATACAGCCTAAATGGCAAATAGGATGGTAACTTGAAAACTGTTTAGTTTATAAAACTGACTGTATAAAGGAAATAAAGAAGAAATAAATGTTGCTGCACATGACATCACAAGTATTACCCAAAGCATTCTTTTCATTTCAGCTTTCCCACCCCTTCAATAATTGAGTTTCACAAAATTTAAAGATATTTTATCCATCTTTTAAAATTAAAATTATATTATCGTAAATCAAGCAAATCTTGCTCAAACATTATTTAATCACTAAAAATCAGTAACTCTTTTTATTTACTAGTAGAAAAGTAAAGTAAACTCCCAAAAAACGTTTTCTCAAGATTTCTTTAAGAAATCGTTTAATTGGTTTATTACACCAGGTAGAATATCATCGCCTAAAACACGTCGGTATAATAACGCTCCTTTAATGCTAGATAATATCGTTACAGCTACCGTTTGTTTGTCATCAGTATTGTTTAGGATTTCTTCACTTTGGGCCTCTGCAACAAGTTCTGTCATGATCGATAATTCTAATCTACTGACTTCCTCAATTTTTTTTTGTACGACTTCAGGCAAAGAATTAAAATCCGTTTGTAATGAAGAAATTGGACAAATTTCAGAATACGTGAACCTTTCAGCCTGAAACTGAATGAACTTCATTAACTTCTTTTCCACTGAAACCGATGAATCAAATTCAAAGGATTTCAAGCTTTGAGCAAGACGTTCGGTAATCGCGATTCCTAAATCCTCTTTTTTTTCAAAATGATAATGAATACTTGCCTTAGTTACGCCGAGTTGTTTAGATATGTCATCATAACTGAACCCTACATACCCTTTTTGTTGTATTAACTTTATTGCTAAATCAATGATTTGTTTTTTTCTATTTTCCATAGTTTAGACGATTTTAAATTCCATAATAGAATTTAAAATCGTCTTTTTAAAGCTCCTTACGTTTCAGTCTTTTAGCCTCCTCCTTTTTTAAGAAAGGAGGCAGCCATTTTCAACTAAAATTATTAAACAACTTTTAATTCTACATCAACATTTCCTTTTATTGCTTTAGAATATGGACAATTTTGATGTGCCTCTTCAACTAATTCTCTAGCTACCTCTAAAGAAACTTCTGGGATATGGGCTTCCATTACAACACTTAGGAAGTAACCTGTTTCACCTTTCTGAATCGTTACATGTGAATTAAGTTCAGTTGTTCCAATTTTAATACGTTTTGTACGAGCAACTAAATTGATCGCTGATTCAAAGCAAGCTGCGTGACCGGCTGCAAATAGTTGTTCCGGATTTGTACCTGATCCACCTGAACCACCTAATGCTTTAGGCATTGATAAATTTAACTCTAAATTCCCATCAGATGAAGTAATTTTCCCTTCACGTCCACCAATAACTTTTACAGATCCTGTATACATTTAATTTTCCCCCTAATTTTTCATATTTTTTATCAATCATAAGACTGTTTGAGTTCGTTTTAAAAATTTTCCCTACACATTGTTAAACAACTTTTAATTCTACATCAACGTTTCCTTTTATTGCCTTAGAATATGGACAAATTTGATGTGCCTCTTCAACTAATTCTCTAGCTACCTCTATTGAAACTCCTGGGATGTGGGCTTCCATTACAACACTTAGGAAGTAACCTGTTTCACCTTTCTGAATCGTTACATGTGAATTAAGTTCAGTTGTTCCAATATTAATACGTTTTGTACGAGCAACTAAATTGATCGCTGATTCAAAGCAAGCTGCGTGACCGGCTGCAAATAGTTGTTCCGGATTTGTACCTGATCCACCTGAACCACCTAATGCCTTAGGCATTGATAAATTTAACTCTAAATTCCCATCAGATGAAGTAATTTTCCCTTCACGTCCACCAATAACTTTTACAGATCCTGTATACATTTAATTTTCCTCCAGTATTATCTTTATATTTTTTAAATCATTAGTCTGTTTGAGCCCGATATGAAATTAATTCAGCGTGTTTATATTGTTAGACATGATACCATTTGTTCAGAACTTGGAGTTCATCCTATTAAAGAATGAAAAGAGCATTATTTAGCCTCCAGAGCAGCTCCTTTCTGATATATATTTGTATTATGTCCTGTCATTATTAAGAAATACGGTTACTGCAATGACTATACTCCTTAATCTTACTTACTAGATGGTAAGTAAAATTTGAAACGTGTTCCATAAAGCCTGCAAAAATTTAGCAGAGGAGATTGAATAGATAACCTTATTGACTTTCTGATTTTCAATTCATATTATCTACTTCCTTTCTAAATATAAATTTATTGTAATAGAAATAGCTAATTTTCAACATCGAATAATAATAGGTAAAACTATAAAATAATCATGAGTTTTAATGTTACATTCCATGTGTTTCAAATCAACTCTAATAGATAATTCCTTGGTGAATTCTACTGTTGATTACCTGAAACATGTTCAATCTTTTGTAGTAGCAAATATGTTTAATGCCCACGTTACTAATTACGTGGGCATTTCTTTTGAATTCATTTCAACTTCATTTCCCTTTTTATACAAATCACTTAATAAACTATCTATGCGACTATATTTTTCAATATATGAATTCAATAATTTTTTAAAAATATTAGCGGCAGCTCCGATATGCTTTTGCTTATGATGGATGATTGTTACTTTTCTTTGAAGAATAGGGTTCATTCTTATTGCTCTTAACTGACCGTTATCCTCTAAATGGTAAAGTGTTCTTGATAGAATTGTAGCTCCTCTACCTTCCTTAACTAGACTTATGATTGATTTTGTATCGGTCGATTCAATAATTGGTTCTATTATAATGCCGTGATTTCCACAAATCGCATCAAACCATTTTCTAAAAAAATGATCACTAGGGTTTAATATTAATGGTATATCTTCAATTTCATTTAGTTCCACAATTTTTCTATTAGCTAATACATGTTCAGAATGTACAACAAGATAAAATTCCTCATCATATAAAGGAATCATAAATAATCCGTCATCATCTTTCGGCATGATTGTTAATGCTAAGTCAAATTCGTTTTGTTTTATTTTTTCAACAACGTCATCTAATACATAAAACTGTAGCTGTATTTGTGGATACATAGAGTGAAACTCAAGTAATGCCATTGATGCAATATGGCTTAAATCACCTGAAAGAGCACCAATTATTAACTTTCCTCTATTCAGTTTTTGTAATTCCTGCAATTGAGAATTAGCACTTTTGATAGTATTGAAAATTTTATGTGAGTGTTCTAGTAGTATCTTTCCTGCTTCAGTCAGTGCAATTTTCTTTCCTATTCTATCGAAAAGTCGTATACCAAGTTCGTCTTCTAAGGCTCTGATTTGATAGCTTAAGGTTGGCTGACCAACTCCTAATTTATCTGCAGTTTTTGTAAAATGCATTTCCTCGCAAATTGCCATAAAATATTCTAATTGTTTCAATTCCATGTTTTTCACCAACTTTGTCATTTTCATCATCTGATAGGTATTTGAAACAAGTACAACTAGTTCAATAAGAAATTACTATATGAGTTAAAGGTGCGTGTTAATAATTGACCGGCATATAAATGAATAAATAACCTTAAAACATTATGCATATTCTAGGTAAGCTAAGCTTTATATTAAGATTATTCTGACTTTATAACAATACAAGATTTTCGATTAGAATGATTTATATTTTCAATGGAAGGAAGATTGTAGATCCTTGTACAAAATTCTGTCCATACAATAAGTGTTCTAAGTAACTTTCCAATTAGATAAACAGATAATTTTAGCGGTTAAAAAACAAGACTGTATTTGAAAACAACACTAATCGAGAAAATCAATTTTTGTTTGTAACGAGATGATTTTCTAGTTCTTTTCTTGCTAGACTTCTTAATAATAGTTTTTAGATGTTTCAAAACTATAAATAAATGAGATTAAGTTGTAAATTTTCTGAAACATGTAATAACATAAATTTAATCGAATATTTATATTCTTTTGCTTTTTTAAATTAACGATTTGTCACAACTATCACAGTAAGTACTTAAAAAATTGACCGAATTTTCACCTAAGATAGGTATTACTTAAATGCTGACTTTTATTATTTCCGTTACAACGCCTTCTATTTAATTGTAAACAAAAAAAGCATCCAATTACTCTAATTGGATGCCTTTTAATATAAAACTACTTTAGCTGAAGGATAGATGTTTTTTTATCACATTCAAATAATTCCTTCTAATAAACAAGTAAAAACCGATTTGAAGGAGCAAGAAGATGCTCATAACGATAACCGCGGCTGAGCCGACCTCTAGATTTGAAAATATCCTTGGCAGAGCAGTTAATGCGACAGCTGAATGAATGGTAGCTACGATGTACGGTAACAAAAACAAGACCCCAATTTCAATCGATACAACTTTTTTCATTTCTTTAAACGTTACACCGATTTTATGCAATTGCTTATATTTCTGTTTATAGTTGTTCTTCTAAAATATGTTAATCGGCTTTTAGTATTTTAATTCGAATTGTTACTTTAGTACCTTTACCTATCATCGACTGAATTGTTACCCCATAACTTTCTCCATAGTAAAGTTTTATTCGTGTATCTACATTTGTTATTCCAACACCGCCAAGTTTAGATTTTTTATTTTTGTTAATAGAATTCAATTTGTTTGTATCAAATCCGATTCCATTATCTTGAATAAAAAATAAAATGTCCTCATTCTCTCTTTCTAAACGTATCGTTATTTTCCCATTTATATCGGATTCACGAATACCATGATAAATAGCATTTTCTACAATTGGCTGTAATAAAATTTTAGGAATCTTCACATTATTTAATACAGGATTATAGTCTATGAAATATGCTAATTTTTCTCCATATCTTTCTTTTTGAATAAATAAGTACTGTTCAACGTGTTCTATTTCATTTTGAATTGTTGTAAATTCATTTCCGCCACTCAATGAAAGTTGAAAAAATTTAGCGAGTGCTTTTGTAATAGAAATAACACGTTCTTTTTCTTCAAATTCTGCCATCCAGACAATTGTATCAAGTGTATTATATAAGAAATGTGGATTGATTTGACTATGAAGCAGACTTAATTCATGTAATCTAACATTTTTTTCTTTTTCTTCTATTTCGCTTAATAAATTCTTAATTTCTAAAACCATCTTGTGAAAATGATTCGACAAGCTATAGACTTCGACACTTCCATTTATATTTTCTGTGAAATCTATATTAAAGTCACCTTTTTCAACAACCTTCATCAAATGTTCAAGTCGGCGAATCGGTTTCGTAATGCGATTGGCGAGCAACGTCGAACTAGTAATAATAATTAAAAGCATCATAAGACCAACTAACATTATGGTGCTAATTAACTGAATTCTAAATTTGGTTAATTCATCTAAGAAACTTATTCCTATTATTAGCCAATCGGCATTTTTTAACTGATAGTGCTCTGTTAATACGTTTTTGCTCCTAGTATAGCCTTCTTTCATTTCTTTGATTTTTACTAAGTATCTTCGTTTCTTTTGATTCTCAAAATAAGTGGGATCTTTATGGTAAACAACTTGTTCTTTCGAATTTAAGATAAATGCAAACCCTTTTTTTCCTAAATTTAATTCATTTAAATAATCTTTAATGACCTTATATTCAATATCAATTAATAATACTCCTAAATGTTTATTATTTTCCCCTTTTATCTCACGGCTCATTGAAATTACCCAATTATCATTATTCTTTGGAAATTTCTGCATACGAATTGAGGAAAGGAATGGCTTTCTATCACTCCTTATTGCTGAAACATACCAAGACTCTTTCATCATATTGGTATTGGAGTTTATATCCTTATATAATCCCCCTTCATTTGAAAGAACTTTACCATGTTTACTTACAATAAGAATCGATTTTATATATGAATCGGAGGATTTAACTACATTTAGGAAACGTAAAGCATTTATTTCACTTTCTCTATTTCCACTATTGATAAAATCTTTTATTTCATTGCTCTCTATTATTAAATCAGAAACATTTTTTAGTTTATCTAAATACATTTCGATATATGTTCCACTATTTTTAACAGCTGATTTAGTAGACTGAATAGACTCTTTTAATATTAAGTTTGAAACAAGATAATACAATAAACTACCAATAATCAATAATATAATTAAACTAATGATTATATAGTTATAAGCAATTTGTACTTTCAATCTTTTTCTTTTCATTTATCCTTGATTCTTTCCTTAAATTGATTTGGAGAAATTGCATATCTTTTTTTGAATGAAGTACTAAAGTAATTTGGGTCATCAAAACCGACTTTCGTACTAATTTCATATATTTTTAAATCGGAACTTAATAATAATATTTTTGCTGTTTCTAATCGTTCTCTTATGACATACTCTTTAAACGAAATTCCAAACAAATCTTTAAATAAACTACTACAATATCCAGTACTTATATTTAATTTTTTTGCTAAGATAGGTAATGAAAATGAAGGATCTGATGCATTCTCTTCTATTATTTTCATAATTTTATCTTTATAGTTATGTTCTCCTGTTATCTTATTCTTTTCTATAATTCCTTCTACAAGGGAATTCACTTCTTCTTTTTTCAATCTTAACTTTAACTTATTCACTAATTTAGATAAAAGCTCTTGAATATCACTTTTTGAAACGGGCTTTAAAATATAATCATCAATTCCAATTTTTAATGCAGTTACTGCGTATTCATAATAATCATAACCAGTTATAACTGCTATCAGTACATTTTCATTCATAGTTTTGATCTTGTCTGCAAACTCTAAACCATTAAGTTTTGGCATATTAATATCTAAAAGGACAATGTCCGGCCTATATTCATCAAATTGCTCTAATGCTTCAGATCCATTTGTCGCTTCATATACTTCCGAAATTGATAATTCTTCAAAGTTAACAAACTTTCGAATACCTTGTCGTATGATTGGCTCATCGTCTACAATTAGCAATTTATACATGCTTTCCTCCTTTTTAAGGGATAAGTTCATTTGCATTTCATTTATGCCATATCCAACCTAAATTGATTACTTTTATTAGTTTTTAACAAAATCGTTTAAATATCCATAATCTACTTTCTAATAGGAATCCGAAAAATCTATGAAGAAAATAAAAAAGAGACTATTATTGAATTAAATAGTCTCTTTTTATTTACGCTTTTTTAGGAAATGTTTTTTATTGCTACACTTTTAACAGTTTAGCTTTCTCACTCTTACTTGAAGTCATATTTATTAATAAGTTCCCCTCACTTGAAAGAACTCTATCCGTTATTCTTTCTTTATACTTATTTGGAGAAACTCCAATTCTTTTTTTAAAAGCAGTACTAAAATAATATGGATCCTCAAACCCGACTTTTTCACTAATTTCATATATTTTTAAATCTGTACTTAATAATAATATTTTTGCTGTTTCTAATCGTTCCGTAATTACATATTCTTTAAAAGAAATTCCAAATAATTTTTTAAACAAACTACTACTATATCCAATACTAATGTTTAATTCACTTGCTAAAAATGGTAATGAAAATGATGGGTCTGATACATTTTCATCTATTAATTTTATCATTATATTTTTATAACTATGTTCCCTTGTTATCGTATTCTTTTTCATTATTACTTCTACAAGTAAATTTACTTCTTCTTTTTTTAAACTTAATTTTAACTTGTTCACAAATTTACATAAAAGTTTTTGAATATCATCTTTTGAAACAGGCTTTAATATATAATCATCAATTCCAATTTTTAATGCAGTTACCGCATACTCGTAATAATCATAGCCCGTTATAACTGCTATCAATACATTTTCATTGATGTTCTTTATCTTTCTTCCTAACTCTAAGCCATTAAGTTTTGGCATATCAATATCTAATAAGACAATATCCGGTTTAAAATTATCAAACTTCATCAATGCTTCAGATCCATTTGAAGCTACATATACTTCCGAAATTGATAATTCTTCAAAGTTAACTAACCTTTGAATACCTTGTCGCATAATTGGTTCATCGTCAACAATTAGCAATTTATACATGCTTTCCCCCTTTTTATGAAATAGAATTATTTTCGTTTCAAATTTCACATAGCTGATGTTATTTAATCGTAAAAAATAATAACCCTCGATAAAATTTGAGATAAATGATTTAATACTTCAGAGAGCATTCTTATGTTACCTAATTAAAGTCAAAAAAACTCCTAACGCTTAGTAGCATTAGGAGTTTAGTTTTAAAACTAATCTAACTTTAAGTTCTTCTAGACTGCTTTTAAGACTTCCATACTCTAGTCCAAGATGAATGCTACTGAATCATTCATGACGATTTGTAGTAACTATGGTGCTTGACTTAGTTTAATTCTATATTGCACTATTTACTGTGATAAACGCCATCAGCTTGTCTATTAATATATTTACAGTGTTCACGTAACTCCTTTTATCTTAGCGACTTAAATGCCGTGCGTAGTTCAGAAGTGATGTGCTCTGGCTGCTCCCAAGCAGCGAAGTGTCCTCCCTTAGGAAGTCTGTTGTAGTGGATCAAATTCGGGTATGCCTTCTCTACCCAGCTCTTAGGTGCTACATACATCTCATCTGGAAATACGCTAGCAGCAACCGGTAGCTTAACGCCTTTAACAGCGAAGAAGGAGATTCCAGCAACTGTGTTCTCCCAGTATAGACGAGCAGCAGAAATCGCTGTGTTCGTCAACCAGAAAAGCGTGATGTTGTCTAGAACGTCGTCGCGCGATAGACCTTCTTTGACTCCAGCAAAAGATCTCGAGATTAGGGCATGACTTTTCCAATCGTGGTCAATCATAAAGGCAGCTAATCCAACAGGCGAATCCACCAGTCCTGTTAGTGTTTGCGGACGTGTCCCCATCATAAAAGCGTAGGCGAACTTATTTTCTCCAACTTGTTCAGCCGCTTTTTTCTCTTCGTCTGAAAGACCAGCTGGTAGCGGATTGCCAGACCATATCGCCGCATCAACTTCGGGTGGAATCACGTTAGGCATGTTAGTATGAATACCGATTAGTCCTTCTGGCTCCTGAACTCCCATAAATTCTACGATAATCGCACCCCAGTCACCGCCCTGTGCTGCATACTTCGTATATCCCAAGCGAGTCATTAACTCTCCATAAGCACTAGCGATGCGTTTAGGATTCCATCCAGTCGTCTTTGGTTTGCCAGAGAAGCCGTATCCAGGCATCGATGGAATGACCACATGGAAAGCATCTGATGCATTTCCACCATATGCCGTAGGATTAGTTAGTGGTTCAATAAGCTTCATCTGTTCAACGATTGATCCAGGCCATCCGTGCGCAATGATAAGCGGTAAGGCATCTTCATGCTTCGAACGAACGTGAATGAAGTGGATGTCCAGATCATCGATTTCAGTAATATAATGTGGATAGGCGTTTAATTTCGACTCAATTTTGCGCCAGTCATATTCATTCGCCCAATAACGCGCAAGCTCCTGAATCGTCTCTAGCTGCACACCTTGCGTTTGATCAGACACCGTTTCCTTCTTTGGCCATCTAGTCGTGTTAATACGTCTACGTAATTCAGTAAGTTCTTCTTCAGGAATACTCACATGAAAAGGACGAATTGCATTTTTTTCAGTTATTGCTGTCATTTTTAAAACTCCTCTTAGTTGATAGATTTTTGTTGAATTAGGCAAAGCCAATTATCTAAGCGGACTAGGCGCCACTCGGAGATATGCAACAGTTAGCTCTGTTGGCTTCCACAATAAAATCAACTATAAATTACTCTTTAAAAGTTCAATTCAGACGAATCAAACTTTGGTACAGGATTATACATATCAACCAAATAGGCAATTCATAAGGTAGCAGACCTCAAAAAATTTCTATTTTGAATTTCTTTTTGAAATGAGAGAGCTCCTCAGTAGATGAGAAGCCTACCAAGCTTAAGCTCGAACATTTCGCGTTATTCATTCTCTTTACATACAAGAATTATAAGATAATATAAATCCCCTTAACCTTAAGTAAATTCCTCGTGTTGATTATCATGTCATCCAATAGATTACTTTCCGTTGATAAGCTCATGGATAATTGTAAAAGAACCAACTATTATGAAACATAGAATTTGAATAGATAAAACTGTAATAAAATCATATATTTTCAATTGGATACCTGTTTTTATGAATAAAGTTAATCCTTAGTTACAACAAAAAAGAGACTATGATATCAATTCATAGCCTTCGTTTTTATATGAGGACACTCTTTCTAACTGTGTTTTAACGTAGTGACTTAAATGCTGCCCTTAGTTCTGCTGCGAAAAGCTCTGGCTGCTCCCAAGCTGCAAAGTGGCCACCTTTTTCGGCCTTATTGTAATAGATGAGATTCGGATATGCCTTCTCTGTCCAGCTCCGCGGGGCTTGATATAACTCCCCGGGAAAAACGCTCACTGCAACTGGAATGGAAACACCTTTCACATTGAAATAACCACCCTTATATTCCCAATATAGCCGAGACGCGGAGACCCCAGTGTTCGTTAACCAATAGAGTGTAATATTATCTAGGATTTCGTCACGTGTCAGTTCTCCGGTTGAGCTCATCGTCCGATTTAATGCCAACTCGATCGACGCTGCTGGTTGGCCTTCACCATCATTATGGTCGAGAAGCCATGCAGCAAGACCAACGGGTGAATCTGCAATTCCATATAAGGTTTGGGGTCGCGCCGCCATGAATTTAGCGTAAGTAGATTGCTTTTCGTTTCTAACAAGCTGCTCATAGGCGCGTTGCTCTTCCACGGAAAGACCTGCAGGCGTCGGTTCGCCAGACATGAGTGAACTATTTACATCATCAGGAACCGTTGCAGGAAGGTTAGTGTGAATGGCGAGCAATCCTGTAGGTGCCTGTAATCCCATTTGGTCAACCACAATTGCACCCCAGTCTCCACCCTGAGCGACATAGCGGGTGTAGCCTAGCCGCTTCATTAGTACATCCCAAGCTCTCCCGATACGCTCAGGACCCCAGCCGGTGCTACTTGGCTTACCTGAAAATCCGTAACCTGGCATTGACGGGATGACGACGTCGAACGCATCTTCAGCCTTTCCTCCGAACGCAGTTGGATCAGTCAGTGGTCCAATGAGTTTGACTTGCTCAAGTACCGATCCTGGCCAACCATGTGTGATGATAATCGGTAGCGCATTCTTGTGATGCGAACGAACATGGATGAAATGAATGTCCAAACCATCAATCTTGGTGATAAATTGCGGTAGAGAGTTAAGTTTTGCCTCAACTTTACGCCAATCGTAATCGGTTTCCCAATAGTGAGCGAGTTTCTTCATCGTTCCGAGTGGTAGGCCTTGCGATGTATCAACCACAGTTTCCCTATCAGGCCATTTTGTAGCGTTAATACGCTTGCGCAATTCTATCAGTTCGTCATTTGGTACATTCACATGAAACGTACGAATAGCGTTCTTTACTTTACCATGCTTTTTTTTCTTTTTTTGTTTAGTTTTGGATATTTGAAGGCTATGAGGCTCCCCGCTCGCATTGGCATTTGCGCAAATGGTCACTGACCCTAAAATTAAAGTCAATATTAGTGCAAATCGTAATATATATTTCTTGTTCATAAGTTGTGCATTCCCTTCGAAAAGCTTTAAATGGATCTACCATTAGCTTCCATCCGAAGAGCAGTTTTTATTACATTTCTTTGAGTAGTCACTTTGTTAAATCATTTATTTCAAAAGCAACTCTAATACCGGATTCAATTGCACCTTCCATCCAACCTGGTGTATATGAAGTATGTTCTCCTGAAAAATGTACTCTACCTTCAGGTGTAGCAAGATAGGGACCAAGATCTTTTAATTGATCTGGTTTTAACATTGAAACTGCCCCTGCTGCATTAGGGTCTAGTGTCCAGCTATAGGTGTATCCTGAAACAAAACTTGAATAAACTTGTTCACCAAATAAATATGAAAGATCATTTAACGCCTGTTGTATCTGTTCATTTTGAGACAGACTGTCCCAATATAAAGCATCGTCCTCCCATGTATAGCTTGCTACGATGATGCCCGGACCATCAGAGCCAAAACCACTACTAGGATAATAAGAAAATCTGATTGGAAGATCAGTAATTGACATGCCGCCATATAATCCGTCTTTTTCCCAAAACCTCGTATTAAATTGCAATCCGATCTTTGTAGAAGCCATATAGTGAATTGTTCTGATCGCCCTCCATTTGTTATATGAAAAGAAGTTGTGAGGTATGATTTCAACAAAATTAAGGGTTGAGAATGGAATCGTAATAATTGCGAAATCTGATGCAGTTTGAAATGTTTCATTACTTTGTACATTTACTGTATGAATCCTTACTTGATTTTCATCTTGAACGATTTTGTTCATCTTTTGCCTAAAAAAAATATTTCCTTTTAATTGTGTTAAGAATGACATAGGTAGTTGATCATTTCCTCCTGTTATTTCGTAAAAAGTAGGATTAGAAAAGAAAACCATCAATTCTCTAAATATCGCAGTAAATGCTAATTCGGTAATTCCTCTTGTTCCTAAAATGGTTTTTATTGATTCAACAGCACCCTGTGACAATGAAACACCCATAGGATTATATTTTAAGATTTGATCCATAGAATAATGGTCATAATCATTTATAACCTTTTTCCAATTCTCATCAGGATTTTGATTAATATAATCAATAATTGGGTTTATCACTAAATTTAATAGTTGATCAGAGTTTAATCCTCTTTCGTAATTGGCAACGGGAAAACCTAATATATCCGGATTTTGATCATATTTCGCTTTTGTCGTTTTAACACCATTTACGTACATCAAATCATTAGGTGTTGTATTAATAAATTTATTTATCGGTAAATTAAATTTATTAATATATTCCATAACCAGTTGATGAGTATCAGGGATTCTCATCGCCCCATAATCCATGTATTGATCATGCGTAAAAGCTTTACGTTCTGTATAAACTCTCCCACCTACACGATTATTTGCTTCTAATATGATGATTTGATGTCCCGAATCCTTTAATAATGAAGCTGCTACTAAACCAGACAAGCCTGCACCAACAATCGTAATTCGTTTTGGATTAGTTGATTTAGGTAATCCATTACGTATAATTGAAATCATTTGATCATTAGAAAGATTTTTGATTGATCTCATAAGACCCCACTCTTTCCATGAATTTATTTATGTAAAAATTTTATTCCCGCCTATCTATATTTAGAATGTGAAAGGTCTATGTTGAATTTTTGCAATGCATCAATTCTTTTGCAGGTTTGATGGATACACATGTTTTTACAATAAACACTATCACTTGATTATTTTAGGAAAACCATAATAAAATAAGGAAAATTGTTGGGAGGCGATACAATGCTTAAAAATGGAAGATGTATGCTTTGTGCTGAAGATACAAAAGTAGCGCCTATTGAAATATGGAACATACCCGGTAAGTTCAAGTACTATTGCCAAACACATTACCCCGTTGTACTAAACAATGTAGAAAAAGATAAACAAGCATTTATCGATTACTACAGTAATAAAACGACCAGAAGCTGGCTATGTAGCGAAGGCTTAGAATTATATACACGATTAACACAAAAATAACCCTGCATCCTCTTTTGGATACAGGGTTTTATGTCTATTAATACAAGTTAAAAAATGTAGCTATTAATTTTCATTCCCTTCTGTTCTATTAAGTCATCTTTTACAATTTATGTAAATCATTTATCAGACTCTCTTTACGTCTTTCTTTTCCTATATATGAATTCAATAAATTGATAAAAATATGTCCGGCAGCTCCGATTTGTTTTTCCTTATGATGGATAAGTGTTACATTTCTTTGAAGTGCTGGGTTTAGCCTTATTGCTTTTAATTGTGCATTATCCTCTAGGTGATAAAGTGTTTTTGATAGAATTGTAACTCCCCTACCTTCCATAACTAGACTCATGATCAATCTCATATCAGTCGATTCTATAAAAGGTTCTATGATAATGCCTTTATTTCTACATACAGCATCAAACCACTTTCTAAAACTATGTTCTCTTGAGCTTAATATGAAGGGAATATCTTCAATATCACTTAGTTCTATATAAGTTCTGTTAGCTAATAAATGCTCGGAATGGACAACAAGATAAAATTCCTCTTCATATAAAGGTAGCATATTCAATCCATTTTCTTCTGTCGGCATGATCGTCAATGCTAAGTCATATTTATTTTGCTTTATTTTTTCAACTACATCATCAAGTACAAAAAACTGTAGCTGTATTTGTGGATACATAGATTGAAACTCCAGTAATGCCATTAATGCAATATGGCCTAAATCGCCTGAAAGTGCACCAATTATTAACTTACCTCTACTAAGCTTTTGTAATTCCCTTAATTGATCATTAGCACTTTTGATTGTGTTAAAGACTTTATGTGAATGTTTTAGTAAAATTTTTCCTGCTTCAGTAAGTGCTATTTTCTTACCTAATCTATCAAAAAGTCGTATACCAAGTTCATCCTCTAAGGCTTTGATTTGATAGCTTAATGTAGGTTGGCCAATTCCTAGTTTATCTGCAGTCTTTGTAAAATGCATTTCCTCGCAAATTGCCATAAAATAATCTAATTGTTTCAACTCCATGTTGTCCACCAACTTTGTCGTTTTCATCTTCTGTTAGTATGAAATCTGCTACATTTTTCAATTTCTTCTTTTTCCTATAATTTAAATGGTTGAAATACATATTGTAGGATAATCATAATCTCATTGTTAATTGTAAAAGAAATAACCAGTATGCAACATATAATTTTAATAGGTAAATCTTTAATATGATCATGTGTTTTATAATGGTAAACACGACTAATTTGTTGAAGAACTTACATTGTGCTAATACAGTCCTTAACCGATTGAATCGCCAGTATTATTAGACTTTAACTACACAATGAAACCACCTTTTAAAAAGGTGGTTTTTTAAGTATTTATCCTTCTACCTCAACTTTTATCAGACTCTCTCTCTCTTTTTTCTTTAAAATTCCCATGGGTATATATGTTATATAAAGTGAGATCACTGCAACGATTTCGATATTAATATAATACATAATTCCATTTCCGAAATAGTTTAACAGGGTTTTGCTTTCAAGTGCCGGACTCATCAAGAAGAAAAAGTTTGTATCAATGACCATATTCAACAAATAAATTGGTATTGCAAGTATGTTCAAAAAGATAAAGGTCGACCAAATAGCTTTTTTTGAAACTCTATACCCTTCAAAGAGGATAAAGTATAAGACTGATAAAGGTATTGCTGAGTGTTGAAGATAATACCTAATAAAACGAAAATGAGGAAATTTGTATACCAAATCAGGAGTTAGCATACTTAGAATGGGAGGTAGTATGCCGATAAAAAATAAAATATTAAATACATTTTTATTTTTTTTCAAGAATAAAAACAATGCAAAATACGCACTAAATGAACACAGTTGTAATGGAAGATATTTCGGTTTCCAGCCATCAATTAAAACAAGATATACTTGAAAGCCGATTAAGCATGAAAGTAATGTAATAAAAAGAATCCACTTGATCGGTTTCTTATAAGGCTCAATTTTATTTCTGTAAATGATTCCTACAAAACATAATGTAAAAAATACAATTAGCGTAACGATATGGGATATAGAGAAAAGATCATAAAATCCCATCTCAGCAACATTTAGGATCATGTCACCCTCCTTACTATTCGTTCGGTGATTATACTTTTAAATGAATAAACTTAAGTATCAGTTCACACGAAACTAATGTTCTTCATAGTTGTTTGAAAGGAAGATTTTTGTTTTATGTGTAAATAATTTGTTTATATATCAAAAGACCCACATAGATAAAGCTAGAGAAAAACCACCTACACTAAGGTGGTTTTAAATATATTTCCGATGAATATTCTTTCCATCGTAACTAAACAACACTGACTTCCCTTCGATATTCGTTTCCAAGTGTACCCCTCTACCCCAAAGTTGATGGATATATGGCATTACTTTTTCTACGTATTTAATATCGAGTTCCATCGTTTCATAAGAATGCTTCAAGTAAAGCTCACCATTTTTTAAATAATCTCCATCTTGCACCACTATATAAGGGAATCCACCGTTTACTCTGCTGACGACTAACTGATCTCGAACAGCTTCCCACGCCTTGTCTATGACTTTGTATTCTTTTCCTTGGCGTTGGAATAAATACATGTCTTCTCTCATCACAAGTTCTTTCGTTAAGTAGTTTCGAAGGAAAGAGCTATCAGATTCTAATTCTCTTACTTCAAACATTTTTTCTCGTCCACTGCCTGGCTTGATCCCTAGTTCTCTCATTTCCCTTGTTGGGTTATTATATCGTTCTTCTATGTCTTCGAACATTCGAAGTCCTAAGTAATATGGATTGATGCTTGTTTTTGATGGTTGGACTACTCCAGCGTTAAGCTTTGCATATTCGATGGCTTCACTTGAATCAAGATTCAACTCTCTCATGATTCGGATGTGCCAGAAACTTGCCCAGCCTTCATTCATAATTTTCGTTTCCAGCTGTGGCCAGAAATAAAGCATTTCTTCACGAAGCATCGTCATAATATCGCGTTGCCATTCTTCCAATTCTCTAGAATATTCTTCAATAAATAAGAGGATATCTTTTTCGGGTTGAGGTGGGAATTGTTTACGTTTAATTGGAATAAGATTTGAATCGTTTCGCTTTTCTTTACTTGCATCCATATTCCATAAATCATCATATGGGGTAACTCGCTTTTTCTCTTTTAATGGAAAGTCTGTTTCTAAATCATAAGCTAATTTGGGACGAATAAGCGAAGGATCAATATGTTCTTGTATAGACAGTACAGCATCTAAGAATGTTTCAACTTCATGTTTTCCATATATATGTTCATATTGTTTGATCCGCTCAGCTGTTGCTGCCATACTTTCAACCATATCTCTTTTCGTATTAGAGAATCGAACATTATTTTTAAAGAAGTCACAATGGGCTAATACATGTGCAACGATCAGTTTATTTTGAACTAGTGAATTTGTGTCTAAAAGGAATGCATAGCATGGGTCTGAGTTAATGACCAATTCATAAATTTTACTTAATCCTAAATCATAGTGAAGCTTCATTTTATAAAATTGCTTCCCAAAGCTCCAGTGAGAGAATCGTGTTGGCATGCCATATGCGCCAAAAGTATAGATGATATCTGCAGGGCAAATTTCATATCTCATTGGATAGTAATCTAGCCCAAATCCTTTCGCAATCTCCGTAATTTCATCAATCGCATATTCCAAGGCTTTATATTCGCTTGCTTTCATCACACTCTCCTCCTGTCTCTTCTATCATCATTCTATGAACAGAAATGTCATTTCATGAAACGAATAGTTAGTTCACTACTTAATACATATGCGTTTCACGAATAAAATTCGTCTTTTTTCGAAAACAAAAAAACGCAGGAAGATCTCTCTTCATGCGTTGTATGCAAGTTCCATCTTTATTATGCGTCCGACAAATTGGTCAAAATCCCCAATATATTTATCGATTCCATCAATATGATAGAATGTTGTTGTTTTTTCTGGATTAAATGGCTCATTTGTTGCTGAGTATACATAGATTCTTTTACCATTTCCAATTGCCATTCCAAGTTCAGTATGACTACCAAACCCACCAGGTAAAATTAAAATGAAGAAATCTGCATCCAAAACAGCTCTCTTCTCAGCTTCACCAATTGTTGCTAATTTTTCAATCGTATTTACATTTTCGTTTTTTGTCCAATCATATGTATGTAAAAATCCTTTATCTTTTAAACAAGACGCTAAATACCTAACCTGTTCCTTATTATTTAAACTAGAAGCAATATAAAATTTCATTTTCTACACCTTTCAATGACTAGAAAAAAGCTAAAACGGTTAGCTAATTATAAAATGATAAAGCGTTTACTGTTTATAGTTACATTTATTGTTCCAATTACACTTTTTTTCATTCGTAACTTTATCCTTTACCGTTATTCTCCATCCCTTTTTGCTTTTTCAGTCATTCTTCCTTTCCTTCTTCCTAAACTTATATTCCTAACAATATTTATAAAAGCCGTTTAAATGAGGGTTTATCACATTGTTAAATTCTCTCAAGGCTATTTGAGGCATTTCTTCATAAACTATTTGTACCCCCTAAGAAGGAGGTACACAATGCAAGCACAATCCGATTATGATTTAGCATTGTATTACACATATTGTTGTCAATGGGACAAACTAATCGTCCTAATGGTGAATACAAAAGATGAGCTATTCTCAAAACGAATTGAACATTTCTTACACGCCTTTAAGTACGAGCGAGATCTTGCCGTCATTGACGAAAAATTAAAAGGTATGTTTCAACATATTGAACATGCAACTAGAGATGAAAGCTATGAAGAAGAGTCACTTGTTTCATCTTTAGAGTTGTAGCACATAACCAGCCTTCAGACTATTTTAATGGTCTAGAGCATACAATTTCATTTTCAAAATACAAGAGCGACTAAATTAGTCGCTCTTTTTTTAAACTAATATTTGAATTTTCTCCATAAAAGACTGTTCTAAACTGCTTAATTTTTGGATACTATCCTGATGATTTTCGCCTACGATGCCAAAATAAAATTTAATTTTTGGTTCTGTTCCAGAAGGACGTAGGCATACCCATGAACCATCTTCAAGATGATACTTTAATACATTAGACTTTGGTAAAAGAATTTCTTCTTTTTCACCCGTCTTAAGTAGTGTTTTTTCTTGAAGTTTATAGTCTTCAACTGATAGCACGTCTAAACCATTAATTTGCTTAGGCGGATTTTGACGGTAATTAGTTAAAATCTCTTGGATTTTCTCCGTACCTTCTATTCCTTTTAAAGTTAATGATTTTAGTCCCTCTAAGTAGAAGCCATACTTTTCATATAAGCTATGTAATCCCTCAAACAATGTCATACCTTTTGATTTATAGTAAGTTGCAATTTCAGCTGCAAGAACAGTTGCTTGTACAGCGTCTTTGTCACGTACAAATGGTTTGATTAAGTAGCCATAACTTTCCTCATAACCAAATAAGAAAGAATACTCGTTAGTTTGTTCGTATTCTTTAATCTTTTCACCAATAAATTTAAAACCTGTCAAAGTATCAATTGTTTTTGTACCAAATGATGAAGCAATGACTTGGCCAAATTCTGATGTAACAATTGTTTTAAGTAACACAGCATTCGATGGAACATTTTCACTTTGACTTAGTAAGTAATGAAGCATTAATGCTCCTGTTTGATTACCAGTCAAAATTACATATTCTCCATTTTGGTCCTTTGTTGCAATTCCAAGTCGATCGGCATCAGGATCAGTTGCAATTAATACATCTGCATCGATTTCTTTACCATATCGAATTGCATATTCAAATGCAGCATGTTCTTCCGGATTAGGTGATTTAACTGTTGTAAAATTAGGGTCTGCTTTTGCTTGCTCTTCAACAATCGTGACATTTTCAAAGCCAACTGCTTTTAATGCCATCGTTGCTGGTACTAGAGCTGTCCCATGTAATGGTGTAAATACAATTTTTAAATCTTTACCTTCTTTTTGAACAAGCTCATTATTCACAATAACGGTTTTTAATTTTTCTACATATAATGTATCCATTTTTTCATCTAATGTATGTATGAAACCTTTTTCGATTAATTCCTTTTCATCCTTCACATCGATTTCAAGTTCATTATGGAAAGAATTAACAAGGTCGATTACTTGATCTGCAGCAGCAGGAGGTAATTGTCCACCATCATCCCCATAAACCTTAAAACCATTGTACTCAGGCGGATTATGACTTGCAGTGATAACAATACCGCCAAAGCAGTTTAATTCTCGAACTGCAAATGATAATTCTGGTGTCGGACGTAATTCTTTAAATACATATGCTTTAATGCCAAAAGTGGCTAGTGTTTTTGCAGCTTCCATTGCAAATTCTGGACTTTTGTATCGTGAATCATATGCAATCGCAACTCCACGATTTTTTGCCTCTTCTCCAAAGCTCGCAATGTATTTTGCGAAACCAGCAGAAGCTTTGCGGATTGTATAAATGTTCATACGATTCGTTCCAGGACCAATCTCTCCACGCATACCACCAGTTCCGAATTCTAAGTTTCTGTAAAAACTTTCCTTAAGTATAAGGTGATTACTCTTTAGTTCATTTAATTGTTCTTTTAACTCTTTATCAAGTGATGGTGTTTGAATCCATTTTTCATAAGTTGTTTCCCAATTCATTCTGCTTCTCCTCCTATACTTAATCAGAGTTATTCGGTATAAAACATAATTCTCCTTCTACATTACAAAACCTTACAAAAGTTTACAATATCTTTTATTTACTATTCAGTAATTTTAAATGAACAAAAAATAAAACGACTTGAAAAGTACTAAATTTTAGCTTGAATGAGATTGTAAAGAATGAAGAAAATAACTGTAAAGGAGGGAGTTTTTATGCCTGAAATTAGATGTAGCGTTGCAAACTGTTCGTATTGGGGACAAGGAAACTTTTGTCAAGCAAGCTCTATCATTGTTCAAACCGAAGCATATGAATATTCAAATGACTATGACCAAAAAATTGAAAACGCAGTGTTGGAGGGTGATTTAACAAGTTCTGCAGCTCATAGTGGTGAAACTTGCTGTCACACATTCCTACCTAAGTATTAACAAATATGAGCCATGTACAATTAACAAGTACATGGCTCTTTTAGATTACCCGTTTACAATAACCCCGCCATTAACATGAATGATTTGTCCTGTTACGTAAGATGATTCATTACTCGCTAAATATAAATATGCAGGCGCTACCTCTACTGGTTGACCAGCACGCTTCAAAGGTGTATCCACTCCAAATTTCCCAACCTTTTGCTGATCAAAACTAGCAGGAATTAATGGCGTCCAAATAGGTCCTGGTGCAACACCATTAACTCTAATACCTTTTTGGGCAAGATTTGCAGATAGTGACCTTGTAAACGTAACTATGGCTCCTTTTGTTGAAGAATAATCGAGTAATTGATCGTGACCAGCATAGGCAGTAACAGATGCAGTATTGATTACAGAGTCACCTTGCTTCATATGTGGTAAACACGCTTTCGTTAAGAAGAATAGCGGATATATATTTGTTTCAAACGTTCTCTTTAATTGTTCCTCCGTAATGTCTTCTAAGTTCTTTTGAGGAAATTGTACAGCCGCGTTATTCACCACGATATTGACTTGTCCGAATGATTCAATTGTTTTTTGTACAATTTGTTTACATACAGCTTCTGTTCGAATATCGCATTTCATAATCTCACATTTGCCGCCTAGACTTTCAATCTTTTGCTTTGTTTCATTCGCATCAGTATCTTCATCGTAATAGGGAATAAAAACTGATGCGCCTTCTTTTGCAAATAATATTGCCACGGCTTTTCCTATTCCACTATCACCGCCTGTAATAATGGCAACCTTATCTTTTAATTTCCCACTGGCTTGATAATTTGGATCATCTGAAATCGGAATTGGCGTCATTTCCTTTTCTATTCCAGGCTGCCTATTTTGGTGCTGTGGTGAAAACTTCGTCGGATACTGTTTCTGATTCATTTCCCTTCCTCCTTATAAATAATTCGAGATTAGCATACCCAAATGGTACTTTTGGGAATACTCATCTTAAGCCATTTAAAAATTTTTTCATGAAAAAAGTATTGCGCAATGACAATAAAACGAATATTATTAATAACTGTTGAGTAAATCATTCGTTTTTATAAGGAGAACACTTATGTTTAAATTAAATGAAGCAAATACATCAGTTAAAACAGAAGTTGTAGCTGGTTTTACAACGTTTTTAACAATGGCTTACATTATCATCGTAAATCCGATTATTCTTTCTGATGCTGGTGTACCATTCCAACAAGCGTTTACAGCAACAATCATCGCTACATTAGTAGGAACATTATTTATGGCATTGTTCGGAAATTATCCAATAGCCATTGCACCTGGTATGGGAATGAATGCATATTTCGCATATTCAGTTGTATCTAAAGCACATGGAATTTCGTATCAATTAGCATTCTCTGCAGTTTTTATTACAGGATTACTGTTTGTCATTTTATCATTGACTAAGTTTAGAACTCATTTAATAGATGCAATTCCAAATACACTAAAGCATGCAATTAGTGTTGGTATTGGGTTATTTATCGCTTTTATCGGTTTACGTCTTTCTCACATTATCGTAGCTAACCCAAGTAATCTTGTTGGTTTAGGTGATCTACATTCTCGTGAAGTTGTTCTCACTTTGATTGGAATATCTATCACAGTTATATTATTTGCCTTAAATGTAAATGGAGCATTATTCTTCGGAATGGTGTCTACTGCCATTGTTGCAGCGTTTATGGGTCAGCTTCACTTAAAAGGAAGTATTTTTTCTTTACCAAAATTACCTGATGGGATTATTATCGCAAATCCGATCACAGCAGCTTCAGATGTAGTTCAATACGGTTTGTATTCAGTTGTGTTCTCATTCTTATTAGTAACGATTTTCGATACAACTGGTACATTCCTTGGTGTAGCATCCCAAGCAGGTTTATTAAAAAACAAAGATGAGAAACGTACTGGCCGTGCAATGTTATCAGATTCATTCGGTACAACAATCGGTGCGATGTTTGGTACATCACCAACAACTGCTTATATTGAATCCACTGCAGGTGTTGCTGCTGGTGGTAGAACTGGTCTAACAGCTTTAGTCGTTGCAATACTTTTCGTTTTTGCTGCATTTTTCAGTCCACTTGTTAATTCAATTTCAGAGGTTGCAGCCATTACATCTCCATCTTTAATCGTAGTAGGATGTTTAATGATGGGAAATGTTCGTCATATTGAATGGGATAATTTTGAAGAAGCCTTCCCTGCATTTCTTGTAGTGATTACAATGCCGCTGACATCAAGCATTGCAACAGGTATTGCACTTGGTTTTATCACATATCCACTATTAAAAGTCGTTAAAGGTAAAGCGAAAGAAATAAAACCAGTCATTTATTTATTCGCTGTATTATTTTTAATCCAATTAATTTTCTTCCCACATTAATGAAGAATTGATGAAAGCACATGAATCTAAATTGATTCGTGTGCTTTTTTATTATGATATATAGGTACTAGCCTTAACGAAGTAGGACAGTTTTGCATAATTTGTTTATGTAGATATGTCAAGGAGGTGTTCTACTGTGTGGAACAACCAGAGTAATCGCAACTCCAATTCTAATTGTAACAATTGGAATAATTGGAATCGTCATTGCTGTTGTGATGACCACGATCGTTGCAGACGAAATAACTGTCAATGTGACTGTCACCGTAACTGTAATTGTCACAGCTGCTGTCATCATGATAGCCATTGTCAATGTGTTTGTTGCTGTAAACAGAAACCTATTTGTGGATGTATGAAACCATATTTAGATTATGATTGGTCATATATGGATTCAAAAGATGGAAATAAAGACAAGGATAACGATAAAGACAATAATAAAGATTAATAAAATGATTAATATATCCTCCCCCTAAAAAAAACGACCTGTTTTTAACAGGTCGTTTCAGTTTGCTAATTTTTAAGACAAAGAGATTCAAAACTAACAAAAAACGTTTGTCTTTCGAGGCTCAGAAGCCAGATGAGAAGCGAAGTTATCTTACTTAGTCAGTAATGAGCACCGCAAGCAGGCGAAGCAACGAAGAATTCGAGTGATTGTCGGTTAGTTTATCAACTGGTCGTTTTTTCATATGATAAGAATTCTAGCACCTGTTCACCAAGACGTTTTGCATCTTCATAGCCTTCTTTGTAAAGCTCTAATAATCGATCTTTATTTCGTTCAACACGTCCAACCTTTAATTTTTGTAAAGGACGAATAACCAATACATTACCTGCTTTTTCTTGTTCCTCTATATATTCTAGTTGTTTATTATAAACTTCATAACGTTTTAAAACTGCTTGAATTAATCCAGGATAATCTCTATATTTTCTTTGCAAATACCAATTACCTCGAGATGGTTTTTTTCGATATCCTGCATTTCGAGTTAATACAACGATATTTTTTTTATTTCCATCTTCCTCAGATTTGAGTAATGGTATCGGATCTGCAATTCCACCATCCAATAATATATGATTTTGATACTCTACAATCGGAGCCATTAATGGAAGTGAGCTCGAAGCTCGTATAATATTAAGCATATCTTTTGAATCTACAATTTCATCTTTTTCAAAATATGTAGGTTCACCAGTTATACAATTTGTCGTTCCTACAACGAATTTTTGATTTGCTTCATAAAATGACTCAAAATCAAAAGGATCCAATTCATTTGGAATAATATCAAATAATAAGTCCATACCAAATAATTGCTTATTACGAATTAAATTTTTTACCGAAATATAGTCTGGATGCTGTAAAAATTCTGTATTCACACGTTTATTTCGTCCGTGTTGTTTTGAAATATATGAAGAACCCATGCATGCACCCGCTGAAACACCTATTACATAAGGAATTTCTATATTTTGTTCTAAAAAATAATCAAGTACACCAGCAGTGTAAATGCCTCTCATACCGCCACCTTCCAGAACTAAACCAATTCCGTCCATTTCACAGCCCCCTTTTCTTTGACATTTTGTAAACCTATTTTCATATTTTAGTACAACCTCATAATAATTACTAGTATAAGAGCTCAGGGTAGGAAGCTTAAGGAAGTGTAAAGTCATCTAAAAAAGAGGATGCTTAAAAATGAGCAATATCCTATATTTTAGAATTTGTTTAACGCTTTGCTAATACAATCCCATTCATATACTAACAAGTTCAAATCAGTACCACCAATTATTATCTTTTCAGTTTTTCGTAATTTTGCACCGTAATATTCATAGAAAAAACGTGTTTTATTGTCTTCCAAAACCTCTACAAATACTCTATTAAAACCGAGTGTCTTACATTGTATAAACAATTGCTGCATTAATTGCTTACCGATTCCCTGCCCTTGATATTCTTCTAAAATATAAATAGATGTTATATCACCTGAATGGTCTATTTGATTACTAAGTCTTTTTCCGCAATCTGCAAAACCGACAATTTCACCAGCATTATTTTCTGCTACATAAACGTAGTTATTTTGATTAGATAAGTTCTGAATCCAAGAATTGGTTCTTTGTTCATATGACAGCTTCTGTAAAAATTCATTTGAGATGATGTTTTTATAAGTCGTTCTCCAGCTATCAACATGTACTTTTGCAATTCCAGTTGCATCAGTTAGCTTTGCTTCTCTTATTTTCATCCTCTCACCTCACTATAATAGAATGTTAAAAATCATATACCACTGTTGAAGTTGATTTTAAGAATGAAATCAATTTCCCTTCTTTTGTAATGAATAGAAAAATGACTTCGGTTGTACTCCGAAGTCATTAAATTACTTAATTACTAATCACAATATCATCGAAATTAATTCTTTGTCCTGACGTACCTGAAACGACAATTCTGAATCTAACTGGAGCTGTTTGAGTAAGTGTAAATGTTTTTGTTGCTAGTGTTGCTGTACTAGTGTTCACACTTCCTACATTCGTCCATGTAGAACCACTATTTGTAGACATCTGAAGCTGCCAATTTGCTCCACTATCGGTACTGAAATTAGCGTGTGTAATTTTCACACTAGTAGCTCCACTTACATTGAAGTTCATCGTTAAAGCACCAGCAGAACGAACACGTGCAGATTTCGTGCCATTTTTCTTATCCCCAGATAAATCACCAATTAAGGCATTATCGAAATACCATGAACCACTTGAAAGTGTTACATTTCCAGATGTATAAGCTGTTTTTGTACCTGATTCAAAATTCTCATTTATTGTTGCAGGTTGGACTGGTCCGCCAACGCCATATCCGTAAGAACCAGACTTAAATGTTGTAGGGTCATACCACTTATACCCTGCAGCAGGTGCAGCCCATGGCTCTGCTTCAGGTTCAGTTGATGTTTGTGGCGTTTCGATTGCTAATAATGAAGTTGCTTGATCAAGCTGTAATCCACTAACCTGAGATAATGACGTATAGCTTTCTTGTTTTGATAACCAATCAATGATGTTAACAAGCAATGTTCCATCATTTTGTTCTTTAAAACCATCATACGTTGTTTTCTTTGTGCCAGTTTCCTCACGTAAATATTTAGGTGTCGCGTCTTCTACTGGTGAAGAATCACCAATAAATGCTGCCTTTCCTAAACCAAGTTTCGAAACCGCCGCATAAGGGCCCTCAGCTCTGCCTCCTCCATTATAAACACCTTGGTCAACTGCACTGCCCCAAGCTGCCGTTGTTGTTGGAAGATACACAATACCTTTTGCCTTGTTTGGATTTGTAACCGCTAATGTTGAACCCGCATGCATCGCAACAGTAGATACACCCGTCGTAATACCAAAAGCTTGGCTTGGTGCAACTATATCATTAGCCGTTACATCTCCGATCGCATTATAACGGAATCTAATTCCAAAGTTGTCAGATAACCAATCCGAACCTGTAACTCCTTGCATCGCTGCAGAATTTGCTTCCTCTGTTCCCATTCCTTTAGTTGGATTTGAATAAGCTCCCCTACGGTAACCATTAAAAACCTCTGAAGCATCCCAACGATTTTTATTTCGATCAGCATTGTAATGATCACCAATAAAAAAGATACTTCCACCATTTTGAACATATTGAATCATTGCAGCTTGCTCAGAAGTTTTGTATGGTATATTTGCTTCTCCGATGATAAACACATTATAGCCTTGTAAATCTTCATATGTAATTGGACTACTTTTCCTTAACTCTTTTGCATAGTACCCTTTATTCGCTAAAGCGTTTGCAAAATCAGAGAACCCACCATCTAATACCCAATCTGCTGCGCCTGCTGTTTGACCGTGAGTATTATCGAATAACACCTTTTTTCCATTCGCAGTACCAACTGGTTGTAGCTGCGGTGCAGGATCACTTGCATTTTCAGCTGAAACAAGTGGTGTAACATAATAATAAACTGGAGATAAAATCAAAATGAGTAATGCAAAAACGGATAACTTTTTACGAATCATACATTTCACTCCTTTTTAATGTGTACTTATTTAAAATAACAAACTAATGTTAATGGAATATTAAGAATACTGTCAATAAAATGTTAAATTATCCCATTAATTTATTTATGAATGCTACGTTAAACTCCATAACTATATACAATTAATTCAAGAGTTTTCATATCTTCTAAAACCCCACGCCCTGCGGAATGGGAGCATCCTGGAGTTGTAATCAACTTAAGAGATTCATAAATAGTTACACATTATTCGAAAACAACCAAAGAAAAAAGAATAAAGCAAAAGAATATACTTCTTAACTTTATCCTTATTTCCTTCTTTCTATTTTCCTGCCTTCAATATTTCTTTTATCCCTTTTACGTTTTTGCTAGTAGTAGTGTGATATACCCCATTAGCCCAGTCATCCATCTGATCACTGTACCATTTGCTACCAATATTTCCTGATTGACCTGGACCAACAATATTAACCGATTTACTTAAATCTGAGAAATCTACAACGGTTCTCCAAGATGCTCCATGGTCGACAATTCCGTCTTCGTCATATCCAGCAGCCTTTACAGTTGTTGAACTGCCTCCTACCGGAATTGGATCTTTAGCATTAAAGAAATAACTCAGTACTTTAATACTAGATAAAGGATGAGTAAATGCTACTTTGTGATGGTCTCCCCAACTCCATTTTGATACATCATCACCATCAGACTTACTAATATTTTTAATCGTTTTCTGATACGTATCTAGTAATAATTGATCAATTCCACCTTTTTCATCAATCCAAATAACGTTCTTTCCACTTAGACTATTGCGTAATAATTGATCTACAACGACTTTACGGTCACCGAATAAATCCATCATTTCTTTTGATATTTGTTTATCAAATAATGCTTTATTAATTTCTGTCATCCATCTTTGGAAAATAAGCGGTGATGCTTCATCCTCATCATCTACAAAGTTCCATTTTTCAAGTTCGGCTAGAGCTGATTTTTCAATTGAAGTTAACTCTTTGTTTTGCTTCTTAATTGATTGAATAAATTTCGGCATATGTTCTTTTGCCTGTAGGTTCATTTCATCCATTTGTAGATTTTGCATATCCTTTACCGTTAATTTATCATTTTGACTTAATACTTCTCTTATTCTTAATTGGCGGTATGGCTGTGCCCATGAATGAGAAATATGATATGGGTATGAATCATCAACAACCTTATTATTTGCAGTTGAAATGAATCCTTCTTCCGGATTGATTAACGTAGGTAATTCCTCATAAGGTATATAGCCCTTCCAGCCGTATTCACTAGTCCAACCTGGTACTGGCATTAATCCATTACCTTTTTTACGAATAGGGATATTCCCATTTGCTCGATACGCAATTGTTCCATCATCAGAAGCAAATACAAAATTTTGAGCAGGGGCCTCAAATAAAGCCAACCCTTCTTTAAACGTATTCCAATCCTTCGCTACATTAAATTTAAGTACACCCTCTAGTTCTCTAGTAGGCTGAAGAGCTGTCCATTGTAAGGAGAATACCGTGTCTTTTCCAGCTTCACTAGCAAACTCCGAAATGACTGGACCATGTCTTGTAATCATAACCGGTAGTATCTTGCTTTTTTCATCTTTAATTTTAATCGTCTCATTTACAACAGTTGCTTTTTCCCACTTACCATCATATAAAAATTCATCAGGTTTATTTGGATTTCGTTTCTCAATATATAAATCCTGTACATCAGGACCAACATTTGTCACTCCCCACGCAACATGATCATTGTGACCAACAATAATACCAGGTACCCCGGCAAATATTACTCCTTTTACATTCATATCAGTAGATTTTAAATGTGTTTCATACCATATTGCTGGTGTAGCTAATCCTAAATGAGGATCATCAGCTAAAAGTGGTTTACCGGATTTAGTTTTCGAACCACTAACAACCCAGTCATTACTCCCATTCCAAGTAGGTGGGATAATCGCACTAGCAAAGCTCTCCTCTACATCAATTTTAGAAGTACTACTAGGAATGATATACGGGTCTAAGTCGTTGTCTGCTGGAAATAGCTCTAAAGCTTTGTCTTTTGGGAATTTATTCATTGCATAGTAACGAAATGCTTGTTCATTCCAGTGACCACCTAAGTCAAAAGCCATATATTTCCCAATCGCTAGTGAATCAATGGCTGACCATTCAGTCGGTTTATACTGCAAAATTTTAAATTCAACTGGTAATTTCCCTTCTTTTGTTGCGTATTTTATATATTCGTTAACACCATCTGCATACCAATTTAGTACGTTTTGAGCTTCCTTGGAATATTTACTATATGAAGCTTCAGCCGCTCTTCGTAAGCCTAAAGTTCGAAAGTATGAATCACGCTCAACTGTCGCATCTCCTATTACTTCACTTAATTGACCCGAAGCTTGTCTTCTACTCAAATCCATTTGAAACAAGCGGTCTTGAGCAGTTACAAAACCTTGAGCCACATACATATCATGCAAATTTTTAGCTTCAATATGGGGTACGCCTTTTGTGTCTCGAATGACTGACACATTATGCTCTAACAAACCGACTTCTAAATTTCCTTTAATTTCAGGCAAAGCCTTTTTGGTTAAATAAAAACCGGATCCGGTTATTAGTAAAATAATTACAATTATGATTGTTGAAGTAATTTTGAGCCATTTTGGAAAGCGCTTTCGTTTTTGATTCACTTCAATCGACGTGCTCATCATGATCCTCCTATGAAACTGTATTTAAAAGATATACATTATATTAATTCTGCAAGTCTTAAAACATTCCTTCTTTGAACGAATGAGTTATAATACTATATATCAATGAAAAAGGAGAATGCATATGTCATTAAATTCATGGTTTGATAAAGGTATGACGTTTGGGGAATATGTTGATTCAATGAGTGTAAATAAGGAACAGCTTCAATACATTTATAATGAAGTTTCGATACCAGAAGATACTGTTCAAAAGCTCTCTTCTCTGAAAGAGAAAAACTGGAAAGTGGTTGCACTCACAGCAGATTGGTGTGGTGATGCACTTTTAAATGTACCAGTTATTCAAAAAATGGCGGATATTGCTAACATAAATACACGCTTCTTAATTCGAGATGAAAACCTTGAACTAATGGATCAATATTTAACAAACGGAAAATCGCGTTCTATTCCTATTTTCATTTTTATGGATGCAGAGGGAAATGAAATGAAGGTATGGGGACCTCGTTCTGAGCAAGTTGAAGGACTTGTTTCTGAAATGAAAAAAGATTTCCCTGCAAAAGATGACCCAAATTTCCAAGAAAAACAAGCAGCAGTTTTAAAAACGATTCGTGAAACTTTCGTGGCAAACAAAGCACTATGGACTTCAGTTATTGAAAGTGTTGAACAAAAATTATTATCATAATATATGTAAAGGGCTACCCAGCGGGTAGTCCTTCAGTTTGTAGACACATTATAAAAACAAAGGGATTCAGACGTACTCATCCTAACCTAAAGTTGATAAATACCAACCTATAAGTTCATTTCCATAAAAGTAACTTACCAACCCACCGAATCCAATAAATGGTCCAAATGGTATAGGATTTCTCTTATGTATACTTCCGGCTTTCATTGAAACCAAACCAAAGATTGTACCAGTAAAACAAGCAATCATAAAAGTTATCAAAATTAGCTTCCATCCTAAAATGAAACCAAGCACTCCAAATAATTTAATATCTCCCCCGCCCATTCCACCATTGCTAACTAGCGCAATTAAAAATAAAACTAAAAATGCCCCTACCGCTCCTATCATACTGTTCCACCATGAATCTAATGGGATAAAAAAACGTTCAATAATGAAAATTGATAGAAAGAACAATAAGATTCCGTCGGGGATTAGCATATAAGCTAAATCTGAAACGACAATAATGACAAGTAAAGATATTAAAGTCAATGCAATCAATAACTCCATTTGAAATCCAATCTGAATCAGAGCAAATACAAATAAACATCCCGTTAACAATTCAATCAATGGATATAATATTGAAATATGCGCACCACAGTTACGACATTTCCCCTTTTGTAAAATATACGAAAATACAGGAACTAATTCACTTGAATGTAGAGTATGTCCGCAATTTGAACAAGCTGAACGAGGCGAAATAATTGATTTCTTTAAAGGTACACGTAAGCCAATTACATTAAAAAATGAGCCGAATACAAGACCTAAAATGAAAAAACAGGAGTAAAAGAGGAACATTATTACCAAACCCTTCATTCTAAATAGTTAAAAGAAATAAAGAAAGGATGAGAGGATATATTGAATACAAAAAAATAAATAGCAAGGTTCGAAGATTAGTTGTTGAATAGAATTGATCGTACTAGTAACTTCATGAGAGCATTTAAGGAGATTTCCATTATCTACAATACATTTTTTATAGAAGCATATAATTAGTTTAATTTAAAACCATAAAAAAATCTATCTTCCAAATAGAAAGATAGATTAGCTTTTTAAGTTATATTAATTGATTACACTACCTGAACCTGCAAATTTATCTTTCCAATATGAATTCGAAAGACTAACTACTGCAACTCCCTTACTTGAAGTCGCCGAGATAAAATTATTATCACCCATGAATATTCCAACATGGCTAATACCTTTTTTATATGTATTTTTGAAGAATACTAAGTCTCCAGGAACTGGCTTTTTTACGATCGAACTAGCAGTATACATAGAAGCTGCTGTACGAGGTAATGCTGTTCCTACTTTATTATAAACATAACCAACATATCCAGAGCAGTCAAAACCTTTGGTTGTTGTACCACCAAATTTATATGGTACACCTGTGTATTGCTTTGCGATTGTCGTTACTTGTTCTTTCTTAGAATATGGGTCATATGATGCTGTTGCTGTTTTACTATTTGGGTATTGTTTGATGAATGCTGCAACACTTTTACCAAATAGCTTCATTGAAGTTTGGTCATTGAAAACGCCTGTAACCTTTAACTTCTTAGCAGTTTGATATTTTTTAAGTGCTGTTTCAACATCACTTCCGAAGTATTCAGTAGGGTTACCAGTGTAATAGCGCTGTTCCTTTAGTTTGATTTGTAATTGCATAACTGCTTTACCAGTCATCCCTTTTTTTAACTCATTTGTAGTTGCTGCCTGAGATTCCTTTGTAAAGAAGATCATGCTAATTAAACATACTAAAGCGATTACAAGTTGCCTATTCATTGGTGTCTCCCCTTCCCTTTAATAATGTAAGTCTATCAAAATACTTTTTAGAAAACCATTACAAGAATGTTACAAATTGTCGAAATTCTTGTAAAAGAACTGTAATATGTAAGATTTTGCCAGATTATATCAAAAAAAAGAAAACCTGCCCTTATTAGACAGGTTTTCCCAAATATTATGATAATCGATATACTCTTGCTTCAAATGGACTAAATTCCATATTTTCACTTAAAGTATTTTCAATAGAATTCCCATTTGATAAACATAATTCAGCATTCATTTTCAACAATTCACCAGGGATTTCAAAGGATTGTTTTTCAGTTGAAAGGTTACTAATGATTAAGAACGTTTCATTTTCATTCTTTCGTGTGTATGCATATACTGGCTCACTTGCAACATCTAATAATTCATAAGGTGCATAAACTAGCGTTTTATGTTCTTTACGTAAGTTAATCATCTTTTTGTAATATGATAGGATTGAGTTTTCATCATGTTCTTGTGCAGCTACATTCAGTGTTTTGTAGTTTTCATTTGTTTTAATCCATGGTTTACCATTTGTAAAGCCTGCATGCTCATTTGCATTCCAATGCATTGGTGTTCGCGCATTATCTCTACCATTTTTCCAAAGAATGTTTAAAATTTCTTGTTCAGTAGAACCATTTTCTTTCATTAATTGATACATATTTTTCGCATTGACATCATTATAATCTTCAATTGATTGGAAGTGGACATTTGTCATTCCAATTTCTTGTCCTTGATAAATAAATGGCGTACCCTTCATAAAGAAATACATTGTACCGATTGCCTTAGCAGATTTTCCCCAATATGCTTCTTCATCATTTCCTAACGTACTAACTGCTCTTGGAATATCATGATTTTCAATGAATAAAGCATTCCAACCATGCCCTTCTAATCCATTTTGCCATTTTGTTAATACTTCTTTTAAATCAGAAATAGATGTAGCCGAATCATCTGTTTTTCTCCATAGGTCCATACTTTCAAATTGGAAAATCATATTAAACTTTCCATTTTCCTCTCCAACCCATAAATCCGCTTCTTCGATTTTTACACCATTTGCTTCGCCAACAGTCATAATGTCATATTTTGCAAATGTCTCCTGTTTCAACTCATCTAAATACTCATGAATTCCTTCTTGATTCATATGCATGTCAAAGCAAGAAACATACTTTTCATTTTCTGGGTTTGGCATATTTGGGAAGCCATCTCGTTTTTTAATATGGCTAATTGCATCAACACGGAAACCATCAATCCCTTTATCTAACCACCAATTAATCATGTCGTAAACTTTTTGACGAACTTCTTTATTTTCCCAATTTAAGTCTGGCTGTCTCTTTGAAAAAAGATGTAAAAAGTATTCATTTGTTGCTTCATCAAATTCCCAAGCTGAACCACCAAAAATACTCTCCCAATTGTTTGGTTCTTCTCCCTCTTCTGAACCCTCTTTCCAAATATAGAAATCGCGGTAAGGGTTATCCTTCGACTTTTTCGATTCTAGGAACCAAGGATGCTCGTCACTTGTATGATTAACGACTAAATCTAAAATTAATTTCATTCCTCTTTCATGTACGGCTGACAAAAGATCATCGAAATCTGCCATTGTGCCAAACTCTTCCATGATGTCTTGATAATCTGAAATATCATATCCATTATCATCATTAGGTGATTTATAAAATGGACAAATCCAAATTACATCAATCCCTAAGTCTTCAATATAATCTAATTTAGAAATGACTCCTCTTAAGTCACCAATTCCATCACCATTTGAATCCATGAAGCTACGTGGATAGATTTGATATGCTACAGCTTCCTTCCACCAATTCTGTTTTGTCATATTAATTTCTCCTCCCATTTTTAAAAGCGTTTACATTTCTGTCTATATCAAATAGTTGAATGAAAAATTTCGCATCAATTCTTGCAATCGTTTGCATTGTTCCTTTATCTTAACACTCTAACTAAGTTTCTTCAACATTCTTAATTTAAAATGCATCTACTTCTTGTTTGATTGGTATTAAGATACCTTCCACTACTAAAGGTATAATATGGTTTTGTGCAATGAACTATGCTTTCGTTTGCTTGAATGAAGTGGATTATTTTCTAATTTGCATCGAAGAACATAAGAAAATCAAAAAAAAGAGCAACTTATCAAAAGGATGAATCCCCTCCAACAAGTTACTTTGTTTTTAGATCGTTCATATTACTGTTCAATTTTTTTAACTTCCTTCACTTTCGCAGAAGGATGAATTTGCACATCATCAGTATATTCAACAAGATCTATTTTACATTTTGGGCCGATTGTTACTGCATCTCCTCTTACCACACTTGATGAAGTATAGTCGATTTTGATTGCGCTACCTTCAATTACATCTGAACGAAAATTCGTACGTGAATTAAACACCCTTGTAAATACACGTGTAAAGATGTTGCTATCGTCAAAACGACTAATCTCAATCGTTTCTCCACCAATCTCAGGTACATAACTATATCCATAACTAAACCCACTGTGAGTGATCTTCACATTTTCTGCATTTAATAATCCGTTCATAGAGATATGACCTTTTGCTGTAAATGCTTCACATTCAGCCCCTTTTTCTGCCGAAAGAGAGCCTTTAACTGAAATCACTTCAGCTTTTACCATTCCGATTGTTCTCATTGAACCAGAGACATTAACACTATCCACATTTAAATCATTTTTTGTCTTAAAGCTACCACTTACATGAACGTCCCCACCAGTAACTTTTCCATCTATATATAATGATCCACTCACGTTTAGTTTTTGTACTTCGACATCACTTAAACATTTTGCACTACCACTACAGTTCATAAATTCACTTTCTATTTTTCCATTAAACTTAGCAGAACCGCTAACTTTTACTTTAGTACATTGGATGTCGCCTAGTATGCGCCCACTCCCACTAACTCTCACATCGTCATACTTACCAGCCGAAATTGTACCCGAACCGCTTACATACGCATCTTGTCTTGGTTGCACGTTAACCATTCATTCTCCTCCTAACATGATCATTATTTAAAGCTATTAAGATAATTAACAAGCTCAACATGAATTAATATCGCATCTTTTTGATCGACAAAAGTTTCATTTCGTTTTCCGATTACCCATGAGCCTACACCAAATTTCCGAATATAGATAACGACCGTATCTTCCAATTTTATTTGTGTTTTATGAGTTTCAACTAAGAGTAAAAATTGTTTTACTTCTTCAATTGTGACACTGCCTTTTAATAACCAGTCATTCACAAATAAAAGTGAACATAATTGAACTGTATTTAGTTGCTCTAATTTAGAATTTGGGAATAATGATTGATAAATTTGTAATACTTGTTTAGGGATTTTATCTAAAGTTAGTGAAACATTTTGAAAACCTGCTATCTTTTCTTTACTAATAGAGAATACCCTAGCAATATCATCCAATGACTGATCATCTTTTAATTCCATAATCTTTTCAATCCGCTCAAGTATTTTTCCTTTTGGAAAAAACGTTTCTTGTCCTGTAAAACTTGATTTTTTCATAAACCAATCTTCAGGAATAATATTTTTTCTTTTCCAACGATAAAGCTGTCCGTACGATATGCCTGTAAGTTGTAGTAAATCTTTCTTTGAAATTAATTCTTCACTCATATGACATTCCTCCTACGACGAGTATAACAAAACAATGTTCTATTGTAAAGTTACATAATTGAACATACAATACTAGTAAAGGATGAACAACTAATCTTACGTAACAATGTTTCAAAATATGTGCGAAGAAATAAAAAAACTCAAAATCCAATAAAGAATTTTGAGTTTAAATTAAATCGACATCAGCTTTTTCTAATACTGGAATTGGTACATATTGAAACAAGTTAAGATCAATTTTACGTTCTTTAATAAATGTGATTCCTTCATTTTCTAATGCATTTTTTTGTTGTAAAAATCCCTCTTCATCTTGGATTCCAATTTCCCCTTTTGAATTAATGACTCTGTGCCATGGAAGATTGTATTTTTGACTCATTGAGTGCAAGATTCTTACCACTTGCCTTGCACCTCTAGGACTACCTGCAAGTTTAGCAATTTGACCATATGTCATCACTTTACCTTTTGGAATTTTACGGATTATCTCAATAACATTACTAGTAAAAGTGTTCATCTACTTCATTCAATCCTTCGTTTTCATATTTCTTCAATTTTACCATATTGTGTGAAAGAGATATGATTTTAAACATGTCTTACTTTTTCTTCCTAGTCACATTTCTGTATAGTTTTTCACATTCATACTATAATACTTTTATAAAGGTTAGAAAGGTCGGATTACATAATATGAAAATAACAATTAGTAATGATGCAATACAATGGTTCCAAAATGAAATGGAAGTAGTGGCCGGAGACACAATTCGTTTTTTTGCACGATACGGCGGAAATAGTACAATACATTCTGGATACTCCTTAGGCGTAACAAAAGAAAAGCCTATTGATATCGGTGAATCAATAACGATTGATGATGTAGTTTATTACATTAATGAAACAGATCTTTGGTATTTTAAAGATTATGATCTAAACGTAATTCTAAATGATCGCAATGAATTACAATTTACATATGATCCTATAAAATAAGAGAACACAGTTTTGAAAATCAAAGTCACAAACAAAAAAGTGCCCCACTTAATTAGTGGGGCATCTTTTTTACTCTTCTATTTTTTGCTTCTTTCTACTCACTAATTGATAAATAACTGGGATGATGATTAGTGTAAGGAATGTAGACGTTGTTAAACCACCAATAACAGTTATTGCTAAACCTTTTGAAATTAATCCAGAAGTTGAGTTTGATACAGCCATAGGAACTAAAGCAAGAATAGTTGCTAATGCTGTCATTAGAATAGGACGTAATCTCGTTTTAGATGCTTCGATTAACGCATCAATAACTTCTAATCCCTCACGACGATTATGTTCAACTCGATCTAATAATACTACTGCGTTTGTTACAACTATACCAATTAACATCAGTAACCCAATCATTGCACTCATAGATAATGTTTGGTTAGAGATGAATAATGCTAGGAACGCACCAATCGGTACAAATATTAATGATGATAAAATGACTAATGGCGTTCTTAATCCACCAAATGTCATACTCATGATTAAGAATACTAATCCAACTGCGACGATCATTGCTAGACCTAAATCACTGAATCCATCAGTAATCATATCTAATCCGCCACCAATTTTCATGTCAACACTACTTGGTATATCAATTTTATTTAATTGATCAGTTACTTCTTTTGTGACAGCTGCTGTGTCTTTTCCTTTCACAGTAGCACTGATAGATGCATACATTTTTCCATCTTCATGGTTGATTGAAACAGGTGCATCTTTCTGAGAAATCTTCACATAGTCCTTAATTTCTTTAGGACCTGTAGCAGTCATAATTTTAATGTCTTCTAAATCTGCTCTTGAACTAGCTTTTTCTTTATAACCAACAGATAGTTTATTTGTTTCTCCATTTAAGTCATAATCACCGATTTCAACATCATTAATATTCTCGTTAATTGCTCCCATTATCTGAAGCATTGAGATGTTTTCATCTAGAGCTTTTTCACTTAATGTAATTTCCCATTTAGGTTGTACGTCTTTTAAATTATTTGATACGTTTTTCAAACGATCATCATCGTTTAATTCTTTTTCTATTTTTGAGGCAGCTTCTTTTAATTCATCGAAATTAGATGAATATAAACTGACATCGATATTATTTCCAGTTGGTGGACCATCTTGAGTGAACTCTTTTGCGTTGATTGTTGTACCATCAACCTTTGAATCAACAATTGCTGGAACTTCTTTATTAATTTTCGTGATTGCTTTATCCATATCATTACCATTTTTCAGGTTGATTTGGAATACAGCCTTATTTTTGCCACCATCCATGTTCATGATAAAGTCACGTTTACCACCGACTGTTGCCTGAACAGTTTCAATTAAATCTGAATCTGCAAAATAGTTCTCTAATTCTTTCGCTACTTCATCAGATTGCTCTACTGTACTATTCGATGGAAGTGTAGCCGTTACTTGAAGTGTTTTATTTACACTACCTGGTAAGAATGAAAAACCAAGAAACGGAATCATTGATAACGAACCTAGTAGTAATACGATCGAAAATGATAATACGATCCATTTACGTTTTAAGGCAGTACGTAATAATTTTTCATAGTTTCTCATAAAACGAGTATCAGTTTTATGTTCTTTTAATGGCTTCGTTAAGAATTTCGCTCCTAATGTAGGTATTAAAATAATCGCAACTAGTAATGACGTTAAGATTGAAACAACTACTGAAATCGCAAACGGTCTAAAGAATTCTCCGATAATGCCACTTACAAATGCTAATGGTAAAAATACAACAATCGTAGCAAATGTTGAAGATGCAACTGCACCAATAACTTCTTTAGTTGCATATAAAGCTAATTCTTTTTTCTTAAATTGATTATTTTTTTCTTGTCTCCATCTGTAAATATTTTCAATAACAACGATACTATCATCAACAATTCGGCCAATCGCAACTACAAGACCACCTAATGTCATGATGTTTAATGTATAGCCCATTGAATTTAATACAGCAATCGTAGCAAATATTGAAATTGGTAGAGATAAGATTGAGATTAATGTCGCTCTAATATTACGTAAGAATAATAGGATTACGACAACTGTAAACAACGCACCTAGAAGTCCTTCCTTAATTAAAGAACTAACAGATTTCTCAATTTCTTTTCCGTTATCGAGAATAATATGTGTTTCTACGGTATGATCTTTTTTAAATTCTTTTACTGCTTGTTTAACTTCTGTTGCTACTTCTGCAGTGTTTGAATCTTGAGTTTGAGAAACTGATAAAATATAGCTCTCTTTTCCATTAAAACGTGAAATTTGCTCTTGAATTGAAACTACTTTTACATCAGCGATATCGGCTACAGTTACATTTTTAGGTGCCTGTGATTGCACCTGTTGAGCTTGTTGGCCTTGGACATTTGCTTGTGGACCCATTTGAGCTGATGAACCATTTGATAATACTGTTTTTTCAATTTGTTTTACTGACTGTAAATTTCCCTTCATTCGAACGGATACTGTTTTTCCATCATTCTCTACTGAACCTAATGGAATTGCATAATCTTGTCCTTGAATTGCCGTTTTAATAGTATCTAATGAAATTCCATATTGTGCTGCTTTTTTATTATCAACAACGATTTGGATTTCTTCTTCTTTCGTACCTTGTAAACTTACTTCACTAACTCCATTTACTTTTTTTATGTGTGGAAGTAAATCTTTTTCGATTGATTGTTGTAAGTTCTTCACATCACCATTATTTACAATTGCAACCTGGTAAATTGGTGTTGAATCAATTGCAATGCGTTGAACTGTTGCTTCAGCTTTTTCAGGTAACTCTGTTTTATTTAAGACACTATCAACATCTTTTTCGATTTTATCCATATCAGTACCAAATGGATAGATTAAGAAGATCGATGCCATATTTTCACTAGAAGAACTAGTTAACTGATCATAATTCTCTAACTTCATTAGTCCTTCTTCAATTGGCTTTGTAATTTTTTCTTCTATATCCTCAGATGAAGCACCTGGATAGACTACTTGAACTGCTACTGCTGGAAATGAAACATCCGGGAATGTTTCAATTTGAATTTTTTGGGCAGAAAAAATCCCACCAATTAATACTAGAACACTTAAAATAATAACAGCGATTGTGTTCTTTAAACTCAATTTCGTCAAACTCGAAAACATCTATTTTTCCCCTTTCACTAACTCTTACTTTATCATGTGAATAGATTATCAAACATTTATGAACAGAATATGAACATTCTAATCTTTTCTCATTTATTCTTAACTTTTCGGTAAGATCACTGTAAAGCTTGTCCCATCACCTATTGTGCTATTTACCATAATTTTTGCTTCATGCATTTCAATAATTTTTTGTACTATTGATAGCCCTAATCCAGTTCCATGTTTATGTCTAGACTGATCAGCTTGGAAAAAACGCTCAAAGATTCGATCAATATTTTCTTTACTGATACCAATTCCGTTGTCTTTAATAATGACACTACATTCATGTGGTTGATCAATAATATCAACTGATATAATTCCACCAATATTTGAGTATTTAAATGCATTTTGTAAAAGATTAATCCAAACTTGCTCTAGTAATAATCGGTCTGCAAATATTTTTGTTTGCGGTAAATTCAGTATTAATTGAAGCTTCTTTCTTTCCCAATGAGGTTCCAACGCAACAATTACTTTTCTGATTTGTTCATCTAGATGATACGAAGTTGGTTCAAATGGATGTTGGTCAGAATCGAGCGATGCCAATTTTAACAATCTTTCACTCAATATAGATAAGCGTTCAGTTTCTTCTTCAATAATAGAGATATAATACTCTCTTTTTTCATCTACTAATTCCCTATTCTTCAACACTTTAGCAAAGCCCTTAATTGAAGTTAAAGGTGATTGAATCTCATGTGATACGTTTGAAACAAACTCACTTCTCATTTCTTCTAACTTACCTAATTTCTCTGTCATGACATTAAAATGTGTTGATAAAAATCCGATTTCATCTTTCCGATTTACAGCAACCCGTACATCGTAATTACCCTTAGCTATTTCATTTGTAGCTTCTGTTAAGGCCTTTATTGGTTTTACTAATAATTTTGCAACAAATAAGAATGTAATTGAGCCGATAATTAATGTAGTAAGAAGACTAGAAAAAACAATTCTATGCATTTTAAAGAAACCACGTTCAAAATTCGGCTGAACAAATAATGCATAGTTATGGCCATTTTCCTCAAAAGGAATACCAACTATATAAGGATGTTTATCTGTTGATTTACTAATATTCTGAGGGAAATGATGTCCATACAAAACTGACTCTATCATTTCTTTCTTAACCGGAAACTTTTTTGGTGCATTATTTTTAATGATCACTTTATAGGAGTCGTCATAAATTGTCAGACTGTAATTTTTACTAAGTATATTTAACGTTGTTTCTACTTGATTACTTCCATCATTTTTCTGATATATTGAAATGAAATTTTCACCAACTTCGTTCAAATCTCCTTGAACTTCAGCAATAATATTTTTAATAAAATATTTCGATGCAATAAAAAAGGTAAAGACTAAACTTAAAATAATAACTGAAATAAATATAAGGACTAATTTTGTATAAATGCTTTTCATGAACGTATTTCCTCTAACTTATATCCAAGTCCTCTGACAGTTACAATCTCCACTGTAGCGTTTAATTCTCTTAAACGTTCGCGTACTCTCTTTATATGAACATCCACAGTTCGTTCATCACCCTCATAATCAAGTCCCCATATTTGTTCTATTAAATCATTTCGTGTGAAAATTCTTCCGCCCTGACTAGCCAGTTTGAATAAAAGTTCAAACTCCTTTAACGGAAGCATAATAGAATGTTCATTTACAGCTATTTCATATTTGATTTGATTGATGGTTAGATTGCCAACATGAAGATTTTTATCGACTAATAATTGATATCTTCTTAGAAGTGCTTTTACTCTAGCAACCATTTCTAATGGATCAAATGGCTTTACTACATAATCATCAACCCCTAGATCGAATCCTTTTAATTTATCTTGAGATTCTCCCTTTGCAGTCACCATTAACACTGGAATATCATAAAATCGCTTTAATTCTTTCGTGAATTCATAACCATCTACTTCTGGCATCATCACATCTACTACCGCGATTTGTATTTGATTAGACTCTAGCAATGTTAAAGCTTTTTCTCCATTTTCTGCTTCAATTACTGAGTAACCTTCCCCACTCAAAAAAATTGAAATTAACTCTCTAATATGATCATCATCATCAACAACTAATACATTAACTGTATTCATGTTTCTCACCTACTTAATCCCATTGTATACATTTGATGAATATATTATATAAGTACATTATGAACTTAATATGAATAAAGAAATCAGTCTAAGGACGTATCCTAGGTAAATTCATTAACCCATAAAAAAAGAGAATGGTTTCATCCATTCTCATACTAAATCGGACATTCCAATTGATTGTTTAAGAAATTACCCAATATTTTGGAACAAAGCCTACTTATAAAAATTAAATTATCCTTAAAAAACAATTAAGATTTAGATTCTCCTTGTTATAGTGTGGAAGAATATGGAATACTATGATTAGATGAAATTTTTAACTAGGTTTGATTACAACTTCAGGAGTGTCCTATGAATAAGATTCAATTGAGTAAAGTAGGTTTGTTTAAGCTATTATTTATCTCTATATTACTAGTTGCATTTATTTTTGTTGGAAAAAATGTACTTTTAAACTTTGATTTTAAAATGTTTTTTAATTACATGGATTCACTTACATTATTTGAATACTTTATGATCTTTGCCTTAGGAATCATAGCTGTTTCACCAATGTTTTTATATGATTTTGTTCTTGTAAGACTTCTAAATTTAGATTTTAGTTTCCGTAAAATAATGGTTGTTGCTTGGCTAGCCAATACAACTTCAAATTTAATTGGGCTTGGAGGAATTGCTGGGACGACAATTCGAACAATGTTTTATCGAAAAGATCGTTCAGCACCTGAAATCATTAAAGCTGTAAGTAGCGTGACGATTTTCTTACTTTCAGGCTTATCAATATTAAGTCTTTTATTATTCACAGGCATTTTTGACGTATCTTTTTTAAATGAATATAAGTCTATGTATATTGCCATTATTATTGCTATCTTATATTTCCCAATTATGTTTGTTGTCGTTTATATGAAACGTAATTTTTTCTCAGAAGATTTTTCTGCGAAGTTTATGATTAGCTTAGTGATTATTTCACTTGCAGAATGGACATTTATTCTACTTTTTATTTATTTTATTTGTTTATTCCTACATGTAGACATTTCTTTAATTGAAGTACTTCCCGTGTTTTTAGTTGCATCCGTTGCAGCTTTAATTAGTATGATTCCAGGTGGTCTTGGTTCTTTTGACTTTTTGTTTCTGCTTGGTTTTACTTACTTTGGAATCGATAAAGAAACAACTTTACTTGTATTACTAATCTATCGTTTCAGCTATTTCTTCTTTCCTTTCGCTTGTGGATTGGTCATTGTTTTAAAATTATTATGGAATCGTTTAAATGAATCATTTAATGAACTACCAAATCAAATTTCTACATATTTGGGTCACAAAGCGATTACAATTTTAGTGTTTTTATCTGGTGTAATCCTTTTAATGTCAGCCGCTGTACCTAGTATGTTGTTAAGAATAAGTATTTTACAAATCATTCTATCTTCAACAATCATTAATATCTCACATGTACTTTCTGTCACAGTTGGCTTTACTTTACTTGGGCTATCTCGTGGTATTGATTATAAGGTGAAACGAGCTTGGTACATTACACTTTTTATGCTCGTGATTGGTGCTGTTACTACATATTCAAAAGGTCTTGATTATGAGGAAGCATTATTTGTTCTAGGCGTAGCGTTTGTCTTGTTTATTTCAAGAAAACAATTTTATCGAGAGAGCTTTGTACTGACCTGGGGAAAACTGATTGTCGATAATTTTATTTTATTTTTCTTTTTAGGAAGTTACTTGTTGATCGCATATCTTAATCTTCCTCAATCGAATGTAAAAATACCAGCTAAGTATCTCCCTTATGTACTTGTAGATTCTGAAGATATAGTTGTTAGTGCTGTGCTTGGATTTGCTGCTGCATTATTTTTATTTTATATAGCATTCTTTAAAGTGAAAATTAAACAATTCCAATTTATCAGTACAAAAAAAGAAGAAGATAAAATTAGAGAACACTTGAATAAGTACGGTGGAAATGAACTATCTCATTTAGTATTTTTACATGATAAGTTTGTGTATTGGGCACAGGAAGATACTGTTTTATTTATTTTCCAACCATATGCAGATAAGCTAGTTATTTTAGGTGATCCGATTGGAGAATCGACGCGCGTATATCCAGCAATCGAGGAATTATTAAATTGTGCAGACCGTTATGGATATACACTTGTTTTTTATCAAGTTAATTCAAACTCATTACCTTACTTACATGAAAATGGATTTGATTTCTTCAAATTAGGAGAAGAAGGTTTTACTGAAACTACAACATTTAACCTTTCAGGGAAACGTAACAAAGGATTACGCGCACTTTATAATAAATTTGAGCGAGAACAATATAGTTTTGAGCTACTAGAACCACCTTTTTCAGATGAAATACTAAAGCAATTAAGACAACTATCTACACAGTGGCTGAATGGACGTAAAGAGAAAGGGTTCTCCCTTGGGTATTTTTATGAAGATTATATTCAATTAGCGCCAGTTGCACTGATTAAAAACAGTGAAAATGAGTTGATCGCTTTTGCATCAATTATGCCAAGCTATACTGATCAAACCATTTCGGTTGATTTAATGCGTCATACGAAAGACGCCCCAAAAGGCATAATGGATTATATGTTTGTGAACTTAATTGAGTGGTCTAAAGATAAAAATTTCACTTATTTTAATGTCGGTATGACACCATTAGCAAACGTGGGATTATCTAAATATTCATTTACGAGTGAAAAAATAGCTTCACAAATTTATCAATACGGTCAGTTTTTATATCATTTTCAAGGTTTAAGAAGTTTTAAAGAAAAATACGTTCATAAATGGACACCAAAGTTTCTTGCATATCATAAAAAAACTTCTTTACCAATTACAATGCTACAAATTACATCACTTATATCTAGATCAAGAAAAAATTAAAGAAACAAGCTAGTTAATGAATACTACATTAGCTAGCTTGTTTTTTTAATTTATTAAGATATTGATTTAAAATGAAGGTGTTCCATATTTTGTATTGTAATGTTTTTTGTCGTTATTTTCCAAAAAGCCTTTGTATTAAAGATTGTTGTTTAAGTCAGAATTTAAATATTACTCTTTTTTAGAAGTTGATTTGGAACGGAAGGTTGCTCGACTCCTGTGGGAGTAGCGGGAAAGTTGATACCCCACAGGAGGCCCACAGGACGTGGGTCATGCAAGCGTTACGACAGGACGTCGTGGTTTTAGCATGCCTTCCTTTTTCTCTAGGAGGCTCAACTTACGCCCCACGGAAAGCGAGCATCCTGGAGGGAAATCAACACTCTTCATTCTCAAACACAAAATACTATATAAAAATAAAGAATAAAAATAAAGAATAAAACTTACTACTTGCAAAAAGAAATAATATCAATTATGATTGTGTCATATTAAATTGTGCACAATTAATATAAAGGATGTTGGGAAAATGAAAAAAGAAGAAATGTTATTACTTGAAAATCAGCTTTGTTTTTCTATTTATGCATGTTCTCGTGAAATTACAAAGCTTTACCGTCCAATGCTTGATGAAATCGGAATTACTTATCCACAATATTTAGTTATGTTGTCTTTATGGGAACATGACCAGCAAACCGTTAAAGATTTAGGTGATTCCCTATTTTTAGATTCCGGTACTTTAACCCCAATGTTAAAGCGTATGGAGTCAACAGGTTTAATTATGCGACAACGTGATTCAATCGATGAAAGAAAAGTTTTCATCTCCTTAACCGAAGATGGAAAGAAATTAAAAGAAGAAGCATACTGCATTCCCGAACAATTTTTTAAAGAAAGTAGTGCCACTCAAGAAGAATTTTTATCACTGCTAAATCAAACGAAATCACTATTACAGAAAATCCATTCTGTAAATGAACATAAAAAATAAATAGAAGTAAAAAGGGAGAGATTTTGATGGAACATTTATATACTGCAACAGCAACAGCTACTGGTGGACGAGATGGTAGAGTTATTTCATCTGACGAATTTGTTAACTTAGCACTTAAGCCGCCAGTTGAATTAGGTGGACCTGGTGGCGCGACAAACCCTGAGCAGCTTTTTGCTGCTGGCTATTCAGCTTGCTTTGATAGCGCGTTAAACCTAGTTGCACGCCAACAAAAAGTGAAATTGGAGTCTACATCTGTAACTGCAAATGTAACAATTGGTAAGGATCCAGTTGATGGTGGATTCAAATTAGCAACACAGCTTGATGTAAAAGTGAAAGGTGTACCAACAGAAGTAGCGGTTGAATTAGTTAAAGCAGCTCATGGTGTTTGCCCATATTCAAAAGCAACGAAAGGTAATATGGATGTACAACTGAGAGTAATCGGTTAATAAAGGCAAAAGCAAAAAGAGCAGGAATAAACTAGGAGTTACCCAGTTTTCATCCTGCTCTTTTCATTTATAGTTGTATATCCAATGCATCATCTGTCGTGAAGAATTTCCTGTATGATAATAAAGTCGAACAAAAAACACTGATGGCAATTGAGCCAATTAAGATACATTCAATTAATAATTGATATTTAATGGCATATAGCGGGCTAATACCTGCAAAAATCATACCTGTCATTGAACCTGGTAATGTAACAATACCAACTGTCTTAGCGCGATCAATTGATGGGATCAGTGCAGCTTTAATTGAGCTTTTAATAACAGCGTTTGAAGCTTGTTTTGTAGTAGCTCCTAAACATAGGGCAGCTTCAATCTGATGTCTATTTGCTATTATTTCAGCTCTAAGCCTAGTTAACGCTAAGCTATTCGCATTCATTGAAGTACTAATAATCATACTTGAGATTGGAATAACATATTGGGCCTTTAATGCAATACTATTTGCCACTAAAACGACTCCTAGGGAAATGGCGACGCCTAATAATATACTGATAAACGAAATGAAAAATACTCCTTCTATTTGAAAGGAACGTTTACTAGATGTATAGGCTCCAAATAGAATCATGCAAAATAAAATTAAAATGACGACTAAAAAATGCTCAATGCTTAATACATATTCAAGGACATATCCCATAAGCATTAACTGAATAACAGTCCGGACCGATGAAATACCTAACTCTTTTTCGACACCTAGCTTTTGATAATACGATAACCCAATGGCAATGACGATTAATAAAAATGTCAGTGATACACCGGTAATTTGCAAATTGCCTTCCATAATAAACTCCTTTTTTAAGCGATAGTTGAGAGAAAGTTTTTGCCAAATTCTGTACTTGGATTATCAAAGAATTCTTTTGCCGTACTTACTTCAACTAACCTTCCTTCAATTAGTAAACCTACTCTATCTGCAATTTGTTGAACTAAATCCATATTATGAGTAACTAAAATAATCGTTTTTTTCTCTTCTCTTTTTAAATCTAATAAAAGCTGCTGAATATGTATTGTTGATTGTGGATCTAATGCCGATGTAATTTCATCGCATAATAATATATTTGAGCTCATCGCTAATGTTCTAGCAATAGAGACCCTTTGCTGTTGTCCAATTGACAAAGATAAAGCATTACGTTCTAGAAGGTTTGACTCAAGTCCTACTTTATCTAACATATTTGTTGCTAATACAAAATTATCTTTTCTTTGAATTTCGCCACTAAATTGTAAACCTAATAAAATATTATCCTGAACAGTGCCCTCAAATAAAGAAGGACTCTGTAATATCATCATTGCATTTTTTCTCAATTTTTGTGGTGAGACTGAGTAGATCGATTGACCATTCAATAAAATCTCACCCTCTTTTATTTTTTGTAGTCGATTTAAAGTTCGAAGTAGTGTTGATTTTCCCGAGCCAGAAGTCCCAATCACACAAAATATCTCTCCTTCATCTATTTGAAAGGAAATATTTTTAAGAATTTGATTTCCATGAATTTCAACACTTATGTTTTTTATATCATAGACCACTTAAATCCCCCTTACATTAAACAAAAGGTGCCCTATTTTAATGAAGGACACCTTTCGATTCACTTTTAAAGTATTTTTCGACCTCGGCCATGTGGAATACAAAGAGGTGTTCCAAACAATGGGTCCTTAACGATATCACAGTTCATACAAAAAACATCACAAATTAATTCCTGATTTATGATTTTTTCAGGGTCACCCTCAGCATAAACTTCACCATTTGAGATCGCCACAACGTTATGAGCATATCTACATGCCAAATTAATATCATGTAGAACCATAACAATTGTACGTTTTTCTTTTTCATTTAATTCATATAATAAATCTAGTATTTCAATTTGATGTGTTAAATCTAGATAAGTAGTAGGTTCATCAAGTAAAATCGTGTCTGTATCTTGTGCCAAAGTCATAGCAATCCAAGCGCGTTGACGCTGACCACCAGAAAGAGAATCTACGAACTGATCTTTTAAATCAAACATATTGGTCATTTTTAAAGCATGGTTTACTTTTTCTTCATCTTCTTTAGACCATTGCTTTAACCACGTTTGATATGGGTATCTTCCTTGTTTTACTAATTGGAAAACAGTCAATCCTTCAGGTGCTACTGGGCTTTGAGGTAATATAGACAAATTACGTGCAACTTCTTTTGTAGGACGTTTACTGATTTCTTTTCCATCCAGTAAAATTGTTCCACTTTTTGGTTGAAGTAATCTAGCAAGAGAACGAAGTAATGTAGATTTCCCACATCCGTTCGCACCTATTAATACTGTTATCTTCCCTTTTGGAACTTCGAAGTTTAATTCATTTATAATCGTTTTATCATCATACGATAAGGTTAATTTATCAGTTACAATCGCATTAGTCATGCTATCACCTTTTTCCTGTTTTGAATAATAAATATATAAAATACGGGGCACCAATTACCGCTGTAAATACTCCCGCTGGAATCTGAATTGGTAGAAATACCGTTCGCCCAATTGTATCTGCAATTAATACCATTACTGCTCCAATCATACCAGATAAAGGAATTAAAACACCATAAGATGCGCCTACTATTTTACGGGCAATATGAGGTGCAATCAGTCCAACAAAACCAATTGCTCCTGCAAATGAAACTGCACCAGCTACTAAAGCTGTACTAATAAATAATAGGATAAGTCTGTTTTTCTCGACTTGTACCCCTAAACTTGTAGAGACTTCATCACCTAATTGCTGTGTGTTTAAATTTCGAATAAATAAAAGAGCTAAAAGTATAAATACAATCGTCCAGAGAAGTAAAATCTTTACTTGTTCCCAATTTGCACCATAAACACTACCTGTTAACCACATATTTGCCTCAGATGCTCTAAAAATTGGGCCAACAATCATAAAGAATGAAGTAATAGCCTGTGCAAGCGCAGAAAATCCTACACCTACTAACACTAAACGTAATGGTCTTAATTCACCATCTTTATAGGCTAATCCATAAACAAAAATTAAACTTATGATGGCACCAATAAAAGCTGCAAGTGGTAACCACTTAATACTAACAGTCAATTGATTTGTACGATCATCACTAAAAATCGCTAAAAATAATACAACTGCCGCACCTGCTCCACCTGTAATCCCTAAAATATCTGGTGAAGCCAAAGGATTTCTAACTAAACCTTGAAGTATCGCCCCAGCAATTGCTAATGAAAGACCTGCTAACATTGCAATGACAATTCTAGGCATACGAAAAGCTTGAATAAATAGTTCATCTATTTTTTTACCTTCTCCAAGGAGAACGGAAAGAACTTTCGAAATAGAAATATATCGATCACCAAGTGTTAAACTAATTAAAAATGTACTAAGTAATAGAATAAAAGTAATGAACAAAACGATTAATGAACGTTTATTAAGTAAATATGAAAAGAATCTATTACGTACTTTGATCATGTTCATTTAATCGTACCGCCTTTTCTTGCTAAGTAAATAAAGAATGGAGCTCCTATAACAGCTGTTGTAATACCAACTGGCGTTTCTTCTGGCATTAATACATAACGCGAAGCAATATCAGCTAATAATAATAAAATAGCTCCTACCACACCAGTAAAAGGAATCATCCATCGATAATCATTTTTGACAAACATTCTTACAATTTGCGGAACAATAATGCCAATAAGACCAATTGGACCAGCGACACTAACTGCACCTCCAGCAAGTAGGACGACTAAAACTACTAAAGTAATTTTTAGCAGCGCTGTATTCTGACCTAATGCTTTAGATAAGTCTTCACCTAGCATAAATGTATTTATTTTACTACCAAGTGAAAGTGAAATAACCCAAGCTACTATAATATATGGAAGAACCATCACCAATGAATCTAGTGAACGCCCTTGTACCGAACCAGCTAACCAAAATAATACTTGATCTAAAGCTACCTCATTTGTAACAAGTAACCCTTGGGTTATTGAACTAAACATTGCAGCAATCGACACCCCTGCTAATGTAATTTTCAAAGGCGTTGCTCCATCTTTTCCAAGAGAGCTTAATCCAAATACAAATAATGATGATAATGCTGCTCCAATAAAAGACAACCAAATTGTAGCTGTCACTGATTGCAAATTAAAAAAAGTAATACTTAACACGATTAACATAGATGCACCAGCATTAATTCCTAGAACACTTGGAGATGCTAATGGATTTTTTGTTAAGACCTGCATGAATAAACCAGCAATCGCAAGACTCGCACCAACTACTGATGCAATGATTGCTCTTGGTATTCTAACATTTTGTATAATCAATTGTTCATTCGATCCATTAAAATTGGTAAACGTATGAATTAAGTTTGTAAAACTAGTGTCTGTATAACCTAGTAATATACTAGAAAAAAAGCAAACTACTAATAATAAAATACAGGCAATAAAAACAATCAATCTTGATTTAAAATGAATAAGCATTCGCTGTCTCCTACTATATCTATTCTCTCTCCTTAGTCTAAATGATATAAATTATCAAGTCAATGAGAAGCGTTTTCAATTTGTTGTTGACTCCACTAAAATAGTAATCTATAATACGATTTGTCAACAAATGAAAATGGTTATCAACTAGAAGGAGAGTATAAACGTGAAAAAATTCAAATTTTCCTCAATAATTGCACTGCTAATTGCAGCTGTAATGGTATTAGGTGCATGTGGTTCAAAGAAAGATGAGAAAACATCTTCAAATGAAAGCAAAGCAAAAACAGTTACGATTGAACATGCAATGGGTAAAACAAAAATTCCTGCAGACCCGAAAAAAGTTGTTATTTTAACAAATGAAGGTACTGAAGCTTTATTAGCATTAGGTGTTAAACCTGTAGGTGCTGTACAATCTTGGACAGGTAAGCCTTGGTATGACCATATTTCTAAAGATATGGAAGGCGTAGAAGTAGTTGGATTAGAAAGCGAAGTTAGCCTTGAAACAATCGCAGGCTTAGAACCAGATTTAATTATTGGTAACAAAATGCGTCAGGAAAAAGTGTATGAGCAATTAAATGCTATTGCTCCAACTGTAATGGCTGAAACACTTCGTGGAGATTGGCAAGAAAACTTTAAATTCTATGCAAAAGTATTAAATAAAGAAGCAGAAGGCAAAAAAATCTTAGATGATTATGCTAAACGCGTTGAAGAAGTTAAAACTAATTTAGGCGATAAAGTAAACAATGAAATTTCTATGGTCCGTTTCATGGGTGCAGATGTACGTATTTATCACCTGGATACTTTCTCTGGTGTTGTTCTTAATCAGTTGGGCTTTAAACGTCCAGAGTCTCAAAATGTAAATGACTTTGCTGAAAAAGGTGTAACAAAAGAAAGAATTCCAGCAATGGATGGAGATTATATTTTCTACTTTACTTATGAAGCTGAGACTGAATCTGGTGCTAAATTCGAAAAAGAATTTACAGAAGATCCTTTATTCAAAAAATTAAATGCTTCTAAAAATGGTCATGTATACAAAGTTAGCGATGTAATTTGGAACACTGCTGGTGGTATCAAAGCTGCTTACTTAATGTTAGATGATATCGAGAAGACTTTTTCAAAATAAATTCATTAAAAAGGGTTAGCCAAGTGGCTAACCCTTTCTTATATAAATAAAAAAAATGGGGGCGATATTAGTTTGTAATCTTTGCTAAAAACTCTTTCTTAAGTTCGATTGCCTTAATTAAATTCGTCTTAATTGTTTGTAGTGAATTAATAGATATATCATAATCTCTTTCTTTTAATGTCCCCTTAAATGTTTCCCAATTGCTTTTTCGATCTTCCCAAAGTTTTTTTACTTCAGTAGAATATGCTTTATGTTCATTTTTAAGGGTAGTTAATTTAGATTTAATATCATTTAACGCTGCCATCTTTTCTGCTTTTGTTTTATCTTTTGCAGATTGAATTAGTTTTGCTTCTTTTTTTATAGATTCTATTTTTAAATGATAAGCTGATTTGATTTGAGTATTTAATTGAGCCTTTTGTTCTCTTAGAGCTTTAATTTCAGTTTGTAAGTCTTTTAATTGTTGTGGCTTTTGTACTTTTGTTTGTTTTTGTTTTGCTTCTACTGATACATTAGTAGAGGGTTTTACTTCGTCAGCGTGGACTGCTGATACTCCTAATGACATTGCAAACATAAATGGAACGATGACTCTTTTTTTCATATTAAAACCTCCAAATTGTTTATACTTCTATTCTTTCAAATGCGAGAGACTCATTCTATGATGCATTTTTTATCCAAGCTATTGTGTTTGCTTTCTTGTTGATGAATCAATTGGCAATTCTTGAAGTAATGATAAAGGATAACTTGATGGATAAGAATCCCTCATTTGAAAGATTAAATAAGAAAAAATAGCAATCTTAAAGTTGTCTTTTCAGTTATGATACGTATTTGCTAATCTTTTGATGTATGCTACTAATTTCTTATTCTAAAAATAATATACTGTACTATTGTCACAAGGAAGTAACAACAATCTGAAGTTCTTGTTAACAATTTCAATAAAAGAAGACTCTTCTGGAGGAAGAGCCTTTTAATTTGGTAAAAAGAAGGTTGTTGATTTCCGCTTCAGGTTGCTTGCTTTCCATGGGGCGTGAGGTGAGCCTCCTGGAGAAAAAGGAAGGCATGCTAAAACCACGACATCCTTTCGTAACGCATGCATGACCCACGTCCTGTGGGCCTCCTGTGGGGTCTCCCCCTTTCCGCTACTCCCATAGGAGTCGAGTATCTTCCACTTCAATCAACTTCTTATAAGAGCATTTAAATAATAGCCCTTTCTTTTCATTACATAGACTAACAATCATTTTGACATCGCTTCAATTGTTCTTGCGACAGTATTTCTGTTGCTTTTTTTATGTTGGATACATTTAAAAATAGAATATCGTTTTCTCCTAAGTACATTGATTTGACTTCTACTTTACACCAGAGGCTGCCGTAAAGTAGGTTAAATACGCCTGGTACTCCCGCTGGAATGTTTAATAAAGCGATGATTGTTTCTTCTTTAAATGATACATTAAGTGAATTAAGTGTTCTTCTTACTACATTTAGGTCTCTATTGGTCTCAGTTTCAGTAGTGCCCGCTACGATTCTAATAAAGTTATTTTTATCACGATTTTTAGTTGTCGTAAGACTCAAGAGGTTAACAGAGTGTTTAGCAATGCCATTTAAGATATTCGAAAAGGTTTGATCATTTGCAGTAAATGTAAATTGGGTTCTGTATTCAATTTCATATTTTAATTGATCTGGTTTTTGATGATAAGAACGATTCATTCGTGCACATCCTTATATTTTGTGTTTTATATTAAGGTATGTGATAAATGAGCATTGGTTTGGGTAAAAATGACTTGGTGATTAAATGGAATCTCAGGGTATAAACAAAAAAGAGCTTTCTTCATATGAAGTAGCTCTTTTTTTGATTTGGAATTGTGCTTTGTTCATTTATTTTACTAATATGTCCATTCACACTTCATCAATAATTCATTTTCTATTAACTCGGCCGTAATGCTTCCGTTCATTTTTTCCATAAGGCTTTTTGCAATCGGTAAACCCAGCCCTGTACCTTTTCCAGTTCTTGTTTGATCTGCTTTGTAAAATCGATCAAACATGTGATTTACATCATGTTGACTTAGCTGATTAACTGAATTACTAATTGAAAAGTGTGCAGAATGGTCAAGCTTTTCTAGACGAATGGTCACATTTCCGCTTGAGTGTCTAATCGCATTCAACAAAAGATTTTCAACAACGCGTTTGACAGCAGAAGAGTCTGCCATAATATATATTTCATTTTCTGGAATGATAATCACAGGCGATATTTTCCTTTTATGAAACTCCTCGTAAAAAGCTAATAAAACCTCAGAAATTAGATTATTTAATTTAAGTTTTTCAATTTTTATTGGAAATTCTAATTGATTAATAATTGAGAGTTCAAAAAAATCTTCAAGTAAAACTTTTAATCTTAACGCGCTTTGTTTAACGACATTCGTATATTCTTTTCTCATTTCTGTTGATAAATCATCTGACTCTAGAAACTGAATATACCCTAATATAGAAGTCATAGGTGTTCTAATATCATGTGAAATGTATGATATTGCTTGCTTTAATTCATTTTCAGACAATCGCTTTTCAGCTTTCGCTTTTTTTGTTAAATCGATTTGTTTATTAATTTCCACAGCAAGCATTTCAATCTCTTTTTCAAAATAGATTAGATCTATCTTTTTTTCAACTTTATTGTTGTTGATTTCATTTAATTGTTTCCTAGCTCGTTTAATTTCCTTTTTTAATAAAAAGTAACGGGTGAGAACAATCAGTAGTGCAATCATAATGAAAATCATTACATAAATCATTCGGCCACCCGCTTCCTTTCTTACTTAATTTCTTTTTTACTAAAAATGAAACTTCCCAAAATTCCTAAAATAATAAAGGTTAAAATCGGGATGAACATTAAAGTGGTTAATTCAGTTTGATCTAATTGATCGAGTTTAAATATTTTCGGATATAACATAAAAACTGAGTTATCGATAATCGTTTCTAAGCTAGTCAATTTAGAGCGAATAAAATCCAAAATAGGATTTACTAAAGCAAAAAACATAATAAGTAAGCCAATTGTTTTACCACTGTCAGTGAAAATAGTTGCAATAATTGCCATAATGGATGCAAATGCGGCTGCATAAAGTGAAATGACACCAAATGTTTTCAGTATTAATATCCAGTCCGTTGCGCCATTAAAATCAAAAAAGATATTGACTGAGGTTGTCATAAAAATAGGTAATATTAACATGATAAAGATACTACCAATTGAAAACATGATTAATTTTGCAAAATAGATTCGTAATCTACTATTTCCTGATGAAGCGATACTTTTCATCGTACCATTTGAATATTCACTCGTAATAAAGAAGCCAGCAAAGATACATGGAATAAGCTTAACGATATCACTGTTAATACTTACAACTTGATATAAAAAGAATTCATATAAACTTAATTTTGATACAGCATCATTTGATTGCATAGTTAATGGATACAATGCCGAAAAAATGATTAAGATGAATGCTAATGTTCGAAATGAGCGATCCTTTATTAATTTGTACCATTCAGTTTTCATAAGATTACCCACGATTTACACCCCCAATTCGAGTTGTAAAATATGCTTCCAAATCTTCACCCATAGGCATAAATTCTTCAATAATTAATCCTTCACCTGTTAGTGCTTTGGAAACTTCCCGTGCTTTATCAACATAATCAAATAACTTAATTGAACCATCAGGTAACACCTCAAAATTTTGTGTAGACAAAATTCCCTCAATAACTGTAGCAGCTTTATTTGGATCATCAACCTTAATATGCAAAAAGTGTTTACATTTTTCATTTAATTCACTTGTAGATAACTCTTCTAATAGCTCGCCCTCATGAATAATGCCATAATGCGTTGCTAATAAATGTAGCTCACTTAAAATATGACTCGAAATTAAAATGGTAATGCCATACTCTTGATTTAGCTTTTTCAATAATTCACGAATTTCTACAACACCCATTGGGTCCAGTCCATTGATTGGTTCATCTAGTATTAAAAATTCAGGGTCACCTAGTAATGCGATTGCAAGACCAAGGCGTTGTTTCATACCTAATGAGAAATTTTTCGCTTTCTTTTTACCAGTATCTTGTAAACCAACTAATTTAAGGGTTCTATCGATACATTCTTTACCAGGAATTCCTTTCAGTAGTCTATGAGCTTCTAAATTTTCTGAAGCACTTAAATGTGGATATAATGCTGGGCCTTCAATAATTGTTCCGACTCTTTTTCTTGCTTCAGTCAGCCCTCTTTCATTACTTTCTCCGAATAATTCAAATGACCCTGAAGTTGGGTATGCAAGGCCAGTTATGACTCGAATCAAAGTTGACTTTCCAGCGCCATTTTGTCCGATAAATCCATAAATAGATCCCTTTTTAATTGATAAATTAACTTTATTAAGTGCCATTTTTTTTTGATATTTTTTAGATAAATGATTGGTTTTTAGTACATACTCATTCAAAGCATTTCCTCCTTTAATTACTTATTACAGTGACTAAATAGAATGAAGATTTATCTCATTCATTCATTTTTATCTTTATTATTTATAACTATAAGAAGGAAACCATAAGAAAGTATTAAGTTAAATCTTAAGAAAACCTTAAGTTTTTAGTTTGTACCCCATTCCCCAAATTGTTTCAATATACTCTTCATTCGGGTTTGCCTTTGAAAGCTTGCTTCTTATATTGCTCATATGAACATTAATCGTATTATCATCTCCATAGAATTCCTCATGCCAAACACTCTCAAATAAATTGGCCTTCGTAAACACCTTCTTTGGAGAAGACATTAGTAGAAACAAAATATCAAATTCAAGAGCTGTGAACTTTAATTCACTACCATTAACAGTCACTTCTTTGGAATCTGTATTCAACACGAGATCTTTATAACAAATCTGATTGATTTTTGGAATGTCTGCCATACGCTTGAATCTTCTTAAGCAAGAATCAATTCTGGCAGAAACCTCTTCAATATCAAAGGGTTTCGTTATATAGTCATCTGCACCTGCCCTAAGAGTATCTATTTTCGTTTTGGTCTCAATCTTTGCTGAAATAATGATGACAGGAATTTCGCTTTCTTTCCTTATTTTATTAAGTAATTCTTCACCAGATAATCCAGGTAACATTAAATCTAGCAGAACCATATCCCACTTTTGATTTTCTAAATAAATCAGCGCCTCAGTTCCAGAGTAAGCTGACTTAGCATGATAACCGTTTTTGCTAATAATATTACACAGTAATCGATTGATATCTTCATCATCTTCAATTATTAAAATATTAATTACATCATTCATCTTTTTCATCCTCACAATAGTATCATTTTCATTCATTTTAATATGGGCAATGTTAAGATTTTGAATAGATGTAGATTGTTAACATTATAGTTCTTTCTATATCTTCCTTATTTACAATCAAGAACAATCTCATTCATAAGCTCAACATTTTTCAATGATTTCGTTAGTTAAACAATAACTAAATTAGAAGATTCTTGTCCAACGAAATTTACGGTTACTCATTTCTACAAAAAGAAAACCCCTTACGCATTTTGCATTAGGGGTTACAAACTATATTTTAAGGACTGATGATGAAAGAAAACAATAAACAACTTTTGGGCCACTATATTCCCAATTAGTCAGCTGTTAAATTTTTAAGAAACTCTCTACTATTCAGAATGGTACTTTCTAAGTTTTGACGTATTAGTTTCAATGTTTGATATGCACCTTTTATATTTTCATTTACCATCTGTTTCTTATAGCTCTCCCATAACATTTTCCGTTCGCTTTTCAACTGCTTATTAATAGCAATAGCTTCTTTATAAACATCAATTTTACTTTGAATTTTATTTAATTTATCTTGGTTGTATCTTGAGTAATTGCTCTTTTCTAATTCTTTTAATTGGTTTACTAATAGCTTTTTTTTCTTCGGATACAACTCTTTAATCTGTTGATTTAATTTTTCTTTTTCACCATTTAGCTTCTTTACTTCTAGCTGTAAACTTTTAAGTTTTGTAGAGATGTTTCTACTAATCTCTTTCCCATCCATTAATTCCTTATTGCCTGAAGCTGCTTCACTTGTAGTAGAAAAAATTATTATACTCCCCATGGAGATTAAAACAAGTAAAAAGTATTGTAATTTCCGCATACTTCACCTCTAGTATTATTTTAAATCGTTTGGAAATCCATCATCTTCTTGTTCGAATTCTAAGTTATCAATTTCCTCAAGCATCTCACCCAGTTGTTCTTCAAAGGTCGTCTCTTCTGAAGCTTTATCTTCAGTAGCATTTTTTTCTTCAGTGAATGTTTGTTTTGAAGGTTTAGAATTATTTTTCCCATTATAATTGTTATCAATATATGAACAACCAATTAATATAAAGAGCAATATCAACGGAATAATATACTTTTTCATTTTATCCTCCGTAATTCCTTACCCAAATTTTTACGGCCTTTCTTTAGAGAATATTAGTTGTTATTCGTCATTTTAGGTAATTCAATCCAAAATGACACACCATTCCCCTCATTATTAACTCCAATAGTTGCTTGAATCATGATTGCTAGCTCTTTTACTATACTTAGACCTAAGCCAACATTTCCATTTGTTCGGTTTCTTGCTAAATCCGCTCGGTAAAAACTTTCCCATATACTTTCTAGTTCGCTTTCAGGTATGATTTCACCACTATTAAAAACCGATAGACGGTATGTATTTTCTCTCTCTTTTACTGATATTACAATTTCTTTTTTTTCATTTACATGAGTTAATGCATTATTTAAGTAATTACTCATGATTTGTACTAATTTAATACGATCTGTCATTACTGGTTTTATTTCACTTTGTTCGTGATGGAATACAATAAGATTTTCAGTAAATTGTGGAGAATATAACTTGAACATCTCATTTACTAACTGATTTAAATCAACTTCCTCATAATGAACTTCCATCTTACTATTTTGTAGTTTTGAAAGATTTAATAAATCGTAAACCATTTTCTCCATCTTGTTTGCTTCATCCATGATAATGTCGAGGTACTCTTGTTGATCTTCCTCTGTTTGATTTACACCAACTTGTAATCCTTCTGTGTAACTTTGAATGATTGTAATAGGTGTTTTTAATTCATGGGAAACGTTTGATATAAAGGTACGTCGCTTTTTTTCAAACTTTACTTTTTCTTCTAGTTCATTCATTAATGTTTTATTTTTGATATTTAACTTTTCAATGAAATCTGAAATGATGTTACTTAGTTCATTCATTGAATCGCCCAACTCTCCTAATTCATCCTTCCTATTGCGATTCCATTTTCTTGAAAAGGACAAACTAGTCATTTCTTTTGCCATACTACTAATTTCTAAAATTGGTTTTGTAAATGATTTAGCCATTATTAATCCAATGACCATTCCAACACATAAAAGTGCTAGACCAATATAAATTAAAAAATAGTTGTATATCTCTACACTCTCATTAATAGCTGTAATTGGTGTACGGATAATTAAGATTTTATTTCGATCGAGCTTACTTCCCACTAATAGAAACTCTAATTCTATGCTTTTCAAATTCGTTTTTGTGACATAAAAGGTTTCTTTCTTTAATTCATTTTTTAACCGATTCATACCATTTTCGGATACATTCGGCTTATTTTGTAAATCCTGAAATTCATCTATTGTACGGAGCTTTTCCTTACTATCTCCTTTTAAGGTACTATATAAAGTAATGCCACTCGAAGAAAGAACTTCAATTGAAAAACCATGTGATTTCTCTAAATTATCAACAAACGATATGAGCTGATCATTATTTTTTTGTTCGTATAATACTTTTAGTTCTTGGCTACTATTTTTGATTTTGTTTGTTTTTTGATGAATATAAAATGTTTCTAAAAAAAACAGATTAATTAATAGTCCGATTCCGACTAAACTAATAATTAGTAGAATAAATGTAAGCAACAGTTTTGAACGAATTGATTTCATTTATGAAACCTCAAAACGATAACCAACCCCGCGAACAGTGTGAATATAGGAAGAACAAGCTCCTAGCTTTATACGAAGTCTATTAATATGTGTGTCTAATGTTCGATCCTCACCATAATATTCATATCCCCAAACTGCAGATAAAATTTGTTCTCGCTCTAATGCTAATTTTTGGTTTTTAATAAAATAATAGAGTAGATCGAATTCCTTCTGCGTCAGGATCACTTGTTGATCTTGTATGAATAATTTCCTTGCGCTAAAATCGATTTCTATATCTTTCGCTCTGAATATACTATGCTCATATTTACTAGATTCAGCTACTACTCTTTTTAGTAACGCCTTCATTCTAGCAATTAGAATTAATGGTTTGACCGGCTTTGTTATATATTCATCTGCTCCAACCTGAAAACCATATAATTCGTCATATTCTTCACTTTTTGCAGTGATCATAATAATTGGTATGCTAGAGTGCTTTCGAATCTCTTTACATACTTCCCATCCATCTATTTTAGGCATCATCACATCTAGTAGAATTAGTTTCAATTCGTCTTGATTTGTTTTGAATAAGTTAATTGCCTCTTCACCATTTGCTGCTTCTAAAACTTCAAACGACTCTCGCTTTAAAAAGTCTACAAGTACTCTTCGGATACGCTGTTCATCATCACAAAGTAATATTTTCACCACAGTGTTTCCCCCAATAAAGCTTTCTATTATCTATTTATATTATAAATTGCTAGATTATTAAAAGAAAGAAAATTCAATCATTTCAGTGTTTTTAAGTCATCTTTGAAAGAAAAAAGACAGATAGTTATCTATCTGCCCTTTTAAAAAGCTGTATTCTTCGTTTACATTTACATAAAAGATTTCGAGCGTTTCACTTCGCTAACTCGATAATCTCACTTTTTGTTCTCTTAAATTAAGCAACATATGTTCTTGATCCCAATATTCATCTTTCAGTTTTAAGCTGTCTGGTGTTACCGCAAATGTTTCAAAACCAAATGTTTTATATAGTTTTTTTGCAGATGTATTCCCTTCGACAACATTTAACGTAATTTGTTCTAGCTCCAAGCTTTTTGCTAAATGAATGACTTCTTCGATCAATCTATGTCCAGCACCCAATCTACGTGCTCTAGTAGATACATAAACTGACTCGATTTTTCCTTTGTGCTCTGATTTCGTTTTTTCAAATGTTTTTAAAGTTGCGATTCCAATTAATTCACCATTATTTGTAAACGCTCCAAATGTATAATTGATGTCTTTATCTAATATTTCAGCTTTATATTCTATTGGGTCATCTTGTTCAAGTATGTCATCCATCGTTGTACTAAATACTTCTGGATTTTTTTCTAAACCTTCTAGACGAATATTAAGATAGATTTCTGCATCTTCCTTCGTTAATAAGCGTATTTTCATTTCTATCTCCTCCGTGTTGATTGCACAAATAAATTTTAACTAACTCAAAGTAAGTTTTCAACGCTTTAAAAGGTATGCTAAAACTGTCATATATTTGTAAAAATGTCCAAAAAACCCCTTTATATCAGTATTTAAACAGATTCAACCTGTCCAATTTAAGGAAAAGCTGTTACAGAATTGTTAGCTTTGTCATACTCGACTTTACATTAGTAAGAAATGTGATACTTGATAGATTTAACCGAGCTTATTTATTAGATAGACTCTTTCAGGTCTTCCAATCGTTCCATAGGCTAAATCAGCAACTACCTTTCCTTCTGATACTAAGTACTCTAAATATCTTCTTGCAGTTGTGCGACTGACGCCAATTTCATGACTAACATGCTCTGCAGTCTTTCCATTTCTTTCTTCATGAATCGCTATTAAAACTTTTTCTAAGGTAAGTTTATCTATTCCTTTAGGAAATTGACTTTGTTCTTCGATGATGCCAATATTCTTCCCAATTAAACTATCAATCTCGTCTTGAGTAATATAAGCACTTTTGGATTGTAAATGACTAACTTTCTTTGCATAATTCGCATATCTAATTAATGAATTTTTTAAGCGTTCAAAAATAACTGGTTTAATAATGAAGTCAAATACTCCGTAATGAATAGCTTGATTAACTGACTCTATTTCTTTAGAGGCGGTAATCATAATTACATTCGAAGTTGATGAGTTATCTTTTATCCATTTTAAAAAATCTAGTCCGTTCATATCTGGAAAATAAACATCTAGTATTACTAATTGTGGTTTTACGATTTCAAATAGCTCAAGTGCTTCTTGATAATTAGTCGCAATACCTATTACGGTGAAACCATCAATTTTATCAATAAATCTCTGGTGAATTTCTGCAATTCTACTATCATCCTCAACTATTAATACTTCTATTAAATTCTTTTTCATAGATTATGTTATTCTCCTTTTGTTGTTTAGGAATTGCAACAATAAAGGTTGTTCCTCCGTTTTCATTAGAATGAAATGTTATTTGGCCATTTAATTTATGGAGTAATCTTTGAACTAGATGTAGTCCAATGCCTGAATTTTTGTCCTTCTTTTTTGTCGTAACACCATATAAGAATATATCATCCACTAATTCTTCTGGAATTCCATTTCCATTATCATCTATTTCAATAATTAAATCTTGGCCAATGTCGGTAAGAAATAATGATACTTTCTTTTCTGCTTTGTTTGATTCAACCACAGCGTCAAATGCATTGTTAAGTAGATTCCCTATTATCGTTATTAAATCCTCTCGATTAACCTCTTTTGGTACATCCGCAAAACTACTATTATGATCTAATATGAAATCTACTTTTAGTTCATTTGCTAAACTTATTTTCCCTAATAACAGTCCAGCGACAACTGGATCAGAAATTTCTTCCATAATGAATTGAATAATATTTTGAGTTATATTTGACTCCTTTGAAATTAATTCAATGGCTTCTTGATATGATTCAAGCTGCATCAATCCTAAAATCGTATGCAATTTATTTGAGTATTCATGTGACTGTGCTCTTAATCCTTCAGAATAAGCCTTTATTTGCGATAATTCATTCAGTACTTTATTCAATTCCGATTTTTCTCTAAAGGAAGTTACTGCACCGACAATATTACCGTTTACGCCAGAGATGGGAACACAATTGATTATCACCATTTTTTCGTTTATTAGAAATTCTAAATCATAAATGGCTTCTCCTGTTTCTACTACTTTTTTCAAGTGAGAATTATGTAAAATATCTTCTATTTTTAATCCTCTAAGCTTTATATTATTTGGTATAGAAAGTACTTTATGAGCATTTTCATTAACGACTGTAATTTCACAATTTTCATCTATTGCAATGATACCTTCATGAATAGATTCTAAAATAGCATGTTTTTCTTGATACATTCTTCCAATTTCTTTTGGTTCCAATCCAAAAATAGATTTCTTTATATTAAATGAGATTATAAACGCTGCCGATATGCCAAGCACTAATATAATTAAGCTATTAAATAATAATTTTTTATGAAACTTATTAGCTTCCTCTTCAATATCCCTAATTAAATAACCGACGGAAACTACCCCTATTACATCTCCTTGATCATTTATAATCGGTGATTTTCCTCTTAATGAAGGACCTAGTGTACCGGTAGATTCAGATATGATTTCCTTACCTTTAAATACTTTCTCGTTATCACCGCCGACCATCCTTTTACCAATTAACATTGGATTTGGATGTGAATAACGAATTTCATTCTTGTTTCCAACAACGATAAACTCAGCTCCAACTTTTTTTCTAATTTTTTCTACAATCGGCTGAATGGTTACAGATGGATTTTCTTTCAAAAATGCAGTGCGTATTTCTGGCATATTTGCAACTGCTTGAGAGATTGCTAAGGCTTTTAATCCTTTTTCGTGTTTGGCATTTTTTTGAAGCATTTCTTGTGACACTAATTCAAAAACGCCGCTAATACATAAGATTAGAACTGATATAAAGATGATTAGTTTATAGTGTAAGCGCATAAAATTCTCCTTATATTTTTATAATAATCAAAAAACTCCTTTTATTAAAGGAGTTTTGCTAGATATTTTATGCTTCTATATTTACTACCACACTTTTACCTTTTAATTTAATTATGATTGGAACGATAATCCACAATGCTGCAACGACTAAAAATGAAGCAGAAATAGGATGTGTGATAAATATGCTATAATCACCATTTGAAACTGTTAATGCTCTTCTTAAGTTATTTTCGATCATTGGTCCTAACACTAATCCTAATACTAAAGGTGCAATTGGAAAATCATTTTTAGAAAGGAAATAACCAAAAATACCACAAGCAATTAATAGTAGTAAATCATTCACAGAAACTTGTACTGCATAAACCCCAAATATTGATATTGCGATAATGATCGGTAGTAAATATTTTTTCGGTGTTTGGATAATCTTTGCAAATAATTTTACCAATGGCATGTTTAGAACTAATAACATAACATTCCCGATAAACATACTTGCAATTAATCCCCATGCAACATCTGGGTGTTCTTCAAATAAAAGTGGTCCTGGTTGAATGTTATACATCATAAATGCACCCATTAATATCGCAGTTGTACCAGAGCCGGGAATTCCTAAAGTTAATAGTGGAATCATTGCTCCTCCAGATGCAGCATTATTAGCTGATTCAGGTGAGGCAACTCCTGCAATTGTACCAGTACCAAACTTTTCAGGAGTTTTACTTAACTTTTTCTCAACTATATAAGCAAAAAATGACGCCAATGTTGCACCTGCTCCGGGTAAAATACCGATAAAAAACCCTAATAATGAGCCCCTAGCAATAGGTGCAGCACTTTCCTTTAATTCCTCTTTTGATGGTACTAAATTCTTTATTTTTGCGATTTCTCCATCCTCTACTTCATTTTCGAGAATCGTTTTAAATACTTCTCCAAGGGCAAATAGTCCAACAGCAATTGTTAGAAATTCTAACCCTTGATATAACCAAGGAATATCATATGTAAATCGTGAAACTCCAGAAACTGAATCAATACCAATCGTCGCAAGAAGTAACCCTACAATTGTCATAATCAATGCCTTTGTTATTGATTTACCTGCCAGTCCACTAACTGCACATAAACCTAAAAGCATTAATGAAAAATACTCTGCTGGTCCAAATTTAATGGCGACAGCAGACAAAGGTTTCGCTAGTAGTATTAATGCTACAAGTGTAACAACACCTGCAACAAATGAACCAATAGCAGCGATAGATAAAGCACTACCAGCTCTTCCTTTTTTAGCCATCTGGTAACCATCTAATGTCGTAACAACAGATGACGATTCCCCCGGTGTATTTAAAAGAATAGATGTCGTTGATCCGCCATACATTGCACCATAATATACACCAGCAAGTAATATAATCGAACTTGTTGCTGCTTGCTCTGGTGCTAAAAAACCCGTTGCAGAAGCTGTTACAGGTATAAGAAGTGCTACCCCACTCATGGGTCCAATACCAGGCAAAACACCTACAGCTGTACCAATTAACACTCCGACAAAGGCGAATAATAAGTTATACCAAATAAATGCAGTTTCAAAACCTTGAGCTAAATATTGAATTGTACCCAATTGTTTGTCTCCCTTCTAGTCGTTTAAAACCAAATTGGCCATCCTGGTAATGTACCTTTCATGACATTCACAAATACAAAGTAAATAACGATTGAATATGTTAGAGAAATAGAAATTGATTTCAACCATTTTCCACGTTCTAATGCTTGAAAGCAAACCAATAAAAACAAAAATGAGCTAATCATAAAACCAATTTTTTCAAGTAAAAGTGCATACATAATGGCTGAAACTAAGACAATTAAAAAACGTTTGTAATTAAATTGAATTGTACCTGTGTTTTCTTGTTTATAAAAAATTGTTTCGTAAAATAGACGACAACTCAATAAAGCCAAAATACAGCCAAGTATAAAAGGAAAGACATTTGGTCCTACAACACTGCCATATGCAGATGTAGCAATCCCCCGGCTTTGTATCATAAATGTTAGACCGATTATTAAAAATATGATTGCAGCAATTCTATCAAACTTTTTATTCAATTAATTCACCTCTCAATTTAGTAATAGTAGAAGGAGAATACTCTCCTTCCTTTCATCGTTTATTTTTTCATGCCCAACACTTCTAATAAATCATTAACTTGTGTTTCTTGTTCTGCTAAGAACGTTTTAAAATCTTCACCGTTTCTATATTCTGGCTGCCAGCCTTGGGTCTCTACTTCTGTTTTCCACTCATCTGTTTCTACTAATTTAGCAATTGTATCTTCCCAAAATTTGTATGCATCCTTAGACATTTTTTCTGGACCGAAAACGCCACGCCAAATGACAAACTCCGCATCCACACCTTGTTCTTTAGCTGTTGGTACTTCTGATAAAACCTTTCCTTCAATACGTTCAGGTGCTGTAACTGCAAGGATTTTCACTTTACCAGCTTTTACGAATTCAAGTGTACTTGAAATATCGGTAGAAATAACATCTGCATTTTTTCCTAAAAGAGCTGTTATTGCTTCCGAACCGCCATCATATGAAACGTATTTAATTTTAGTAGGATCAATACCATATTTGTAGGCTGGTAAGATTCCAATTAAATGATCCATTGAACCAGGTGCAGAACCACCAGCTAACGTCACTTTACTAGGGTCTTTTTTCATATCATCTAAAAGCGATTTTAAATCTGTATATTTCGAATCGCCCCTAACAACAATTGCACCGTAATCAATTGTTAACTGTGCTAAAGGAGTTGTATTTTTATAGCCATATGGACTGTTTCCCTCTTTTTTTAAGTTATTAATAATAATTGGAGGTGAGTTTACAAATAGTTTTTCATTATTAGCTTTATCTTTCGTAGCATATTCTGCCATAAATACTGCTCCGCCACCACCAGGCTTATTCTCTACTGTCATTGGTTCCTCTACAAGCTTTGTTTCACTTAAAATTTTTACAAATGATCTAGATGTTAAGTCCCATCCTCCACCTGCCCCTGAAGGTGCTACAACCGAAATTGCTTTATCCGGATAAGAAGATTTACTTCCTGAAGTTTCTTTACCGCTATTACACGCTGATAGACTTACAGTTAAAATAGATGACAATAATAATAAACTAGCTTTCTTACGATTCATTATTAAACCCCCTTAGATTGTAAACGCTTACTTATACAAGTATTATAGTTTAATAATTCTGAAAAATATGATTATGAACGTTAAATACGTAAGTATCATTAAAACCATTTTGTTCATAAAAACCACAGTGATTTTATATCTATACAAAGTAAACTTTCAAAGGTAAATGTACATATACTATTGCATTAGAACATCTTCTTTCTCTAGGTTTTTTTTACAAAAAAAAAATACGAGACTGAATAAATCAGCTCGTATTTTTCATTAATCGGTTTATTTATGAATCCAAACAGCTCCAGCAGAGTTATCCTTAGCTTCTCCAATTACTTGGAATTTTAAGCCAAAGTTTGGAAGGTTTCTTCCTGCATCAGGAATTAAATCATTCATGTATTTATTTGAATCGTCGAATTTTGTTACCCCAGCTAATCCATCATAATCGAAAATTCCACGAGATGGTGAATTAATATACCATTCTGGAGATTGATCATAACTGAATGCAGCATCTGAAACTTGGTATCTAGTACTTTGTTCAACAGATTGTTGTCCATTTAAGTTACCAACAATTGCTGATGGATGAGCGTCAACTACACCTAAGAATCCTTCTCCTGGATGTACACCTACCCAGTTATCAGTATAGCTATCATCACCATACCAAACTACTAAACCAGTATTATACTTAACGCCACGAGCGAATTCTAATGCTTTATCACTTCCTGCATAATTTCTCCACTCTAAGTAGTAGTAATGTTTCTTGAAATCAGTTCCATTTGATACGCTTGCACCATCTAATGTGAACTCAGGTGTTCCTTCTGCTCCGTCAGTAAATACTACTTGATCATTTACTGTTAACTTCGCTTCATCAAACGCAAAACCATTTGGAGCTAATCCGCCATCAGTTACATATTCAAATTGAACTTTTACTTTTTTGCCTTTGAAAGCTGCTAAGTCATACGATTTCTCAACCCATTGACCTTGTGATGTTTCATATCCACCAGCTGTATTTTCATCACCAATTGTATCAATTTTCGCAAGTTTATTGCCATTCTCATCTAATACATTTACATACAGATAGTCATAATCGAATTCTACTTGATAGTTCGCTTTTACTGAGAAATTAGCACTTGTTGCCCCAGTTAAATCAAACACTGGTGAAGTCATTGTAGTGTGTAAGTCATCACCTTTTGAACTATAGTAGTATTTTGCACCGAATTGAGGTTGAATTTCACTCTTAACCTCTTTATCTGGTAAATTTACTTTAACAATACCTGGATTGTTTGATTTCGTTACACTTTGATCGATAAATGCCGCAATACCTTCTTTATCGATATCTTTGTAATTTACTTCAGTCATGTTAGCCCAGTTTCCACCAATTGTTTTTTGGAAAAACTCTTTATTTTGTGGAGAGAAACTAGTAGGAGTTGTACCAGCAATTGCACCATTCCAACTACCACCACTCATGATAGACCAAGAAGCAACCGGCTCACCATCACCAGTATATTGTGTATCATATTCATCTGGTAAACCTAAATCATGCCCGTATTCATGAGCAAATACACCTACTGCACCATCTTCTGGTTCAACAGTGTAGTCATAAGCTGCCATATATCCGCCCCAATATGGAACAGAAGCTTGTGTTCCTGCAAATGGCGTAACACCATTTAATACCCAACGGTGTGACCAAATAGCATCATCACCTAATGCTCCGCCACCTGCTTCTTGTCCAACTCCAGCATGAATTACCATTAAGTGATCAACTAAACCATCTGGCTCATTTGTATTACCGTCACCATCGATATCGTAAATATCTAGGTCATCAAAATCAGCTAAATTCACACCAGAGTTAATTGCTGCTTTTAATGCATCTTTAATGAAATCACGTGGACCTTTTGGAGCTAAATTATCGTGACCTGTTGCACTATCATCACCATAATCAGCCGCCTTACCTGGTACTGTTAACCAGTCGGTTACTGTACCTTTTACAGTGTAGCTTCCACCAGACTGTTCTTCATAAAATTGTTTAAATGTTTTTACTTTTGATCCGTCAAATAATGTAAAGTCCTTGTCTCCAAAAAGCATATTTTCATAATGAGCTTTATTGAAGTCTGAAGAATACATATATCCTTCTTCTTGCTCAATACTATTATGTTTAAAATCTGCAAATTCTGCTAATACAACTAATACTTTATCTTCACGAACACCGCCATTGTAGTTTGCTTGCTTAGCAGAATCTACCTTGACGATTCCATTTGGCTTACCTTTTTTGTAATTTCCATGACCTTTATCTAATTGTTTTAACAATTGTTGTTTACGTTTTTCTAACGTATTCTTTTGTTTTTCCGCAATATCAGTACTGTGATCATGTGTTGAATTTTTTAGCTTATCGCCTTGTTTTTTCTTTATGTATGCTTTAACCTTTGCTTTAGCAGTTTCAGAACTATCAGATGCTTTAATAATACCTCTGTCTTTTAACGCTTTTTCTAATCGTTCTTCATCTACAACATTTAAATCTAAATACGGAGAATCCATTACTTGCTGACTTTTTTCTTCAGTAGGGACTGCAGCTTTTGTCGTTAGTCCCGCTGAAAGAACTGAAAAACTTAATGCTGTGACAAGTGAAATACTTGATAAAACTTTCCAATACGATGGTTTTCCCATAACTTGCACCTCTATTCTGAATTTTCATAACAGTAAATAAATAGTACAAGCTACGTTCACTCTCGACAATGAGTCTTTATTAACAATTTTCAAGTTAGTCAATAAATAATTTTTACTATATTCGAATGTAAAACAAAAAAGGTAGAGGTAAATTGTTGGATTATTTCGACAATTAATACTCAAAAAATCTAATATGAAAAAGGTGAAATCCATATGATTACTCCCATTAATAAAAGCTTTTTTAATAAGCCTACACTTCAATTGTCGAAAGATTTACTTGGTTGTATCTTAGTCCATTCAATGGATAATATTGTAATTTCTGGAAAAATTGTGGAAACAGAAGCTTACATGGGGCCAATAGATCGCGCCGCGCACAGCTTTCAAAACCGCCGTACAAAACGGACTGAAATCATGTTTCATGAGGCTGGACTAATTTATACATACCAAATGCATACACATACTTTAATTAATATTGTAAGTGGAGATATAGATTGTCCCGAGGCAGTTCTGATCAGGGCTATTGAACCAATAGATGGAATCGATTTTATGTTCAAAATGAGAAATAACCAGCCTATTTCAAATTTAACTAATGGACCAGGTAAATTAACGAAGGCTATGAATATCACAATGTCTTCCTATGGACAAAAAAGCTGGGAGCCACCTGTATTTATTGCGGAAGGTACCAAGCCAGACACTATTAGTTCTGGACCTCGTATTGGCATTGAGAATACTGGAGAAGCAAGAGATTACCCTTGGAGATTTTGGATTACTGATAATCCATTTATTTCAAGGAAATAGTGCGACCAATTGATAAAAAAAAGGAAATCCTTTGATTTCCTCTTCAAGATGCTAATATTTAGCACAATCCTACAATTGCCTTAAGACAAATAAATCACCAAGGCTACTAATTGAAATGTTAATTAGTAGCCTTGATGATTTAGAAGCGTTTTGTCCCCACAGATAGGAACCTTATAAATTAAGTTTGCCTTTATTCAATCATTCCCTAAAACCTGTAGTTGCACCAATTATTTGTTCTTCTAGCTCTAATCGATATTCCTTTGTTTGGTAGTGACTCCAGCCAAATCTTTTCGCCATATAATTTATTACTTTATTTTTGTATTCATTTACAACATCTATTTGAAAATATAAAGTGCCGGTTCGTCTTACAAAAAAATCTACTGGCTTTACAATCATTTCATTCTGAATTCCATACTCTAACGGTAAGTATAATGTCAAAGGTAAATTATCTTGATTCTTAATGTTTTGAAGTCCAATATTTAATAATTGGTCAATATTTGAACCGTATCTACGACTCAATTGCTCATATTCAATTTCACTTAAACCAATTGCAATACCTACTGATTCAAATCTCTTTTTATAATATTGAAATCCTTTTGAACCCCCAACTTCACCGCCAGAGATAGGTAATTCCTTTGTTTGGCATTCCTTGTAGATTTTATTTGTATTGATAGAAAATTCTTTTGAAATATGATCAACTACAGTTTCTGCCATTTTGCGGTATCCAGTCAACTTTCCTCCAGCTATCGTTATTAATCCTGAATTTGATAGCCATATTTCATCCCTTCTAGATATTTCTGAAGGATCCTTTCCTTTCTCAAAAATAAGCGGTCTGACTCCTGCCCAACTTGATTCAATATCTTCTTCATCAAGTTGAATTGTTGGAAACATAAATCGAATGCAATTTAGAATATAACGTCTATCATCTAGGCTGACTTTGGGATTAACCGGTTCATTATCAAAGATTGTATCCGTTGTACCAACATATGTCTTTTTGTCTCTTGGAATGGCAAATACCATTCGCCCATCCTCTGTATCAAAATAAACAGATTGTTTTAATGGGAATTTTTTATGATCAATGACTAAATGAACACCTTTTGTTAAACGTAGATTTTTATCATTTTCGATTTTATCTTTTTCACGTAATTGATCAACCCATGGTCCAGTTGCATTTACTACTTTTTTGGCTTTGATTGTAAAAGGTACTCTTGTTATACAATCAAGAACCTTAACACCATTAATCAGATCATTTTCGTAAGTAAAATCCGTCACTTGAACATAATTAATTGCCTTTGCACCATGCTCAACTGCTTTTTTTATAACCTCAATCGTTAACCTGGCATCATCTGTACGATATTCTACATAGTAGCCTCCACCCTTTAAACCATCTTTTTTAATGAGTGGTTCTTTCGCAATTGCTTGTTTTTTATTTAACATTTTTCGTCGTTCTTTTTTGTTCACTCCCGCTAAATAATCATATAGTTTTAAACCAATCGAAGTACTAAATCTCCCGAATGTTCCTCCTTTATGAATTGGTAAAAGCATCCATTCCGGTGTCGTAACATGAGGCCCATTTTCATACACGATCTCGCGTTCTTTCCCAACTTCTGCTACGATACTAAACTCAAACTGCTTTAAATAACGTAATCCACCATGAACAAGCTTAGTGGATCGACTTGAAGTTCCTGAAGAAAAATCCTGCATTTCGACAAGTGCCGTACTCATCCCTCGTGTCACTGCATCAAGTGCAATTCCACAGCCAGTTATCCCGCCTCCAATAATCAGTACATCAAATTCCTCTTCAGCTAAATGTTTTTTAATACTCTTTCTACTAAAATACGAAAATGGTTCATTCATTATTTGAAACCTCACTTTAGTTATTTTTCTCGTAGAAGTTGTTTTGTAAGGAATAAACAATAAATGTGAGTTATGTAAATTTTACGTCTCATTCTATTAGCTTATTAGTCTTAATAAAAGTTAATGTGTGAAATACATGAAATTAGGAACTTATTAAGTTACGATTCTGGTTATCAAAAATGGCTCTCCTTAATAATTCTGCTAGCCCTTAAGAGATAAACTATGCTCAGTTCATACATTTTCAAACTCTCTTCAATTATATTTCTAGATTGCTAAACTATAAGAAAGTACAAAAAAACAGAAACATGTCATAACAAACGACAGTTTCTGTTTTTAGATGAATATTTTTTATATTACTTGCCTTTATTTCTAGTTATTACATCAAACACAACCGCAAGAACTAGAACTGCACCACGAATGATGTATTGGTAAGATATATCTATACCCATTAAATTCATACCACTTGTTAGTGAAGCCATTACGAATGCACCGATGATTGTACCTGTAATTTTACCAACACCACCTGCTGCTGAAACACCACCAACATAAGCAGCTGCAATCGCATCTAACTCAAACATTGTACCTGCTTGTGGAGAAGCAGATGCAAGTCTTGCTGTAAATAATACACCTGAAAGAGCTGCAAGCATACTCATAGAACCAAACACAATATAAGTAACTTTTTTCACGCTAATCCCACTTAGTTCTGCTGCCTCTGGATTTCCACCAACTGCGTAGATGTGACGTCCTAACGGCGTTCTTGTTGAGATGAAATGATAGATTATCACAACAATTAGCATAATGACAGCAGTCCAAGAAATTCCTTGGTACCCTGCAAGGATATAGCTAATATAGCCAATAATTCCTGAAATAAATACTAATTTTAATACTTGCATTGGAACTGAAAGTACTTCAAATCCATAAGTTATATTTACTTTTCTCTTTTTGAAATCACTCCAAATTAAAAGAATAATTGAAAGAGCACCAATTATTAAAGTTGATACGTGTAACCCATTCCAATTACCTAGACTCGGAATATAACCATTTCCAATCGCCTTAAAGTTTTCGTCAGAAATGATAATCGTACCAGTTTCAACAAGTGACATAAGTAAAAATCCCTTAAAAATTAGCATTCCTGCTAATGAAACAACGAAAGAAGGAATTCCTAAATTGGCAACAAAAAAGGCATTAATTAAACCAATAATTGCACCAATTACAAGTACTGCAACGATTGCTAACCATACAGGTAATCCAAACTTTGTTAAAAACAGAGCAACAACTGCTCCAAGAAAACCTGCTACAAAACCTACTGACAGATCAATGTGTCTAATAACAATGACAAGGGTCATCCCAACAGCAAGAACAGCAACATAACCCGTCATATTAATTAAATCACTTAAGTTACGAGAGGACATAAACAATCCATCCGTATTAATCGTAAATACTAGCATAATCACTGCTAGAGCAATATACATTCCATATTCACGAATGTTTTTCTTTAATAACATACCCGCTTCTTGAAAAAAATTCATATTATTCAACCTCTCCTAAATCGTAGCAAGGGCCATAACACTCTCTTGCGTTGCTTCTTCTCTTGACAATTCCCCAGTTATTTTACCTTCTGCCATAACATAAATTCGATCACTCATACCAAGGACTTCTGGGAGTTCAGAAGAAATCATGATAATACTCATACCTTGTTCAACCAAAAGATTCATAAATGTATAGATTTCAAATTTTGCACCTACATCAATTCCACGTGTTGGTTCATCAAGAATCAGTACGTTTGGATTCGTAAACAACCATTTACTCAATGATACTTTTTGTTGATTACCACCACTCAATTTTCCAACAACTGAGGCTATGGATGGTGCTTTAATATTCAACTTATTTAAATACTCATTCGCAACGACTATTTCTTCATGTTGATTGATTACACTTTTTTTGGAAATCTTAAATAAGTCTGTAATTGAAATATTATTTTTTATATCTTGCTCGAGAATCAATCCATCTCCTTTTCGATCCTCAGTTACATATGCTATGCCAGCTTTTATTGCATCTTTTGGGTGAGTAAATCGCTTCGTTTCACCTTGCACTAAAACCGAACCATCAAGTTTGAACTTTGTTGGATTACCAAAGATACTCTTAGCTAGTTCAGTTCTTCCCGAACCCATTAATCCAGCGATTCCAATAATTTCACCTTTTCGAACATTAAGGTTGATATGATGAAGAATCTTTCGACCTAGTTTTGGATTGTAAACATTCCAATCTTTTAATTCTAATGCCGTCTCCCCAAACTTTTGATCTGGGCGCTTCGGATAAATATCATCAATTTCTCGACCGACCATATGTTTAATAATTGTATTTTCACTAATTTCACCTTTGTTCTTATCTAACGAACAAATTGTTTGCCCATCTCGAAGTACTGTAACAGTGTCCGCAACTGCAATAACCTCTTTAAGCTTGTGTGAAATCATAATACAAGAGATACCTTGTTTCTTTAACTCTTCCATTAAGAATAAAAGATTTTCGCTATCATCTTCATTTAACGCAGCAGTTGGCTCATCTAGAATTAATAGTTTAACGTCTTTACTAAGTGCTTTGGCAATTTCAACAAGTTGCTGTTTACCAACACCTAGTTCCTTGATTTGAACTTCTGGATTAACATCTAATTTAACCTTCTTTAACATTTCCATTGCTTTCACAATCGTTTCATTGAAATCAACAGTCATTCCCTTTTTAATTTCATGACCAATGAAGATGTTTTCGAATACAGAAAGCTCTGGAAATAGAGATAGCTCTTGATAGATAATACCAATTCCTTCTTTTTCACTATCACTTATTTTTGAAAACTTTTGTATTTCATCTCCGAATACAATATCTCCTGCATATGTTCCAAACGGATAAATACCACTTAATACTTTCATTAAGGTCGATTTACCTGCGCCATTTTCACCTACTAAGCAATGAATTTCACCTTTTTTGACTTTAAAATTTACATTACTTAAAGCTTTGACACCTGGAAATTCCTTTGAGATGTTTCTCATCTCTAATATAAATTCGCTCATATAATCCGTCTCCTGAGATTGCAAATAGATTCAGTAACAAAATATTAGAATAACTAACAAAATAGTGACGGGAGGCACCATCACTATTTTGCCAGTTTAATATATTTCATCTAATTACTTTAGTCCTGTGAAATCAGAAGCTTGGTAGTAACCAGAATCAATTAATGCGCTATTAACACTATCTTGATCAACAACAATGATGTCAGTTTGTTTAGTTTTAATATCAGCCTTACCGTTGTTTGTAACACCTGCAGCGTCAGGAGTTTGATCTTCTAAGATTGAAGTAGCCGTAGCAATTGCATCTGTAACTAATGTACGAACATCTTTGAATACAGTCATAGATTGTAATCCATCAATGATGTATTGAACAGAAGCTTTTTCAGCATCTTGACCAGAAATTACATAAGAAGTAATATCTTTATCTGCTTTAAATGTATCTGCGATTGAACGAGCTGTTCCATCGTTTGGAGCAAGTACTAATACATCACCTTTATCAGCTTTAGTAGCTTTTGTTAAATTAGATGATGCTAATGTTTTTGCAACGTTAAAATCCCAGTTTGTTGTTACTTGACCGATGATTTTTGCTTGCTCATCACGAGTTAATTCAGCTTTATCTTTTAATTTTACTGCTTCAGATGAATTCACAACTTTGAATGTACCATCAGCAATTTTAGGTTGAAGAACACTCCAAGCACCTTGGAAGAATAAGAATGCGTTGTTATCACTTGCAGCTCCAGCATAAAGGTTTAAAGGTTGACCTTTTTTACCAGAAGCATGATCTACTAGATATTGAGCTTGTGCAGCACCTACTGCAATGCTATCGAATGATACATAGTAATCAACTGCATCAGTATCTGTAATTAAACGATCGTAAGAAATTACTTTAACGCCAGCCGCTTTTGCTGCTTCAGCTGAAGCTGCAGCCGCTGCTCCATCTTGTGGACAAATGATTAATACTTTGATTCCTTTTGCAATTAAAGAATCAACATTTGCTTTTTCTTTTGCAGAATCACCTTGTGAGAATAAAATTTGAACTGAATAATCTGTATCTTTTAATGCATCTTTAAAACGTGTTTCGTCTTGAGTCCAACGTGGCTCATCCTTTGTTGGTAAAACGATACCAATATCAACTTTGCCATCTTTATTTTTCTTACCAACATTAGAGCTTTCATTCGAAGTAGAAGAAGAGCCACAGCCTGTTGCAAATACAGCAAATACTAAAAATGCTGAAATAATTACAAAAATATTTTTTAACTTTCTCAAAACATTTCCCCCTTAATTTTTCTATTTACGTCTACATAATTAAGGTATCATGGACTTGTTTGAAAACGCTTCACTATTTCCTTCACTCATTTGTCTATTACCTGTACTTATTTAACTAGACTAGAAAGCGTTTTCAATTTAAACTTTAAAACTAGCATTATTTTGACTTTTGAATAAATTTGTACAGAATTTTCAAGGCATATTTATCTAACCTAGAAAAAATGATCAATAGATTAATAATGAACTAGACGATTTTTACTTTTATCTATTATTAATTTGATCAAATAATATGTCATCATTAAAAAGACCAGTCCGCTAATGCAAATTGGTCTGGATTTATATATTTTATATAGAGTTGTTCATAAGTCCTAAATTGTATCTCCAAGACAAAATCGATTTCAAACACATTATTACATACTCTTCTAGCTTTTTATCATGCATTAAAAATTTTTTTAAGTCTTTTTCCGATTTAAAACCTTGCTATATCAGCGTTTTTTCAACTTGGTCAATTTGTGTCCATAGGGTGGGTAAAGTCCCTGGAGAAATGCTGAATCAGACATGGTATAGTGGGCGTAGGAGGTGTTTCTCATGCAAATTTTAATCTGTAAAGAATGCGAAGAAACCATTGCTTACGCGGAGTATAAAAAAATTACGAAAATCTATTCAACTTGTGAAACTTGCAAAAATGAAGCAACTACTTCAACCGCAAAATAGTATTCCTTCACACTACACAACAATTTTGATTTACTAACCTTTATAAAAATACTAGTTTTTTAATGACTTTAACAAAAGACACATAAACATAAATACTTAATTGAAAAATGATAAAAGGATCTTACATGAAGATCCTTTTTGATTCTTATTGAACTAAAGTATGTAATTATCGCATTAAGCTTGTTTATCATCTACTTCTAATAGTCTGTCTAACCATTCATTAATAAGATTATTAAATAATACTTCTTGCTCAATTTGCAGATTGTGTCCTGCTTTGTCTAATATTGCAAAAGTTGCACGTGGGAATTTGTTCAATAGATTAAATGCATCTTTATATCCAACGACTGAATCCTGTAAACCTAAAAGAAAAATACTCGGAGATTCAAACAATACCGAGTCGACATCAAATTTGAAACCGTAACTTTTCCTTATTTTAGATAAGAATTGCTGATCGGCAATCGAACAACCACTTACCACTTCGTTTTTATAGCGGTACCAAGTATTCTTATCTAAAACAACATTATTCGAACGAAAATCTTTCCTCTCATCTTCACTTAACTTATTCATAAACTCTTCATCTTCAATTATTACAACATGCTCTGGTAATGACCTTTTTTCCATTTCTGGAACGATCATTGGGCAGATGAAAGCCACCCCTTCTACTTTATCTTTTCTTTTAGCTATAATTCCTCTTGATAAGTAACCTCCATATGATTCACCAACCAACAAGAATGATTGACCAGGTATAAGCATATCGATAAAGTTAATCACTACATCCAACATATCGTCCGTACTGTTAACGGTTTTACTTCCTGCTGTTTTACCCATTCCCGGTAAGTCTAAATAGATCCTTTTATAATTCTCTCTTTTAGAGAAGATAGGCTCCATACAGCCCTTCATTAATCTTGAATCTGGAGTAAATCCATGAATCATTATTACTGGTCTTCCTTCTCCAATCATTTCAAAGTTTATTTCTACATCATTAATTGACAATTTAGGCACCTAAAAATCCTCACCTTCGATTATTAAAGTTCACATTCATTTATTAATATTTCAATTAAGAAATGTATATTTCCTGTTTACTCAATAACATTTATATAGCTGTTGCTGTTGGTACGGTTAGTAAAAATATGTTATTGCCAATATTATTCTAATTAAACACCCCTTTACAGGTTTTTAAACAAATATAATTCTTGTCACTGATGTTTGTTTATGTAAAACCACAGTGAACTCAATAACTAGTTAAAAATACTTTCCCCTTGGTACCATTAGGAGACTCCACAACATCAACAGCCTTTTTTATATCCGATAAGACAAACGTGGAATCTACATTCATTAAACGTAATTTTTTATCATGTATGAGCTGGATCAAACTTTCAAAGGTTTTTTGCCATTTAATAGATGAAACATTATGATTCCAATTTCGCAAATGAAAAATGTTTGCATTAACCTTTGCTTTATTTACAATTTCTGACCAATTAACTTGGATACCCGATAGTAGGCCAATTGTTAAAAAATTTCCGTTAGGGTGCACACAAAATGCCAATTCATTTCCAGAAGCCCCTCCAATAGAATCAATAGCAGCATCCGCTCCAACTCCATTTGTTAATTCCATAACTGTTTCAAACAATGGATCAGTGGAGGTATCTATAACATATGAGGCACCAAGATGAAGTAAATCTTCTGTATGGATATTATTTCTAGTGACTGCGATTAACCGAAAACCCAATACTTTTGACAATTGAGCAAAAACACGCCCAATTGCAGAACCACAAGCGTTAACTAATAAAACATCATCCGGCTTTAACTTTAAAATTTCTGTACAAGTTACCCAAGAAGTAATTGGGTTAATGTACATTTGTGCTGCTGTAAAGTTATCAATAGAGTTAGGTAAAGGAACTACAAATTCTGCTGAAGTTGTAACAAATTCTTGCCAAGTCCCTTCCCCACGTAATGGTAATACACGTTTACCAATAAGATCTTTAGAAACTAAAGAGCCTACATCTTCTACAATACCAACTCCTTCATATCCCGGAATATTTGGTAAAGAAATTCGGTGAGCATATGACCCTCTTATTGGTATTAAGTCTGATGGATTTATTGGGCATGCCAGCATTCGAACAATAACTTCATGGTCATTAGGTGGTTCTATACTTTTGTATTCAACCTTAATTACATTTTGAGGACTACCAAACTCGTAGAACTTAAGACATTTAGCTTCCAAATCAATATTCTCCTCGATATAAATCTAATTTATATGATTATATCATTATCAAAATTTAAATCCTTATCAGATTGCATTAGATAAATAAATCAGTTAACATCTGATTTTCCTCATTAACTGGATCCTGCCATATAATAATAAAGTTTAATGCAGATTATGTTTAATGCAGATAATCCAATCAAAGTTATCCAGGAATCATTTGTTTTTTTCCTTATTTATCGATTTTGAAGGTGTATCTATTAAAAGCCTATAATACATAAATAAAAAAGCAGCCAATGACTGCTTTTACTATAGAACAAAGCTGAGCTTTAGTTGATTATTGTATGTTAAAATTTCTATAGTTATAGTACCTATGTATGAAATTTATGAGCGCAGACTTTTTAACTTATAAAATAAAATGATTATTGCAAATACAAGTGTTACTGCATTCGCCAAAATAACTGCAAGATCATTAATAAATATTCCGTAAACTAACCAAAGAACAATTCCAGCACTAAAAAAAATGTACATCATTAATGAAATGCCTGATGTGTCTTTTGTTTTTATCGTTTTGATTGCTTGTGGTAAAAAGGACGCCGTCGTTAATATCGCAGCAATGAACCCGATGATTTTAATCATTTACTGTTTCACTCCTAATTAAGTATTTTTATGTCCTGCAGTTAAATCCCAAAAAATTAGACCTCCCCAATAGAGGTCTGCTTGTTCCATCTGTTCATGCCCTTTGTATTTTCACTATTCTATATATTATATGTTCTAGTACAACTATCAATATCCTAATCACAAATAAAAAAAGTTGCTTAAAACGCCCCTTTGACCTCCCCTATTACAGCGTTAATTAATTAATATAATCGACTGTGTAAGTAGATTTTTTTATTGCGAAGGACAGTAGTCTAAGTTTAATGAGTACTGGTTTTATTTACTAATAAAATATTTAAAAAGAAATGATAGAATGAAAATAATAAGAATATTAAAATTACGTTTTTAGGGGAGCTTTATTTTATATTCAAGTAGCTCTTTATAATCAAGATAAAAAATATGAAAATATTCTTGCCATCAGCAAAGGAATATGAAAAGCTTAGATTGAGAAGAAAAAATTCTTATTAATGTTTATTTAATGACGAAGGATTTTGCGAAATACATATATAACTTATTATTATAAGGATTGGAAAAGAAGTTTTGTTATTCAAAAACGAGACGGTGATCTTGGATCGTGTAAAGTCACTTATTTTGATGGCTAGGAAATAAAATTGATAAAAGTATGATAAATTTCGTCATATTGACGATAGCATAAGAATATTTCACAGTAGCTCAATGGCAGAGCAACCGCATAAAAAGTGCGGTATCGTATGTAGGTTCGAGTCCTACCTGTGGGCCAAATAAAAAAATAAAAAAATATTAACACTCCTGGAGGAAGAGAAACATGATCGTAGGTAAAGGCGCAGTACGTGAAGTATGTAATGAAATTGACAAGGTTGTTCGTGAGATTGACCAAATTACTCAATCAAAAATCGATAGGGTTTCAGATAAAATTGATGCTGAATTAAATTCTTGTGGACGTGAATTAACAAATGCTTCAGATACATTAACTCAAATCAAACCATTAGTTGACCGCTTAGTTCAACAAGTTGGTGGTAACGCACCAGATCATGTACAAGTATTAGTTGGTTCTATCTGTACAGAAATTATGTCAAAAGTAACAAGCACAACAAGTAATATTCTAGAAGTTCAAAAAAATATCAAAGATGTAGACCGCTATACAGATGAAATTGACCGCTTAACAGATGAAATCGATGATTTAACAAACAAGATTGATTCAATTACTGACAAGTATCAAAAGTAATCTAAAATTCGGGGAGAATGGTACATGAATAATTACAATCCAAATCCTAAGTCACCAAATTATATGAGCTCAGATTGGGGTAACTCTAATACAAAAATGACAGCATTTCATATCGATGCAATTTCTGATAAAGCCAAATTTGCAATCGAAATGTTAGAATCTGCATTGCGAGGATTCGATACAATCGAAAAAGAAATTGTGGATGCGTCAAATGCAACAAATCCGATCAGTCGTGAAGGGTTACGTGCATTTGCTTACCGTATTGATACTCATCAAAATCAAGTGGCAGACGGCTTAAAACGATTAAAGCAAATGATGGATGATATAGATAAATCAACAGATCAAATTCAAAATCAACGTACATCTTGGTAATGTAGATCTGGGAATTAACAGAGAAAAATAAAAAGGGAGCGACTGATCGTCGCTTCCTTTTTTGTCATTCTTGGAAATATTTTATAGGTGCTGATTTTTATATTTGAATCTATTAAACAATGGCGCAAAATGACTTTAGCATTAGTTACAAATGCCACAAATTTTCCTTAAACAATAATTCCGATTTCTTGAGCCTTCAGGACAGCTTCTTCCTTGTTACGCACTCCTAACTTTGTGTAAGCCACGGAAGCATAGTTTCTGACTGTACCTTTTGACAAATATAACCTTGAAGCTATCGTAGTGTATCGGAGTCCCTTTGCTACTAGCTGCAATATTTCTATCTCTCTGGCAGTTAGCTCATAAGCATTTCCTTTTGATTGTGGTGTTTCGTTTTGCTCATCAAACTTCTCAAATATTTTGTGAGACATTTCCTGATCAATGAGTGTCCCACCTCTGTGAATCAGTCGGATCGTATTAGCTAGTTCCAATGTTTCCATAGATTTTAGTAAAAAACCATCCGCACCGTTACGAAGCGAGTCCAACGCCTGTTCAGTATCCTGAAACGATGTAAAAATCAATACGTGGATATGTGGCCATTGTTGCTTAATCTTTTTTGTCGCTTCGACTCCATCCATGTGCTGCATATCTAAGTCCATAAGTACAACGTGGGGTTGAAGGCGCTCACACAAGTCGATGGCTTGAATTCCATCTTTAGCCAAACCGATTACATTTAAATCTTCATATCCGTTGAGCAGTCTACTCAAACTTTCCCGAACAAATTGCTGGTCGTCGACAATTAACAAACGAATAACTTCATCTTTGATTTCAGTTTGTCGCGGTATTGTACATGTAACAAGCATTCCTTCATCTGGCTTTGTATATACTGACAATTGACCTTGCAAATTCATTGCCCGCTCTTTCATCGCATTAATTCCGAAGCCTTCCTGCCATTCTACACTTCCCTTTCCATTATCTTGCACTTCCAACCTCGTATATTGTTGTTCAAACTGTAATGAAACGATAATTTCATTCCCCTGACCATGACGTACTGCATTCGTAAGGGATTCTTGTAAGCAACGAATGAACGCTATCCTCGCTTGCCTAGACAGTTGGTATTCCTCTCCGAATGCTCGAAAGCTTACATTCACCTGAGCATGCTCCTGAAATTCAGCTCCAAGATTTTGTAGAGATTGAATCAAGGAAAGCGATTGACACGGGGATTCCATTTGATGTAGGTAACCTCTCACGTCCTCGATGCTTTTACGCCCCATTTCAAGCAGAGAATCTAACCTCTGTATACCCATTTCGGTAGCAAGTTCGGTACGCAACGTTTCCATTCCCAAAATAATGGAAGTATAAGCGTGGCCAACTGTATCATGAAGCTCACTAGACAGCCTGCTTCGTTCCTCTGCAAGTGTAATGCGTTCGATCTGAGACATATATTGCTCAAGTACCGCGTTTTGTTTACAAATCGCTTCATTTTGCTTATGATTGACAATTAATAAATGAAAAGCGAACCCCATTACATAAGCGAGTCCGTAATAGGTGACCATAATCCAATAGTTATTACTTGGCGCAACCACATAGAAAATTCCAGTTATTATAAAAACTGTTGTTGGAGCTGTCCAATAATAGGACAAATGCTTACTATTTGCTGCGATAAGAAACACTGATACAAGAAAAGCATTGTAAGCTTCTGGAAATAAAGAGGTTAAATAGATACATAGTCCGCCAAAAAGTAGTATTTCTGTAAACAAGTAATTTTTGTAATTGAACAGTAAGGCTACCCATGGAATAGAGAAGGCAACAACCTCCCAAAGAATAATAATCCAAAGTGGTAATGTTAAACCATCCTGAAAATTTAATGTAGCTAGGATGATAGACACACTAGTAAGTAGACGGATTCCTAACATGATCCAATCATACCAAAACCAATACTTAACCAAATCCAACAAGTCATTTACCCCCTAAGTAGCCTTCCTTCTTATTTCTATATTATAAAATAATTTTTCTTGGATTTTTATACTTTTAAGTTAGACTGTAAACTTCTATTGATTTAGCTGCCGTAACATACTGTGTGTATAACCTCCAATTTTTTTTGCCAAACCATCTACTATTTTAATACTTACGACGGTAAACACTATACCCATAAACATCACAAGGAGTGACTTGGCAAAAGTATCTACCTGCATAAAAAGGATATTCATGTCGATGTACCGATATAATAGTGGTGCCAACAGAAACATAAGTGGCATTACATAAAAAATAACTGCACTAATGAGGCTGAAAATTCCAATCACAAATTTCTGCATTAACCAAAAGACAGCAGACCAAGTGCGACGATTCGTTAGCACGAACTTCACTTGAGCCCAGTCCGATGTATCCGTTGTTACACCACTATTGTAAGAGTCTGTAGAAATATCAGTATAAATTTTCGTTTGTATACGCTCATATTGGATAAAGGGTGTTGTAGTCTGTAGCACGCGTATAACTAGTGGAAGCCCAACTATGGTAAATGAAAGGGTGAAACTGAATACCAGAGCTACCAGGTAAAAACAAAAATAAAATAATCCTGTAACGAAAGTTAGTAATAAAAAATAACCATTTTGGATGAATCTTGATTTCATAAGGTTCATCACTCCTCTCTGTTTAATAACCGCATCATACTGTTTACTTTGTCATACTCACCAGTGTAAAAATGTCATATGACATTTTTAAATGATGGATCCTTCCACAGGAGGTAAGCTTGCAACTGAAATAATTCCACAATATGTCAATAGTTTCAATTATACCCTTGGAAAAGTCCCATATGAAATGTTTTTGTTGGATCACCGTCACCTAAAAGGAAGCAAAGAAATGGGTTAGAGAAAAGAGACCATTAAATTAAAGTCCGATAGATTGGTTCTTCTTTTTATTGGTTGGTTCAGCATTTTTCTATGCTTTCTATAAAAAATATTCGAATACTTTTAATCTTACAAAACAAGACTTTAGAACAAATAAAAAGATCGACAGACATTCTGCCGATCTTCTCGTTTGAAACTAACACCGATAATGTACACTTGATTAGTCTTTTTTTCTGGTGTGATTTTAAATTTTCTATCCGTATTAATTCTATAAGTAATAATAATCTATTTTAAGCACATCTGGACATTTTAATTTTCACTTCTCGATAGGTGGGAGAAAGTGAAGCAACAAAGTCTGCGTCATCATTAGAAATACGTTTGTTGCTTTGTTGTAATAAAATATGGGTAGTCTTTTGAACTGATATCCAAAAGAGTGGGTTCACTTCATTTTCGTATCCCAAGGATTATTTATATTAACCCTGTTATTTCAAACAACTTAAATAATTATTTATTTATTTATTTATTTATTTATTTATTTATTTGAGTCGGACTTACATTTTGGATTTGTACAAGTATATCAAAGGCTTGAACCAATTTAATATCAACTGTAGATGGAATACCAGGTCCAACAGTTGTAATACCGGCAAATATTGGATGTTCTTCATTTAACCAAGCTTTTGTCGAGCCTTTTGCTTTACGCAGATCAATAAGGTATTGGTCTTTTTTGACTTTTCCTAAAGTGTAGTTATAACTGTTTGTATTTTTAGTGTCCAAATCCCCATAAGGCCCATACTCATAGTAAGTATTATAAACGTTATATTTTCCTTTATAGACAGACGTCCCGATTGTTACATACCTCTTTCCATAATGTTCAACTAGATGCTGGCCTGACATTTTTGGATACACAAATGGTAACATATTCGTTTTAGAAATATGTCCATTATGTGCCCAAACAATTGTTTTCCCTAAATGTTCTTCTGTCCATTTTGCATTTTCATACATTGCTATATCGTGTTTCAAATAAAATTCAGAAGGATTCTCTGGCATTTCAGTTGTCATTGTTGTAAATTGCTCAATAATTCGAGCATGTTGTTGAATCCAAGCAAATTCTTTTGAATTTCCATTTAATTTACTTTTATTCTGCTTTAATAACGTACTTATTTGCTTACCATCTGAAATATATTTTTCTTTTTCTTCTTTTGGTAGACTACTGAACTCGTTAAGATCCTTTGTAACAAGCATAAGTCCATTTAACTTTTCTTCTATACTAGGAACTAGGTCAGGACTATATTTCTTTACATATCTTTTTATTTTATCATAAACACCTTTATTTACTGTTTGTATATCCATTCCAATGATACGTATTTTCTTTTTGTGTTTTGGATCTGCATTATAATTTTTTATCCATTTTAACATGTTAACGATTTCTTTCGTATTTAAGACAGGATTTAGATATTTACTTGGATCTCCCTTACCCGTAAGAACATATTTATCTAGCATTAATGCATTATCCCAATTATCTTCTAAAACTATATTTGAAAATCCTTTTTCTGAAACTAAGTAATTAACAATTCGATGCTTCATTGTAAAAATTTCATGAGCTCCATGAGTTGCTTCACCTAGACCTACAATCGATGCTGAACCAACCATTTCATTAAGTGGTTTTAGATCATGAATAGAATCAGTGGGGATCGTCGTATTAATAGCCTTTGAATTCTCTTCAAGCCATTTAATATTCCTTATGTCATTTTTAATACCTTCTTGTGCACTTATATTATTTATTGAAGCCTCTGTTTTTGTGTTTGCATAAGTAGTGCCTTGAGTCAATACAAAGGCAGACGTTGCGATTGCTAAAATAATTTTTTTATTCATCTCTTCCTCCATCATATATCTTGATAAAATTGAATTAATCATTCTTCTCCTTAATAGTTTATAAACAAAATTTAGCTCTTCAATCTTTCATTTCCCTATCCTACAAATATCCATTTTGGATGAATCTTGATTTCATAATGTTCAATACTCCTCTCTGTTTAATAACCGCATCATACTGCTTACTTTGTCATACTCACCAGTGTAAATGATGCTAATAAGGAGGAACTGCCTACTCCTGGTTTAAAACAAAATAATTTTATTAATCCTATACAAAACAATCCCGTTCTTGACTCTGCAAGAAGGGATTGTTTTATTCACTTATTTAATATGAGATGGACTTGTTTTTCGGATATGAAAAATTATATCGAACTGCTCAAGCAATGAAGTTTCAAAATATAACGAAACGTTTGGGACGATTTGTCCCCCTATACTTAGTAATGGCCTCTTTTCTCTAACCCATTTCTTTGCTTGACCTTTAAGGTGACGGTTATCCAATAAAAATTTTTCATATGGGACTTTTCCAAGGGTATAATTGAAACTATTCAAATCTTGTAGAATAGTTTCGGTTGCAATCTTACCTCCGGTGGAAGGATTATATTCGCTATATAAGGTGAATTTCCCCTCCGTAGTTGTACTACCAACTGTGACATAATTATTGCCTAATCGTTCTTTCAAAAACTGTCCTGCAACATTAGGATATAATTCCTCATCGATAATACCTTTGGCTATGTGAATATTGTGTGCCCATACCATAGTTTTACCGCCAAATGTCTCTTGTGCCCACATTGCATGATCAGCCAAATATTGATCGTGTAGCTTCACTATACTTGGATAATCATTAGGAAGTAGCATTGTGGTAAATTTCTCTATTGCACTCGCCGTCGCTTTCACCCAAATAACCTCGGATGAAACTCTCTCTGTGTTTGCTTGTTCATTTTCATCATTTAGCAATTTAACTACTTTCTCAGCATTTGCCTTGAATTTTTCTTTTGTTTCAGGAGTAAGCTGCATATATTCCTGTATACTTCCAGTGTAAGAAGATAGCTCTTTATAGCTTGCTTCCACTTCTGCCCGCAAATCTGGTCGATGCAGCTTTACATAATCTATTACTCTATCAAAGACACTTTGATCCATTGTTTTTAAGTCAAGTCCGATAAATTGAATCTTCTTTTTATTGGATGGATCAGCATTATAATCTTTCATCCACTCAACCATGGCTACAATTTCATCAGTAGGATATAACAATTTTAAAAATTCCCTAGGGTTTCCTTTTCCTGTTTGGATATATTCATTTAGCTTTAAGCCGTTTCCCCAATCTTCTTCCATACCAAAATTCGTAAAACCCATCTCAGTAACCAAGTATTTCACAAGGCGAAACTTCATGGTGAAAATTTCAGAGCTACCATGAGTATTCTCTCCTAATCCCACATAGTGTGCGCTCCCAATCATGTTCCTAAGTGGTTTTAAATCGTCAAATGGTTTTGATGGTTCTATCGTTTTTAATGGCTTTGCCTGTGAATGTATTGATTTAACGATATGTTTTTGGTTTAGTTGAGCTGAATCCTCGACTGCTACCGTTTGGGCTTTTCCTTCTCCACCACATCCTGCAACTAATAAAGCTGCACTAGCCATTGCACAATACATCTTCTTATTCATTATTCCTCACCTCAATTGAATTATTTAAAAAAAGCAAGATTGATTCATGTACTAACACGAATCAATTGCCTTCATTCAATTGTTATTTAATCAATATCACATTTACTAGTTACATATTGTCATAAGATTATGTGACACAGGTCATAGACTATTCATTATACTTTCGTACTATCTGTTATGACAACTTATTAATAATTATTGGATCGCTAGAAAGACTAGATTATAAGTTTGAGAGAGATTGACTAATTGTAAGAAAAAAACTGCCATAACAGTCTTCTTGCTCTTCAACTAACTCAGGCGTCAGTTATATAAGAAATAACATATTTAAGGTGTTTGAATTTGATTAAAATTCACCAAATTCAAGAAATAAAAGAATGAAAAAAACGACTCAAGAATTGAGTCGCTAAAATAGAGAATGATCATTCTCTATACTTTACTTTTATTAAAACATTTACACTGATTGAGCATGTTCCTTAAAAATATTAGTTAATTCTTTAGCTGATATAGGTCGGCTAAAAAAGTATCCTTGAGCTTGGTTGCATTTTCTCTGTTGAAGAAAATCTAGTTGTTCCTGGGTTTCTACCCCTTCAGCAATTACTTTTAAATCTAGGTTGTGAGCCATGTTAATAATGGTATGAACAAGTGCTGCATCTTTCGAATCTTCAAATATATTTTTTGTAAAAGATTGGTCAATTTTTAATGTCTCGATAGGAAATAGCTTAAGATAACTTAACGAAGAGTAGCCTGTTCCAAAATCGTCAATTGATAAATGAATCCCCATTGATTTTAATTTTTTCATTGTTGTAATAGCATACTTTGAATCTTGAATAATACTTTCAGTTAGCTCCAATTCAAGATATTGAGGCTTGAGCTCTGTTTCTTTTAAAATTTTACTTATTACTTCCACTAAATTGTTTTGCTTAAACTGACGTGAAGAAATATTAACAGCTATCCTTATAGGGGGAAATCCTTCATTTTGCCATTCTTTATTTTGACGACATGCTTCATAAAGAACCCATTCACCTATTGGAATAATTAATCCAGTATCCTCTGCTAATGGAATAAATTCGTTTGGAGGTATATTCCCCCATTCCGGATGTTCCCAGCGAATTAGTGCTTCTGCACCAATTGTTTTACCACTATATACATCAACTTGAGGTTGATAAAGAACATTAAACTCATTTCGATCCAATGCTTTACGTAAGGCAATCTCTAATTTCATTCTATGAGTTACAACATCATTCATATCTGGTGTATAAAACTGAAAATTATTTCTTCCTTGTTCTTTTGCTCGGTACATAGCTGTGTCTGCATTTTTTATTAGTGTTTCTATGTCCCTACCATCCGCCGGGTACATACTTATACCAATAGATGGAGTAACAAACATCTCTTGCTCTAATTTAAAAGACTCTGTAAATAAATTATTAATTTGTTGTGCTTTTGTTGTTAATTCATCAGAATTCGTGTTATTAAGAAGTACAACAAACTCATCTCCCCCTTGGCGTGAAACCGTGTCAGATTTTCCTATACAAGATTGAAGCCTTTTTGAAACTTCTATTAATAAACGATCACCCATTGCATGTCCTAATGTGTCATTAATATACTTAAATCGATCCAAATCGATAAACATAATTCCTACGTTTAAATGATTTTCTTTAGCTTGCTCTAACGCCAGAGCTAGTCGATCATTTAATAGATGACGATTTGGTAACCCAGTTAGATGATCACGGTAAACCATTTGGTTGATTTTCGCTTCAGCTCTTTTTCGATCTGTTATATCTCGAATGATACTACTAAAATACGTTTTTCCTTCCTCTTCCCATGCAGCTAGAGACATTTCAATTGGAAATTCACTTCCGTCTTTTGTTAATCCAAATAGCTCAACTGTTTTTCCAATCACATGAGCTTTACCTGTAGACTTGTATCGTTCCATTCCGTTTTGATGAGCCTCTTTAAATCTATTAGGTATTATGATTTGTAAATTCTTACCCAACACATCCATTTCCTGATATCCAAAAATAAAATGAGCTCCCTTATTCCAAGAAATTATGTGTCCATTACTGTCCGCTAGTATAATAGCATCATTTGCAGACTCGATTACGGAACGAAACTTTCTTTCTAATTTAATAGATTGAGATTCAAAACGTCTTTTAATAAACGAACTTATCAAGACTATTCCTAAAATGATTAAGACACCGGTTCCAATTGAATACGCTAAAAAAGTACTATCTAACATTGAATTAGGTATATTTGATTGATTATGATTATGTTTAAATGTTGCTGCTGCCATACCTGTGTAATGCATTCCTGATACTGCGAGTCCCATTACGACCGAGCTGAGTACTTTTCTCCACAAAAATCCAGGTGAGTCGTATTTTTGTTGAGCAAAAAACAATAGTAATAAAGCTACAAATGAAACAACATAAGCAATAATTGCTGAAAGGACAAATAGATAAGGATTATATTCGATTGTTGCTTTCATAATCATAGCTTCCATTCCAGTGTAGTGCATAGTTACAATTCCAATCGCAATAAAAAAAGCTCCAATTGTGAATTGATATTTACGCCTCGAATATCTACTAACAATAAATAACGCTAACCCCGATGAAATAATTGCAGGAATGATAGATAGTATGACTAAAGTAAGGTCATATGTAACAGGGATATGTAAATGAAAGGCAAGCATAGCTATAAAATGCATTGACCAAATGCCTAGACCCATTGCTAAGGAGCCACCAGCTAACCATAAGAAACATTGAATACCTTTTGTTTGATGAATCCGAATACTAAGATCCAATGCTGCAAAAGAGGCGATAATTGCGATAATAATTGAAAATAAAACGAGGGGCAAATAATAATTGCTGGTTATCATATCCATAATAATTTTCTAAGTCTCCTTATAGATTTTAAATGCAATCAAAATAACTAATTAGTATCCTTTACACAATATTACAAAAGCTTTAGCTTTTATCTATGATTTTAATCAAATTTATTTCTAATAACTTCCAAATTCCAAACCTCAATTGAAAAGTATATAAACTTTTAATTATATTAGTAATCTTTATGAATTTTAAGAAATTAGTACTAAAAATAATTGCTGGTAAAATTGTCTAATCGGACCCTAAACAAAAAACTGAATTATATTGTTGGATAGTTCTTTTGGGACTTTGATTACAAACCCTTTATCCTTAAATATATTCACCTGTATTTTTAATCGACTGAATATCTATATGTCTTAAGTATTCAGTTCAAATTAAAAAGACAATTGCCCTATAAAATAAAAACAAAATAAAAAAAGCTGCCGAAGCAGCCTATACGATATTCAGCTAACTCACCAGTAGTTGAATAAGGAAAAGGTTATTTTTTTGTCGTGTAGTAAAGTATCTAGAAATTAAGCCTAAACCTAATCCGATAGTTAAAACGATTAATGAGATATAATTTTTTCCGTACTCCTTTTTTAATATATTTCAAAAAATAATATTCGAATTCCTATATTTATTATCTACAAAACAATTCTCTTAACTGAACTAAACTGCCATTCGTATTATAAGATCGATCATTCAGTTTTTACTAGTTGACCTTTTTAAAAAAAATAGGATGCCTCAGCATCCTATTCTTCATCTTTATATTAAATTAAAAATCTGCATTTCCCGGTGTACGAGGGAATGGTATTACATCACGGATGTTCTTCATTCCTGTTAAATACATAACAAGTCGTTCAAATCCAATTCCATAGCCAGAATGCTTTGTACCACCGTATTTTCTAAGCTCCAGATACCACCAGTAATCTTCTTCATTCATACCAAGTTCTTTAATTCGTTCTACAAGGACGTCTTCTCTTTCTTCACGTTGACTTCCCCCAATTAACTCGCCAATACCAGGAACTAGTAAGTCTGTTGCAGCCACTGTTTTACCATCCTCGTTAGCTCTCATATAAAATGCCTTAATTTCTTTAGGATAGTCAGTAACGTAGACAGGACGCTTGTAAATTTCCTCACTTAGGTAACGTTCATGTTCTGTTTGCAAATCTGTTCCCCATTCAACAGGGTAGTCAAACTTTTTACCTGAGTTCTGTAATAATTCAACTGCTTCAGTATAAGTAACTCGACCAAAGTCAGATTCTAACGCATTCTTTAATCGCTCGATAAGTGTTTTATCAATAAAACTATTAAAGAATTCCATTTCTTCAGGTGCTTGTTCAAATACGTAATTAATAACATACTTGACCATATCTTCACCAAGATCCATAATATCCGGAAGTTCTGCAAATGCAACCTCTGGCTCGATCATCCAGAATTCTGCAGCATGTCGTGCAGTATTTGAATTTTCTGCTCTAAAAGTCGGACCAAATGTATATACATTACGGAAAGCAAGTGCATACGCTTCCCCATTTAATTGACCACTAACAGTTAAATTCGTCTCTTTACCGAAGAAATCTGCACTTTCGTCCACTTTACCGTCTTCAGTTTTTGGAAGCTGGTTTAAATCCATTGTTGACACACGGAACATTTCTCCTGCGCCTTCAGTATCGCTTCCTGTAATGATTGGTGTATGTACATATACATATCCTTTTTCTTGGAAGAATTTATGAATAGCATATGATGCAAGAGATCTTACTCTGAAAACCGCTGAGTAAGCATTCGTTCTTGGACGTAAATGAGCGATTGTTCTTAAATACTCAAGAGAATGTCTCTTTTTTTGTAAAGGAAAATCTACATCCGATAATCCCTCAACAATAATTTTTGTCGCTTTAATTTCAAAAGGCTGTTTCATTTCTGGAGTTGGAATAAACTCACCTTCTATTGTAACAGTAGAGCTAATAGGTAACTTCGTAATTTCTTTGAAGTTATCTAAATTGTCCTCAAATACTATTTGTACACTCTTAAAAAATGTACCATCGTTTAACTCCATAAAGCCAATCGTTTTGGAATCGCGAAGAGTACGAATCCACCCTGAAATTTGAACAGTCTTGTCATTATAATTTTCTTGATTTCTATATAAATCTTTAACTACAGTTTTTATCATAATTTGCCTCCATATGTTAATTTCCCATAAAAAAAAGCCTTCTATCCCTATAAAAGGGACGAAAGACTAACTTCCGCGGTACCACCCAAATTGTCATAATATGACCAACTTAAAAGCTAATATTGCTTATCCCAGTTAAATAACGTTCTGGTAACGTCTAAGCCTACTTAAGTTATCTCTTTCGGTTAGAACTCAAAGGTGTTCTTCATTCATGCTTCATCGCCAGGCTTTCACCGTCCCCGGCTCGCTATAGAATATAGCATAAACTACTTTCCTTTTCATCGATTTAAAAATATACAGTTTTAAATGAATTGTTACAATAATAAAATATCACAAAACATAATCCATTGTCTAGTTCACCCTTAAGATGAATAGTTGGAATCTTTTTTAACATATAATTTCATTTATTTCCATTTCCTTATTTAAATAACCTGCCATTTAGATTAAGTGATAAACTTCTCAAAATATAATATTAAATAGTTAGATTTAATATTATGTATGATGCTATGGATTTTCAAAATAATTTCTTAGATCGAGGTTTTCAAACCAATTGACGTACAAGTTTCGATTACATTAGTAATAATAATTTAAACAAAACCGAATTGATTTAAGTAACCTTGAGGATCAAGAAACACGATCAAAAAATCGAGCTATTTAGTCTAAATCTCTTTCACTTGAATATCTTAATCGTACTGTTAAATATAAAGAAGAGGAATTTATCTAATTAAATAGATAAAGAGCTTCCTATTTTGGAAGCTCCATATTAATAATTACAATTATTATTGTCCAATCCAAACTGAAACCGAATATTCTTGACCAGCGTTATTGTACTTTGCTTGAGGATCTACATAGACACCAATGTGATAAAAGCCTGGAGTTAAATCATTTGATAAATAACAATAGTACCTTTGGCGCTCTGGATCCCATTCTGCAGTACAGACATCAATGAACTCACCATCAACGTCATATAAAGCAAACGTTAGGTCTTCACTATATTTAGCATCTGTCGTTGAAGCAATAATAGATACAGTTTCATTATCTGTAATTAAAAAGTAATAGAAATCCATATCTTGATTATTTGAAAACGTTCCATATAACATTGCATCTTCGTAAGGGATATAATCTGCATCATCAATCGTATTATTACTCTCTTCTTCATCAACAGAACCCTTACCTTGTGCCGGAACATAATATGCCTTATTTATTTCTAGTAAATCATAGTTAGAGTTTGCTGGAATTTGCTTATACACATTAATTGGTATAGCGTAATTCATATTTTGTGCATCTACTAGTGTTAAGTCATTCACTCCAATTACTTCTCCATATACATTCACGAGTACACCACCTGAATTACCTGGCGTAATCGGCGCACTTGTTTGGATAAATTGATTCTTTCCAATTGCTACATTTCTATTGCTAACAATACCTTCTGTAATCGTATTTTGAACTCCTCTAGGTGAACCAAGGGCATATACTTTTTCACCTGTTTGAACTTTACTTGAATCAGCAAGTGTTACAACAGGTAAATTTGTAGGACCATCAATCTTCAGAATTACAATATCTTTATCCGCGTTATACCCTTTAACCCTACTAGTCTCGTAAGTTATGCCATTTGAGAGTTTAATTTTAACTCTTGATACTAAAGATACATCTGAAACCACGTGATGGTTAGTAACGATTTTTCCGTCTTTTGAAACAATGAACCCACTACCAGTTCCAACCAATTGATTATGTTGGTTATATGATTCTATGTATACAACGCTTTTATTTACTTTATCAAATGCTTCTTTAGCAGATAGTTTCTTTTTGGATACTGAAACTGTAGCTACACTTTTGATTTTCAGTTTAGGAACAGAAACAGTAATGTTAGCTTTACCTGGCTTTAATGCTGTTACTTTGCCATTTTTCACTGACAATACTCCAATATTACTTGTTGACCATACAACAGGATTGTTCTTAATATTTTGTGCCTTATATGTTAGTTGTTTACTTTGACCTACATAGATGCTTAATTTTGATTGTGTTAGTTTGATAGATGGTTTTACAGTTGCAGCGGATGCGCTGTTTGTATAACCCTGAACAAAGAATAAAACTACCAATAATGATATAACTAGACTAGTAAACTTTTTCATACAATCTCCTCCGTTCTATTTCCATAATAACCCAATTATTATATCGTCATTACTATATGAATATTAAGAAAAATAAACAAAGTGGTTAAAATGTTAGGGAATCAATCTAATGTTAAATCTCTTCCCCACCATTTTTCATTATTAAAATAATAATCTTTAATGTTTTCATTATCCATTTTGACTCGTATTTCTTGTTGTTTCTTCGTTTAGCTCTTGGTGGGTTTGTTCCAAATAATTTAGCTTTTGCCTTTGGCCCAGCTTTTACATCGACTCTAAGTGGTTTTCCATTTCCACCAACATATCCAAGTTCTTTGAATCAATTTCGGATTTCTTTTGCTTTAAAATGTTTGAAATGGATTGTTTTATTGTGGAGTAATATTTTTTTCAGGGTGGATTTTGGACTGAAGTTCTCACTTTAATCCTTGTGGTTCACTGGTTCAATCCATGTATAAGCGTACATATTAACTATAAACATTTTTTTAATACGAGTACTACCTTCTTCCCCATAAAAAAACCTTGAAAGACACATAGCCAATCAAGGTTCTTGAAATTTATTATGAACTAAATAGTGTTTTTATCTTAGTGTATTCCTTAAATTTCACTTATTTAAACTGTTATCTTGTAGCCACTTCTTTGCTTCTTCACCTTTTAGAATTACTGGTAGTTCTGGTGAGCCAATATTAATACTATTTATAAAAGCTTCTTCTATTCCCTGAATTCCAGTTAATTTAGAACCGTTTAATAATACCCCATCAAAGGTAGCTAATCGTATATCAACATTAATTAAAATTGCGTTACGAGAATCTGCCTCATCAAAAAGACCTCCTACTAAATTAGCCTCCGATAAATCAGCATTAACAAACACCGTTTCAATACATTCACTATCTGCAAATCTAGCAGATTTAATATTGGCACCTGTGAAGTCCACATAAGAGACATTAGATTTACAGAAATCTGCACCTTCTAAATTTGCAGATATATAAGTTGATGAACATAGTAACGATGACGAAATATCCTTATTAAATAAATTCATGCCATCAAATATACTTGATGTAATATATGCCTGATTTAGTAGATATAGGGATAAATCTACATCTCTCATATCAATCTCATCTATACCTAGTTTTTTACCTTTCTCTCCTAGAGTCCCAATCCAAAGTCGGTGTGATTCAAATTTACCGATAATTTCTTTATAAGTTGTCATACCATACCAAGCCTCCATTATGGATACAAAATACCTCTTAAAATATATTGATCTAACGCATCCGTTAGCTATACATGCTATTTCCTATTCAATAGGACCTTATATAAATCAATAATTAAAGAAACTCCACAAATAAGGAAAAGTACAAAACCAAGATATCGAAAAATAGTTTCCACATTATCCATGACATCTCTCCAAAAGAAGAAAGGATGAATAGGAACAATCATTAAAGTAACTCCGATAATAAATCCATAAAAAAATGTCCTTTGTCGATCCATTATTAAACTCTCCTTGAGTCATACTTATCTAACTTTGAATTATTTCTTCATTAAAATATGTATTTCCTTCCTTTCATCGTATTCCTCTAAACTATTTGGCCATTAACAAAATAAAAAGAAGACTGTCAAACCAGTCTTCTCGATATTGAACTAACCCGCCAGTTAGTTCGATAAGGAATTTATTAATCCTTTAAAGGTGCTATTGTACAACTCAGTCTATTTTAAAGTTAAAGGTAAAATAATCTGCACTCTATAGTTGCTTAATTATAGCTTTTATAAAAAGAATAAGAAAAATTATACTTAATAATAGCAAGGTGATAATAATTACATATGAAAAAAGATTGTCAAAAAAATTACCTCGCGAATTTAGATTTGTTAATCTCCAAATGGAGAAAATAAGATTTACTAAGCAAAAAATAGCTCCTAAAATATCTTTCTTCATTAATATCCCTTTCTTAAAATACGTAACTTACCTCGTATTCCTTAGTTTGTTTTCAAATATTCCTTTTTTTTTAGATTCAGATCTTCTTTATATAAATAAGAACTCCACTAAGAATTAGGAATGGTGTTCCTTTCTAAGATAGATTGAATGAGCCTTTCAATATTCTTCTTTTTCTACCCTACATTTCTTAATTTTTTAATATTATTATAACATTACTAATTCTACTAACCTGCCATATACATAAATAAAAAAGCAGCCATTGGCTACTTTTAATCTTCAACTAACGCGCCTGTTAGTTCGATAAGTAGGAACCTAAAATCTTAAAATTGAATTTTTATTTTGGATTATTAAAGTAAAACCCAAATATTCTTATAGCTGAAATTTCAATCTTTTTCCCATTTTTGTCTATGAAAGTAATTTCATGTTTTGAAATAAAAAAACCATCCCTAGTATAAGAAGAATCATATCTAAGTTTTCCATTCGGACCATTCCAACCTAATAGATGATTATCAGCAGTAGTAATACCTTTTTCAAATGCTAAAAAATTTTCAAATGTCTGTATACTACATAAGTTTGTTATTAAAAGAATTATTAATGTACCAGCTACAAAATACAAAATAAATTTTTTCATTTTATTTCACCATCCTAACTTGCTCTTTTTGGAGTGTAACAAAAAATGCTTATTAAGTCATCACAAATTTATGGGACTATCTCATTCCACTAAACTGCCATTTACTTCAAAAAAAAACAGCCTAAGGGGCTGCTCTCAATCTTCAACTAACGCATCCGTTAGTTCAATAAGAGCCAATTATAGTTATCTTAAATTTCTCACTATCAAGCTCTAGTTCTACATGGTTCTCCCAGTTTAAAAATTCATCACATGAGATTGATAATTTATTATTATTATTCCAACCATTAAACTTAATCATGTCCATTTTAATTGGACTTTCTAATAGTTCCGAATCTTTTAATGTCGATCCTATTTTTTCAATTGTATAATAATCAGCTACAATGAAATCTCCAGCAGGTGTTACTGTTAAGCATCGATATTGAGGTTGTGATTCATATTCGATTAAATCTCCACTTAGAGTATCAATTTGAAATAAATAATCAGAAGTCAGTACTAAAATTTTGTTAAACTTCTTGGATAGTGCAACTGCTCTTGGAGACCCTCTGAATTCTCCACACCATTCCTCAAAATCATCATTTTCAAATTTAACCCATGTCCATTCTTGTGAATACCAAGGACTTGGTATATCGTAAATTCTTTCTTTGTATTGTCCCGAATATGGCATATTAATTAATTCAGCTTTAGAAATCAATTCATTTGTTCCTCCATAGATTTTACGTTTAAATCTAGTGTAATCTTCTAGTTTCTATATAACAACAAAAAATGAGTTGTGGCTCCTACAACTCATTTTTTGTTATTGAACTAAAGCGCCAGTTTGTTGAATATGAACAAATTAAACAGTTAAATTAGCTTTCCCAAATTATAATAAGCAACAATATACGAAAAGACCATTCTATTAATTTTACATATTTATTTTTGCTTTTTTCCTCTAATACTTCTTTGAATAAATTTATTTTTAAGAACAATTTATTTATTAATTTAACTATTAATAAACAGGCTAAAAGAATAAAAAAACCAATTACTAGAAATTTAAACCCTTTTTCTACTACTCCTGTGTATATCAATAAAATTGAAATTATCAATGTTAGATTAATTGCTATGTTAAAGTCTTGTTCTTTAATGAATTCTCTGGTAGTTATTGTTTGTTTCATTTTTATCCCCTAACTTTTTTTATAACGTGCACTTAATTATATCAATTGAGTAAGTTTTGTAATTTAGGAAATTTTTACCTTTTTACATAGTTTTTCAAATTATTCTTATTGAACTAATCTGCCAGTTAATACAAAAAGAAAGAGCTGCCAGTGGCAACTCATGCTATTGAACTAACGCATCCATTAGTTGAATTAGCTCTTATCCCTTTTATGATACCAATGAAAAAAAGAACGACTTCAGTTATCAAATATACAACTACTATCAATATAATTATATAGATCTTATTCGATTCTAATGTTATTTTTTGATTTATCAATAAGGTCAATAAGATTGCAATTAATACGCCAGTAAAAATACCTATAAATGTTTTAACCCTTTTTAAAATATAAGTTCTCATTTTTCACCTCGATCAAAATAGTCTTCTTTTTATAGTCTATTTTGAGTGTAAAAAATAAGACCGCCGAAGCAGTCCAACTTAGTAACTAACGCATCCTTTAGTTGCATAATACTTTCATGTTAATCGTATCAATCTATTTTTTTCAGATAATTAAATAACTCAGAAATCTCATCTTTGTTTGCGATACATTCATTCTTTGCTAAAAAAGAGAGTATTGTAATAGGTTTATTTTGCAATGAAGCTGAATACACCTTATGGTGTCCATCTATAATGTAATGGGTCAAACACCAATGTTGGGTGTGAGTTGCATCATCATCAAAATCAACAGGTTCTTTTATGTCTAAGACCGATATACACAACGCAGTTGGCTTTTTTAGATCAGAAATAATTGAATCGTATTTCTTAATTGTTTCCTCTTCTAACCAATTTATTGGAAAAGTAGGAACTATAAATTCAAATAACTTTGAAGTGTTTGTAATCTCTTCTGTTAAACCTCTATAGTATTTAATTTTTGGTGAGTGAGGCAACCCCCAGAACCCATCAATCCCCCAAACTTGAACTTGTTCGTTATAAAAGTAGTCTTGGTCTGAACCTAATTCAACCAATTTAGGGCTAATTTCTTTAAGAGAAACCTCGTAATCTCCGTTAGGGAGAATTAACGATACATTGGAAAGAAAATCATTTTCTATATTTGATATCCCTTCTTGTAATGCATTACTAATTTTTTTTGATAATACTCCTTGATTAGAGCCATTTGCCCCTTCTAACCTTTCAAAGAAAAATGAACAAGTTCCACAAATATTACCGATATGAAAAGCTTTTTTCCATCAATTGCAATATATCTATCCCATATATCCCAATCATCTCCACCCGTTGTTTCAAAAGAGATTATTGAGTGCGAGTCTCTGATTGTCCAACTTTTTTGCTCTATACTATTATTCATAGCTAACCACCTATACTTTAATCACGAAGTTCAACTAATGCGCCAGTTATCTAAATAATTTTTTATTCTGCAATACACATATTCCTAGGCCAACAATTGCACCTAAAATACCTATTACTAGTATTACTCTAATTAAAGGAACTAAATAATCTAAGTAATTTACAAATGTTGAGACAGTAGTACCATAACCATCATTCTCTTCGATTTTATACGGTACTTTAAATAGACCTATTGTTAAACCAATAATCATTCCATAGATAAAACCAATATTAATAGACTTAATCATAATTTCTCCTCTAATTCTTGTTGTCTATGTATAATAATACCATTCTTAATTAACCTAATGTGCTATTAACTGCATTAAAAAAACGAGCTGCAAGCAACTCGTTTTCATCAACTAACGCGCCAGTTAACGAAAGAAGACAGAATATATTATAGCCCCTACTATTAGTACAAGAATAAGTATTCCAGTACCTTTCCAACCCCAACTATTTACCGAATCTACAAGACTGCCATTGTTTACCCTATTAAAAGCATCATTTAGATTGCCAGTTGGATTACCTTTTAATTCTTGTTGTCTTAATCTCTCTCTTTTTTGTTCAGGTGTTTCTTTGTTTTCTTGCATTTAAACACCCCCAATAAATTAAATAACCATTCTTTATTTATATATTTTACCACAAATAACCATTTTCCTTTTTGAACTATTCTGCCAGATAGTACAAAAAAAAGCTGCCAAAGCAGCTTACTGTTGTTGAACTAACGCGCCAGTTAGTTCCATAAGAAAACGTTCAGTTTATTTTTCACCCATCCCAAAACCAAGCACGAGAAGTGAGACTATTGTACAAAATGAAATCAAGTTAAAAGCAATTGGTATCCATTTTATTATTCCCTTTTTACCTTTAAATCCTGTAAAAAATCCAATTAAAGGCAAGAGCCCCATTGTAATAATTATCAATTTACCAAATTGACCAAAAGTTCCAAACGGGCTACTAATAAGTAAATATGACAATATTATAAACAAACCTAAAAATAGAAAAGAAAATATACTATATTTATTCAATATAATTACTCCATTCCTTAATACATCACTTCTATTTTTTTATAAAAATTACTTATTTCTAAATGTATTCAGTAATCCAACACTAAATATTAAAATACCAATTAGCATATATGAATGAATATAACCATTTAATATTGGAACATATTCACCAGTTAAGTTTTTATTATTATAAATCACATTTACTGATTTATATGCTAATGGTGTACTTACTAAAATTATAAAAATCCCTATTATAAAAAACTTAATTTGATTTTTCATAAAAATCCCCCTTAATATTTGTTTGCCAAAAACTGATTACCAAAATTTAACAATTTAAACTCACTATATTATTCTATAAAAAATTTATTTATCCTCTAACTTTATGCAACCACTCTGTCATTTAGCTCAATAAAAAAAGAACAGCCAAATGCTGCTCTATCTTTAACTAACGCGCCATATCGTTAAATAGTATAATAATTTTATATTTAAAAATATGTATGACAAGAATTACAGTGCTGCGATCCATTTCCCGCTCTTTTTACTTGTTTACTACACTTTGGACATTCGACGAAATATGTCCCAGCTCCAGCATTAACTAATGAACCATTAGTAAAAATACTCTTGTACCATTTGTTGATTTTTTCAAAAGCCAAAATATATATTCCACCGATAATACCCAATATTATACCTGCAAGCAACATAAATATACTCTCCTCTGCTCTATGGAATTTCCAAATTTTGCCTTGTTTTTAATTCGACAAAAAACTAAAAAATCCTACTTTAAACTTACAATATATAATTTGAAATTCTTAATTAAAATCCAAATAGTAAAAAAGAGGACGATCAATTATTAATCATCCCCTTTTTGTTTAACTAACGGCCCAGTTAGTTACATAAATTATCTCATGTTCCAACAATACCAAGTTCAATTAACACCTGCCATATAATAATAAAGATAAATGCAGATAATCCAATTAATGTAATCCAAGAATTAATTGTCTTTTTTCCTCTTATCATTTTGTAAGAAAAGTAGAAGAAAAATGTTAATAATAGGACTGTAACAAAGGCTACAAACAGATATAAATATACAAACATGATGAATACTCCTTTTATTGAACTACATTTTCTTCGCTTTATATTTTTTTATTACTATTAAAATTAAACTACTAAAAGTTAATATAATACCAATACCAAATGTAGCCATTGGATAAAAAAACGGATATATGAAAACTAAGAACGAGGGATAAGAAGACCAAGAGTCTGTATAGTAGCCAACAGGGCCTTCATCCATAGTAGGAATAAGTTTTGTTTGTAATTTAGATTTATTTTTGAACGAAAAATCTTCCGTCTTTACTTTTCCATCTTTATTTACCGTAATAACTCGGTATTTGGGATTTAGTTCTTCATTTGGTATGATATCATCCAAAGTGTCCACGATTTCCCTAGTTGTTTTAAGAACAATGGCAAAAGATTTTTCTTTTTTCTTTTTATCAAATATGAGCCAATAAGAAACATAATGTGTATATTGATTTAGTCCGTCTTCACTTATTTTTACTGGGTAATACTTTAATACATCTTTTTGTTGACCATTAATTGTAATATAGACATCAGCCAATTGGACAAAGTTATCCCACGGATCACGATATACTGGTGCATCAATTAATTTATGCCTTGTATCTATATTATTTGTTCCAAATTGATACTTAGAAGGTAACCCTTCATACATTTCATTTAATTCAGTAATTTTGTATTTTCGATTCATATCCCAATTATATACCAATTCTTTGAACATGCTGTTTTGCACAGAAAGTAAAACTAATACTACTCCCAATAAAAATATAAACTTCTGCTTCATCATTTAATTCCCCTATTTTTCCTATTCTGATTACCAACTACACTACTATTGCTAATGTACAAAATGGTTTTTTCTTAATTATAGCAAAGTAAATTATAGCAATATAAATTTTAGTAAATTCTAAAATCAATTATAAGCCTCTATTAAAATAGAAAAAAGACTACCAAAGCAGTCTTTAGAGTTCAACTAACGCGCCAGTTAGTTCAATAACAATTAGGTTTATTTTCTAGTTTTGATTAAGAATTCATTTAGTAACCTTTGTTGTTACTTTGTTTAAACTATTTACACAGACTGCGAGTACTATGTAAATTACTATGATTTTAATAATTAATCTTAAAATAAAACTTGTAAAGAAACCTGCTATCCAATTCGCACCGTAATATATACAAATGAAAGCTAAAACGATGGTAATAAGATATGAGATCAATACACCTGATATTTGGAACTTAGTTAGCCCTTTTAATAAGTTTCTATTTTTAAATATTATATAAATCGTTATCAGAACGAAAATAACCAACATTAAAATATCATTCATAATTACTCTCCTTTTGGTCTAATTCTAACACAAATTTTATTGAATTATCTTACCGATAATAATAAAAAAGTGCTGCTTTTGGCAGCACTTTTGCGCAACTAACGCATCCGTTAGTTTAATAAAAATAGAAAATCAGTTATATCCCCAAATTCATTTTGAATCCAATAATTGAGAAATATTCCATAATTGACCTGATATATTGTCTAAACTTTCTTTTAAATCATGAATTTGAAAACCAATAAAATACAGTCCAATTAAAAGAGCTATTCCAAAAACGTATAATGCAATTTTATCAAATTTGCTCAAAGAGATTCTACTTTAAACGATACATTTTATTAATTCTTATTCTTTATTTTACTTGAAATACCTTTTAGTCCGTAAAAAATAGACTGCCGTAGCAGCAGCCTATACTTGTTCATCTAACGCGCCAGTTAGTTACATAAGCTTGTAACCCAATTACGATCTGATAAGTTTAATAACTTTAAAACATTGATAGCAACATTCTCAAAATCTATTTCTGATTTTGCTTCCTCAAATTCAAACCAAATTCCATCTTCATCTTTTGATTTAGCTCCCAATCTATATCGGTTGTTAATATCATGTGCAGTCACCTTGTTGGGTGGAATATGTTCCCCCTCGTAAGTCGTTACGCCTTCTATCGAACAGTTCGTCAATTCAACTACAAATGAGCCACCCCATCTGCTAAATTGAAATGTAATTAAGTCTATATTAGATTCATTCATTCTTCTAAAGTGTGGTAATGAGCCTTTAAAACCTTGTTCTCTTAAATAAGGAATTACGATATTTTTTAAAGCATGATCCATCTTTTTTCTTTCACTCGATGCCATTTTGCTTCTCCTTTAGGATTTATTCGATACATGGTCTTATTGAACTAACGCATCCGTTAGTTATATAAGAATGTAATAAAATTAGTTGCCATACTTATCACTTCTTACAGGAATGCCATTCTCTTTGGGGTGATTAAATATATCTTCATAAGGCAATGTACCAACTACATTAAACCTCCCTGAACTAGGATTGTATTCAAAAATTACAAGTTGCTCCCATCCACTACCAATTCCTGTATCAATAACTCCTACCCTGTTTGGCGCAATTTGCACCACTCTACCACGATTATCTATATCGACATTCTGGTTTGGATATTGCACATCACTTTCATTATTTATTTTAAATGCAATAACTACTAAACAAATAAAAATACCACTTAGTATTAATTTATTAAAATTGTCTTTCATAGCTGCTACCTCACCCTTTAAATTTTATTGATTTATTTTATTTATTCAATTCAATTAAATACTTAAAAGTCCTTTTCTTATTAACTAAACTCCCATTTAGTGCATCAAAAAAAGGACTACCGAAGTAGTCCTCGTTGTTTAACTAACGCGCCAGTTTGTTATATAAGGAATCTATTTCTCTTTTACATTAAAAAATTGTATCAATCTCAATTAAGTCCCATACTTCTTCAATATGTTTCCCATTCAGAATTACTTTTCGAAGTAAATCATCAAGGTTTTCTCCAATGATTTCACTAGATGAATCAAAAGCCTTCCAAAACATAAATTGACCTGTTCCACAACCAATATAGTAATTTTCACTTTTGTAAATAAAATGTATCTCACTACCCATAATTAAATCTTCTAGAAATTCCTTATAACTGTATTGCTCCATTTGATTGAACTCCTTTAATTTAGCATTAGAGCCAGTTAGTTTGATAGGTAATATAGATTGTTATTAGAATATTACTTGATTCGGTGTCCAATATTCGTATAATGAATTTTTTTAAGTTCATTTAGTAAAGACCTATCTACGTATAAAATTGATTCTTTACCATTATATTTATCAATATCATACAAGCCATTTATTACGTATAATTCATCAAATCGCATATAAATTTTAATAGAATTTTCTTTAGGACTATCAAATATTTTATTTTGATTTTCAAGTATTAATTTACTCAATAAATAGGTATTATTATGGTCAATTCCAAAAGTATGTCCTGGTGAATATACAACTATTTTTTCTACCCTCATTTCATTACCTTCTACAGCTAAATAATTCCAATCGATTGTCTTCATAGATATTGGCTCTCGAATATCGTCAACTTTATCGAAATAACCTTTATTTTCTAATTGAATGATTGCCACAAAACATACTAATATTATCAACGTTATCAATATTACTTTTTTATAATTAATCCTATTCCCCTTCTTTCAATAACAAATCTACAAATAGACTATATTCCTCAATTTAAAGTTTAACATATCAACTATAACCTTTCTTATTTAACTAAACTGCCAGGTAGCTCATTAAAAAAGATCGACAAAATTGTCGATCTTTTATCAACTAATGCGCCAGTTAGTTGAACAAGAAAAAATACTTTAAAAGTCATTTTGGAATATCATAGTGATAACTTCAATCCTGTTTATGTTTAAACTTAGAATCTAAATCATAAAATGGATTTCTAATATTTTCACCAACTTCTTCGATAGTTTCTTCAATTTCTTGTCTTATTGCCATATCCATATTTTTGTCTAAAATTAACGACTCCTTAGCCATTTCAAAACATTTCTCTAATCCAAGATTTACAATTAAATAAGTAATTGTTTCTACCTCATCAAGTGATTTAGTATTCCACAATTTGGATAGTGTTGTATCAATGCAATTTCTAATATCATCTCTTAATAATTCATAAGTGTTCGATTGTCTATCTGACAATTCAACAAGTATTTCTAAAAATAATAAATCATTTAATTTGTTTAAATTATATTCATTTAATACTTTCTCGAACAATAACGCTAACTTTTCAACTGGTAAAAAATCTGGTAAATCGTTGTATTCAGTAATATCCATGGCATTTATTTTTTTATCCAATATAAAGCCTTTTATTTGTCTCATACGTTTACTGGACTGGTACAAAATGACAGTTAAAAGCGTAATTAGTATAATCGCCCAAATGTACATACCAAACACCTCCACGAAAAGCCCTATTGTAAAGATTTATCTATAATATATTTCTACACCCCTATATATAGTCCTTGTTCAACTGAGCTGCCATTTACTACAAAAAAGAGTCACATATGTGACTCTTTTATTGATTTAACGCGCCAGTTAGTTCAATAACTACTTCAGAATTTATTGAATATCTGGTACTTTAATCTGTTTAACATTGTTATATTCAAAATCTGTTGATTTTTGGACATGTTTAATCTTAACTTCTTCACTTCCATTCCTAGCCACAAGATTAATTGATGAATTAATTCCCAAAATATGGTTTGACTTTTTATCAATAATAACATTGTATTTTAATTTGGATACTTCATATTGGTACTCTTCTGATTTATTTAGAAGTAATTGTGACCCAATGGTATCTTCTATTAAATCTATTAACTCCTTATTGCCCTTTTCCAGGCGGATAATATATGCATCGTCACTTTCCATTACAATCGCATCTTTTAAATAATGCTTATCAATAAGCATCAGAAATCTTTTTTCCTCAACCATCTCATGCAATTGATTGATTGCGTCAATACCAGAATCGTCAGTATTCCATTCTCCGTCTACTTTTAAAAAAAATTGATCATCTACAATCGTTTTTTCGATTATTGTTTCACATGATTCATCACATGAGATATCCGAAAATACAAACGTTTCATAAAGCGCTATTTCAGGGGACATCGTCATTTGAGAATCCAATTCAGATGCTTGAATCCAACCATTATCGTTTTCTTCAATTATCTTTTTAAACGAAACACTCTTTATTTCTTTCATTGCCTCTGTTGTTTGATCATAAATCTGTTCGACCGAGAATTTGCTTTTCATTTCTTTATTATTTTTCTGATGTTGCTTCGATTTTCCGCAAGCTACAGTTGAAAATGTCAGAATCAAAGTTAATACGATTAAGATAAAACTCTTTAATTTTTGCATTTTTTCTCCTTTAATTCAATAAGTAATAAGTTTTTCAGTGGGACAAGTGAAATATTTGTGAAAATAATAAACCCCAGTTTTTAACACCTATTACTCTATCGGTTTTTTGTTGTTTTTTTGAATATAACTTTTTATTTACTATAAAAGTTCAAAAAAAAAATAGACTGCCATTGCATCCTATTTTTTTGAACTAACGCGCTAGTTAGTTATATAACACACTAATCACGATTAAAAGTTACTCAGTCACACGTTTTCCTTTACCATCATATTTTAACAGTACTTGATATGTCTCCTCAGGATTAGCTTGAATCTTTTCGACATCTTCATTTGTTATCTCATATTCTATTAGCCAACTAACCATACCACCAGAATCTGTACGCAAGTAATAATTACTAGCTTTTTTAAATATTTCTACATACCTATCTTTATATACGATCTCCATATTATTACCTCATTTTTTTAATAAAACATCTTAATTTTATAGATTATATCATTCGATTTTCAACTAATTGCCAGTTAGCTCAATAAAAAAATCGACCATACAGCCGATCATGTTGTTCAACTAAAGCGCCAGTTAGTTGCATAAGGAGATTCAATCTACGAACAATTGCTTCTTTTCGTCTTTACTTAAACCAGTAAAAAATTTTTTATGAACTCTCAATTCCCTCTCTTTCTTTGGAAAGATTCTTTCAAACCAGGTTACCGCCATAGGAGTATGTTCTGGCTGTGCATTAACTTTATCCAAAAACGATTCATACTCTGCAATTACTTCATCATTAATAAGTGTAATGTCCTTTTTTCTGCTGTTAAAATCAAGCTCTGCTAAATCTCTTGCAGTGATGCATTCATCTAATTTCTTTACTACTCCAATTTCAGACGGCATACGTTCATAATTTAAAGAAACAAAGAAGTATATATAATTTGGTAATCTAAATAAGCCTTTTTTTGTATCTCTTTTATTTGCAATATAAAGCCAATCGCCTTTATTAGCAAAACAATTAAATTCTTCTTCATTAATTCCAATTAGCATTTTTTCATATTTTTTCATAGGTCACCTCGTTAAATGTGTATGTTTATTATACCAATTTAAAAAAAATCCTTAATTGAACTATTCTGCCAGTTATCTCAATAAAAAAAGCTGCATTTTAGCAGCTTGTGATCTTCAACTAACGCGCCATTTAGTTCAATAAGAAAAATAAAAAGCTACTTTTTTTTAAGGCTTTTGTTTTACATCTTTAACAAGGTGAGTTTCTCCAACTATGACATAAGAATCAACTTTTATTTTGTCGTCTTTACTGTCTTTATAAAGATTATATCCACCTTTATCACCTTTTAATTTTAGTTCGACCATATATTTTTCTGGCCCTTTTGCACTTCGGAAAGGTTTTAACTCAACAATATCATTTTTAATGTATCCACGAAGTTTTAAATAAACTTCTGCTTCTTTTTTGATGGAATCTTTTCTAAAGTCATCATATTTAAATGGTGAAATTAATAATAAAATAATTAATAAAAGTGCAATTAGAATTTTCTTTTTATTAAATTTCAATTCCCTATTTGATCGAATATGCTTTGAATCTTGTAGTTTACTCATTGATGTTCTCCTAACATATTTTTATATTCAAATATGTATTAATTATTATCATTTTTGTTCAACTAAAGATGATCGTTAGTTACATATGAATTAACCTTAAGTTTGAAAACTAACCCCACCACATAGCCAAAACGAATATAGACCAAATAGATATAAATAAGCCAATGACACCAATTAGTGAAAAATATGTCCAGAAATCAACACTTAATATTTCTCGTTTCATATATAAAATAAATGTTAATAAAATAGAAGTTATATATAAGAATAAACTTACTATAGTTAGCAAAGTTAAATAGAATAACGGAGATATTCTAAAGAAATTTTCATTGAAATAGTAAGCCATTCCTTGACCGAATATCCCTAAGAAACTTGCTAAAATTACACTACTCAAGATGGCTGCTTTTGTTTTTATCATCAATTTCTCTCCATACTAATATCTACTTTACCTTTCTTAATCATCAATCAATTAACTGTTTGTTAATTCAGAAAGTCGATTCATTACATCTTCCTTATCAAACGAGCTATACCATCGATAGTCTGAATCATCTAAAATACGATAATGTTGACTTATTACATTTTGTTGTACACGATAAACCTCTTTTTTCTCAATTTCAAGCCAAAACAATTTTCCACCTAGTGTTTTTTCTTTTGGAGTATTCATTCCATCATGTGCGAGTGTTTCGATAACCTCAAACGGTTCATCACCAAAAAAGTTTTTTAAAATCATACTATCCTTGAACAAAGCACATACTGCAACTGTATTCGTCCAGCCTAATGATGTTCGTTCTTTTTCAATTTGAACTAGTGTTTTCTTTGAAATACCAAGAACAGTTGCCATTTTCTCTTGCGAATACCCTTTTTCGAGGCGAATCAACCTCACATTTTGTGAGATAATCTCAATTAGTTTATCTTTATTCATATTAGTTCACATCCAAACAGATAGATTCATAATTATTATGTATTTCACCGAAAAGTTACCTAAATCAACTTATAGTGTAATTTTACACTTTTTAGTATCGGTTGTAAATAACTATACTGCCAAATACTTAAATAAAAAAAGAACAGCCATTGGCTGCTCTCGCTGTTCAACTAACGCGCCAGTTAGTTTAATAAGAATAAAATAAATAAAAGTAAGATGACTTTTTATTCTCCATAATCGATAATTTCAATGTCTTCAGGCTTGTTAATGGTAGATAGGTCTTCCATGTAGATACCATGGTCGTGGAAGGAAACATTTCGAACTTTGATACTTTGCGATTTTATAAACTGAACTAATTCGAACAGACTCTCCTTTTCCGGTTTTCCTCCTATTAATGAAACGGTGTATCCGCCAGTACACTCATGGTTGTGATAATATTCTTTGTAACAATAGAACGATTTGTCACCGTCATATCCCCCTGTCATCCCAAACTCGAGTTTATACCCTCTTTTTTCGATGCCCTTACGCATTGCATCAAATCCTTTATAATCCCGTTTGAATAAAGACAGATTGGCAAAGTAAATATTATTTTCTAGAAAATTATTTTTCAATGTTTCTTCATCGTCTAATCCACTATAATCGGTAATTCCAATTGGCGCATCAATTGACTTTGACTTAAATGATAACAAAGATGGAGTTGGTTCTGTGTCCATAAACAATTTGAAAAAATGTGACAACTCTTTAACTGTTTTAGGATCAAACAAGTTCACTTCGTGATTGTAGAACACAGTTGCGTGAAGTGAATTATCCACGTTTGAATACTTTACATATGAAAATCCTAGAGATTGTAATTCCTTTTTGTTCTTCTCCCAAAATTTCCCACCTGAAATCGCTGCTTTTTTCTGTTTTTGATAGTCATCTCCCACAACTTTCGAATGAAACATGCCTTCTAAATAAACTCTAAAAGTAACAGGTATCTTTTCTTTGCTTTTCATAATAAAGGTACGGTCTCCCATATTCCCTTCGTTTACGTCTTCTGATTCAACGATAGTACTGTTAACTCTATATTCTTTTTTTATATAACTATTAACAAGTTTATCTACTTCTTTTTCGCTTTCACTTTCACATCCGCTTAAAGTAAAAACCACTAATAGTAGCAATAATATTGCAACAAAATGTTTCATGCTGTTTCCCCCTAGTTGATTCACTATTTCATAGTGTAAATGATTCAAACATTGCAAGCTAGTCCTTTCTAGAGTTATATTTTTAAAAGTATTACTAACTTTACGTAAGAAATAAAAAAAAGCTACATAATATGCAGCTGGTATTGTTCAACTAACGCATCCGTTAGTTTAATAAGTAAAATCAAATTCTATTTTCGGAAATAGCCAATTTTGCAACTTCTATATCGTCGAATGGTATGGTTTTGTCTTTCAGAATTTGATAAGTCTCATGGCCTTTTCCTGCAATAATGACAACATCGTTTCGAGAAGCCATTTTTATCGCTTTATTGATAGCTTCTTTTCGGTCAACTATTGATTCTACATGTAGTAAATCCGTTTTCTTAATCCCTTTTTCAATTTCATCTAAGATTATATTTGGATCTTCAGTTCGAGGGTTATCGGATGTAATCAATACAATATCACTATAAAGGCTAGCTATTTCTCCCATAATTGGCCTTTTTCCCTTGTCTCGATCTCCTCCACAACCAAATACAGTAATTATTTTTCCATTTGAAAATTCCTTAATTGATTTCAGTACATTATCTAAAGCATCTGGTGTATGGGCGTAGTCGACTAAAACGAGAAATTCCTGTTTTTCATCAACGATTTCCATCCTTCCGCCAACATTTGTTAATGTTGATAAACTCTTTTTAATATCATCTAGTGGAATACCTTCAATTAATGCAACTGTTATACCAGCTAGGACGTTGTATACATTGAAGCGACCAACCAAATGAAGTTCAATTTCAATCTCCCCTTTAAATGATGAAAGTATAAAATGAATACCTTTTGAAGTCATGCGGATATTTTTAGCAGAAACATCTGATTCTTCATTTATTCCATAAGTAATTACTTCAGCTGAAGTCACCCTTCGCAAATCTTCAACAACAGGATCGTCTGCATTTAACACGACATACTTACTATCACCAGGGTTAAAAGTGTTACCTAATCTTGAAAATAAGAGACTTTTAGTATTTTTATATTCCTCAAATGTACCATGATAATCTAAATGGTCTTGTGTTAGATTGGTAAAAACAGCTGTCCTGAAGTTACAACCTAACACTCTTTTCATGTCTAGTCCTTGTGATGAAACTTCCATTACGCAAAGTTCCGTATCATGATCTCTCATTTTCCGAAGATTTTGTTGAAGTGCAGGAGGTTCTTGAGTGTTGATATCTGTTGGAAGCATCATTCCATTTATTTTCACACCGTTATTACCCATCAAACCTGTTTTCACTCCAAAGTCAGCAAATATCTTTTCGATGATAAAAGATGTTGTTGTTTTTCCATTCGTCCCTGTTATTCCTACTAATTTCATCTCGTGCGAAGGATAACCGTACATATGTGAAGCGATTATAGCCATTGCTCGTCTAGCATCCTTAACAAATATTTTTGGAACATCAATATCTACATCACGCTCGACTATTAATGCAACTGCACCTTTTTTAACTGCGTCTTTGGCAAATGAATGTCTATCCTCAAGAAATCCCTCAATACCAGGAACACAAATAAATAGATTTCCATTTTCGATTTTTCTAGAATCCATTTGTAAGCCTGTTATTTCAACATCCATATTACCTACTGTACGCTTAACCATAAAAAGGTCTGCAATATCATTAAGCTTCAATTTAGTTCCCCCACTCAAAATAAATTTGCTGAATTTTATATTTATTTTAACATTTTATTCCAAATCCTTGTTCAACTATCCTGCCAATTAGCATAATAAAAAGACTGTCGAAACAGCCTTTCGCGATTTTCAACTAACGCGCCAATTAGTTAAATATGAACAAATCAAACAGCTAAATTAGCTTTCCCAAATTATAATAAGCAACAATATACGAAAAGACCATTCTATTAATTTTACATATTTATTTTTGCTTTTTTCCTCTAATACTTCTTTGAATAAATTTATTTTTAAGAACAATTTATTTATTAATTTAACTATTAATAAACAGGCTAAAAGAATAAAAAAACCAATTACTAGAAATTTAAACCCTTTTTCTACTACTCCTGTGTATATCAATAAAATTGAAATTATCAATGTTAGATTAATTGCTATGTTAAAGTCTTGTTCTTTAATGAATTCTCTGGTAGTTATTGTTTGTTTCATTTTTATCCCCTAACTTTTTTATAACGTTCACTTAATTATATCAACTGAGTAAGTTTTGTAATTTAGGAAATTTTTACCTTTTTACATAGTTTTTCAAGTTATTCTTATTGAACTAATCTGCCAGTTAATACAAAAAGAAAGAGCTGCCAGTGGCAACTCATGCTATTGAACTAACATCCGTTAGTTGCATAAGGAATATTAATTCTATTTATCTTCCCAACCACTTTCTGAATGCACTTGAGTTATTTTCCCTTCACCTGACATAAATTCAATTGTTTTTCCATCGACTTTGTATTTAGTTACTGGAAATGTAATCTTAACTGAATCGTACTCAGGATGTTGATACATGAAATCATAGTTATTCAACACCATGCTTGCTGCTTTTGTAATTTCTTTATGCAACCATTCGTTTTTCTCTTGATATTTTGCGGCTAGTTCTCGTTGATGACGTTCAATTTTGTAAATTTCATCTTTAGTTAGAATCTTGGTAACAGTATTCTCTTCCTTTGTCTTTTGAATGCTATTTTTGCTATATGCATTTTGAATTGTTGGAAAACTCGCAGCTAAAATAATAGCAACTATAACTAACAAAAGTAAAATCCCTTTATTAACACTTTTTTTCCTTTCAACTACGACCATAATCCTGAACACTCCCTAGAAAATAAGTTCTAATTTATAGATATTAAATAGTAAAGATGAATTATCCTTTTTAAACAATAAAAAATGAGCAACCCTTGGCTACTCATAATGTTCTACTAACGCATCCGTTAGTTGTATAGGAAATTATATTAAACCTTCTATTGTAAGAATTGATTTAGTCGTGATGTCTACTGTAAAGCAAGTCGATCTACCATTTTCCTCACGTGAAGTGAGAGACACTATTCGGAACAAAAAATCGTGAGAACAACTAAGGAGAAATAGGTGGATGGCTTATATATTCACTGCTGTAATTTGACACGTTGAAATTGCAAACCTAAATTGAGATGTTGGATCAGTTGGATTAAGAAATAAAGTACCGATCAATATACCAAGTCCTGTTTCCTCTACGTTAAAATCTGTGGCTGTAGAGCCATTTCTAACTAAGATATTTACTGTAGAACCGATAAGTGTATCTAGTAATTGTCTAATCGGTCTCTCACGACAGTCACATTCACACCCAGAATCGACTGGTGGTAACAAGTTGGGAATAGGTCTTAGTGGCGAAAATCCAACTCCTATTACATCAGCAATACTAACTACATAGGTTGTAGCACCATCTGTAGCAGTAACTAAAAAATCATTTACTGAAGTAATAGTAAATAAAAATATGATAGGAGGTGAATTTGGTTGGTCTGCTATTGTAGCGATAAGCACAGTTTCACCGACAAGTTGTTGTAAAACATTTTGCATAGGAAAAACACAGCAGTCACAAAGACATCCTTCAACTTCTCCTGTTGGTCCTGTTGCTCCTGTAGCACCTGTTATTCCCGTTGCCCCTGTTGCTCCAACTGCTCCTGCTGATCCTGTGGCACCTGTCACTCCAGTTGCTCCTACCGCTCCTCTTTTCCCCCTTTCTCCTTCTTCGCCCCTTCGACCTCTCTTTGCTCTTTCACCCTCTTCACCTCTTCGACCTCTTGGACCTGTTGCTCCAGTTGGTCCAGTTGGTCCTTGTCCAATTATATTTAGTGTCAATTTTTGCACCTCTCTTTTAAAATTTACATACATTTTATTTTATGAAAATTGGACAAGTTGGTTCATTAACTTAATATTAAAATTTCAATTCAACAATACTGCCCTTTACTTCAATTAAAAAAGTCGCATTAGCGACTCGTGTTCTTGTTGAACTATCGCGCCAATTAGTTAGTCGTATCTAAAATCCGTATACTTCGATTACTATGTAATATCTGAAAGAGTTCAATCAAGTTATATTAAAAATAAAAACCTTTTAATCAACTATTTCAAATTGTCCATCACAAAAATTTTTGCCATCTATTTTAATTTTTACTGTATACAATCCCTTTTGCCAATTTCCCAGATCACTATAGCCCCATCCATGACTATACCAGGCATCGCACCATCCTCTTTCTAAATAGAAAAAGGTTCTCTCGTTAGCTAGTTCTGATTTATCTGGTCTAAGATAGACAAATTCTACTTTTATCCTTCTTCTTTCTGGAATTGTTGTCATAGAAAGTCTTATTTCCCAAAATATATAAGAAGCAGTTTCCCTTGTAAATTTCCTTTTATAGACGCGATTCTTTTTATCTACACCATTATATTCAGAATTATAAAAGTGAATTGAATCAAAAGTAAGCGTTGGAAGAACCAATACATCCTTGTTTATTACTTCGAACTCTTTTGCCCCTAAAATTTTACCATTAAGTAAAATTTCCATTCTATATTTTCCACATAGCCACTGTCCTTTTTTTCCATATCCCCACTTCATTTCAGATTTTGAAGAATTTGAGCCCTTTAATAATTTTTCTTCATAATATTCTCTTGCTAATAATTCACCATCAGAGTAATAGATAACCTGCTCAATAATGACACGTCTATCCATTTCTAATGTTTTGTAAGATAAATCGATTTCACAAGCAATTCTTCCTGTCTCTAATTGCGGGAATTGTGTTTTATACTCCCTTTTTTCTCTTTCAGTTAAATTTATAAAACTGGATTGAAATAAAAGTATTGAATCAGCTTTTACTTTGTCTAAAAAATTATCTTTAGATTCTACTATTAAAAATGATTCTACTGCAATTTTTTTTCCATCTAAAAATATGTTAACTTTATATTCACCAAGGTTCCATTGATGAAATTTGTCTAATCCATTTCGAAAAGTTAAAGTAAAGGTGCTTGTTCCTTCTTTTAACTCAATTTTTAAATTCTTTTTATCCAAGATGATTCCATCTTGGGCTTGGTATACATATTCTAAATTAACAAAACGAGTTTTATTAACTTTTGGATATGTTAGTATTAGATCTCCATAAATAAATCTAGTTTGATCGATAAAAAATTGCGATTGATACTTCTTACTTTTATTTGGTTTTGCAATTCCACCTTCATAAAAAAGTAGTGAATTAATATTTATTTCCGATTTAACTAGTCTTAACATTGCTGCCCACACCTATCTTCAAATTCGAAAAAGTTATAGTAAATAAACCATCATTATTTCATAATCTTAACACCAATTCACTACAACTTAACAAGGGAAAATTTACTATTTTATCTTCAATCCAATACAGCTAAAAACCAAGTACTAAAAAAGAGTCGATAATTACCGACTCCTGAATTTGGCAACAACAATCACATACCTTAATTGTAATTATGTTTACATACATAAATCATTATTATTAAATGGGAGTATAGTGTTTATTACTTCCCTTCCTTATTATTTGTTTATTTGTAAAAAACACGGAGGGATTTAGGTTTTGCAATATTAAAATATGCACCAATTTGTGAATATTTTCACTTAAACTATACTGCCATTTAGTTTAAGTGATAAATTTCACAATATTTGATAGATTTCTTAAAATATATTTTTCAATTACTCGTCCTCCATCAATCTTCTACCCAACTACATATACACAAAAAAAACGACCCAATCCTGAGTCGTCTCTATTTACCTATTAATCAACTTATTCCGGTATTGCTTCGGTGATTCATTCGCATACTTCTTAAACACCCTACTAAAATAATTCGGATCCTTATATCCAACCTCATAACTAATTTCTTTTAAGTTCAATCTGTCATCCTGCATTAACTTCTTCGCTTGTTCAATTCGCACTTTCATAACAAAATCACTAAATGTTTCACCGGTTTTCTTTTTAAACATTTTGCTAAAGTAGAACGAATTTAGGTTAACATGGTTTGCAATTTGTACGAGCGAGATGTCTTCACGATAATTCTCATATATATAAGCTTTTGCAAGTTCGACAAAATGGTTAATCCTTGTTTCCTTTTCTTTACTCATAATTTGGATTAATTTAATCAATTGTTGTTCAGATACTTTCTTAATTAGTTCTATTTCGTCTATATCTGGAAGTTCGAATGTTGTTATGTGATAGTTTTGCTGTTTCAGGAATTGTTCCAGATGATTGAATAAAATGATTAATTCTGCCTTCAATTTCTTTGTATCTAAATTTAGTTCAAGTGTTAACCTGTCATAAATTCGACTAAAGTGTTCAAGTGATAAGTCAAAATCAAGCATGTTAATCGAGCTACAAATTGCTAGTAATTCATCATTTGTAATCTTTATAAACTTTAAAGATTTTGAAGATAGATTGGTTTCTGAAGCCTCGTTTATACCAGCATTAAATAAGTACATTGCTTCAAAATAAGATTTTCTCCAACCATCGATTCCTTTTTGGATGGAGCCAACTTCACATCGGATAGAATATCCTGTTTGCTTATGAACATATTCTCTTAATTTTTTTGCGCCATTTTTAATTTCGATTTCTTGAATCAGGTGTAATCTATTTAATTCAATCGGTTCAAAAATAGCGATTTTACCTTCAACAATGGGGCTCACAATACAGTTATTTTCTGACTTCATATAGTGCTTTACACATTCATATATTCTTTTTAAATCTATATCTTGTAATCGTTCATGCGAATCAATACATACAACCTTGCTAAAGCCATACTCGATCTGGAAGTCTAGTAAATTAGTCATCTCGTTTGGGCTTATATCCTGAATCGTATTTAGCATAATCATTAAGGACAATTCATTTTCTGTTAACGGTCTAAAGTGCGAGAGCATTTCAATGTGATGTAATTCCTCGACTCTTTTTTGATGATCATGTTCGATTTCTGTAATCAATCCTTTTAATAAGGAAATAATATGATCTCGTTTTGCCGGTTTTAAGATATAATCCTTTACTCCTAAAGAAATAGCGGCTTTAGCATATGAAAAATAATCATATGCAGATACAATGATTATTTTAGCTAAAGGTAATTTCTTTCGAATGACTTCCACTGCTTCAAGCCCTTGAATACCTGGCATTTTTATATCCATGAAGATAATATCGTAATGATTTTTTTCTGTACATTCTATTGCTACTCGTCCATTTTCAGCGTGATCAATTTTAAATAAATCAGGTAAACCCTTCTTAATCGTAAGCTCTAATCCTTCTCTTTCTAAAGGTTCATCATCTGCGATTAACAATCGATACATTATGGTTCCTCCTTTCGTTATGAACTGCAAGGTATCGTTAAAATAATTTTAGTTCCTTCATTCATTTTGGTCTCAATTGCCACTATATCTTCTTTTCCATAATATAATTCTAAACGTTTAAATACATTGATTGTTCCTAATCCAGTAGATTTGCGTTTTTCATGTATCGTATTTGTTGTATTTAATAAACTCATTTTTATTTCTTCGGTCATTCCCTTTCCGTTATCATAAACGGTTATGATGATTACATCAGTAGACTTTTTTATTTCTAAACCAATAACAGCACCTTTTTCCATGTGCTCAATTCCGTGAATAAAAGCATTTTCAAGTAGTGGTTGGATTGATAAACAAGGAATTAATTGCTCTAGACATTCATCGTCAACATCAATCTCGAAACTTACGCGGTCTCGAAATCTCGCTTTTTGAATTGAGAAGTATTCTTTTGCATTAAGAATTTCATCTGAAATCGTTACAGCTTCATCAAGCTTCCGAAGATTATATCTCAATAAATTAGAAGTAGAAATTGTTAAATCACTTGTTTGTTCTGCTCCCTCTATATAAGCCAATTTAGAAATAACATTTAAAGTATTAAATAAAAAATGAGGATTAATTTGGCTTTGAAGAGCTTTTAACTCAAGCTCCTTAACTAGACGGTCTTTTTCAACCATTTCTAAATTTTTCGACATTAGAATTTTTAAATTATGCATCATTTCATTAAATATTTCACCTAGAATACCTACTTCATCCTTTGTTGATGTAGTAAATGGACCAACCTCGAAATTCCCTTTACCAATTTGTTTAGCCATATAAATGAGTTTATTAATCGGCAGAATTATACTTCTAGACAACCAAATCGCAAAAATAATACTCATAATTGTTGTGATAATAAATAACATAACCCCAAGTTTATTCATAGAATTCGTATATTTAACGACATTATTATAAATTGGATAATATGTATTTAATTCAATATCAACTAGGTTTTGACTATCCTCTTTAATAAATGAGGCAATCTTTTCTACTTCCCTATACTGCTCAACATAATTCGAATAATTTTTTTGAATGAGACTATTTGTAATGCTGTCTTCTTCTTCCAAAAATGAATTTAATGTATAGTAATAGTTTTCTACATTCAGTAGATTATTTTTTTTGACACTTTGCTTAATTAATTCATTTTTTAACTGTTTCAGCTTTTCCTTATGCTTGATTAATAGTTTATAGTTTTTTGTATCTTGATATATGATATAACTACTTAAAAATCGTAAATTTTTATCTGTTTCATTCGAGATTTGTTTATAAATATAAATTTTATCAATCATGAGATTATAGCTTTCTTGCACTTTTTTTCCGCTTTCAAAGATAAAAAATGAAACCAGATTTAGTAACAAAACAATAATTGGTATAAATATAAAAAGCTTTGTACGTATTTTCAATGCCTTACCTCCTGAAGGACATTATCACTAGTAATGACCTCGGTTGGCGTATAATTAATTTTAACAGTTTTTTCTCCCTGTATTGATTTATAGAGCAATTCTACACCTTGAAACCCCATATCATATGGCTTTTGGACAATTGTAGCTTTTATTTTATGATCAATGATTCCTTTCATCGTTTCCTCTAAACCATCAAATCCATAAATTTGAATTTCGCGATCAAACACATTGTTTGTTGCATTTGAAATCCCAATCGCGTCTAACGCACTAATTCCAACCATAATATTGATATTGTTATATTTTCGTAGCATTCGTTCTGCTTGGAGTGATGCTTGAATTTTTGAAATATTCGAACTAGACCTATCAATCACATGTAGATTCGGATATTGACCAATCACATTTAATAAACCATTCAGTCTCATTTTTTGGCTTTCTGATGTTTCACTACCTATAATAATGCCAATGTTTCCTTTTCCATTCGTCATTTGAGCAACTGTTTGTCCCAATTGAATACCTGCTTTATAATTGTCAGTACCAATATATGATTTTCTTAAACTATCTGGCGCATCGGTATCAATCGTAATGACTGGGATATTTTTCGAAATTGCTTGATTGATAATAGGGGTAAACTTATGATTATCTAAACTTTGAACAATGATTCCATCAACTTTTGAAGCAACCGCTTTTTCTAAAAGTTTTAATTGTTCATCAACACTCGTTCGAAGTGGAGCAACATATTCTATATTTATATCATATTTTTTCGCACTATCTTTTGCACCCTTATCAACACTTTTCCAATATGGGTTGTCATATTCTTGACCAATTAAAATAAAATGCTTTTTCCCCACCTTCGTATCTTCACTAATAGACAAAGACTCTATTGCACGCTCAATTTGATTTGAGCTAGCTTCATACCTTAGAAGAACATAGATGAACAATATTAGTAATATCGTAAAACTTAAAATCCATTTATCGAATTTCATTCTTCCTCCCACCTTATATTTCTATCTTATTCATTAATGAATACGTTTACAATATATTATTATTTTGCTTCCTAGTTTTTCTCTCTGCAAAAGCATAAATGATAAATATTTAGTTGTGATACTAGACCTGATTGTCTTCCAAAACAATGAAAAAAGTACACTACATGTGTACTTTTTTAGGTGAATTTGACATCTCATTATGACGATTTCATTCTTTTTCTACAATATTTCCTAAGAAATAACGCTTTATTACATTATTTAGTTGAATGAATCGGTAAGCTAATTTCAAAGGTTGTTCCTTCATCCTTCTTACTGTTCACTCGGATTTTCCCATTATGTTCATCTACAATCCACTTTGCTATAGACAATCCTAAACCGATACCAGATTTAGACGTCCGTGATTCATCTTCTTGGAAAAATCGGTCAAATATCCTTGATACGTTTTCTTCTTTGATCCCAACGCCACTGTCTTGAACTTTTAATACAATACTATTTCTTATTTGTTCACAGCTAATTTGAATCGAATCATTTTCTTTTGTAAACTTTAATGCATTATCGATTAATATGACAAGTAATTGATGTATTCGTTCTTGGTCACCATAATAGAAATGAGTATTATTTATTAATAATGAAATTTCTTTATCTTGTAATGACACAATTTCAGAGAAGTGAGAAATAACTTCCTCTAATAATTCATTAAGAGAAAACATTTTTTTGTTCAGCTGAATTTGGCCCGAGTCCGATCTAGCTAAAGTTAGAAGACTTGCTACAAGTTTAGATAGTCTTCTATTTTCTTTTAATAGGATTGAAAAGTCTTGAGCTTTTTCTTCAATAGTAGCATTTGGACTTCTTAATATTAGCTCTAGTCTAGATTGAATAACGGTTAAAGGTGTTCTAATTTCATGCGATGCATCTGAAACAAATTCTTGCTGCTTTTGCCATGCATTTTTGATAGGAATTAGCGCACGTTCGGCAAGCATGTTTCCAGCTACCACAGACAATATACTACCGATAAACCAACCAACAATTAAGATAATTAACAAGGTGTCTAATAACTCTTTTTCAGACTCTATATTTCGTAAAAGCTGAAGCGTTACTTTTCCGTACCTAGTATCACCTTGAATTGAAATTGTTCGGTAGTTCATGTTTCCGATTTTATCATCGTACAGCTCATTTATTCTTTTAGGATATTTCAGTTCATCCTCTAAAAAAATAGCATTTCCACCTGGCAACGGATTTGAACGTTGCTTTTTTTCGTCCCACATGATCATTAGTATTCTAGGATCTCGATTCGGAATTTGCAATCCAACTGGATTATCACTTTTTTGAATACGTTCGATTGTCCATAATAAAGATTGATCCACATCCTTATACAAGCGTGTATTTGTATATGTGAAAATAATAATAGACAGTATTCCAATCAATAGACTAAATACAACTGAATTGATAATGGTTAATCGAATTTTTGTTTTCTTAAACATACTTCACCTAATCTTCTTTCATAATATATCCAATACCTCTTACTGTTTTTATAGCAGTCCCATAATTGAATGGCTCTAACTTTTTACGAAGCTGATGTACATAAACTTCAACGATTGCGACAGTTGTATCAGAATCAAATCCCCAAACCCTATCAAAAATTTGCTCCTTCATTAAAATCTTACCTTGATTTTGAATTAAATACTCTAATAATTCAAATTGCTTAATTGTTAAATGAATCGTTTCTCCATTTACTTCAACTGGATGTTCCTTCCCTTTTAAAACAATTCCTTCATACTTTAATGAACTATCAATTGAAAGCTTTCCACTTCTTCTTAAAAGAGCGTATATTCGAGCAAGTAATTCTGGGCCTTGAAATGGCTTAACAAGATAATCATCTGCACCTAAATTCAAACCTTCAACTCGATCCTCAAGAGAATCCTTTGCAGTCAAAAACAAGACTGGTGTGGGTATACCTTGTTCTCTCAAATCCTTTACAATCTCAAATCCATTTTTATACGGTAACATCACATCTAATACAATCACATCATATATATTTTGCATCGCTAAAAATAATCCTTCATCACCATCTAAAGCCGAATCGACAGTAAAATCAGCCGATAATAACTCAACAATGGATTTTAAAACTTCCTCATGATCTTCAACAACTAATATCTTCATTTATCTTCTTCCTCCAAAATGCTAAAAAAGAAGCGCTCCTAAAGGTTACGCTTCATTTCTTAATTTACTCAAATCGTAATGCTTGAATCGGCCTCATATTAGAAGCTTTGTAAGCTGGGAATACCCCAAAAATCACCCCAACTAATAAAGAAAACGTAAATGATAAAATGATGACAGGAATTGAGAAAGAAATTGCTGTTCCTGAAATGATTGAATATATTTTCGCTAAACTTACACCTAAGCCTACCCCTATCATACCACCAAACGAGCTTAGTACGATGGATTCAATTAGAAATTGTAGTAAAATATCCATTTTTTGTGCACCAATCGCTTTTCTAATTCCAATTTCTTTTGTTCTCTCAGAAACTGAAACCAACATAATATTCATAATTCCAATTCCACCAACAACTAATGAAATACATGCTATTCCACCTAACATGATTGACATTGTATTTGATACAGAGCTGACAGTATCAATTACGTCTTGTTGATTTGTTACGCTGAAATTATCTTGGCTACCACCGAATAACACCGATAGAGAGCTCTCTATATTAGCTTTTGCAAAGTTTACTACATTTTCATTTTGTGCTTGTACATAAATTGAATTGATAGTTGTATTTTGAAGTAGTCTTTGTGCTACTTTAATAGGAAGTAATACAATATCATCACCACTTTGTCCTAAAGAACTACCACTTGATTCAAGTACTCCTACTACTTTAAATGAAGTTCCATTTATTTGTACTGACTCTCCAATTGGATTTGATAGGCCAAATAATGTTGTCGCCGTATCCGAACCTAAAATAGCAGTTTTTAATCGCTCCTCATTATCAAAATCTGTAAAAAAACGTCCTGAACTTACTTTCACATTTCTTACATCCTGATAAGAGCTAGTAGTACCTGTTACAGATACTTCTGAAGAAGTCTTTCCATTTTTAACTGTAACTCTTCCCGATACAACTGGCGCTACTTCTTTTACACTATTTAATTCTTTTAGTGTCGACAAATCCTTCTCTTTAAATGAGGTTGAGTCCGTATTATAGAAATTAACAGTTAATAAATTTGTACCAAGTTCACCAATTTGATCTGAAATTTGCTTACTTGATCCTTGGCTGATTGATACTAGGATAATCACCGATGAAACTCCTATTATCATACCTAGCATTGTTAGAAATGCTCTTAGTTTATTACTAACTATACTTTTTACTGCCATTTTGATTAATTGTGACATTCCCAAGTGGAATCCCTCCTTCCTCACTTAGGCATCCGTCCTCAATTCTTACGATCCTAGAAGCTTCTTTCGCTATCTTATCGTCATGTGTAATAAGGATAATCGTATGTCCCTCTTTATGAAGTTTTTTCATTAAATCTAATATTTCTCTACCTGTCTTTTGATCTAATGCTCCAGTAGGTTCATCTGCTAATAAAATATCTGGTCTACCTGCAAGTGCTCTGGCAATTGCCACCCTTTGTTGCTGACCACCCGAAAGCTGCGATGGAAGATGATGCATTCTCTCTTCCAATCCAACTTCTCTTAATACCTGTATTGCCATATTTGTTCGATCTTTTTGAGAAAGTCCTCTATAACTTAAAGGTAATTCAACGTTTTCTAGCGCACTTAACTTTGTTAATAGATTAAAGTTTTGAAAGATAAATCCAATTTTTTGATTTCGAATAAGTGCTAACTCTCTATCATTCATTTCCTCAATTGCTTCTCCGTCAAACAAATAACTCCCTGAATCTGGCTGATCCAAGCAACCAATCATATTCATAAAGGTAGATTTTCCTGACCCCGATGGTCCTACAATTGCTACAAAATCTCCTTTATTGATGGTGATAGAAACATTCTTTAATACTTGAAGAGTTTCTCCACCAAATTCATAATATCTGTTCATATCTGTGATTTGAATTAGATTACTTTCCACTACTATCACCACCACGAATCATCATTCTTTGACCACCCTGTCCACTTGGTCCAGTAAAGTTTCCTCCCATTTGAAATCCGCCACCTGGACCAAAGTTATTAGTATTAGATGATTGAATTTGTGGTAATACGACCTGTTGACCAGCTTGAATTCCTGATACTATTTCAACGTAGTTCTCATTTGTTATTCCGGTCTTAACTTCAACTGTACTTGTTGTTGCTTGATCTTCTGAATTCGCAGAAGAAGTATCATTAACGATCACGTATTTCACATTATTTCTTGTATTAATGGCTTCAACTGGAACATATGTCACATTTTCTTTCTTTTGAACTAAAACTGCAGATTCTGTTGTCATGCCCACTTTTAAATTATTTGATTTATTTAGTTTAACTTTTACATTAAAAGTTGAAACGCCATTTGAAACTTCTCCTTCTTTTGAAACCTCACTTACTTTCCCCTTATATGTTGTATCTGGAAAAGCACTTACATCAACCGTTACACTTTGTCCAACTTTTACTTTTGCGATATCTAATTCATCAACACCAATTGTCGTTTCTAAATTTTTATAGTCAGTAATATGCATGACAACTGTTCCTTGATTCACCATATCTCCTTCTTCAACAGCAATAGAAGTGATTGTTCCTGAAAATGGTGCTTCAATCGAATCGCTACCATCTGTAAAACTGACTAGCTCATCTCCTTCTTCTACTGTTTCATTTTTGGAAACTAGAATTTCATCGACTTCAGAATTTGTTTCTGACATCAAATCTTCACTATTCGTTGCTGCAATCGAACCTGATCCACTTACTTTTACTTCTAATGTACCTTTTTGAGCTACCTGTGTCCTTGTGATTGTTGAAGTTTCTTGTGCCTTTGGTTTTAAATAAAAATACCCGCCTGTACCCGCACAAATAATAATGACTAATATTCCTATGATCCACTTTTTCATTTTTTCTCCCCCTTAGTTATTAGATGGTTGTCCTTGATTTTGTTGATTAAACATATCACCATTAGGAGCATTGAAGTTACCACCATTAGGGAAGTTTGTTCTGATCATTTGATTTCGATTGATGTCTTTAAAGCTTAAGTATCCAATTCCAGCTAAACTAAAAATACCTATCACTAAATTTGCGATTAATAAGATTGCTAATAATTTTGGATTCATATCAAATTTTGATTTATTTCTTATGTTTTTCTCCAGTTTATTTAGCTTTTGTGTGATCTCATTTGTTTCTATGTTTTCCATAAATAACACTCCTTTTAATTGATTAATTGCATTATGTAATAGATTCCTTAATTTTTTCTTAAAATTGTTTTAGGTAATAAATTTCCCTCTAGGTTGGTCGAATCCCATGTTTTCTTTTTATTGACTCTCTATTAAACATTGATTCATAGCGAAAAATAGACAAAAAAAAGAAGCTATTTTTTAATAGCTTCTTTCACAAATTCTAGACAAAGTACAAAAACTAATGGATCAGACAGATTGATACGCTTCTTTCTTATCCGAGTTTTACTTTCCGAACTACTTGTATTTTTACGTGTTTCGGGATATCCCCTTTAATTGTTACTTCTCCATTTTGTAATTGAATCTTTGCGCCCCAACCATTTTTAAACTTTCTAATTTTCACATGCATAAGTCGAATTTCAACTAATCCTAGTCCCGATTTGTTTTTTACTTCAAGCTCTTGTGTTCTAGCATTACCAATATTATGTAGAAGAAGTTTTACTTTTAAGATTGGTTCTTCGCCACTTTTTACAATTACATATGCGTTACCCATTTCATCTTCTTTAAATTGATCGTACGATACTGAAAAACTATTTGTACTTAAGTAAATCTCTCCCTGGTCATTCACTTTATAAACTGGTGTAAACATATGTCTCTTCTCCTTGTTGTAAACTTAATTATGTATAAAACAACATATTTCCAATAAAAAATTGACGTTTAAAATAATGAATTATTTAAACGTCAACTCTAATAATTAGTATGGCTTAACTATTTAAAAATGTACTTTCCAATATTTAATGGGTTTAAATGAACTATCTTTTATTTTTGTAAACAAAGATTATATAAGTTTAGTCAATTTTATGTGTAAATGCAATTTTTAAGTACTTTTTTTCTTAAGCTTTTTTTCAAGAATTTATTGATTTTTTTTTACGTAAAACTTTGGTTTTATCCATAGATATTTCATCATAAATATGCTATTGTTCAAATGAATTATTTAAAAATTAAAAATCAACTAAATAACCAATATTTTATCAGTATTCGAACTCATTTCAATAACATTAATAAAGGAAGAAGGAAAATCAGTTGATTTACAGTAAACAAGACGTTCTTCATAATGAATCCCAGAGCATTAAAAACGGGGCTGCACAAACGATTGCACTTAGTTTGTCTAATAACTATTTCATTTTGTTTGCAATTGCAATTTTAGGTGCATCTAATTACCAAGTTAGTTTAATCTCTTCATTGCCTTCTATTGTCGGAATGGCTGCAATGCTTCCAGCTGCATTTATCGTTAATAAACTTGAAGAAAAAAGAAAATTTACAGCTTACTCCATTTTATTTACGCGTTTGTTTCTTCTTCTAATGGTATTTCTTCCGTTTATAAAATCAGATCATATCGCGTGGTTATTTGTTATTTTAATTGCAATCATGAATTTGCCAGGAACATTTATGAATTTAAGTTGGCAAGCATTTATAGGAGATTTGATACCTGCTGAACGAAGAAATCTATTTTTTGGTCAACGAAATAAAGTTTTAACATTTATCGGTATGATTGCAACGTTAATTGTAGGATTATGCATGAAAGCCTATCATTCATCTAATGCACTTCCTTATCAATTACTATTTTTAGTTGCATTTATTTTTGGGATGTTTGAGTTATATTATATTTTGAAACATAAAGAGGAGAAGTCAAATCTTCAACTAACAGAACACTATTCTCCCTTTTCAAAACATCTTTTTCAATACAAACCCTATGTAACTTTCTTAATTTGTGCGCTTTTTTTTAACTTTGCTTGGCAAATGGCATGGTCACTTTTTTCGATTTATCAAATTCGAATTGCACATGCAACTGCATTTTGGGTAAGTTTATTTACTGTAAGTAATCAATTATCGCAAATCGTTAGCTATCCTTGGTGGGCAAAAATGGCAAATCGATATAGTAACACACAACTGTTAATATGGATCTCAATTGGAATGGCTACAGCACCAATTTTAAACATTCTTTCTACAAATTTTATTTACTTATTTATCGTCAATTTCTTTTCAGGATTTTTCGTATCTGGAACTGTTTTAATTCTTTTTAATAGTTTATTAGATGCAACTGAAGAAGACCATCGTACTTCCTATATTGCTAACTACAACTTTTTGCTTTCAATTATTGCATTCATTGCACCGCAAGTTGGTGTATTTTTACTTGAATCTTATAGCATGAATTTTGCAATGGTTATTTCTACAATTTTTAGAGGTCTTGCAGGTGTACTCTTTGGTATAATGGCATATAAAATGGCACATTCAAAACAATTGGATTATAAACAAAATAAAATTTCAATGTAACATGATGATTCATTACAACTTTATTATTTCCAAGAAAAAAGAGTTCTACTTTAAGAACTCTTTTTTACTTCAATTTTTCTTAACTGCTTTGATCATTAAAAATCTTGGTTCACTTGATAATGTATGAAATGCTTTTGGATTTATATTTTTTAGTTCAGGTATAGGTTGCGGTTCTATGAGAGAAGATAACATAAAATGATTAACGGTTGATTGGATGATTTCGTGTAGTGGTCTTCTATAAAAAACTACTTCAATTTCTTTTCCTGCTTTCTTCCATTGGTCAGTGAGTAACTCTTTTGTGAAGTAATTTTCACAGGTAAATATCGTGTAATCTGAAAATGGATGATGGACTGAGAACAATAATACTCCATTTGGCTTTAGTACTCGATTAAACTCTGTAAATACTGAATTCCAATCCTTTATGTAGTGCAAGGTTAAAGAACAAATAATGATATGAAATGTTTCATTTGGGAATGGAAGTGTCTCCTCTAAATCATGACATAATATTTTAGCTTTATTTCCCACTCTTCGTTTTGCAGCTTCAACCATGCTTTGACTAATATCAATTGCAGTAACATTCGCACCTCTATTTAATAAGGCATCTGTATACCAGCCTGCTGCACAACCAGCATCTAAAATATGATATTTCTCGAGATTCTTTTCTAACTGTTCCATCATTGCAGGTCTTTCATAGTGCGTATTATATGGGCTTTCAAGGTCTACTGTGTTTTCATAAGCAACTGATAATTGATTAAAAGATTCAATCACTTGTTTTTTCATTAACACTCCTCCAATTCAGGTATCCTCTTAGTGACAATCACTACTATATCATGGTTCGAATTGTAGTAAATAGAAAAAAGAGAGTTCTACATACCTCTCTTTTTTTCGTATTATCTTATGGTTTTAAATGACTTTTATATAAGTATTACTTTTCAACCTCTTCGCGTAAGTGCTCTACAGGTATCTCATAGCATGTTAATTGTGAACCTAAAATGATACTATTTTCATTTGTAGCTTGCTGTTCTTGCCTCTTTGCATGAGCTGCTTTAAAAGAATCTGAATTTACCCATCCTTGGAAATGCTCCATTGTTTCCCAAGTTGTACAAACTCTCACTTCATCGTACTCTTCAAGATCCAATGTTTTTAAAACTTGCATACGAATAAAACCAGGAAACTTATGAATCCCTTTTGAAACTTTAAATCGCTCAACGACTTGATCTCCATGCCCTTTCACGACACGAATTGCATTGGTTGTCATAATCATTTTTTATGTCCCTCCTCTAAATGATAAAAATCTAATTACTTCTTTAACTATGTACTCGTTCACGTTCTACTTCTTTTAATTTGCCTACATTTCTGATAGGTTTAAAAAACGGTCTATCCCCGTCCTTAAATATTTCTACATCAATCTCAAATATATCATGGAACATCTCTTTGCAAATCACGTATTGTGAATTCCCATCATATTCTATGCAACCATTTTTCAAAACAATTAATCTGTCACTATATGCGGCAGCTTGGTTGATATCATGTAATACCATAACAATGGTCATACCAAAACGATCATTTAACATTTGAATCAGTTCCATTACTTCTAATTGATGCGCGATATCTAAAAATGTAGTTGGTTCATCTAATAATAACACATTTGGGCGTCCTGCAATGGCCATTGCAATCCAAGCCCTTTGTCTCTCTCCACCCGATAATGACTGAAGAAATCTAAATTCATAAGATTGTAAATTCGTCACTTCTAGTGCCCAATCAATAATCTTTTCGTCTTCAAAATCTAATTTTTGAAACCAGCCTTTATGTGGATTTCTACCGAATGAAACGAGTTCCCTAACAGTCAAATCTAATTCATTATTATGAACTTGTGGTAGCATCGATAGTTTTTTCGCTATTGCCTGCCTACTTAGATTTTTAATCTCATCTCCATCTAATAAAACTGCCCCTTCATTTGGCTTTAGTAAATTAGTCACAATCCGTAGCATTGTAGACTTTCCTGAACCATTCGGACCGATTAAACTAACAATTTCTCCATTTTTAATTTCGAAATTGATGTTATCTAGTGAAAAAGATTCTGAGTGTTTAAAGGAAACTTTTTTAGTTAAAAGCACGTGTTTTTCCTCCTTTATTTAAAATATATAAGAAGAACGGTCCACCAAGGAATGATAGTAAAACACCAACTGGTAATTCAATTGGATCAAACCAACTACGTGCAATTGTATCTGCAAATACTAAGAATACGCCTCCACCTAAAGCTGACAAAGGTAAGACATAACGGTAATCATTCCCTACAATCATTCGCATGATATGTGGAATAACTAGACCGATAAAACCAATTAATCCAGAAACACTAACTGCAATACCCGCTAAAAATGTACTGATTAGAATGAGAAAGAAACGACTACGTTCAACATTGTGCCCTAATATTTTAGCTACTTCATCACCTAAACTTAGGATTTTAATATGCTTAATGGCAAGCAGTGATAATACTAATGCTGGTATTGCGTATATTGATACCACTCTAGCTTGGTCCCATGTTACCCCAGAAATTCCACCTGCCATCCAAGGTAAAACTGCCTGCACTCTGTCACTAAATAATAGCATTAGCGCACTCATCGCTGCGCCAATTACCGAGTTAACTGCAACACCAACTAGTATAATTCTTGAAGGTGAAGAACCATTTTGCCAAGCAAGACCATAAATTAACATAGCTGTTACAAATCCACCTGAAAAAGCAGCGATTGGTAATAAAAGAATATATTGTGGGAGAACAATCATAATGATAACTGCCATAAATGCAGCACCTGCTGACACACCAATTATTCCTGGATCTGCAAGCGGATTTTTCATTACCCCTTGCATAATTGATCCCGATACGGCTAAACACATCCCAACAATTAATCCAACTATTATTCTAGGTAATCTCAAGTCCCAAACAATTGCATGAAGCATTGGATCTTTTGAATTTGTTAATCCTGCCCAAACTTCATGTAGATTTAGCTTAACACTTCCAGTAATTGTCGAATAAAGAGCAACTAACACAATTGCAACTATTAAGAAAATGTATGTTAAAACTCTTTTCTTTGTATATGGATGTACTCTTTTTTCTTTACTAATCGTTGGCTCAATTTGTGCTTCTGCTACATTTGATTGCCTTTCCATCATCCATTTCCCCCATAAAATTCAATAATTAAAAGTAGATTTCCCACAATGAGAAAGGGTGCTTTAAAGACCATTTCTCCTCTTAAAAACACCCTTTTCGAGTTCATTATTTATTTTTTTTCGCTTTTACTTTTAATAATTCTTTATTCATGTAATCCATTGCATCTGTAATTTTAATTCCTGGGCTTGAAGCAAATAAATCACTTGGTAAAAAGACGATATTTTTCTTTTTAACAGCATTTAAATTTTTCCAAGCACTAGAAGACATCAATTTAACCATTGCTGCTTTCGTTTTCTTTGGATCTGTATGCGTAATCATGAAAATAACATCTGGGTTAGAAACGATAATTTTTTCTGTACTTAAATTAGCGTAACCAGGAAAATCTTTTACTTCAGAAAAGCTAGAGGCAATATTAATTCCACCTGTTTTCTTTAAAACATCACCCGAAAATGAGCTCGGTAATGCAACTAATGAGCTAGTACCTGAACCAAATAAAATGACTGCTTTCACATTTGTTTTACTCTTACTATATTTTTTAATTCTGCTATCAATTTTTCCAGTTAATACTTTTGCTTTTTGTGCTTTATTCAGCACTTTTCCTAATAATGTAATGCTTGATTTTATATCATTTACAGATGCTCCAGAAGTAATAATGACTTTGATCCCTAAATTTTCTACTTTTTTAATATTTGCTTTAAAAGCAGTACTTGCAATGACTACATCTGGTTTTACACTAGCAATCTTTTCATAATTTGGAGAAAAAACTGTACCAATTTGTGTAATGTTTTTTAGACTTGAATCTACAGTTGAAACCGTCGTTGGTCGACCTACTATTTTAGAACCTAATGCTTTCACTGTACCAAGATCTCCTGAGCTTAATACTGCAATTCTTGTAGGGGCTTTACTAAAAGTAACTGAACGACCAGCAAAATCCTTTACCGTAATTTTTTTACTTGCTGCCTCTGTTGTAGATGTATTAAAAGCTATTAAACTAAAAGTTAATAAAACTGATAACATACTAAGTATAAATTTCTTCATGAATATATCTCCTTTGGTAATTATTAATGATTATCATTATCAATTATGCCCTTCGACTTGATATTAGATTACGTTGAGAATGATTGTCAATTACTTTTTTACATGTTCTCTGATATATCAATCGACATATTTATCTACCTATTCTTACAATCCTTAGATACTTCTAGATTTTCTTCTAAAAATTAAAAATAATAAAAATATTTATATTGCAATTGAAAATGATAATTGTTATCATTCGAATTAGCTTTTATTGAATTACATTTAAAAGCCATAATTTAAAATACTTTTGTACTCTTAGGAGGATATTCATGCAAAAACAACTGAATATTGAAACGTTTAAACAGAAATACGATGATTTTATCAATGAAACAAAAACGATCGTCATTAGCACAAAAGATCGAAATGGTGATCCTTTTATTAGTTATGCACCTTTTGTTAAACATGAAGAAAGTTTCTATATATTTATTAGTAAAATTTCAGATCACTATCAATTTATAGAAGATAATGAGAATATTTACATCATGCTAATTGCTGATGAGTCAAAATCTCCTAATCTATTTGCTAGAGAACGAGCACGTTTCCGATGTGCTTCTGAAAATATCGGAAATGAAGATCAAGAAGAAATTTTTAATAAGTTTGAACAAATTCATGGGTTACCAATGATGAATATGTTACGAGGAATTGATATGTCGCTATTTAAGCTGACACCTTCAGAGGGCCGCTATGTAATTGGCTTCGGTGCTGCATTTGACGTTGATCTTTCTGCTAATAAATTTGCCCATGTCGTTGTAGATAAAAACAAGTAATATCACAGATTATCAATACTACATAACAGACCACTTTCACATAACAACTTCTACTTAGTGAGAGTGGTTTTTATTTTGCAGAATATTTTCAAAAAACTAATTGACAATGGTTATCATTATCAATTATGATTACATCGAAAATGAGAATTATTCATCAATACACTTATGTACCTTCACTTTCATAACCATTATTTAATCTATTTATCTATTTTTGAGGGGAGAATTTCCAAATAATGAATGTAAAATCTGTTTATCATATAGCTGCTGCAGGCGCAATTATTGTTGCTGCACTTTTTACCGCTAACCCTTCTTCATCAGAAGCTGCTATTAATATTTCAAAAGTCGTTAGCGTAACAAAATCACAAATGAAAAAAGCATATAGTTCATATATCACACCACTTGAAAAGACTGGCACATTCGCTAAAAAGTCTACTGTCGTTACTGAATATAACAAAGCGAAAAAACAATACATTACAACAAAAAAGACGATTGAAAAGTATGCAAAAAGTAATAAGAAAAAATATTTAGCAGAATTAAATAGTGCATACAAAACATTCATCACAGATCGAGTAGAGCCTTACTTAAAAGCTGCTTCTGTGTATGATGCATCAACAAATATTGAAGCTCAACTTCAATCAGCTGTATTAGATGAGGATATTGAATCTTTACAAATCGCTCATGAAAAACTTGCAAAATACATTACTTCAAGACAATTTGCAACTTACGATGAAGTTTATGATTTTAAAGCGAAAAAAGCATTCTTTAATGAATTTTATGATCAGACTACTAAATATAAAAAATATAATTATGATATAAAAGTATCATATAAACTAGAGCAAGCTACTAGCCTACTAGAATCTGGAAAGTTAGAAAGTGCTTATAGTGTATTAAAGACAACTAAGCCGTTACTAAGCCATACTTCTTCAACATTCAATACAGAATTAACAAAAGAATATACAGATTTAGTTGAAGTCTATATGGATGCAACTAAACCACCTGTCGCTGAACTAAATTATATTGAAGCACTTAATGGTAAACTGACACTTGAGTTTGATATGGCAGTACAATCACTAACTACAGATAATGTAAAAGTATCTGTAATCATTAACGCAGGTTCTGAGCAAGTCATTACACCACAAAGTATAACTTTAAGTGAAGACAAAACTACTGCAACAATTACTGTTGAAAATATTAAATCCACATCAGCAGTTCAAAAAGTTGAATATTGGATTGAGTATAATGGAGAGAAATTATCCGCAGATATCATTGAGATTCCAGCTACTTAATTACTAAAACCGAGATTGCTAACTTTTCAATCTCGGTTTCTTTCATGATTATTAAACTTAATGAAGAACTGCCTATAATTGCTTTATTAAATAAAAGAAGCCTAATTTCTCAGTTTTACAATCGAGAAATTAGGCTTTATCGTCATATATTAAACTTCTTATTTGCTAGTTTTCGTAGAAATATATTTCTTAACGACTTCAAAAACATATTCCTGACATGCCGCAGCTGTGTTGGGATTGTATTTACCACCGTTCACTTTGTTATTAGATAATACTCTAATTCCTAAGAACGCAACATCGTATGCTTTAGCAATTTGTGCTGCTGAAGCACCTTCCATTTCCTCAACAGATGTACCATACTTACTATTGAACCATTTAATTCGGTCAACTTCATTGTTCCAAACGTCTGCAGAACCGATCGTTCCTTCAACAATTTTTCCCTTTGTATATGTTTCTTTCACTGCATTTGCTACAGCAAGTAACTCTTTATCGCCTTCGTAGAAACGAGGCTTTTCAGCATTAGGATCTTCCCCAGCACTACCTTCAGAAGCCATTAAGTCCATCGGCTTCCATACTGTTGGATCAATTCCTTCATTTTCTTCTTTAGATACTGTTTTTAAAGAGCCAATATTTACAGTTTTTTGTCCTAAAACAATATCAAATACATTTAAATTTGGATCATGTCCACCAGATGTTCCTTGATTGATAATAGCAATAGGGTTATATTTCTCAATCGCTACAGCAGTAGCAGCTGCAGTATTTTCCATTCCCTTACCTGTTTTTGCAACGATAACTGGATAATTATTTAAAGTTCCCTTGTAAAATACAAAACTTCCTGACTTTTCTTCTTTAACATTTTTTAATTTTTTCGCAAAATTTTCAGCTTCTATCGGCATTGGACCTTGAATAATAATAGGCTTTAACGTTTTTTTCTTAGCGATTGAAATAGTTGGTTTAGAACTAAAACCTACAAATAAAGCGAATATAAATACTGTAATAACACCTAATAAAGTGTACTTCTTTAACGGCTTACTTCCCATAACCAATCTTTCTTTCATTCTAATGTCCTCCTAGATGTTTGTTATACTCGAGGCTTTGTCCCAATGAAAAAAGTCTAGAAAATGTAGAAAATACCTACTTTCTAGACCTACGATAGTTAAAGTATACATAATAAAGCAAACAAGAAAAATGAATGCAAAACCATGTCACCAGTGGTACACAACCAAGATGCTCTATACTTTAACTCGTAGTCTAGTTCTTTTTAGTGGGAACCAGGTAGAGACGCTCAGACCATATTACCGAGCATATACGAGTAACGATTTGTAAAGATTATTACTTTGATAATATAACAAACTTATCAATGGAATACAATGAAAAAGTGAATAATATTACTGATATATTTGCTTATCGTTCGTATTTAACGTATATATTAAGCGAAATTTGGTTTTTACACACTATATTTTTACATTTTTAATTAATTGCTACTAAATCCAAACAATGACATGATGTAATATTTCTTTACTTTTTTACTAGTAATCAAATTAATTCATTATTATTTCTCTTGCTACAACATAAATTTGTTAATATTAAAGAAAAAAAACAAGGAAGGGATCCTGATATGACAATTACATTCAGATTTTATGAGAACTCTTCAGACCTTGATTTGCAATATTCTTTTTGGAATAACATGACCATAAACTTACCATATGCATGGAAGCCAACATTATCTCCTAAATTATATGAGTCTCAAAAAGAGTTTAATGAAAAGTCACGTGTATTCGCTTTTGAAAATGAAAATTTAATTGGCTATATGAGCTTTTCAGGAAAAGGTGATTTTGTTTCACTAGGATACCCTTGGGTTTTACCAGAATATGAAGGTTCAGCAGTTCAGGATGAATTATTTGAGAAAGTATTCAATTTTGCTAAGAGTGATGAGTATGGTGGAAAAGTCTTTGCACAGAGATTTAGAAGCCAATGGAATAAGCAAATAGATTATTTTTTATCAAAGGGATTCCAAATTACAAGTCAGTCTCAAATAATAGGAGCACAATATCCCATATTATTAAAAAATATTCAACAGATTCCAGACTTCTCTTTTGAAATAAAAGATAACTTTCATTTTGATGAATGGAAAAATATAAAAACGAAGCAGCAAGCATTAACGAATGAACAACTCTCAATGTTAAGTGAATATTACGGTTCAATAGAATTTGACTATGCATTGGAATGTAAAATTGCGGATGAACCAATTGCCTATTTTGGTATGACAATTCGAGCTGATACAAATTATTCAGAAATACTTGCAGTAGCACTAGACCAGAAAGCTATCCCTTATTTTTATGACTTACTAACACTAGTACATAATGAAAATATTAAGCGAAAAGTAAAAACTGTTACGATGTCGAAATCCCATCTTCCAAAAGGAATTATTCTAGAAAAATTAGGTTTTACTGCTTTAACTGAAGATGTCATGATGTATTTGAGGAAAGAACAACAAGTATAAATTTGCCAGGCAAATCCGTTTACTTAATTTAATTAAAAAGCAAAGCCTAAGTATCTCTATTTAAAGTGAGACTTAGGCTTTGTTTGTTTTTAGTATAACGATTCCCTTTTTTCTACGGTGCAAACGTAATGATGTTTAAGTCACGATTGATTGCTATAGCAGAAGTAATATTCGTAGCTGTTGTTACAATTATTCTTACACTATAAGTGGAAGTGGCATTAGCAGGTGGAACATTAACCTGCGTTGTAGCTAAAGGAAACCTCTGCGTACCTGCTGTTGGATAATTTGTTTGGACAAATCAAATAATACTTGTCCAAAATTTTTAACCCTTAGATTACTTATTTCTAACCTGGATTCATGACTTTCAAATGAAATTTGATATTTGTAATAAATTATTACTTTGATATAAAATCCAAAATTAACTTAAATAATTGAATATAACTTTTCTAATTAGGTAGATAATAAGTTAAAAAGGTGTGTCTCGATGGACTTTCCTACGATTCAAACAAATTTTTGGGATGCTGTTCTTGCTGTTCCCATCGTAATGGTGGTCACCCAACTACTTAAAATATTTTTAAGAATAAAGAAACCATATGTACCGATGCTAGCCCTAGTATTGGGGCTTTGTTTTTCCATATTCATTAGTCATAGACAACATTTGTTTTCCGGTATTTTTATGGGGTGGTTTTACGGTTATGCAGCAATCGGTTCATATGCTTCCTTAAAAACATCAATCCTCTCGTTTAGAAAAGAAAATAATAGTGAATAGCTTTGGAAAATAAAAAATAGAGTTGCTCAGGCAACTCTATTTTTTATTTTCATTTAGATGAAAGAAGATTTACTATATCTTGTTATTCAAAACCATAAAGTCTTTACTCACTATCTCGTTTCCGTTAAGTAAGATGGTTATGGTGTGCATTCCACTATAGTGCTTTCTAGTAGATAAGTCTTTAAAAGAATGGGTTTTATTGTAGTGTAATGGTTTCATTTGATCAACTTGATTCTCACTTACTTTAAATATTTTCTTTGAACGACTACCATTTGCTTTCACATAATCAATTTTATATTCAATACGAATTTTGGAAGGCGTTGTTAGGTTACTTGTCACTTTAAACGAGAAGTGCAAGTCTTCTCCAATACTTAATTTCTCAGGACTTAATGTAAAATCTTCAATCGAAACAAAAGCAGCTGTCTCAAACCCAAAGATCGACATAGCTTCTTTATTCCCTTGTTTTAATAATGTTCTACATGCATGCTTTACAATCCAGTTTGTATATATATTTGTTCCGTACCAACTTTTTGCAAGATTTAATACAAGATCCGGATGGTCTCTTGAAATGTCATTTATATTATTCGCTACACTTTTTCGAACATAAAGAGATTCATCTTCTTTTAAATTCTCTAAGATTGGTAAAATTGGAGATGGATCATTTTTTAGACTTCTTAGCACCATTCCCCATGGTAATCTAGGGCGGCTCCCTTCACTTGCTAATCTTCTTACATGTTCATTTGGATGTTTAGACCATTCTAACATTTGAGCCATCATTTTTTCTTCATCTTCAACAATAAAAGGTCTAACTGCAAACTCCGATGTAGAGTGTTGAGTAAACAATGCTAGGGCTTCAATAGATGAATCCCAGTTTGCTAGACCATAAACTTCTACAAAATCTGGAAAGAAGATACAGCCTAAGTTATTTTTAGGAAACCTATTTACAATTTGCTTTAGTATGCCAAGCGCTTCAAGATAATCTTTTGGTAAAGTAGTACCTAAACAAAGTGTGATATGTCTCATTCTTTCCTTCAATGTTTTTTCAACCCATTGTTCATTGAAAACTAATTCAGTAAAAGTCTTATCCTCAAAATTTGGATAAACTTCTTTAATTGACTGAGCAATTTTAGATATAAAGTCTTCGTTATAAATATCTTTTAAAGCGTTAGCCATATACATTCTCCATTAACTTTATTTAAATTCACCTAATAGTGTAATTTGTTGCGAAATACATTCCCGTACTTTTTGAAAATGATTCCGATCAACAACTGCCAAAACACAAGTAGCTGGGCCTGCTGATTTTTCTAATAAAGTAGGATCATTCTCATAAATTTGAATCTCCTTATTATGTGTTTGGCTTAATTGTTTTAATTCATAATTCACACCCTGGGATCCAACAGGCAAAATATCCTTAACATTCGGCAGAACTGTTAACTGTTTTAACGATTGAAAGCTAACGATTTCATTTAAATTTTCATTCATATCAATTAAAACTTCTGGTCCAACTTTAGGATATCCAATTAAGATAACTACATCACCCTTATTTACAATTGGCCTTTCAAAAGGATTATAGATTTCTCCGATTACTGTAATACCTAATGCTGTTTGTAAAGTAGGAATATTTTCTTCTGTACTACCAGTAATGTTTATATCTAGCGCATCATTAAAAAATTGAACTTCATTATACTCTTTAATCGCCTGTTTAATACCCGTTAAAATACGTTGTCCCCTATCTTCCATCTCAACACATAAAGTATTAATTAGCAAAGTCGGTTTTGCACGAAATGCTAATGTTTCAAATAAGCAAACGCGTGAAGTTAAATAACCAACGATTGACTCTTCTACCTTTACAATATCTAAGTCACTCATTCCAATTCCACCGCAACTATCACAAGCAATTGTAAAATATCTGGATTTGTCGATTTGTAATAAGGTCAAATCTCTATACTTGGATACGTGCACGATTCATCACCCTTTGAATTATGTATGCAAAAATAATGTTTACCGCCGAAACTAGTGTTAAAGGAAGTACCATTAACTTAAAAAAGCCAATGACTGTCATCGTGTCATTTAGGTATGCAAATAAAATACCACTTAAAAAAGTTGCGATTGGACCATTTAACAAAATCGCTATGCCAATGGCGATTACACGTTTTGAGCGTTTATATAACACTCCAAATAGCCAAACGATACAAAACATTTGAAATGCAATCAATATATGCATCGGTACTGTCAGTGGAAAACCAGATGTAAATGAAGAAAGTAAATGTCCTATTGCTCCAACAATGGCACCTGCCATTGGAGATAAAAGCATGGCTGCTAAAAATGCTGGCATAGAATCTAGCGCAAACGTAGAAAAAATTTTAATGTTAGACAATACTGCACTAATTGAAATAAAAAGTGAAAGTACGACAAGTCTTCTAATCTCCAAATTCCTCATCCCCATATTTCATTTGACTTATATTTTTGATATATCCAAATCCATTATCATAAGCTATTTCTATCACACACCCATTACTTGTATAAAACTTCCAAAATTCCTTTAAGTCTAAATCCAATAATGCTAGTATAATTAATTTTATAATGCCACCATGTGATACAATGACTGCATCTTTATTCCTACTGATTAAATCCTTACAAAATGCACTTACCCGTTTAAAACAAATGCTTAAACTTTCACCATTTGGAATTTGAAAATTTATGCTATCTTGAAACCATGACTCTACTAGATCTGGATATATTTGAATTAATTCTTCATATGTTTTATCTTCAAATATTCCAAAATTCGTTTCACTTAACCTTGAATCTATGATTTTAGTAGTCTGTAGTAGTCTTTCAATTTCGTCTGCTAGCCTCGTACATCTTTGAAGTGGGCTAGAATATAATGAAAAATTCGATGTAGGAGAAAGTATCTGGAAAAGCTTCATCATAACTTCTACAACTTGCTGTTCCCCATGCTCTGTTAACGCATAATCTGTTAATCCAGCATATACCTTTTTCAAATTCCCTTCACTTTCAGTATGTCTTACTAAAAATATCTTCATATGAATTTACCACCAATTAGGACAAGGCATAAAAAGCACAACTGAGAAAATTCAATTGAAAACCCAATGATATCCCCTGTTATTCCATCAAGTTTACGATTGATTCTTTTAATAACCGAAATCATGATTAAGTATGTAAAAATTAGTGCTACAATCACCTCTAACTGGTGAAAAACAATACTTCCTATACAAATAAGGACTATAAATAAAATGAAAACAATTAATGACTTTGTATTTTTTGCCTCTAATATAAACTGATTTCCAAAGCCTTCTTTTCTAGCATAAGTACTCATTCGACACGTCCATAATGCAATCCAGCGACCTATAATTGGAAATAAAATGATTGCAAAATTAGTGCTTTTAGATAAAAATAACCAATCGCCTAATAAAAGTACGATTAACGAAACAACGCCAAATGTTCCAATTCGACTATCTTTCATAATTTCTAGTATTCTCTCTTTAGATCGATGACTAAAAATACCATCACAAGTATCAGCAACACCATCAAGATGTAATCCACCAGTTAAAAAAATATAGAATAAAATGATTAAAAAAGCACTAATTTCATTCTCTATATTTAGTAACTGCAAAAGCATATGTAATCCACCTAATAAACAGCCAAATATTATACCTATTAAAGGAAGTAGTCTAATTCCTTTTCCAAGCTCTGATTCTATAAATTGAACATTCTTTACTGGAATGGTTGAAAAAAAACTAAGGATCATTTTAAATCGATTCATTATTTTACCTCTATTTAATTCGTAATGGAATACCGGCTGTTACGAGTATTACTTCAGTTGCTTTAGAAGCAATCAGTTGATTCATTCGTCCTGCAATATCTCTAAAAATAATACCTAAACGATATGAGGGTACAAGACCAAAACCAACCTCATTAGATACAATACATAATGTTTTTTTATTTCGCTCACATACATCAATTAGCTTTAAAACCTCTTCTTTAATACTACTTTCAAGCTGTTCAATTTCGTCATTTGTAATATGGTCAAAATCAGTATAACCATCAAACATGATATTTGTAATCATAATCGTTAAGCAATCAAGTAAAATATGATTTACTTCTTTAAATGTAGGATTCACGTCTAGTAAGTGAAAATCCTTATACTGCTCAATTGTATGCCATTCTTTTTCCCGATCTTGTTGATGTCGCTTAATTCGGTCGGTCATATCCCCATCGATAGGCATTGCAGTTGCAATATATAAAACATCATTCGTTCTTTCTTGTATTTCTTTCATCCGTTTTTCAGCATACGAACTCTTTCCACTACGTGCGCCACCAATTACAAAAATCAAACTGATTCACCTCGAATAATCTCAACTTTTCGTAAAAAACAAATACCCCCTAAAGGGGTACGAACTGATTGTTTGTTAAAATAATCGTAAGCTACTTCCTGAAACCTCGTCAAGGACTTATGAAAGTCTCAGATGATTTTTCTTGACTGATTGGTGCATTTTATCAGTTGTTTTTAACCGGTTTTTTTTCATAAAAAAGGTTCTATTCTATAAGGTTGTTTCTTTTGAGATATAAATCGACTATCACAAAAGTTGATTACAACGGAAGGTGCGAAACTCCTGTGGGAATAGCGCGAAGGCAGAGACCCCGGAGGCTTGCCGAGGAGGCTCAGCTCTCGCCCCACGGAAAGGGAGCAACCTGGAGTTGTAATCAACTAACGCATTCTTAAAAAGCATGTATACGAAAACAGCCATAAAAAAAGAAGGTTAGTCACTAACCTCCCATCATTTCTATTTACCTTTTATAAGTTTGATTTTCTTGTATATATACATCAACGTCAATATCTTTAACTGAATCCTTCTTTAACTCATTTATTTCTTTTATCTCCCATTGCTTCGAATGATATCGATAAGCCCTTTCAGTTATATTCAACAGATCTGCATCAATATCTGTTGACTTAGTTAAAGTTACATTTAAATCATCTTTGATTTTAGCTTCAATTAATTTCTGTATTTTTTTCGTTCCAAGTGAATCTTCATTTTGTTCTACAATTGCTACAGCATTAATTTGGATTTTATATTGTGGCTCTTTTCCGTTTAGTACCTTTATTCTAGATTTTGATTTACTAACTTCTAAATTAAGCTTTTCCTTTTCAAAACTAATATTAATTACATCATTCTTTTGTTTTAGCCACCTGACGCCAATTAGATCTCCTGTTGTAACGAATCCACTATAATTTTTATCTGATAAAATATAAGCTCCATTCACATAAGCAATTTTTTTCATTACATCTTCTTCATAATTTTCTTCATTCATTGCTAAAGAAGGGATTAGTATGGTTCCTACAGGTTCATTGTATCTTGAAATATAATCCAAGTATCTAATATTTGAAAAGATTAAGTTTTTTCTATCTTGTTGAAGCTGCGGTAGATCAAGAACAGTATATAATGTTGGTAAATTAAAGAAGCTTTCACTAGTAAAAATGTCCTTTATGTCTTCCTCCGTACCAAATAACCATGTATTATACCTTAATAATGACTTCTGACTAATAAATGCATTCACATTCTTCAATTGTTTTTCAATTATATTCTTACTAAGTACGATACTGATAACATGTCCATAATAGAGTGGTAATGGAGCTTCCTGTTCTAATTTGTTTAAAGCTAACTGAATGGTTGAGCCAGTTGCCTGTCCTATTAAAACTGGTGGTGCATCAACCAATGATCCACCTTCCTGTTTTGCAATATTTGAAAAGTTTAACGCCTGAAATGTAACGATATATTGATTATCTTTAAAATCAAAACCTAGACCTGTTACAAATGTCTGCGCTTGAACTAATTTTTCTCCCCAGCATCCTGATAACATCATTAAATGAAAAATAAGTAGTACAATCCCAACCGTTTTTTTCATTTCTGGTTACTCCTTTTTCCGCGTGTCATCAATAGGATGTATAGCTTGATGACGTTTTTTCAAAAATTTCTGAGGAAGCCTAAAAATCATAGCCATAATATCGAATTTATTAGGGCTTGAAGCTGTTAATGCGTACGAATTACCAAAGCTAGTCAACGAAGCTACATGGGTTAGAATAAGGAAAAACGCTGAGAAAAACCCTAATAATCCCAAAATAGTAGAGCATATGAGAACAAATACTCTAAGTATGACAATATTTGCAGCTATATTTTGGTTAACTAGTGTATAACCAGATATTACTGTTATCGCAATGACTACCAACATCGTAGGGGAAGTTAGACCTGCGCGAATTGCAGCATCTCCAATAAATAACCCACCTAATACAGCAACTGTTTGCCCAACAGCTTTTGGTAATCGAACACCTGCTTCTTTAAATAATTCAAAAAAAGCTAACATGATAAATGTTTCAATTGTAGATGATAACGGCAACCCTAATCTGGAAACTGCAATTGTTGCAATATAAGGATAAGGTACTTGATCCAAATGATACGTAACTAAAGCTAAGTAAAATCCCGGTAATAGAATTGTTGTAAATAAAGCCATCATTCTTAGATAGCGTACTAAATTAGCATAAAAAAAACTGCCATGAATATCTTCAGGTGAATAAAGTAGCTGATTAATGCTAGTTGGTCCGACTAAACAAGTAGGATTCCCATCCACTAAAATCCCAAATCTCCCTTGATTTAATGATTGGACAATATAATCAGGACGTCCTGTGTGATCCATTAATGGAAAAATAGAAAAAGAATGATCATATAATAATTCTTCAATTTCATAACTACTAACAACAATATCAAGCTTAAGTGAACTTAATCGTTCTTTTACAGTAGAGAGGATAGTTGGATTTAGAATATCATCCATATAAAGTAAGATAACTTTTGTTTTACTTCTATCACCGATGAAAAACTCTATACTTTTTAAAGAGGACGTCTTTAACCTTTGTCTAATTAATGCCATATTATCTGAGATATTTTCGACAAAACCATCCTTTGGTCCTCTGACCGATGTTTCTATATTTGATTCCTCTGGAGATCTTTTAGCAGGGTTTGCCACCGGGATTAAGAAAATATCATTTAAAAATGAACTTAAAATTACTAAATTCCCTGAAAAAAGCCCCTCTTCTATTTGATTCAATACATTTTTTTGTTTATCAATTTTATTTGTTTCAACAACATTACTAATCAATTCATAATTTAGCATATTCTCTTTTTTTACAACTTCATATACCTTCGGAAGGACTTGACTAATGTATTCTGTATTCACTAAGTTATGACAATAAATTGCTTTAATAAAATGTAATGTTTCACCATCATTATACGATTTCGTCCGAATTTTAATATCTGAAGAATTATCAAAAGAGTCTAGCAGCTCAATCAAGTTTAATTGATCTATGGAAGTTAAGTCATTCATCATGATGTTTCACCTTTTAATGTCATAATAATCAATAAAAATACCATTGTTGTACACAAAAAAATTAAATTGATTGGAAAATAATAATGATGTAAGAAATAAAAAAATGATGTCCCTCCCCAAGGGATCATTGCTCCTACCATAATAAATAAATATAAAATTGGAAGACTCCATTTTTTTGTACCGTTATGATTTAGAATACTATTTGCAATAAAAGCACTAAGGCTAATACGAATAAAAGTACCTGATATCCACTGAAAAATAGAAAGAAAATCAAGTCTTGTAATATGTAAACCTAGCGTTAATATTCTCCATTGCTCATATGCAGGGTTTCTTAGTTTTTCTGCCTCACTCGCCCCAAACTCTGTAATTGCACCGATTAACGGTCCTAGTATTAACATTAGTAACACACAGCTGACGACTAATATCCACTTTTTCTTTAACTGATCAGATAGAAAAGGTGTTAAAAATAAAATAAAAAGTATTTCAAAGAACCCTGAACATGTATATAAAAAACCTTGAAAGTAGTCTTTATACCCATTTTCAAAAATAGGAAATAACAATTCATACTTTTTATTATGAGTATTTCCTATAGCGACTAAAAAACCAAAAAACACTACAATTGGCAATATTACCCACGCAATCGAACTAATTGTTCGTATGCCTTTTGATGAAGCGTAAAAACAAATAAGAGTAAACAGGAAAACAACAAAAAAATCAGGTACTTCCTGTGTATAGTTTGTATTCGCCCAATAAAAAGTAGTTTTTAGTGAGATGTAAGCAGTAAACAAAAAATAGATAATAAAAATACCTACAAAGAAATAGTAAAATGGTTTCTTTAGCACCTTGTATAGTATAGATAATAAATCTTCATTGTTCATTTTCTTATAAACAAAGAATAGCAAGAAACTCCATATTAAAAATGGAAAAATACTAGAAATAACAGTTAACCACGAATCTCTATGCGATGAAGATAAAATACTTGGTAGAACTAACACATGTAACATAAAACCAGTAGACATGATGAGTAGTATGTATATATGAACAGATTGTATCACCTTATTATTCATGACAGTCCCCTTAGAAACTTTTATTCAAATAATGTAACCAAAAGAATGTTCAGTTATGTAAATAATTCCATTTTCTAACAAAAAAGAGAAGCTAAAAATGGCTTCTCTTTTATACTAACAATATTCCTATTACTTCAACCCTAACTCAGCTAAAATACTGTCCAATGTAGCCCCTTTATATGAATTTTTAGCTTTCGGAGCATTTGAAACTGTTGGATTTTTATCACCAAAGTTCTTAACAATATAATTCATATCTTTTTCATCAATCACTTTGTCAAAGTTTACATCAGTGGTTACTTTATTAGTTCCCCAATATTTCTGAATTTCGATCGCATCTAGGACATCAATTACATTGTCCTTATTCACATCACCAGCTGCTGCTAAATCTAATAAATAACGAAGCTGTCTACCCATTAAATCACCACGAATCGTATCAAATAATGGATCCATTTTTTGAGACATTGTAAAGTGTCCTGGTACATCTACCTTTAATGTATATGGTTTAGAATCAATCTTAACTCCGTCAAATGCATAGTCACCTTGCTTTGAAGTAATTGGCGCATCTAATACTGTTTTACCGTCGTATGACGTTAATGTAATTTTTGCACCAACTGTTCTTTGATCTAATGCATAATTTGTTTCACCTGTAGTTGGATTTTTTGTACCTTCAGCTTGTAGTGTCCCTGTAAGTTTTGAAACTGTTGGTTTTACTTGATAATCTTCGATATACGTAAATACATTATTTGTTTCTACATTTGATTGGTTAATCGTCGATCCGCTGATGTTCCACGTCTGAATAGCAGTTCCTGTAGTAAAACTTTTATCAAGTGTTTTTACATCGAAATTAAATAGCTGTAAATCTTTTGGTAGCTTATCTACACCTAAATACGTAAAAGTAAACGTGTATTCTGATAAATCCGCTGTAACGGCTTTGGATGCTACCGAAATCTCTGCATCACCATATTGTTTAACTGCATCATTCACTTTTACATTTTCAATGATTCCTTGATTATTAACTACACGCATTGTTATTTTAGTCGTTTTCAATTTTTGTACGTTATTTGAACTGACTGAGTAATTTACAGTATCACCAGTTGCAATGTTCGATTTATTTGCTTTTAAATAGTAATACGGTGTTGTATTTTTAACAAACACTACTTTGAGTTGAGAAGTAGGATTTAGTGCAGCATCCATTCCATAGAATGTTACTGGTAAAGTTGGATATTTGCTATCCACTAAAATTTGATCTTTATAATCACCATTTTTATCCATATTAATTGGAAGTGATGGGAAAAATGAGTTATACATATAAACAAATGAATTATTTGATTGGTCAACAGGAATATCATATTGCTTTGCTGCTTCATCGATTTCAGGATCGTTAATATTTAAATGAAAGTCATATAAAAATTGTCCGTTTTCATCTAGTTGACTATCTTTATATTCGATTACCTTTTTCTCTAATTTATCAAAGCTGGAAGTTAATGTTGGTACCCCATATTCCAGCATAAAGTCTTCTGCAGCAGCAAATGTTTTTCCACTTGGACTAGTTCCAACTAATCTTAATTTATAATGTCCTGGTTTTATGATTTCATATTTACTACTAATTGGATTTTTTGCATCTCCTGTGAATGGATAGTAAGTAGCTCCAACAAGTCTACCAATATTGTAAACTTGATTTTCTGCCATTACTGAAGTATTGAATGAACCAATCAAACCTAGATCTTCACCAGTTGTCGGATCTTGAATTACCACATCTAACGTTTTCATATGAGTTTTTAATGCAACTTTTCCATCCATAAATGGATACGCATATGTTGGATTTGTTATTTTATTTGAGTAAAGTGGGTTAAATAATTCAAATGTTTGAATACCCTCTTCAACAACACGTACGCCAAATGGGATTTGATATTGTTCTGTTGGATCTGCATCATTTGTAAAAGTAATATAGCCTTCATATGTTCCAACTTCAGCTGTCTTTGGAATGTTTAAGCTATATTTGACTGATTTTGAGCTTATTCCATTTAATTTAACTGAAGATGGACCAGTTAATGTAACGTTATTTGAAACTGCATCTTTTGAACCTCTTACTCCTGTTTGATACTTCACATCTACACTAAATGTTTTCGCTTTTTCACTTCGATTTTTCAATGTAATATTACGAGCTTCTGAAATATCATTACCATCAAATCCAAATGACCCAAAGCTCATTCCACCAGTTAATTCAGTAATCGTTTTTTGTTCTCCATTAACAATTGTTGGTGTTTTATCAACAACTTCTAATTCTACATTAGAATGAATTGCTTCGTACGCATCAACTCGCCCGCTACCTACTTCAAATACACTATAAGCATTTGATAATGGGTCTGCTGTATTCATTAAGATTGATTTAATATCTGCTGGTTCAAGTCCATTATTTGATTGAAGTAATAAAGCTGACACACCTGCAACATACGGTGTCGCCATTGATGTTCCTGATAATCGTTCGTACGCATATTGATAATCCTCTGGTTTTGTTCCATCACCCGTCTTATTGTTTACATAAAATGGAACGGTTGAAAGGATTGATACACCTGGTGCAGTAACCTCTGGTTTAATATCGTAATTTACTCGAGAAGGTCCTCTTGAACTAAATGCAGCTAATTCATCTGAAGCTGTTTGGATCTTCGAAAACTCACCAAATGTAAACTCGTTTTTACCAGACTTAATGGCTTCTGTGATTGCTAAACCTTCATCGTATGAAACTGAGAATGAAGGAATTGCATCAACGGATTCACCTAAGAATGCTTGAATTGCTCCTTCGTTTTTGTTTTCCACATTGTTTGCCATTAAAACACCTATTGCACCAGCAGCCTTTGCATTTTTGATTTTATCAATTAAGGCAATCGTGCCACGTTGGATATAAGCAATTTTTCCTTTAACATCTTTACCTGTAAAGTCAGCTGGATTCGCTAAGCCTACATCTACCAGTTGAAATGCTTTACCTTTCAATGTTGTTAGATCATCTGAGTAGTTTTGTGCTAACTGTCTTATATTGTAGTCACTACCATTTTGCACTCCGCTATATTGATAAAGATCAATTGCTACTGATGACGCACCAACGGTTAATGCTAATGCTGCAGCTCCAGGAGAACCTAACGTATCCATTTTGTCTCCACTATTCCCTGCTGCTACAACTGTTGTTATTCCACTTAGTACAGCGTTATTAACCGCTACAGAAGTTGCATATAATGGATCATTTATTGTAGCACCTAATGACATATTAATTACATCCATGCCATCCTTCACTGCTTTATCGATCGCTGCAATAATATCATCACTTGCACCACTTCCACCTGGTCCAAGTACACGGTATGCATACAGATCAGAATCTGGTGCCGCACCTACTTGTTTATACTCACTGTCTGATACACCACGCCCACCTATAATACCAGCAACGTGTGTGCCATGTTCAGTGTAGTAGTCTGCACCATTTGCAGATCCTGGTTTTCCAGCCTTTACCCAATCTGAATATGTAGTTTCCATTGGATCGCTATCATCATCTACAAAGTCTTATCCGCCTTTATATGCGTCTTTCAAATCTGGGTGATTGTAATCAATCCCCGTATCAAGAATTCCGATTTTAATCCCTTTTCCAGTTAAGCCCTCAGCGTGCAACTTATCTAATCCATCATATGGCGTATAGTTCGCAATATTAAACTCATCTGCTTTTAATTCTTCAGTTTTTTCAGGCTGTTTAGGAGGATCAATCGTAAATTTTTCATTGCTCCAAACAGTTTTAACAGCTTTTGATTTTAATAGGTTCTTTATTTGATTTGCTGGTAGATCCATTGCAACACCATTAAATGCGTGTTTATAAGAGCGTTTAATCTTAAAATCTACCTTCTTATTGTTTTCATCCGTTAATACTTGTCCCACATCTTTACTAAAAGTTGCATGATCTTGTTCAGCTAATTTTGATGCTTCTACTTCTGTTAATGACTTTCCTTCAACCTTCGCTTCGACTTGAGCAACTTTTGCTGGTTTATTTGAAAACTCTACAATTACAGAAGTTTGCCTAGGAGTCGTTTGATCAATTTCATCAGAAATTTGAAGACCTGTTTGTTCGTTCGTTGAAAGTTCTTTCAGTGCAGCTCTTTGCTGTGACGTTAAATTAGCAAGAATTGTTTCTGTCTTTGTTTTACTTGCCGCAATTGACACATTTGTTACTTGTGATAGTGGAGCCATAACAAAACTAGATGATAGAGCTAAAACTGTAAAGCTTTTTAAAAACTTATTCTTTTCTACTCTTTTCCCCATTGTTCATCCTCCTAAAAATCTCTCAACTAAAAGTAAAGCTTAATGATATTAGTTTTTTGAACACGAAAGCAATCAAACCCTTCAGCATTCTTTCTGTTTCTTTTCACCAAAGCTTACTTTGTCTATTTCAATTATCAAGAATATCCAAATTATGGTCAATTGGGTTAATGATTCCCTAAAATAGCAATGTTTCTCATTACTGTTTTTAAAAATTCGGCATATTATCTTATAAAAAATGACTAAAAAAACCCAAAATAGCCCAATTTTTAATAAAAAAAGAGAAACCCATCATAAGGTTTCTCCTTTCAAGTCTAATTACCTATCTTATAAAATTCCCACTACTTTTTACCCTGTCTTACTTCATTCCTAGCTCTTTTAAAATACTATCCAATGTTTTTCCTTTATAGGAACTCTTAGCTTTTGGCGCATTATCTACAGTTGGATTTTGTAAGCCAAAGTTTTTCATAATGTAATTCATATCCTTAGAATCTACTACTTTATCAAAATTTAAATCAGCAGATGCTTTGTTAGTTCCCCAGAAATCTTGTAATACGACCGCGTCTAAAACATCGATGACATCATCCTTATTAATATCGCCCGCCGCTGCTGTTGATAAACTATATCTAAACCATTTACCAAGTGTTTCCCCACGAACTTCATCAGATAAGACAACTTTCTGGTTCATTGTAAAATGACCAGGTACATTTACTGTTAATGTATAGGCATTTTTATCTGGTTTAATTCCATCAGCATTATATGAGCCATATTTGTCGATGATTGGTGCATCAACAACCGTTTTTCCATCATAGGATGTAACTGTTACTTTTGCATTAGCTTTACTCAAGTCAATTGCATAATTCATTTCACCTGTTACCGGATCTTTTCCACCTTCAACTTGTAATGCTCCTTGTATTCTAGAAAAAGTTGGCTTAATTTTAAAATTTTCCATATAAGCGTAAACATCTTTTGTCTCTACATTTGCTTGATCAATCGTAGAAGCACTCATTCCATACCAGTAAGGACTTTCCTTCGTAAACTTCTTAGCAGTTTTTAGGTCAAAGTTAAATAACGGTAAATCTTCTGGTAATTCTTTGTCTCCTAAATAAGTAAACGTAAGAGTATAATTCGTTGTAGTATTTTTTACACTAACCTCCGCATTACCATACTCTTTAACTGCATCATTAACAACAACATTTTCAATTGAAGCATAATCATAATTATTAATCGTAATTGTAGTTGTTTTTAAATTTTTCATATTATTAGAACGAACAGTATAGTTTACCGTATCACCTGTATTAACGACTTGTTTATTTGGTTTTAAATAGTAATAAGGTAAATTTTCATTTACAAACACGACTCTTAACATGTTGGTTGCGTTAGCAGTAAAGTTTCTCGCTGCATCAAAACCATAAAACTGAACTTGAAGTGGCGCAGATTGTTTACGAACTAAAATTTGATCAGAGTAATTTCCGTTCTGATCTGTTTTAATTGGATTCGCAGGAAATGGACTGTTATAAAACGAAACAACTGAATTACTTGATTGATCGACTGGTAAACCTAGTTGCCTTGCTTGTTCCGTTTCAGGATCATTTAGCTGAATGTTAAAGTCATATAAAAATTCACCATTTTTATCAAATTGACTATCTTTATATTCAATAACCTTTTGGTCTAATGAATCAAAACTAGTCTTCATCGTTGGCGCACCTAAATCAAAGATGAAATCTGATACTTTTGAAAATGATTTACCTTGATTATTTGTTCCAACCATTCTTAATTGATAATGACCTGGTTTCGCAAAGCTTGGTTCATAGCTAATCGGATTTTTAGAGTCTCCTGTAAATGGATAGTAAATAGAATTAAATCCTCTTCCAATAAAATACTCCTGATTTTCGTTTAGTGTAATCGGTGTAAATGAACCAATTAAACCAAGGTCTTCCCCAGTAGTTGGGTCATGTAATAACACATCCAAAGTCTTCATTTCAGATTTTAATGAGAATTCAAAACCAAGAAACGGAAACGCATTAGCTGGCCAAGAAGTATCAGTTGAAAACGCCGGATCTGCTTTAAAGAAATCAATTCCTTCATTCACAACTCTACCACCGAAAGGAATTTGATATTGTTCTGATGAATCAGTACGATTCGTGAAAGTAATATATCCTTCATACGAACCTTTTTCTGCTGTTTTAGGAATGTTGAGTTTAAAATTGATAGTTTTTGAGCTAATTCCATTTACCTTCACTGAAGTAGGACCATCTAACGTTACATTGTTTTTTGCTGCATCTAATGATCCTCGAGTGCCTGTCTGGAATGTAACATCTACATTAAATGTTTTGGCCTTTTCACTACGATTTTTCAGTGTAACATTTCGTGAATCTGATACATCTTGCTCATCAAAAGCAAATGAACCAAAGCTAATTCCACCTGTTAATTCTTTTATCATTTTTTGTTTTCCATTAATCATAGTCGGGGTTTTATCTACTACTTGGAATTCCACATTTGAGTGAATTGCTTCATATGCATCAACTCGACCACTTCCTACCTCAAACACACTATAATCTTTAGATAAAGGGTCAGCTGTATTCATTAAAATGGATTTAACATCAGCTGGTTCTAAATCTTTGTTAGATTGAAGTAATAATGCTGATACACCGGCTACATAAGGTGTTGCCATTGAGGTACCTGACAGTCGTGCATATGCATACTTGTAATCTTCTGGTTTCGAACCATCAACAGTTTTATCATTTATATAAAACGGAACTGTCGCAAGAATCGAAACACCTGGAGCAGTTACTTCTGGTTTAATATCGTAATTTACTTTAGAAGGACCTCTTGAACTAAATGCCGCCAATTCATCAGCTGCTGTTTGAATTTTACTAAAATCGCCAAATGTGAATTCTGTTTTACCAGCTTTTATTGCAGTTGAAATTGTTTTTCCTTCTTCAAATGATACTGAAAACGAAGGAATCGCATTCATTGATTCACCTAAAAATGTTTGGATTGCTCCTTCAGCTTTGTTTGCTTCATCATTCGCCATCATTACTCCTGCAGCACCTTGAGCTTTTGCATATGCAACTTTAGAATCTAATGTGTAAACGCCTCGGTTCATGAATACAAATTTTCCCTTTACATCTTGACCCGCATATCCCGCTGGATCACCAAGACCAACATCAACAACTTGAATCTTTTTCTCTTTTAAAGCTGATAGGTCATCTTTATAATTTTTCGTTAATTGTCTTAACTTATAATTTTTCCCATCAAAAGCACCAGTATATTGATAAATATCAATTGCAACAGATGAAGCACCTACCGTTAATGCTAATGCGGCAGATCCTGGAGAACCAAGTGTCCACATTTTATCACCGCTATTACCTGCAGCTACAACAGTTGTAACACCGCTTAAAACAGCATTGTTAACGGCAATTGACGTTGCATAAAGTGGATCGTTTAATGTTGCGCCCAGAGACATGTTAATAACATCCATACCATCTTGAACTGCCTTATCAATTCCGGCAATAATCCCTTCACTCGTTCCACTACCATAAGGACCTAATACACGGTATGCATAAAGGTCTGCTTCTGGTGCAGCACCAACAGATGAGTACTCACTATCTACGATTCCGCGTCCACCGATAATTCCTGCTACATGTGTACCATGCTCAGTATAATAAGCACTTCCGTTTACTTCTGGTTGACCGGAATTTTTCCAATCCTCATATGTTGTTTCCATCGGATCTTTATCGTTATCAACAAAATCATATCCGCCTTTATATGCATCCTTTAAATCTGGATGGTTATAATCCATACCAGTATCTAAAATACCAATTTTAACTCCTTTACCTGTATATCCTTCTGCATGTAATCGATCTAAACTGTCATATGGAGAATAGTTAGCTACATTAAATTCGTCCGCTTTTAATTGTTCATTTTCTTGGTTCTCTGCGGGTGGATTAATCGTAAACTTTTCATTACTCCAAACCTTCTTTACAGCTTTTGATTTTAAAAGATTCTTAACTTGATTTGCTGGTAGACTCATTGAGACACCACTAAAGGCATGTTTATAAGAACGGTGGATTTTATAATTTATTTTTTTCAGTTTATTGTCTGTTAGTACTTGTCCAACATCTTCCGCAAAAATAGTATGATCCTCATCAACTAGTTTCGATGCTTCCTTTGCTGTTAATGTTTTCCCTTCTACACTTGCTTCAATCTGTGCTACCTTTGCAGGTTTATTTGAAAACTCAACGATTACATTTACTTGATTTGAAGATGTCAAATCTATTTCTGAAGATATCTGTTGTTCAGAACCTTCATTAACTGACAGTTGGTGTAAAGCATTTCTTTGTTCTGCTGTTAAATTTGCTAATATTTCTTCAGACTTCGTGTTACTTGCTGCTTTTGTAACCTCCATTGTTTGACCAAGTGGAGATAAAACAATACTCGATGATAATGCTAATACTGAAAGGCTTTTTATTAACTTCTTTTTCTCTACACTTTTCCCCATTTTTCTTCCTCCCATTTATCATTGTCCAAGATTTACTAACATTCTGAACGAGGAATTTGAAATTGATGACATTCTCAGGAATTTCAAATTCATTGAACAGATATCATTTGTATTAGTTTCATTATGAAAAATATGAAGGGCATTATCAATTGGGTTATTTATTTAGGATTCTATCAAAGTCTTCTCTGTTTTCGACACGAATCAACAATTTCTCCTACAAGGAAACATGATAAATAAACCAATTTTTAAATTTTTCTATATGTTTTATAATGACTAGTATAATGAAATGAGTTGAAATTTTTAGCCGCAAAATAAAATAAATACATAGATGTCTAGTTATGCCTAAACATCTATGTATTTCTTCAAGAATTTCAATTTTTTACACAATAACAGATTGGGCTAACTCAGTTGCCTTTTGATACTGGTTTGTCTCTATATAATATAAATAAAGCTGCTTTCCGTATTGCTCAATATAAAAATTATTATTAGTTGAATAAAAATATGGTAGTGCTTCATCAACTAAAAATTGATAGTACTTACTTTCAATTTTTTCAGCCTTTAATTTAAATAATTTAATTAAGATCGTATGAACTGGACTTTTTAACATTTTTGCTAGACTAGCACCGATTTTGAGCTTCTTGATCAGAGTGTCTTTTTGTAATAATTCGCCTTCGGTACTTGCTTCAAGATAATTACATAACCTTCTTAAATAGACAATAGATTGTTGATTTTCTGTTTCATTCATACTTTTCTCAAAGTATTCTTTAGCTTTATCAAATTCTTCTCTTTTAAAGTACTTAACCCCAAGATTATTTAAGAGAATTGCTTTACGATCACGTGCACCTAATATTTCACAATTATGTATTAAGTCTGTATATCTTTTAACTGTTTCAATAAAATCCATTTCAACCTCACTACCATATTGAAGTAGCATGACTGTTTCAGCACTAATCGCTAATAAATAGTTGTTTGTTCTTTTAAAATAAGCTAATGCCAATTCTGTATATTTATAAGCCAATATTTTTGATTTTCCATAGTGATAAGCAATACCAAGATGGTAATAATATTCTTCATTTCTATATTCATCTATATTAATCTTTTTTAATATTTGTATCGCTTTTTGATGATCTTCACTACTTGAACTTGCATTAATCTGAATATAATACATTCCTTTTAAGTGATATAATAAGTTTTTTTCAAAGGCAGATAGATCTGTATATTCTTTTTGCACATCATTAATTGTTTGAAAAGCTAATTCTAAATTCTGATGGTGAAAATAATATCGAGCTTTTAATAAAAAATAATGTGCTGCATATTGTGTATAAGCAATAAAAGGCATTCGATCAAGCTCTACTTTTAAAGCTTCAATTTGTTGTCCTTTTTTCATTATTAACGCATCATGCCACTGATGAAGTAGATTTTCAATGAGATGGAAGGACTGTATTTCTTGGTGTATATCAATTCCAAGTCTTTCTGAAAATAAGGTAATAATGTCGGGTGAATATGCAGTTTTTCCTCTTTCAATTTTGCTTACATGCGTCGTTGTACATATTCCTTCCCCAAGCATAGCTTGAGTAAGACCCATTTTTTCTCGATAAAATTTAATGATTTCACCTTCTAACATTATTCGCCCCCCTTAATCATCCTCTTTATCTCTTTATCTCTTTATCTATCTATGTATTCTTTCTTGAAAATTAATATCCTTTAATACTTTTACGAATTAAGAAGATGTACCTAAGAGAATTAAAATTTGTTAAAAAAAGACAAAGAGTCCCAAAAATGGACTCTTTCTTTTAGACTATTTTTTGTAATCTTTTAGTAATTAAACTTGTCAGACATTATACAAATATACTTAGAATGAAAATAATGTTTTACTTAATCATGCTAATTTTCACCAATTCACAAATTTAGTATTCTCTTAACTTTATCTAGGACGAACCAGGTTAAATCATTCAAAATAATCTTGAGTTGAAAAATTTTTTTTCGTTAAAGCAGACTAAAAAAGAATTTTTTCACAAGAAAGGGCTTTCATATTATTTAAAAAATCCGTTTCTTTCCTATATAATAAGTTTATTGAGTTTATTTTTTTATAAAAACGTACCATTTTAAGTTAAATTAAATACAATATAAAATTTATGTTTATTTATTAAACAATTTGAAGGGTGTAAAACTATGGAACAAACCAACAGTTTAGGCAAAATCCGTTCATACTACGCACGACTAAGTGACAAAGAAAAAAAGATTGCAGATTATATACTACAAAATCCAAAACATATTATTCACAGTACCATTACTGAAATTGCTGAGATTTTAAACGTCGCCGATGCAACCGTTTTCAGATTTTGTAAACGAATTGGTTTTAAAGGCTATCAAGCTCTAAAAATTGCACTCGCAACTGAGATTATGACACCTATTCAACAAATTCATGAAGAGATCAATGAAAACGACGATGAAATTACAATCGCCAATAAAATATTCAAATCTAATATAAGAACCCTAGAAAATACAGCACAAATTTTGGAAGGTTCTTCATTTAAAAAAGCAGTAGAATTAATTCTTTCTGCAAACCGTGTAGAGCTTTATGGAATAGGTGGTTCATCTGTTATTGCTATGGATGCATTTCATAAATTCATTCGAACTGGCATAAAAGCAAACTCATACACAGACTCACATTTTCAACTAATGGCCGCTTCACAGCTTACAAAAGATGATTTAGCAATCGTCATCTCACATTCAGGTTCAAACAAAGACACTATTCGAATACTTCAAGTATTAAAGGATTCAGGTGCCAAAACCATTGGAATTACAGGTTTTCCTAAATCGGCATTAAGCCAAAATGTAGACGTAGCACTTTATACTTCATCAGAAGAAACAGAATACCGTCCGGAAGCACTCGCATCTAGAATTGCTCAATTAAGTATTATCGATGCATTATATGTAAACGTCATGATTTTAAACGAACACAAATCCAAAGCCTCATTTGAAAAAGTGCGTACCGCAATCTCAGAAACAAGAACGTGATCAACTAATTCTAGATTCTTTTCATTAATGGATTTGGATGAAAAACCAAAATATAAATTAGGCAAGTAATGCGAAGACCAAATCTAAATGATTTGGTCTTCTTTTTGTGTAACGCATGCATGCCCCACATCCTGTATAATCAGGTGGCTCAGCGCCAGCCCCATGGAAAGCAGGCATCCTGGAGTTGAATTCAATACTCCTATTCTTATCAGAGCATTTATATAGTTTATAATTTTTATAGAAAAAGTTAAAAGAAAATTTTTAGAAATAATTGTGTTTTAATCAGAGACCCTACAGGCGCGAATGCGCCGAATAGGCACGTGCCCACCCCGTGAAAATCAAGCATCCTGGAGTGGAATCAAATACCCCTATTGTTATCAGAGCATTTATATAAGTTTGTAATTTTTATAGAAAATTGAAAGAAAGCTTTTATAAATAATTGCGTTTTAATTAGAGACCCTTAATTAAGAAATAGAATGGAACGCAAGGATGCTCGACTCCTATGGGAGTTGCGGGACAGCTGAGACCCCACAGGCGCGAACGCGCCGAGGAGGCTCAGCGCCCGCCCCATGGAAAGCGAGCATCCTGGAGTGGAATTCAACACATACTTTATTTAATAAAAGCAACTAATCTTTAACGATTCCACCAAGGATCTGGCTCATAAATTTAACAATCTTCAAATGCACAATAGCCATTTCCTCTGGTGTATGAGGGATATCTTTTTCTAACCACTGTTCAATTACACCAAAAAAGGCTGATGAAATAAAAGCAGTAGAGTATTCATAAGGTATCGCAAGCGAATTTTCCGTACCAATTAACTTTACTAACTTCTCATACAATGCCGTTTTTAATATATTTTTCATCTTCTTTGGAAATGCTGGGTCACCTTTCGAACTAATAAGCACTTTGATAAAACGAGCATTTTCCGTTAAATATTCAAATACCTTTATGATTGGCGGATATTTTAAATCATTAGAGTAATGCTCAAAAAGCTCGGCCGGATTCATATCCTTCAAAGCTTCCTGTAAACCAACGAGTATTTCAGACTGATTTTTATCCATTAGATCATACTTATCTTGATAATGAAGGTAAAAAGTGCCTCGATTAAGACCAGCCTTCATTGTAATATCTCTTACTGAGATTGATTCAAAGCCTTTTTCTTCAATTAATTCTACAAATGTATCCCTAATTAATTGTTTTGTTTTTGCTACCTTTATTTCACGTAATGTTTGTGTCATTTTTAACATCCCTATACATTTTTTCATTTCCCTAAACATATTCTGAGGAAGTGTTCATTAATGAACATTTTCCATTTAATTGGTTATTGTGATTGATTAGAATCCATTGTAATATTTTTTCATGAGAATAGTCAACACGGTGTTTAGTAATTTATCAAACAAATAAGGAGGCATATAAATGAATTTACTAAAACAAAAACAAGCGCTATTTGCTCCAATTATCGTATTAGTTGTTGTCGTTATTTTTTCACTTACTTTAGCATCATCAGTTAACCCGACACCTAAAAATCTGCCTATTGCTATTGTAAATGAAGATGAAGGAATTAATGTTCCATCAAAAGGTGAGATCAATCTAGGTAAAATCATGGTTTCAAAAATAAATGAAGTAACAAACTCCCAAAAGGAGAGCGCTGTTAATTGGATTCAAGTATCTAGTGAGGATAAGGTAAGAAAAGGCTTAGATGATAAAAAGTATTATGCAGCATTAATTCTTCCAAAAAATTTAAGTCAAAAACAAGCTACATTAAAAACAAATAATCCATCATCTATTGAAATAAAAGTATTGTTAAATCAAGGGATGAATGCCAATGCATCTACAATGGCTGGTCAAATCTTAAACAATGTAGTTAACCAATTAAGTATGAATATACGTACCGAAGTTTTAAGCGAATTAGAGAAAAATAATACTTTAATTTCGGCAAAACAAGCTAGTGTTTTAGTAAGTCCAATACTAAACAAAACCGAAAATGTAAATGAAATAGGTACACATACAGCAAATGGAAATGCACCAGTCATTTTAATTACCCCTTTATGGATGTCTAGCTTAATTGGCGCAGTCATTATCTTCTTAGGTAAAAAGAAAACAAATATGACAACATCCATTAACAAATTAAACGTAATCATTGAACAAGTTGCTTTAGCCATTATTTTAGCATTTGTAGCTGGGTTCGGAATTACGTTGATGGCAGACTGGATCGGCTTTACAATACCTAGCTTCATAGATACTGCCCTTTATTTAACGATTGCATATTTTAGTTTCCATATATTAATATCTGCAGTTATGTCTTGGATTGGCTTTGGAGGAGTTGGTCTATTTGCTCTAATTTTCTTCTTTGCCGGATCAATAATTGGAATGGCACCAGAGCTTCTACCAAAATTTACACATGATTGGATTTATTCATGGGTTCCGATGCGGTTTGGAGCTGATGGTTTAAGAGAAATTTTCTACTTTGGGAAGGAACTATCATTCAGTCATGCAATGGTCATATTAGTATGGATTGCATCAGTTTCTACTATTATATTATTTGCATCTGCATTCAAACAAAATAAGATTGAGAAGGAACAAAAGTTATCATTAAATGAATAAAAATGATATAAAAAACAAATAAGGACCATTCTTTGGTCCTTATTTGTTTTCTGTTAAGAAATAAATTAGGTGTTAAATAGATTTCCATTTAATGCATCTATATATCTTCTAGCAGATTTTCTTACCACATCTTTTGCATTGTCTGTTACGACTCCATGAAACGCATTATATATTCTATCAAATTCCATCTTATTTACAGCATTTGAAATGTCTTGAACCTTACTTGCTGGAAGTGGGATTAGATTTGGATAACTATACATAAAACTAACCCAATTCGGGTCGGCAACCACTTGTATAATATCTCCTGTTAATAAAATCCCTTTTTGATTATTTCCATTTTTCCATTCTAAAACTGCACCTCCCTTAAAATGTCCTCCTAAGCGATGAAGCACAATTCCTTTATGTATTTCATTTGTATCACCAGACCAAAAAATAATCCGGTCACTATTCCTTACAACCCACTCTTTGTCATCTTCATGTATAAAAATTGGGACATCAAAAGCTTCTGCCCACTCAATTTGGCTTGAATAATAATGCGGATGAGATAACGCTATCGCATCAATTCCTCCTAACTGATTAATCGTTTCTATCGTGTGATGATCAAGTAAAGTGATACAATCCCATAAAATATTAAATCCATCCATTTGAATTAGATAAGCTGTTTGACCAATTCCAAATTTAGGGCTCGTTTTAATACTATATAATCCATCCTCCTCTAGTATTATGTTATTTTGATAACTTCCCTTTTTCATAGATTCTAATGTGGTCCATGATTGACCATTTTGGTTTACATATTGTCGTTCTTCATTACAGATTAAACAACTCTTCGGATGATGAATTGAGCCTTCATATTGGACTCCACAAGTAGTACAAATAAAGTTTTCCATCTCTAGTTTCAACCCTCTTTCATAAAAAGTTATTTCCATAAATAAAAAAAGACATATAAATATGTCATGACTCGAAAATGCTAACTTCGTATCCATACATTTATATGTCTAATAAAATCTAATTATTTTATATTTACTACTGTCCCTTTCGTCATCTCAAGCAGTTCATTTGGTGTTAGTTGAAAAATTGCTTTTGGATGACCCGCTGCAGCCCAAATTTCTTCGTATTGAAATAAGTCTTCGTCTATAAACGTTAAAATTGTATTTTTATGTCCTATTGGTGATACGCCACCTATTACAAAACCGGTGTGCTCACGAACAAATTCTGCATCAGCTTTCCCCAATTTTTGATTCAACAGCAGTTCAATTTGTTGTTCATTTACTCGGTTTACACCACTTGCAATCACTAATAAAGGTTGATTACTCTCTACTAATCGAAAGATAATTGACTTGGCAATTTGAGCCATTTTACAATTTAATGCATCAGCTGCTTCTTGTGCAGTTCTAGCACTCTGCGGCAATTCAATTACTTGATTATTATACCCTGATTGTAAAATCACGTCTTGTACCATTTGTGCACTTTCTTTTAAAACGCCCATCGTGATCACTTCTTTCTACTATAATGTAGTAATAATTCTATATACTAACGGAACATCCTTCATCAACAGTATTATTTCCACCAAATTGAAGTCGGAAATTCTTTTGTACTAATATTGATCAATTCACCTATTTTAGGAGTAGCAATGTTCAAATTATTTTGCTTCGCAGCTTTTAATACTCTTTCAATTGGGTCATACCAATCGTGAAATGCAAGTGTAAATGCCCCCCAGTGAATCGGTATTAGTACTTCTCCCTTCACATCAATAAATGCTTGGACTGTTTCCTCAGGCAACATATGTATCGCAGACCATCGTTCATCATATTGGCCACATTCCATTAATGCGATATCAAACGGACCGTATTTTTCACCAATTTCCTTAAAATGCGACGCATACCCACTGTCACCGCTAAAAAAGATTTTATGCTGATTACTCATTATAATCCATGAACACCATAAAGAAGCATTTCGATCTGTTAGACTTCTCCCTGAGAAATGTCTTGCAGGTGTACAAGCAATTGTTAAGCCTTCAAATGAAAATTCATCCCACCAATTGTGATCTGATATTTTATCTGTTTCAACACCCCAGCTTTCAAGGTGATTCCTTACACCTAGTGGAACAATGAAATGTTTTACTTTATGCTTTATTTTTTTGATTGTTCCATAATCTAAATGATCATAATGATCGTGTGACAAAATAACTGCATCGATAACTGGCAAATCGGCAATCTCAAACGGTAAGCTTCCACTATATCGGTTTCCTCCAAACTGAGGGAATGGGGATGGGGCGTTACCAAACATTGGATCAACTAAAATATTCTTTTTATCGATTTCGATATGAACAGCCGAATGTCCAAACCAAGTTATTTTGGCTTCATCTTGATCTGACAAAATAAAATTTTTCATATTTGTCATTGGAATTGGAACACTTGGTTTTCTGTTTGGATTAGTCTTTGCAAAATCCCTTAACATTGTATAAGTCGTTCTCAAATCTGTACTCATACTAGTTGGAATTTGATTTTGGAATTTTCCATTCTGATAGTTCTCTAACTTTTGAAAGGATTGTTTTTTCTCTTTTGAGTATGTCTTACCGAAATGTGGATAGTTATTCATAAACAAAAAGGCAATCAGAATGATCACCAATAAAATAATGATAAAGAACATTTTCTAAATACCCTCCAAGTAAAATCCGTTAAACGATCAAACCTTGTTAACTAATTTTTTAAATATTGAAATCCTTGCTTTTTTTAACACTACCATATAGTTTTACTGTTAAACAAATATAAAGAATAACTCCCATACTTCATACTTTTGTCGAACAAAAAAACACCTTTTATGATGGACATAAAAAGTGCTTTTTTTTAGTTTTGTTAGATAAGACAATTGTTAAATTTATAGCCTTGGATCGATACTTTTTTCTTTTTGCTCTTCAAATATTTTATTAGCAGCTAATTGCTTATATTCTTCGTTCTCAATCTGTATCGAAGCTAATGGGTATTCTAGCATCTTTTGACCAAGTTTATGTTCTTTTAATGAAACATTTAATTTTTTGGATATTCGTTTTTGATTTAATAGCTTTTGATATTTATGTTGCAGTTTATAGTCATAACCATATACCAGTGTTAAATATTCTGGATTTCTTACTTTTAAAAAAGGTACACAATTAGATGTTTGATGGTTCGGTTTAATGACGACACCTTCCATCTTTCTATTCGTCGTTAAAGTTTGATAGTAAGCATTTGCCTGCTCGAAAAAATCAACATCATCTAGTGATAGTACTAAATAATCATCGTCAGATAAAAATGAAAATACTTCAGAAGATGTTAATGTTGAAAATCGCTCAGTTCCATCATTATATATCATTTTTAATATATTAAATGGTTTATATTCAACAGAAGATTCACTACCATATAAATCCAATTGTTTATCATATATTTCTAATAATTCTTCATGCTCTTCAACAGATACATAAGACTTTAAAGAATCTTTGACGGCATTAAAAGTTGAATAATCATTGTGACCATATTTAGTAGAAAGCTCTTGCTTTGTACTTTTACTAACCTCTTCATGGAATCCAGATTCTTTATAACGCTCATACAATTGATTGAAATGTTGATCAAATCCCGTTTCCTTTAACAACTGTAACTCATTTCTTAAAGACTTAGATAATACATTAAATTTATCCTCAATTAACCCTTTTCCAAGTGTACTCCAAGGTAATAACTCACCATCAAGAATAAGCATTTTAATATTATTTTCTTTCATAAAATGACTAAAACGTTTGAGTAGAGTTGAATAGACATTTGTTAAATCAACATTTTTAACACGGAATCCATTGCGACTTACTGCATAACATTCTTCATTTGAACGTGATAAATAAATATTACAACGTGACCCCATATATTTTGGTTGAAGAACTACTTCTTTTACATTTCGATCTTTGAAATACTTTAACCCTTGTTGTAATGACTCTAATTCATTTGAATTAGCATCTTTATCAGCCGGACTCATTGTCCCAGAAATAAAATTAATAGAATTTTTTAATACATAATGCAATCTTTTCTTATCTTTATGATCTAATTCATTTATATTAATTGATTTCTCTCTATGTGCAAAAAGAATAGGAAGCTCTTCTTTTTTTACAACCTCTTCATCTGTTGCTTTCACACTTAGTAAAAATGGATTACTTGAATAAATACGTATACTTGTCAATTCATTCCCACTTGCTGCCCCGGTATCAATACCATACTTATTTTTTATTCTGAACATTTTTTTTGCAGCAACATGTCCAAATATATGGAATGGATGATTAGATACAGCTTCATCGTTCAAAAATGATAATTGTTCTTCAACATCTTTATTACGATCAAGTCTAAAAGTTCGTTGATGACGAGAAGAATTTGCATCCATTTTTCCTATATATCTCTTTTTACAAGGTGCATGTGTAATGAAATAAGAGGGTAAATCTTCTCCTATAAAGTGGAAGAAATCTTTACTCTCGTTGACTAATTCAAAGAACTTTTTACGCAACTCTCCATCCTGTTCCAATGTTTGAATTGAAGTGAAGAAACTTTCGAGTAAAGTTTGGTCAATTGAAGAGTTTTTCAGTTCTCCTAATAAATATTTACTTACAAAATTTTCATGGTTTCCTTTTACAAAATAAAACCAAGATCGATTCGCGTATAAAAACTCTATGATTTCTTTTGTTTTATGCCCTTTATCAATCCAATCCCCTACTAATAAAATGCGATGATTTCTATTTTTTTCTGTTTCCTCAATTATATTGTTATGAACAGGAAAACCTGCTTTTGAAAGTAAAGCTAGCAGCGATTGAACTTGTTCATGTACATCACCAACAATTGTATATTTATAGTCAATTGGTAGCTTACGAGAAAGATAGTCTTCTATATTTTCAATAACGACTTCAAATACAGTGGGATCAAGAAAATTCTTTTCACGAATTCGATGGATATTTTCGTATTTTCCTCTTTTTAAGTTAGGAATCACTTCATTTCTAAGGCGTCTCACATGGTTTTCTATTAATTTCTTTGAGCGATCTGAGTGATAATAATCTCTTACATTTTTATAATCAAATAAAATTAAATCAACATTATATGAATGTTCTTTAGCAATCTCTAGAACTTCATCACGGAAAGCTTCCGACAAACCCGTAGTATCAACAACTATAAATTCTGCATTAATAGGAAAAGCAGTAACCATTCTTAACTTTGCAAATAATAGTTCAAATGATTGCTCACTTGCTTCAAGCATAATTCGACTATGTTTATCATAATCAGCACCTAATATTTCTCTTCTTATATCATCTGAAGAAATATACTGTACATTTGTTTTAAAATGGCGTGAATGATCTTCATGTGATAAAGATGGGATTAGAATATTTTTGGCAAAGGTTGATTTTCCACATTCAGTCGATCCAACTAAGAGAAAAATCGTATGCACTTTTGTTGAAATTTTCATCTAGTATATCTCCTTATTTTTCTTTTTTGTAATAACGACTGCCTGTGAAAGTGATATCCCATTAACAATATCGCCCACTTTTTGATATGAATAATTGTAGTCCGTATCAATTACTACTTCTTCAACCCAATTCTTAAACTCTTCACTTGTCATTTCCCATTTATGATCATCATGACGGAACCCGTTCAACTGGTAATACGTGTTAAATTCTGCATTTGGGGTTGTTAAGATAAAAGTATCAAATGAAATATTTTTCATAATGGTCCTAACTAGTTTTGTTGCCTCTTTTATACTCATATGCTCAACAACCTCAGTTAGGATGACATCTACATTTTGATCTCGATCATAGAACTCTAAAAAATGTGATAAAGACTCGTAGATTGCTATATTTTCAATTTCTTTTCGACTTATCTTAAAACGTAAACGTTCACGAATCTCAGAATCTATATCTATTGCATAGTATTCATGTTCTACGATTTTCTGACTATAAGGAATTGCATAGGCCCCTTCCCCACAACCAATATCAAGTATGGGTTTATCAAAATTTAGTTGACCTGATATCCAGTCTTGTCTTTGTCTAGCTGTCCCACCAAATTTAAAATCAATATCATCATGATTTGTTTGTTCAAGCAACGCTTTAAATTCAACAAATCTTTTACGACTAGTTAGTACATTACGCGCAAATAAATAACGAATATAGTAAGGTGCATCAATTGTGACCATGCTAGTAACATATTTTCGAACAACGTCATCAGTAAAATCAATATATTCTTCAGATACAATACTTAAAAATACACATAAAACAGTTGTATAATGTAGTAAATCATGTAGTGAGTATGAGGTACTTATACGAATTTGAAAAGTTTTACTAGCTATTTCCTCAAAAGTTAAATTAAAATTTGGTAAATGTTTTTGAAAATACATTAAATAACTTGGGTTCTGAACATGAATCGCATTAATCATTACACTTTGAGTGAAATGATTAGCACTATCTTTGTCATGTAACTTTTTGATTGTTGATGAAAAAAATGTGTTGATAGCATTCAAAGGAAATAATGTTGAACAGTATCGAGTTGTATTTAAGTACTCAAATGCTTCCTCTGCTTGTTCTTTATAAGATATTTCATTATCCGCATCTTAAAAAAAAACATTGTAAGTGTCATTACTTGAATACCAAGCAAAACCAAGACCTTTTCGTATTGATTTAATACTCATTCCGGATGTTGGATTTTTTGAAATAATATATGAAAAATCAGGGTTCGTCGAGGTTAATTGAAAAATTGCCATTAAAATGTTCTTCCCTTCATTCAAACTTGAAATAATTTTAATCATATTTTAACATGTATTAATTCATTTCATATGAAATAGATAATATTGGTAATAACTAGTTTTATTTCATCAAATAAATCTATCAATTTCATTATTCATTTCTCCTAAAAAATTAGACCACATAGATATATGTGGTCTTGTCTAAAACTATGTTAAATTCCTATAATAATAATCTATTTTTTAAATAATGATCGGGCTCATAAAGACTGCGTGTAAAACTTCCCACAAAATTCAAATACCATTCCAAATTATACTGATTACTGTCCCATGTCCAACCTTAGAGTTCACTTTGACTTGTCCTCCCATAGCTTGAACTAATTCCTTCGTTACAGCCATACCTAATCCACTTCCCTCAATTGTGCTATCTGTATTCGTCCCCAGATAGTATCGATCAAATAATCGATCAATCGTCTGTTGATCCATCCCTTTACCGTTATCTTTAAAATCAATACGCCAACCGTTTTCTGGAAGTGCGACTAATTCAATATCCATTTTTGTTCCTGGTGAATTATGAATAAGGCCGTTTGCTACGATATTATCTACTATTCTATCAAAACCTTGTGGATATATCTTCGCCATAATTGGTGTGGACGGAGTTATACAATGAACTTGACTATCTACATATATAGGATGCGATGTAGCTCGTAATACTGAATCGGACAATAGGGAGCATAAGTCTTTTTCCTCTAAATTGATAGGGATAACCCCGTTTTTAAGCCTGTACGTCAAAGCAAGATCGTTGATTAGTTTGTTCATATAAAGAGTCTTCTCTAATATTGTAGAAGCAAATTGCCTTACTTCTTTGTCAGACCAACTATATTTCTCAGCTTCTAGCATATATGCATAACCCTGAATAGATGCGAGCGGTGTCTTCATATCATGTGTAACGCCAGCAATCCAATCTTCTCTGTTTTTCTGGGTTTGCACTTCAGCGTCCTTGCCTGCTTGAAGCGTTATTGCTAGTGCATTAATGGAGTCCATGACTTCGCTAAAAATACGATATTCGTGCTTCCAATCCCCCTTTTGATTCCTTCCTTCATTTTCCGATTGAATATTAGTGTAATCACCTTTTCCTAACTTTTGAATCCAACCGAGTATAGAAAGGACTGGCGTTCCAAACCTGTTTGCATACCAGAGGGAAAGTAAGATGAAGATTAGTAAAGCTGATATTAAGAAAGCAGTAATTCCAATAATGATAACTTGTTCTTCAGTTTTAAGAAGTGGGGCAGGCACTGGTTGACTTGTGGCTTTTTCAATTGGAGATTGTAAGACCCAAGTTAGATCCTTTTTTTTATCATATTGCGTATCCATCACGATGCCATAAAGAGCTTGGTTATGAGTTCTCATCGCAAGTTCCTGTATGGTATAAGATGTCACGGCATCCTTGGGCTTTTTCCAAGACGCAACTTCCATCCCCTTACGATCCAGTACTTGAACCCAACTGCCCGATTTGTTTAACTGTACGATTGTGCTATAGGAAAATGAAATCTGATGTTCCTGTATTTGGCCATCATTTTTTACTTGTTGAAGCAGATCCTTTGTTGGAGATTTGGGTGCTCCGTAAAGTAATGTGTAATAGTGTCCATCCTTCTCTTGTATCCATAATCCTAATTTATATTGAAATGTCTCTTTGTCTAGCCAATAATCCATCAGTTGACCGGGAATATAACTAGAAGGTAAGTCATTAGGTGTATTGAAAGACTGAACGACATTCCCATTCGAATCTAGACTCTGTAACCAACCTCCATCTGCTTTTAACTGCCTTATAAAAACTGAATCGACAATCAACCCTTTCGAGTCAACTTCCGCATCCGAAATGAGACGTGATATTCCCATTGGAGCAAAGTTACGATTAATTTCGATATCTTCTAACCTTCCCAACACCCAAATCACAATCATAATTGCTATTCCCACCAAAAAAAGCCCTGTCATCGCTAACTGCAACGCAAATCGTATTGCAAACCGCCTACGAATCATCTTATACTTCCCCTTTAGGTTGAATCAGTTTATACCCCATTCCTCTTACATTAACAAGGAATTTGGGTTTAGATGGATTCTTTTCAATTCTCTCACGAATGCGATGTATATGAACCATAACAGTGTTGTCATCATTATACATTTCCTCACCCCATACGCGTTGATATAGTTCACTTTTACTGAATATACGATTAGGGTGCTTACAGAGAAACAATAGCAATTGGAAAACGAGTGCCGGACAATGAGAGGTATGGCCGTCTACTGTCAACGTTCCTTCTAATTCATCAACTTGGAAGTGGCCAAAATCAAATAAAACAGTAGTAGAGTTTTCTTGTGGTTTAGCCTGCAAGTACCTGCGTAGTTGTGCTCGCATCCTTGCTACAACTTCCAACGGGTTAAAAGGCTTAGCTATGTAGTCGTCTCCTCCGACTGCGAATCCTGATAATATATCAAAATCCGATGTTTTTGCCGTAATGAACAATATTGGCGCATCAGTAGTCCGACGAATAAATGGACAAATATCCAGACCGCTTGAACCAGGCATCATTACGTCTAGCAGCACAATATCATACCGTTTTTGTTCACATGCCTTAAGAGCTGACTCACCATCAAATGCCGTATCTATATGAGAAAAACCTTCTTTTCTAAGCACAGTAACCATCATTTCTACAATTGATTGTTCATCGTCGACTATCAAGATTTTGACTTCCTTCATTTCCCATTCCTCCAACTAGAAATATATTCCATTTTATCATATCTGCATAACCCCACTGTTAAAGGAATCTTAATACTACCTTAACTTTTTCTTTGTTAAACGATAAATAGTTTATGTAGAGTTAATTTTCAAGTAATCGGGAGATAAGTTTCGTGCAATATACTAAGTTTAATTACATAATCAAACGGAGGTGCAGAAGAATGGAGAACTATTTGGAAGGACGCTTTGTACGAATAGGAATTACCACCATACTTTTATTCATGTTAGTCCCTTTTTTAGCAAGTTGTGGAGTTCAAACTAAAAATAATCATGAGGCTGCTTCAATGAACTCTAATTTAGATACAATTAAAAGTAATACAAATACAATTCACGGAGAAAACATTGCTTCTATGTTACTAGCTGGTGAATATGAAAATCTCTATCAACAGTTTAGTCTTTCATTAAAGACTATTGTAAATCTGGAGCAGTTCAGTTCTATGGCGCAATCATTTGTTTCTGACATTGTTTCATTCAATCAAATTTCAAACATAAAGTTAAATGGGAGTGAGTCATTTGTTTGGAATGATCAATCCGGGAATAAAGGTTTGACGGCAACAATAGATTCAAAAGGAATGATAACTGGAATTCAAATCATTCATTACTCTTATCATCCGAAGACTGATGAAGCGTACTCCAAGACGAAATTCGATTTGCCATTTAAAAAGGAATGGCTTGTCTTCTGGGGTGGAAAAAATATATTCGTCAATTACCACTATGAGTATGAACAGGTGCGTTATGCATATGATTTTGTTAAAGAACAGAATGGGTTTACCTATAGAGGAAATCCAAATAGAAATGAAAATTATTTCGCCTTTAATGAAGATGTTCTAGCTCCCGCAGACGGATTAGTCGTTGCGTCCATAGATGGCATAGTGGATAATTCTCCAGTTGGAAAGGTTAATGAAAGCCAGCCTGCTGGGAATTTTATTACCATTAAACATAGTAATGGAGAATATAGCACAATTGCTCACTTGAAAAATGGTTCTCTCAAAGTAAAATCAGGCGATAAAGTTACTGCTGGTCAACTCCTAGGGAAGTGTGGTAATTCAGGAAACTCCACCGAGCCCCATATACATTTTCAAGTATCAACACAAATGAATCAATCGAACGCAGTAACAATTCCAATCTCATTCAAAAACAACATACAATTGATTCGCGGTGATTCTGTGACTGGAACAACCAATAAAAAATAATGAGGTGCAAATATGAAACCGATTCAAAAAAAGAAGATTTTGACGAATAGCGGTTTAATCGAATTCGCTCGATTAGGCGAAGGAGTACCTACTGTCATCCTCATAAATGGAGGAAGTGGTCCAATTGAAGGATGGTACAAAGTATTTCACGAGTTAGCTAATGACACTACTGTGTTAGCATATAATCGGTTAGGTGTAGGAAAAAGCGATCAGCCTAAAGGTCCCCAACATGGAATTTTTATTGTAAACACACTAAGACAACTGCTGAAGGAAATAAACGTAAGTCCTCCTTATATTCTAGTTGGGCATTCCCTAGGTGGATTATATACCAACTTGTTTGCTAGACAATATCCAGAAGAAATTGCAGGGGTTGTTTTATTGGATTCTAGTCATCCAGAGGATGTAAGTATTAATGAAACACAGGGTTTACTCATCCGTGGAATTAATAAATTCTTTAAAGTTTTCGACTCATTTTCGTCCCACAAAAAATGGAATGAAGTTAATTATGTAGAAGAAACAGTTAAACAAATACAGCAGGCAGGTTCTTTTCCTAATGTCCCGTTACTCGTAGTTTCTGGAGATAAAATGCCAAAGATGATGCCTGAGCACGCTATTCAAATCAGAAGATCAAATCAAATGAATCTTGTACAACTAAGTAATCAAGGAAAACACATATTAGCTACTAATAGCGGTCACTTTCCTCAGCTATCCGAACCAGAATTAGTTATTAACGCAATTCAAGAGTGTATTCAAATGGCAAAAGAAAATTAAAAGAGAGGCATAGTGGCCTCTCTTCTTTGTGTTATTGTGATATTAGTTAATTTCTCGTAATAAATTCGCCATTTCAATTGCAGATATACCAGCATCCCAACCTTTGTTTCCTGATTTTGTACCTGCTCTTTCAATTGCTTGTTCGATATTTTCAGTCGTAAGAACACCGAAAATGACTGGTATACCAGTTTGTAGTGAAATTGAAGCAACTCCTTTTGCTACTTCATTACATACGTAATCATAATGCGTTGTTGCTCCGCGAATTACTGTTCCTAGTGTAATGATTGCATCATATTTTTTTGTATCTGCAAGTTTTTTCGAGATAAGTGGTATTTCAAATGCACCTGGCACCCAGATAACATCAATATCTGATTCTTCTACACCATGACGTTGTAAAGCATCTTGTGCACCACCAAGTAATTTTGATGTGATGAACTCATTAAAGCGTCCAACAACAACTGCAATTTTTAATCCAGATCCTATTAAATTTCCTTCAATTTTCATATTAATCTCTCCTATTAGTAGTTTAGTAAATGACCCATTTTTTCAAGTTTAGTTTGTAAATATTGTTCGTTATCTGCTTTCATTTCAGTTTGTAGAGGAACCCGCTCATTAATTTTGATTCCATAAGCTGTTAACTCTTCAATTTTATGTGGATTATTTGTTAATAAATTAACTTTCGTAATCCCTAAGTCCTGTAAAATTTCAGAAGCGATTTCGTAATTTCTTAAATCCGCTTCAAAGCCAAGATGGAGATTCGCTTCAACAGTATCAAGACCTTCTTCTTGAAGTTTATAAGCTTTTAATTTATTAAGTAGACCGATTCCTCTTCCTTCTTGTCGCAAATAAATGATTACGCCTCTTCCTTCTTTTTCAATCATATTTAAAGCAGAATGTAATTGAGGTCCACAATCACAACGACATGATCCAAACACATCGCCTGTCAAACATTCAGAGTGAACTCTTACATGGACTGGCGTACCATCATCAACATTTCCTTTCACAATGGCTACATGTTCTTTATCGTCGACTGTATTGGAATAACCAATCATATTAAAATCACCAAAATCAGTTGGTAATTTTATTTCAACTTCTCGATTTACTAGCTTTTCATTTTTTTGTCTATATGCAATTAAGTCTTTAATCGTTATCATTTTTAACTGAAACTTCTTAGCTATTTGGATTAATTCTGGTACTCTTGCCATTGTTCCATCTTCATTCATAATTTCACAGATGACTCCAACTTGCCTAGATCCAGACAGACGTGCTAAATCTACAGCAGCCTCTGTATGACCTGGTCGTTCAATGACTCCACCACTTTTTGCAATTAAAGGAAACATATGACCCGGTCTACGAAAATCTTTCGCACTACCTTCTTCTTTTAACAACTGTAAAACTGTATTCGATCGTTCAAATGCAGAAATACCAGTTGTTGAAGTATGATGATCAATACTTACTGTAAAAGCTGTACCATGTGTGTCCGTATTTTCTGTTACCATTGGATACAACTCAAACTGATTTGCAATCTCCTCCGATATTGGGACACAAATTAATCCACGTCCATAAGTAGCCATAAAGTTAATATTCTCTGGCGTTGCATATTCACCTATAACAACAAAATCGCCTTCATTTTCACGATCTTCATCATCACAAACAATGACAATTTTGCCTTTTTTTAAATCTTCAATTGCTTCTTCTATGTTAGAGAACATATGATTACTCCTTTATAAATAGCCATTTTGAGATAAAAATGAAGTTGTTATGCTTGAGTCTTTTTTTATTTCTTGTAACCCAAGCATTTTCTCAACATATTTACCTAGTAAGTCAAATTCGATATTGATCGTATCACCTACGTTTTTACTTCCTAATATTGTATGAAAGCGAGTATGAGGAATCAGTGATATAGTAATGACTTCATTTTCAACCTTAAATATTGTTAAACTCGTACCATCAATTGTGATGCTCCCTTTTGTTAAACAATATTTCGAATAACGACTTGGAATTTTTAGTTTATAAATAACTGCATTTTCAAGAGGTTTAACCGCAAGTATTTCACCCGTTGTGTCAATATGTCCGGAAACTATATGTCCACCAAATCTTCCATTTGCAGCCATTGCTCGTTCTAAATTTACTTTATGGTGATTTGATAACATTTTTAGATTAGTAGATTGATAGGTTTCTGGCATAACATCTACTGTAAATTCGTCTTTCGTAAAACTAGTCACTGTTAAACAGACTCCGTTTATCGCAATACTATCCCCTAAATGAACATCTTCAAGAATTTTTTTCGCTTGAATTGTTAGGACTAGTGTTTGTCCTTTATTAACTGTATTTTTTACTGTTCCGATTTCCTCTACAATTCCTGTAAACAAGTTAATTCACCTCGTTTTGAAGATGCATTCGAATATCAGTTCCAATTGTTTCGACCGATAATAATGTTAAATTGGTAACATCCTTCATCATTTCATTACCTAAACCATTTACTAGATTAGCATTGTGGATGCCACCAATTAGTTTAGGTGCATAATATAGTATTAGTTCGTCAAATAGATTTTCTTCTATGAAGGATGTGTGAATCTCACTTCCCCCCTCAACATAAACGGAATGGTAACCCTTTTCTGCTAATAGAGAAATGACTTCTCGTACCTTGACCTTTGACTCACTTGTTTTTATTATTTCAATTCCTTTTTCTTGATAAGGAATCAGTTGTTTTTCAGTTATTTGATTACCAACAAAAATAATTGTTTTTGTATCGATCGTATTTGCTATTTTTGAGTCGATTGGCGTTCTTAAACTCGAATCTAAAATGACTCGAACAGGTTGTCTAGTTTCACTCTCCAATCGTACTGTTAAAGATGGATTATCTTGAAGAACAGTTCCAACGCCTACTAAAATACAATCGTGTATACGACGTTCTTCATGCACTTTTTCTCTAGCCTTTGCACCAGTAATCCATTTACTATCTCCTGAATATGTCGACAGTTTTCCATCCAAGCTAAGCGCTGCTTTTAAAGTAATAAACGGTCTTTTTTTGTTTATAAACGTAAAGAAGCCTTTATATAAATTTTTAGCTTCCTCATGACATACTCCTACCTCAACTTCAATCCCTGCTTCTTTTAACTTTGAAAATCCTTTACCACTAACTTTTGGATTGTCATCTTGAATGGCTATAACAACTCTTTTAACCTTTTTCTCGATTAATAAATCCGCACATGGTGGTGTTCTACCATGATGACTGCACGGCTCTAATGTTACATAAACAGTTGATCCAACTGATTTTGTACCAGCCATATTTAAAGCATGAACCTCTGCGTGTGGTTCGCCTACTTTTACATGACACCCTACTCCAACTACTGATCCGTCTTTTACAACCACAGCTCCTACTGGTGGATTAGGACTTGTTTGTCCAATTGTTGAGCTCGCAAGTTCAATTGCTAATTTCATAAATAGTTGATCCAACTTATCACACCCTCTAATTCAAATTAATTTGAAAAAGTGAAAAAGCCCCTTAAGAATGTACTTAAGGGGCTTTAGATGTTTAAGAAAGGAAGCATACTTAAATAAACGCCAAAACAATTCATAAATTTTCATGATTGTTGCGCGTTTATTGTTGTGTAATTGATTAAAAAACACAACAAACTAAGCCTATATCAATCGTAAATTTGAAAAAATCAAATTCGTATTGATATATGCACTCCATCCTTCTCCCATCCAGACTATACTGTCGGCTCTAGATTCTAACTAGATCAGCAAACATATAAAAATCATATGCAGCTCACGGGCTTAGTATAAAAAAAATTTTATACAACACCGCCGGTTGGGACTCTCACCCGACCCCGAAGGACACACTAATTATCAAATTTGTTTCATTATAACTAGCAAATTATTCAAAGTAAAGTATTATAGATTTCAAGTTTAATAAAAGAAATATTAAAATATTAGTGGATCCCTATGTTTTTCTAGTAAAAATCTGAGATAAAAAAAGAAAAAGATCACCTAAAATTGTAAGGGGTTCTCTTCTAGGAGGGAAAACAATTTTTCACGGTATAAATTGCAATATATCGCAACAAATTAACACTATAAATAACACTGAAAGAGAATTGATATAACAGTCAATGCTCTTTTTTTTATTTGGCTCTGTTAAAGAAGACTGTTGATTTTTATTCCAGGTACTTCGCTTTCCATGGGGCGTGACTTGAGCCTCCTCCTAAAGGTAGGGATGCTAAAACCACGACGTCCTGTCGTAACGCATGCATGACCCACATCCTGTGGGCCTCCTGCGGGGTCTCAAGTTTCCCGCATCTCCCATAGGAGTCTTCGTACCTTCCATTCCAATCACTCTCTAACGTACGATACTCTTTTCATACTCTAATGGCATTTGCTAAAATCAACAATTAATATTAACAGAGCTTTTTATTTGAAAATAACATAGTTTTCAACAGCCTATTTTTCATAAAAATAACACATAAATCAGCAGAGACAATGTTAATTAATATGCTAATTTACTGCTATTTTCAGTTCTTATTTAACGAAAACCAGATTTAACGATAAAAAAGACAGACCATTTTTTTGTAAATTGGTCTGTCTTTAGGCAATTTAATTTCTACTTTTCTCTCCAATAGGAGAACTAGTTACTAAAATTGATGATCCTCTCTATGTTTTACTTATCATTTTTTTGTCAAATTGCCTTATATTTTTTTATAATATACACATTTCCTCTTACAAGTCATTTCCGACCTGACAAATCATTTTTTGCTCTTTCATTGACTCTTTTCTTTGTTTCCAACCAAAATATACCGTTACTATAACAATTGCTAATAAAATATAAATTGACGAAAATAATAATATACCAAAAAAGCAAATCGCTAGAATTGCTGACCCGATTTTTAGCCATAATGAATCAAAAATTCGCATACATGCTAAGACGCCTAGTAAAGCGTTACATAAGAAGAAAGCATTAGCAATTGCAACTAACTGCTGAATGGAAATGATGTTCAGAAAGAAAAGTGTAAACACAATAATATGAATACAAAACAAACTTAGTAAGCCACGGGTCGCAACATTATTTTTATTTTTGTACGATAACCATGTTGGTAATAATCCGTTTTTAGCTTGATCTGAAATTAATCTTGATACAGCTCCTATAACAAGCAAGACGGTGCTAATACATAGTGCGATTGTAATTGTTGATATGATTGGAGTGGCCAAATTTCCAAATAAGCTTTCAAGCAATGGTGCCAACGATTGATTTCCTATACTTTCGGAATCCGAGTGAATCCATTGAAATGCGAGTGCAACCGTTAGACTGACAACAGCAATAATGGAAAAGCTTAAAGCAACTGCTTTTGGTATTGTACGTTCAGGTGTTTTTACTTCTAGCGAATAGCTACCAATGACTTCCCATCCAATTAGTGCCCAAAATAATAGAAGTAAGCTTTGACCAAAATCAGAAACAGTAATTGGATTCGATAATGTGATGTTACCATCTACTGTAAATAATGTGTGCAAGCTTCCTACTAATAAAGTTACAACAATAAATGTGGACATAATAAATGCAAACTTACCTACATCTGTTATATTTCTTGTTAAAATCAAATAAACAAAACATAAAAGTCCGAGTGCTAACCATTTTTCATGAAAAAGTGATTGCGATGTAAGGAGCTGTAAATAATGTCCTGCTGTTCCTAATACTGCAACTGGTCCGAAACAAACTGCTAGTAAAAAGAAAATAGCCGATAGGTTTTTTATTTGAGCCCCGAATGCTCTTTCAACTGCTAAAGGTACGCCGGAATCTCCAGGGATCATCAAGCTTAGCTTTCCAAACATATGTGCAAATAACATACTCAATCCTAACATAATCAACCAAGCAAATATTGCGTAATTTCCAGCTGTATTAAAAACTGCTGGAGGTAATATAATGATACCCGAACCTAGAATAGGACCAACCATTAAGCCACTAAGCAATAAAAATCCAATTTTACGATTTCTCATAAATCACCTCAAAAGTTATTGAATCAAATACTAATCTCGTATATTTTAAGTATATGAAACATGATTCAATCGGTAAAATGAATAGTTACGATATAAACCATCGGATTTTCCGATAATTGGGGGTTACTATGGAAATTCGCCATCTGATTACTTTTAAATCAATTGTAGATATGGGTGGATTCTCAAAGGCTGCAGTTCATTTAGGCTATGCACAATCCACTGTAACAGCACATGTTCAAGCATTAGAACAAGAACTTGGCGTACCATTATTTAATCGAATCGGTAAAAAGGTACAATTAACAGAAGTTGGTGAGCATTTCTTAACTCATGCGGTAGAAATGATTCAATTATATTCAAAAGCGAAGGATGTCTTTCAAATGGATAAGGAAGAAACGTCAACACTTCGAATTGGTGCACCTGAGTCATTAACGATTTATCGACTTCCATTTATCATCCAAGCATTTCGAAAAAAATACCCAAAAGTAAACATCATTATGAAATCTGGTTCCTGCTGGGACTTGCAAGAATCATTAAAACGAGGCGATCTTGATATTGCATTTTTCTTACAAGCTAAAGTGACTGATTCTGAATTAATGATGGAAACACTTGTTGAAGAACCACTTGTCATTTTATTACCAACTCACTCAGACTCAACGAGGACACTTTCTTCATTTACAATTCATGAAAATGAAAATATTTTACTGACAGAACAAGGAAGCTATCGTGATTATTTCGAAGCATTTTTGTTAAGTAAAGGAATCCAAACAAAAACTGGAATTGAGTTTTGGAGTGTCGAGGCGATAAAACAATGCGTAATGTGTGGATTAGGAATTTCTATGCTACCACTCGTTACAGCGAACCAAGAAATTGAACAAGGAAAAATGCAATCTATTAAATGGGATACAAATCTTGGTAGTGTATTTACAATCATGTCATGGCATAAAAATAGATGGCAATCCCATGCAGCTAGAAAGTTCCAGGAAATTGTGAGGGAGCATGCTCGCAGATGGAATTTATAGTAAAAGCACGACCAATCCGAGTCAAACCTTCATTGAGGATTTAGGAATTGGTCGTGCTTTTCATTTCAATTTTTACTTAAACAGTATGACGTTCAATCAATTTAACTGACATCTCTTTTTGCGATTGTTCATTCATTAGCGCTTGATGTAATAGCTTTTGCCCCATTTCTTTTATCGGCATTTCAACAGTTGTTAGTTTCATGTATTTGGCTATTGGTTGATTATCAAAGCTAATAATTGCTAGATCATCTGGGATGACGATGCCTTTCTCATTACAACAAGTTAGAATCCCGGCTGCTACTTGATCACTCGTAACTAGTAAAGCTGTCGGTCTATTTTTTAATTCAATTAACGTATTAACGATTCGTTCCCCATCTTCAAAATAACTACAATTCTTCATAATGTGTTCATCATTGAAAGGTAGGTTGTATTTATGAAGGAAATCCTTATATGCCAAGTTTCTTTGAAGACTATTTGTACCACTACTACGTCCGATGCAATATCCAATTTTTCTGTGCCTCTTTTTGTACATATATTCTAAAGCAATGGTAAAGCTCTTATAGTGGTCAACAAAAGTCGAAGAAATCCTTGTATTCCTTGTATCCTCACATAAAATTACAGGACCATATTCTAAGTAAGCATCAACTACTTCTAAAGGGCAGATTCTTGAACAAATAATGAGAGAATCTATTTGTTTATGCTTCAACATTTCAAGTGCTTCTAATTCTCGCTCCTTATGATAGTCTGTTTGAAATAAGACAAGCTTATAATTTTTCTTAATCGCCTCTATAGAAATTCCCTCTATTAATAACCCAAAATACGGATGATTAGAATACGGTACGACTACACCAATTAAATGAGTTTTCCCTTTACTTAAGTTAACAGCATTTAAATTTCTTTGATAATTCGTTATTTCCATTGCTCGTAAAACTGCATTACGCTTTTCATCACTAACATAAGGTTCATTGTTTAATACCCTTGAAACAGTAGTAACTGAAACACCAGCAATCCTTGCAATATCCTTAATATTAGACATAATTTCACCTTTTCAAAATTTTTCTTGCTATGAAACCAGTTCCATACTTTACGCTAAATTCAAATGAAAAAGGAGGAACAAATATGAATATTTTATTTGGTTTATTTTGTTTAATTTTTATGTGCAGTACAATCTTACTTTTTGCTTCTATCGCTATCATACAACAAGAAAAGCAAATATTTAAAAAGAAAAATTGGAAATCATAAACCTTTGTTGAATACTATTTATTGCATTCGTAAATAATATGATGGGTTCTAAATAAAAGGAGGTCATTATAATGGATACAGAAAGAGCACTTGAAATAATTGCTTCACCTAATATGATCAATGTAACTTGTGATGGAGTTCCAATTTATATTCAGCATGTAAATAAAAATGAATCAACCGCTAGAGTTTATCCCCTAGATCAGCCTCATAATGATAAAGAAGTTTCATTAAGTAATTTGACGGAACACTAACTCAATACAAAAACCTCCACGACAAATGGAGGTTTTTATTTTCGATTTTTATAAAAATCTTGTGTTAGCTCGATGAACACTTGCATTGACTTAGTTTGCAATTGAATAGGTTCTGTTAAAATTGAGAAATTTCTTTTTATCGGTGTACCTTCTACATTCAATAGTACAATGGTTTGGAGTAATTTTTCTTTTTTCACTGTTAGATCGGATAAATAACTGATTCCAAGACCAGCTTCTACAGCTTCTTTAATTAACTGTGTACTACCAAACTCAACTAATTTCATTGGTCTAATATTTAATGTTTCAAATAAACGTTCAGTAGCCTCTCTAGTCCCAGACCCTACTTCACGAACAATCCAGGTTTCATGTTCTAATTGTTCAAATGTCACTTTTTTATTTTTTGCTATAGGATGATCTACCCCAGCTATAATATGCAACTCATCAGTAGCAACTTTTTCCATAAATAAATTTTGATGAACATACTCGCCCTCGACTATTCCAACATCTATTTGATGCGTCAAGACTGCTTGAGCGATTTCTCTTGTATTTCCAATTTGTACAGAAGGGGTAACATTTGGAAATTGTTGCTTACATTTTGCTAATATATGCGGAAGTACATATTCTCCAAATGTATAACTAGCTCCAATTTTTAATAATCCGTTTGCTTCGTGCATTAAATCATCTACTAAAGTAGACATTCGTTTATACAGTCCTGTAATTTCTTTTGCATGTGAGTAAACTATTTCACCTGCTTTCGTTAACTCAACAAACTTGTTTGTTCTATTTAATAACTTTGTTCCTACATTTTTTTCGAGTATTTGAATTTGTTGACTAACTGATGGCTGAGTCATATGAAGTTCTTCAGCTGCACGAGAAAAATTCTTTCTCTCAACCACTTCAATAAAAACTAAAAGTAAATGATCCATCTGTCCACCTCTTAGTATCGTTATTACTTATGATAACTATCATAATCATTTATTTTTCTTATCGTCAATCATCGCGTACGATAAATATATAGTTTGAATGAATGATTAGGAGATGAAAAATTTTGGAGCCGAATTTATCCGTACAAGAAAATCCAAAAGAACCAAATGTATATACGGAGAAAATTTACTCGTTATTACTTGGAATTGGATTTACAATATTAATCGCATGCATTGGATTTGGATTATCTAAAATCCCAAAGCTTGGATATATTGGACCTTTCGCCTACGCCATTCTCTTTAGTGTTCTGTATCGACAAATTTTTGGATATCCAGAAAAGATACGAATTGGCATTCAATTTTCTTCCAAATACTTTCTAAGACTGGCGATTGTTTTATATGGATTAAAATTAAATATGAATGTTATTTTTCACCAAGGTCTTACGATACTAATAAAAAGTATCCTAACAGTACTCTTTTCTTTTATCATACTAATGTTGATTGCAAAATGGCTAAAAGCAGATATGAATCTTTCCTTACTATTAAGTATTGGAACAGGAATATGTGGAGCTGCTGCCATCGCGGCTATTTCGCCAATTATGAAAGCGAAAGAAGAAGATACAGCAATGGGGATTGGAATCATTGCACTAGTGGGAACGATATTTTCGATTATTTATACCTTCCTCTTTCCTATCTTACATCTTAAACCAGCAGAATACGGAACTTGGGTCGGTCTTAGCCTTCATGAAATTGCAAATGTTGCTTTAGCAGCCGAACCAGCAGGAGAAAACGCGTTAGCATTTGCTTTTTTATCTAAGCTCTCAAGGGTATTCCTTCTAATTCCTGTCAGTTTTTTATTTATTATATGGATGAATAAAAAAGGAATAAAAAAAGACGATTCAGTAAAATTTACATTCCCTTGGTTTCTAATTGGTTTTATCCTGATGAGCTTTTTAGGAAGCTTCTATATTGGCGAATTTCTTGAAACAAAGGAACTTACCCATCCGATCAATTTCTTAACATCTTTCCTATTAACGATGGCAATGACTGGTTTAGGTTTAAACATCAATGCAAAAGAGCTAAGAATGAAAGCAGTTCGTCCTTTAATTGCAATTACGATTACTTCATTGTTACTATCAATCTTTACATTTTTTTGTTTATAAAAAAGACATGAAAATACTTCATGTCTTTTTACATTATTATTTTTAGATAACAATTGCACAATGTAATTTTTATGCATTTATTCGAATTTTCTACCAATTAGTGACATATTCCCTAGATTTTTTTGCGTTTTTTTGAAAAAATAGTCGAAAAATTCTTTGTATAAACTCTAAACGTATGTTATTATAAAATTCAATTAATCCTAACAAATAATATTTTTTCGTTAGTAATTGTCAGAATTTTCTATTTTTATACAAAACTATTAAAATTAGTTAGGTTAATTTTAGAAAATAACAACAAGAATTTTAAGGAGGTTCATATGAGTTTATTTCGTAAAAAAACTGTCACAAGTGCAACTTCATCTAGTTCACTTAATAAGGTACTAGGTGCATTTGACCTTACAATGCTAGGTATTGGAGCTATCATAGGAACTGGTATTTTCGTATTAACAGGTGTAGCAGCTGCTGATTATGCTGGACCAGCACTTATTCTTTCATTTATTATTGCAGGTTTAGCCTGTACTTTCGCTGCTTTATGTTACTCTGAATTTGCTTCTATGATTCCCCAAGCAGGAAGTGCTTATACGTATAGTTATGTTGCTTTCGGTGAAGTAGTTGCTTGGATTTTAGGTTGGGATATGGTTCTTGAGTATGGACTAGCATCATCTGCAGTTGCTAGTGGATGGTCAGGCTATTTCCAAAGTTTATTGTCTGGTTTTAATATTCATTTTCCAACTGCATTAACAAGTGCATTTGATCCTAGTAAAGGAACGTATATTGATTTACCAGCAGTACTAATTGTTTTAATTGTTACATTCATTCTTACAAGAGGTGTTAAAGAATCAGCTAAACTTAACACTGTAATGGTATTTATCAAATTAGCTGTAGTATTACTTTTCATCGTAATTGGCGTTTGGTATGTTGAGCCTACAAACTGGACACCATTTATGCCAATGGGCTTTGGCGGCGTAACAGCTGGTGCTGCTGTTGTAGTATTTGCTTACTTTGGATTTGATGCAGTATCAACTGCTGCTGAGGAAGTTAAAAATCCTCAACGTAACTTACCAATCGGTATTATCTCAGCATTAGCAGTATGTACGATTCTTTACATTGTTGTTTCATTAATTCTTACTGGTATCGTTCCATACGCTCAATTAGGCGTTAAAGATCCTGTAGCATTTGCTTTAAGCTTCATTCATCAAGATTGGGCAGCTGGATTCATTTCTCTTGGCGCAATCATCGGTATTACAACAGTATTAATGGTAATGATGTTTGGACAAACTCGTCTATTCTATGCAATTAGTAGAGATGGCTTACTTCCAAACAAAATGTCTAAAGTTAACAAGAAAACTCAAGTGCCTGTAGTAAGTACTTGGATCACTGGTGGATTAGTTGCAGCATTCGCTGGATTCATTCCATTAAATAAATTAGCAGAATTAACAAATATTGGTACACTATTCGCATTCTCAGCTGTATCACTTGGAATTCTAGTATTAAGAAAAACTCAACCAGATTTAAAACGTGGCTTTAGAACTCCTTGGGTACCAGTTATCCCAGTTCTAGCAATCGTATTCTGTGTATATTTAATGCTTCAACTTTCAGCATTTACTTGGAAAGGTTTCGTAATTTGGTTAATCATTGGTTTAATCATCTACGCTGCTTACGGATACAGAAATAGCCGTTTAAATCCTGAAAACAAAGTTAATGATTCGGATCACTCAGCTTAATTAAAAAATATCCCATTATAGATAACTATAATGGGATATTTTTTTGTATGATAAGGTATAGTATCTTAATAGTTGAATTTATTTTGAAAATGGAAGTATGATAATCATATTTTAGGAGTGATTTGAAATGAGCTATTTTATTGGAGTATTAGTGATTTCAATCAGTATTTTAATGATTTACCAAATGACAAAAAAGAATGTATCTTCCTCAAATCAATTCGGAGTTTATGATCATACTAATTCTGGCAAAATCCCTGAGCATATTGATCAAATACCAATCTTAGAAACAAAACATGACATACCATACGAAAAGAAACACCTCAATCTACAAATAACTTTGAATCAACGTGAAGGTTTGGATAACAGGAGTTGATGAAATGTTCCCTTTAAAAAATTACTATGAATCTTTTATTAAAAATGACATCATAGGACTGAAAAGAGAAGTTGCATTAAAACGCTTGAGTAATTTACTTGCATGTCAAAAGATTAGCAAGGATACAGTTGATGTTGTACATATCCGTTATTTTACTTGTACTGAAACACTTCAACCTACTGATACCTATTTGGGTACAATCGCGGTTAAATTCGCTAATGGATATGTTGTAGACTCAGCAATCTCTACACCTAAGGAAACAAATAATGAAATACCATTTATATAACATTCTCATTTACAAAACGAAAATGTTTTTTTAGCAACATTTCTTATTTCTTATTGGGTTAAAGCCTATTTAGGTATAGACTAGTTCCAAAGTTATCAAAAAAACATACGATACATTATCCACCTCTCCTAATTGTAATATTGCTACATTCCCCTTACAGGGAAGTTTTTCGAAAGCCCCACAAATTTAGAATGAAGGAGGTATAATGTATGAGTGATGGATTTAGACATCATAACAGCTTTGCATTGATAGTTGTATTATTCATCCTATTGATCATTGTAGGAGCAGCTTGTTTCGCAGGTGATCATTTTGGAGGCGGCTATGGAGCTTGGTAATAACTAAAAACTATAAAACCTCTTGAATATATTCAAGAGGTTTTTTGATTAACAGTTTATTTATTATAAATTTAAGTGTTCAATACATGTGGTTGTTGATAATTTCGTTTTTCAGCAATCTTTTGTCTTTTAACTTGAATATATTTCTCAAATCCTAAGTAACGATCTAAACTTAATACATAGCTACGGTTTAAAGAAAGTAAAATTGCAAATGCACTGGTATAAAGTGTAAGACTGATTAAGTTCATATTACCTGATAGAATAAAATTAATATGCATGAAAAGACAAATTAGAATTGAAGGAAGGATCATTAGACCTACTATCAATAAAATACCGATTGTAATTTGCACTACAGGAATCGTGTAATTAAAAAACATATAATGCTTTAAAGCAAAGTGTTGAATGAAATACTTATAAAATTCAGGTACATTGGGCTTTTCAACAGCCATTATTAAATAATTTTTAATAAATACTCCAGGTTCGCTGTACCAATTTTTTTGCGTTATTTTGGTGATTCCAGCAAATAACCATCCTACTCCAAAAAGAATTCGCATCAGTGTGAATAATGCTTGAAATGCCTTTTCTTTTATTAGATGCATCATTTTTTCCATTAATTTTAGTCTCCAATTCTTTTGCCTAGAAGCGTCCCATTGGGCATCCTCTACTGATCATGTTGTTAGTACTTGTAAATTATTTTAGATTATATTAGTCGCCTCAGTTGCCACCTCATTTATTGAAAACGATTATCACTATCGATAAAATATTAACAATAATGATAATCATTGTCAATTAGTTTTTGGATTCTATTTCTCTCTTTCTTTATAAAATCTATTTTTCTTATTTGAGCGACTTAGCCTTACTGTTTTCCGCAAAAAACACTAATTAATTTGAATACAATCATCATCAATGCACAAACTATATGAGGTTTAATAATTAGTGGAGGTTATTGTATGAATAAACAGCGCGCACAAGAAATCGCTTCATCTGCAGTTATGGCTAATGTTACTTATAATGGAGTTCCAATTTATATTCAACACGTCGATAATCAAACAGAAACTGCTAGAATTTATCCGCTTGGTCAACCGGAGAACGAAGAAGAAGTATCATTAAACAGCTTAATAGAGGAGCTTTAATAAAAAAATAAACCTCCAAAATTGGAGGTTTATTTTTCTACTTACCAATACAGACTTTCGATATAGTGGCACTTTTTACATACACGTATTGAATCGTTCTTTTGAAATTCATGTTCGCAAATTTTTTGAATATTGCTTAATTCTTTTTTCAGTTGATTTACTTCTAATTCTAGCTCTTTTAATTGCTTTGCTATTTGGATCACCCGGTTCATACAAGGCTCCTCCATTCAATCATTGGTATATTTCTCCACCATTTTTTCTGAATTGATCAGCCTTTTCTTTGAGACCCTCATCAATCGTTAATTCAAATTCTTTTTCATTTACTATATCCCTAATATCTTGTGAAATTCTCATACTACAAAACTTTGGACCACACATAGAACAGAAATGGGCTGTTTTTGCACCCTCAGCAGGTAATGTCTCATCGTGGTATTCCATTGCTCTTTCTGGATCCAATGATAGGTTAAATTGATCTCTCCATCTAAATTCAAATCTGGCTTTAGATAACGCATCATCTCTTTTTTGAGCACCTGGATGGCCCTTCGCTAGATCCGCGGCATGCGCAGCAATTTTGTACGTAATAACACCTACTCTTACGTCTTCTTTATTCGGCAATCCAAGATGCTCCTTTGGTGTTACATAACATAGCATTGCTGTACCAAACCAACCAATCATGGCTGCACCAATTGCAGAAGTAATATGATCATAACCTGGTGCTATATCAGTTGTTAGTGGTCCAAGAGTGTAAAAAGGTGCTTCATTACAGATTTCTAATTGTTTATCCATATTTTCTTTAATTAAATGCATTGGAACATGACCTGGTCCTTCAATCATTACTTGGACATCATGCTTCCATGCTATTTTCGTCAGTTCCCCAAGTGTCTCTAATTCAGCAAACTGAGCTTCATCATTTGCATCAGCAATGGAGCCAGGTCTTAGCCCATCACCAAGTGAAAATGTCACATCATATCGTTTCATAATGTCGCAAATTTCTTCAAAATGAGTATATAAAAAATTTTCTTTATGATGTGCAAGACACCACTGAGCCATAATCGATCCACCTCTAGAAACAATACCTGTAACACGTTTAGCAGTTAATGGTATATAGCGTAAAAGTACACCTGCATGAATTGTAAAATAGTCGACACCTTGCTCCGCTTGTTCAATTAATGTATCTCTGAATACCTCCCATGATAAGTCTTCAGCGATTCCATTAACTTTTTCCAGTGCCTGATAAATAGGTACTGTTCCAACCGGTACTGGTGAATTTCTAATAATCCATTCACGAGTTGTGTGAATATTTTTTCCGGTAGAAAGATCCATCATTGTATCTGCTCCCCAGCGTGTTGCCCAAGTCATTTTTTCAACTTCTTCTTCAATAGATGAAGTAACAGCTGAGTTACCAATATTGGCATTAATTTTCACATGAAAGTTACGTCCAATTATCATTGGCTCGCTCTCTGGATGATTTATATTTGAAGGAATGACTGCTCTTCCTCTCGCTACTTCGGACCTGACAAACTCAGGAGAAACATGTTCCCTAATTGCAATAAATTCCATTTCCGGTGTGATCAATCCTTGTCGTGCGTAATGCAACTGTGTAATATTTGCACCATCTTTTGCTCGTAATGGTTTTCTATCTAGTCCCTTGAAGACCTCTATATTTTTCTGTACAATATCACTTTTAAAACCATTATCCTCAGGCTTTACCTCACGTCCTTCATACTCGATTACATCTTCACGTTCGATAATCCATTTTCCTCTTATCGACTTAAGACCTTTTCGAATATCAACTGTTTCGCTTTCATCAGTATAAGGACCGCTTGTATCGTAGACACGAACAGGAGCGTTTTCCTCTTCCCCAAATGATCCAGTTGTTGGACTTAATTTGATTTCACGCATTGGAACCAACAAGTCCGGTCTTGATCCTTCGACATATACTTTTTTACTTCCCGAAAAACTAGACATGATAGAAAAATTCATTTCATTTACAGAATTGTTCATTATGATTTCCCCTTTTTAATGTGATTAAAAAGAACAAAATCCAATCCACAATAAGCATGAAAAAAAGCCGTATCTTATCTTGATAAGACCCGGCTATTGGTTAGTTTGACTACAATAATGCTAAATTGACACTACTGTAATAAACGCTAACTTCCCCACGCTGGTATGAACCAGATCAGGTCCTGAGGGTTAAGAAACTTAAAACGCGTTTCTCTCTCAGCCCAACTTATTGGACACCCCTAGTCAAACTATTCATTTGTACAGACTTAATATAAACCTAAGCTTCAATCTTGTAAATCATTTTATTCCCCTAAAATTTTACAATATTGTATGAAAATGCATATATACCCTTGGAAACATTCACTATTTTCGATTTAAAAAATTATTTTTTTCGCTAACTTTCAGTGTCTATTTTGATAACTTTTGAAATACCATTTACAAACTATCATTTTTTTAATCTTGAATTATTTTATTTTTATGCTATGCTAAACTTAATTTTCATAGTGTATTCATCACTAGGGGATCCCTTGATAAGGGCTGAGAATAAAGTAGTTACTTTTAAACCCTCATAACCTGAACAGGCTCGTACCTGCGTAGGAAAGTGGCGCAATGTCTTTTTATGCGTTTATTTGTGTAACTTACAAACCACTTTCCATTTTTGGGAAGTGGTTTTTCTTATTTAAAAATACATACACCCTAATTTTTCAAAAAGGAGGAGCAAATTTGAAGCTAATTGCAGTGACGAATAATATGTATTCAATACATGAACTTGCAACAATGATTATTCAAATACATGATGTTGTTGATTTTGTTTATATACGAGAAAAATCGAAAAGCAGTTTAGAACTACTTATGCTTTTAAACCTTTTAAGCGATAACGGAGTACCTATGAACAAGATCATCATGAATGACAGATTAGACGTAGCATTACTAACAAATCTATTCAACATTCATTTGCCAACTCACGGACTTCCAGTCAAGTTAGTAAAAGAACATTATCCAACAATGAATGTCGGTCGCTCAGTCCATTCAGTAGCTGAAGCAATACAAGCTGAAAAAGATCACGCCAATTATGTCATTTATGGACATTGCTTTGAGACAAATTGCAAAAAAGGTTTAAGTCCAAATGGAATTGATCCGTTAATTGAGATAAAAAATGTTCTTACAATTCCAGTTTACGCAATTGGTGGAATAGCTCCTGATCATCTTCCAATATTAAAAGAATGTCAGATTGATGGAATTGCAGTCATGTCGGGTATTTTTTCTTCTGAAAATCCGCGCGATTCTGCTCTAAAATATGTGGAGAGGTGCATTAGTATTCTATGAAACAACATTTTGAAGTAATTGTAATTGGTGGTGGAATCATTGGATGCTCAATCGGATATTACTTGGCAAAGGAAAAAATAGACGTTGCCGTTCTCGAAGCACAAACAATAGGTTCTAAATCTACTAGCGCTGCAGCAGGTATGCTGGGAGCTCATTCTGAGTGTAATGATACAGAGATTTTTTTGCCTTTTGCAAGAAGTAGTCAATTATCTTATTTTCAACTGAAAGAGGACCTAAAAAAACTAAGTCACATCGACATTGAGTTGAAAACTGGTGGGATTTTCAAACTAGCTTATAATAATGCAGAAAAAATGCAATTAGCTTCCCTTCTTTCACAACCAACGGTCATTTGGTATGAACCAAATGAAATTCAAAGAAAAATACCTAATATCACAACAAATATAATTGGAGCAGCATATATAGAAGATGATGTAAACGTCCTACCTACTTCTGTCTGTAATGCTTTTTGTAAAAGTGCACAAGTACTCGGAGCTACAATACACGAGAATACTAGTGTTATAGAGATTCGAAAAAATGAAAGTACATTTACCATTCAATCTACAAATGGTCAGTTTACAGCTAAAAATATCGTAATTGCAAACGGGGTTTGGAGCACATCTTTTTTTGAACAACTCGGATTAAGTAATCGTCTTACCCCGGTTAAGGGGGAGTGTCTTTCGGTAACAAGTGAACACATGACGCTGGAGCATACAATTTTCCATGATCATAACTACATTGTTCCTAGAAACAATGGAAAGCTTGTGATTGGTGCAACTATGATTCAAAACGATTGGGATGAAAAACCAAACTTACAAGGTATTGAATCATTAATTAATACTGCCAAAAAGATGCTACCTGATATTAGCAAAATGAACATTGAATCTTTTTGGGGAGGTTTACGACCACAAACATTTGATCAAAAACCATATATCGGAAAACACCCAGATGACGACAATATATTTTTTGCTACTGGACACTTTAGAAATGGCATTCTTCTTGCCCCTGCTACAGGCAAAATGATTCGTGATTTTATTCTTAAACGAAAAGTCAGACCTGAGTGGGTAGAAGCGTTTAAAGTGAATCGATAATTTTAAAGAGAGGTGTATGAATATTGCTCATCCAATTAAATGGTAAAAGTATTCAGCTAGCTGAAGGTATCTGCACAGTAGAAGATTTACTTCATTCTTATCAATTAGCGAATCGAATCGTTGTAGTAGAAGTGAATAAAGAAATATTGTATCGAGAACTGTACGGTACTACAGTTCTTTCAAACGGAGATATTGTAGAATTAATACATTTTGTAGGTGGAGGTTAATGATGTTAACAATTGGAAAACATTCATTTCATTCAAGATTGTTTCTAGGTACAGGTAAATACCCTTCCTTTGATATTCAAAAAAGAGCTGTTGAGGTTTCAGAGACAGAAGTTTTAACGTTTGCTGTAAGAAGAATGAATATTTTTGAGGAATCTCAACCAAACTTTCTTGAACAATTAGATTTAACAAAATATAAATTGCTTCCAAATACCGCTGGCGCTAAAACAGCTGAAGAAGCAGTAAGAATAGCGAAACTAGCGAAAGCTTCAGGACTATGTGACATGATTAAGGTTGAAGTAATTGGTTGTGACAAGTCGCTTTTACCGGATCCAGTTGAAACGTTAAAAGCCTCAGAAATGTTACTTGCAGAAGGATTTACTGTATTACCCTACACTTCAGATGACGTCGTTTTGGCAAGAAGACTTGAAGAACTAGGAGTCCATGCAATCATGCCTGGTGCATCGCCTATTGGATCTGGAAAAGGTATTTTAAATCCTTTACATTTAAAATTTATTATCGAACAATCGTCAGTTCCTGTTATTATTGACGCTGGAATTGGTTCTCCGAAAGATGCAGCGTATGCTATGGAGTTAGGTGCGGATGGTGTGTTACTGAATACTGCTGTTTCCGATGCTACAGATCCTGTGAAGATGGCTATTGCTATGAAAATGGCTATTGAAGCAGGTAAACTCGGCTTTGAAGCAGGAAGAATAAGTGAAAAAAATTATGGAGTGGCAAGTAGTCCAATTACAGGGTTGGTGAGTTCTTGATTGACCGATATTTGAAGCAAGCATTATTTTTAGGAAATGACGGACAGAAAAAATTACAACAGGCAAGTGTACTAGTAATTGGAGCAGGAGCACTCGGCTCATCAATAGCGGAAATGCTAGTACGTGCAGGCATTGGAGAATTGACGATTGTTGATCGCGATTATGTTGAATGGAGTAATTTGCAAAGACAGCAATTATATTCAGAAGATGATGCAAACAATAAGTTACCGAAAGCAATTGCAGCAAAAAATAGATTATCATCATTAAATAGCAGCATAAAAATTAACAGCTTTATAACCGACATCAATGCTAAAAATATTGAGAAGTATGTTAAGGGGCAAACTGTTTTAATTGATGCAACTGATAATTTTGAAACAAGAATGGTTGTAAATGATGCAGCTATAAAATTTGATACTCCATTTATTTTTGGCGCATGCGTCGCTAGCTATGGTATCACTTTTCCAATTATTCCTGGAAAAACACCATGTTTAAACTGTTTATTAGAACATATACCAACCTTACATGATACTTGTGATACGATCGGTGTCATTAATCCAATTGTTCAGATTATCACTGCTTTTCAAGTTACTTCTGCTTTAAAGCTCATCACAGGTTCAGAAGTATTACCTCTATTACAATCTTATGATGTATGGAAAAATGAAAAGGCCGACATAAACATCGAAAAGTTAAAAAATAAGAATTGTCCTACATGCGGTGATTTACCTATTTTTCCATTTTTAAAAAGCGAAACAGAGGTGAAAACAGATATATTATGTGGAAGGGATGCAATACAGTTAAGAAATATGTCTCCTCTCTCACTTTCTCTTGAAGAATTATCAAAGAGATTAATGAAATATGTGAAGGACTTAATTGTGAATCCATATTTACTTTCATGTACGTTAGAGAATTATAGACTCGTATTATTTAAAGATGGCAGAGCGATTATTCATGGGACAAATCAACCTAACGAAGCAATGACCATTTATAACAAAATCATAAACCATCGGTGAAGATAACAGAAAACAATTTTATTAATTTTATTTTCATTCAATTGACCCTATTAGATGATTTTTCATTGCTATATAATATAAGAAACAGAAAATCAGTAGATATGATCAAATGAAAATCTCAATCCAAGTATATTTCTTTGACAGCTCGGTTTCTGTAATTTACTCCTCATAAAGGAAATGTAAAGGAGAAGTATCCTTGTTGAAGAAACTATTTCTTGTGATTAATTTTATGATTCCACTATTGGTAACCCAATGTACTCCTGTTTCTAGTCAAGCACATAATCCTTTATTGGATGTTAATAGCTATAAAATATACTATGGCAGCATTAATGATTCCACTATTGATAAACTTGGTAGTTACGATATGGTCGTAATTGACTCTCACGAAATAACGAAAGATCAAGTTTCTGCTCTTAAAGCAAAAGGAACAATTGTACTCGGTTATATTAGTATTATGGAGGTACAATTGTGGGATGCAGAGTTTATGAAAAATGTGAGTGAAAGTGATTATCTAAAAGTAAATGGAAAAAAAGTGTATATAAAAGAATGGGACACTTATTTAATGGATCTATCAAATAAACATTATCAACAGTTACTCATTAATGAAATAAATGCTGAACTCATTCAAAAAGATTTTGATGGTACCCTCTTAGATACTGTTGGGGATATCGATGACTATTTTAGTAAAAATGAGAAAATTGCTAAACCACTCCGAAAAGGTTACTTAAGACTCTTACAAATTATTAATAATAAATATAAAAACTTGTTATTATTACAAAACTGGGGATTTAATACATTAGATACAACTTCAAAAGATTACGTTGATGCAATTATGTGGGAAGATTTTAATCAGAAAAAATTATCTTCAAGCAAATGGGCTCAAAATTGGATCAGTTACTTTCAAACAATGAAAAAGAAAAAGAATAAGGCTGTTTTCACTGTTACACCTGAAAGTAATAGTTCAAGCTACAGTAAAAAACTAGGGTTTATCCCTTATCAAAATAAAAATAGTATTTATGATAAATAAAAAAAGAGACAGTCCTTTTCAAACAAGAAGTAGTTTGGATAGCCTGTCTCTATTTTTATTCTATTATGAGGCGTAATCTCCACTATATTGCACAAGTGAAACGTCTTTAACACCTTCAATACTTGAAATTTTATGAACAAATGCCGTATTATCTACTTTTAGTTTTATTTTCACCGTTAATTCAGTCACATTATTTCGTACCACTTTTGATTTTAACTCATAATTTAATCTGACTAAATGTGACTTTACTTGGTCATTCACTTCTTCATCATAATGAATGATTAATAGATAAGTAGTTTCCTTCCACTTGTTTTTAGAAAGGAATAACACAGCTAGAGCAACAAAAATAGAGCCGATCATTGCAACTGGATATATGCCAGCTCCAATCGCAATACCTGATGCAATTGCCCAAAATAAAAATACAATATCTAAAGGATCCTTAATTGCTGTACGAAAACGTACAATACTTAGGGCACCGACCATCCCTAAAGATAAAACAACATTCGTGCTAATTGTCATAATGACAAGTGACGTAATCATTGTCATTAAAACTAATGTGACATTAAAATTGTGACTATAAACAACACTTCGAAATGATTTCTTATACACATAATAGATAAATAAACCGACTAGAAAAGATGAGAAAGTACCAAAGAAGATCTCAAGAATCGTTACACTATTAAATGAATCCATATTTAAGAAACTTTTTTTAATTACGTCATTAAAATTAATTGGATCACTCATTCAATTTTATTTCCTCTCTAATTATTGCTTATAAAAATATTTATTAGACTCTCTACAAATGACATATTTTGATATCGCTGAACGATGATGACTATCAAGCTGAAGAATATCACGTATATAGTCTGGTAAATAAGAATTAAATTTCACTTCCATAATCATCATTGGAAATGTAAGGGTTTCGGTTATTACCATATTTTCGTCAAATAGATCGATAGAATTTAGTCCTGCACTTAAACATTTATCAAATGTAATACGAACATCCTCAATATCACCTATATATGCTTCTCTTATATAATCAACAATAATTTTAGGTGACATATGTTCACTACGTAAAAATAAATAATAATCTCTCGCTAATGGGTCTTCCTTTTCAAGTAAAAAATCATAATCCCATGAAAGAATTTTTTCATACTCATCCTTTGTGATTGTTAATGATTCCTTATTGATCATTTCGCCATAACGATTTTTCTTTTCAAGTTTAATGACACGATCACTCTTATTATAGATTCGAATTCTAAATTTCTTTCGTTTAAAAATGCCAAAACTTTTCTCATAAAGATCATTATCAAGCGCATTATCGAAATATAGACTTCGAATATGGTAACCATTTTCATCAACCGAGAAACTGTCTTTTTTCAGGATGAATTTTAATTTTTCACGTAATATTTCATATTCACTTAAATTTATATAAAACTTTAGTTCATGACGTAATTTTTTCATTATTTATGTCCTTTAAATTTATGGCTATTTCATAGTCTTTATATATATCTTACAAAAAAAGGGTTGCTTCCACTCCAGGATGCTCACTTTCCATTGAGGCTGGCTGTGAGCCTCCTTGTTTCATTCGCGCCTGTGGGGTCTCATCTAACTACAAAATTCTTAACCCCAAAATATTTCGTGCCTTCTGCATCTTCGTAAATATCAAAAGCTAATCTTTTATGTCCTTTTGTATCACTCGCAATCACTCGCCAGTAATAACTTCCTTTAGCTAATTTATTTATTGATATTGTTGTATTCGTTAAACCTTTTTTCTGAACAACCATATTTGAAAAAGAAGGATCCTTACTTATTTGAAATGTATAAGAAAGATCGTCACCTTGGATATCATATGATGCATCCCATTCAAACTCATAACTATTCTCCTTCTCAATTTCATTTAAGAAGAAGGGCATTGGAAACTCTATATTTTGATAATAAATCTTTTTATTCTCGTCTGACTCATCTAAAAAATCGTAAAAAGCTTTTTCATAATCGGATACTTTAATATCTAAATGATCCTTATCCGGAGATTTTTTTACAAATTTACTAACTACAGGATAATATTCATCTAAGAATTTTTTCGTTTGTTTCTTAGTGATAATCTTTGATAATTCTTCTATTTTTTGTGACAAAGCTTCAACATTTTTAGGATCCCTAAAATATCGTTTATGAAGTACAGCTCCCCAATAATTAGATAATCCGTTCTGCCAATCTGGAAGTACTTCTTTTGTTTCAACTTTTAAAGAAGTGCTCCACCCGCCATCATAATCCCATGGAAGAAAGTACCATTTATTTGAATTTACAGGACTATATAAGTAAAAGTTTTGAGTAATAACATCCTTATTCCCCATCAAAATACTTGTTGCAATCCATGTTAAATAATTATCTTTATTAAAATGTTTATTAACTACATCATTTATATTTTGTGAATAATCATTAACATCATCTAACATTTTCAGAAGTTTTTCGTGATCTTTACTACCCTTGATTTCAAGAATTTTTTCAAATTCACTTTTCTTAAAAGAAGGATTTGTTTCTAGTTTCAGTTGATTAGGATATCGATAAAATTCAAAATTAGTAGCTTTATATAAATTACCATTTGAATCAAGACCATGCGAAGCCAAAAATCTTTCATTAGCTTGTTCAATATGAGTATATAATCCATAATCTACAAATTTTCCTTTTGAATTTTTATCAGTTAAATCTCTTACATATAAATGAACAAATTGTGTACGCAAGCTTGTCAAATGTGGAATTAGTGTAAAATAATCAAATGATAACTTATTTCGTATTCTTGTAGCATCGTAGGGATGTTTATTTAGATTAAGCGTTTTTTGACCTTTCCAAAGACCCGCACTGTCATAAAAATTAATTTTAAAAGATTTTTGTGCTGCAACTCTAGTAGATTTACCTCTCAATTCAATAGAAGCATTTGGATTTATTTCATTAGAACCTAAGGCACCCTTTTTAATTCCTTTTTCTGTTCCCTCTTGAATAATAATATCAAGTTTAGGGGCATCTGTAGTGCTATCATGTATACTGTACCATTTATCCAATTCATAAAATGATGTAGCATTATCCTCTGCTATCGTTACATAAAAAGTATCTATTGAATCTCTTTTTTCCATCTCATATAATCTTGAATCATCGTTTAGTTCATCCGATGCCTCATTTGTTGTTTCTATTTTTGTAACTTTCGTTTGATCCATTACATCAACTTTTTTTGATTCCTTTGAACAACCCGTAGCAACGATCATGCTGATTGCCATCATAAAAGAAATGATTCTTTTACTCATCTTCATTCCTCCAACATAATAAAAGAGGATGTCTAAAAGAGCATACTTAATTTTGCTTTAGCAAAACCTCTCTATTTGAATAGTAACTAGTGATGTTTTTTACAATTTATTAACTTTAATTTCCTTACTTCTCTTTCGGTATCAGTGGTTGTGAACAAAACGTATAATAATCAATATTGTTCAAATAATGGGTTAACTTCCATAATCCAAATAACAAGCTAAAAAACGCTGATATGAATACTGGAAATCCAAAATTACCGCCATGTAAAAATAGGACTGATAAAAGCATACTGCCTATTGTATATATTACAGTCGTCCAATTCGCTCCTTTTTGATCATCGTAATATAGTAAAAGTAAAACAATCGTATACATAATGATAAAAAAGAGATAACCAAGAACTAATATGATATAAATTTGAATTTGGTCAAACGTAAAACCTAGTAACGGTAGAAATTTTAATCCTATTGCAATAGAAATAATTGCAACAAGTAATTGTATTTCTGCGATAAAAGTAAGCTCTAGTGAGAGAATTTTAAACATATCTTTTTTTGCTAATAAAATATCCTTTAGTGGGAAAGAGTTTAATATACGATTATAGTAAGTTTTATATGCTGAATAGAAGTTTGTTTCAACCGAAACAACAAATAATACCATTGCTGGTAGGACACTTAAGTAGGCAAAAAAGACAGGTACATCATAGTATGGTGCAATAACAAATGTATCAGCAACTGTATACTTAAGATCACTTTGCCAAACAACAAGATTATGACCATATAGACCTAATGTATATAAAAAACCACAAAAAAATAGCACTGGATACTTCTTCAAGTAAGGAATGAAATCAAAGTATTTATAATTATTTACTTTAAAGAATTCTCGTATATATTGTGTGAACTTTACAATCATAAAAAAGAATCCCATATCTAGACATATCACCATTGCTGTTGCACTCTTTAATTTAAAAATAGTGATACAAATTACGATTGCAATGCCTGAAATAAATACCCCAATGAAAAAACTTTTTACTATTTTCATATAATCCTTTAATGCCGAAACATACATACATTGAATCCATATAATGATCAATTCCATAAAAAAGATATATGATACAAATTTAAATGTCAGATTTAATGGTGAGAAACTAAAAAATACAAATGCAATAACCCCTCCGATTGAAATACAAATACTCATTACACCATACATTGAAGCCAAAATATTTTTATACTGATTCAAAAAAATCTGATCTGCAACATATCTGGAGACAATAAGATTAAAACCACCAGTAATGATTTGAGAGAAAATTAACGCATATTCTGTTGATGCTAAAAATAATTCCCTCTCAGAATGTGGCGTATCAACAGAAAGAAGCAACTGCTGCGCACCAGTCATTAATAATATACATAATGCTAGTGGACCAACTGTAACAATCGTTGAATAACCATATGCACGTATATTTGTTAATAATCCTCTGCCATTAAACATTTTTTTTAGTTGAAAACCTATACCGGCCATTTGCTATTCACCATATCTTTATATAATTGTTGATAACTTTCTATTAGCAGTGATTCGGTAAAAATGCTGGCAACTCGTTTTTTACCTACATTCCCCATATTCACTCTTCGCTTTTCATCTCTACATAGTTGAATGATCGCTCTCGACATCTCAACATAACGCATAATAGGTACGACGATTCCAGCTTCTCCAAAATCATCACTTTCACCTAACAACATTCCTCTACAATTCCCAACATCTGTTGAAACGAATGGCTTTCCGCATGCCATCCCTTCTAATAAAACTAATGGTTGGCCTTCACTTATACTAGATAATACAAACACATCCATCTTATGAATATAATCTTTTACATTTACCTCACCTGTAAAAATAACATCATCTTGAATTTGTAAGTTTTCTACCATCTGAAGACATTCTTCAAAATACTCTTTATCTTCTTCTGTTGGCCCCATAATATAAAACTTAACGTTTTCTAACTCTTGTTTAACAAGTGAAAAGCTTTGCAACATTGTTTTTATATCCTTAATCGGTACGACTCGAACAATAGCACCTATATTAAACACTTCTGATGAACTTCTTTTTCTAGTTGGTAACAAACTAAAATCCTCGGTGGTCACTCCGTTAGGTATAATCGATATTTTCTGGCTTGGACAACCAAGCTCTACTTGAATTTCTTTGTTCTTCTGAAACAGTGTTACAACCTGATCAGAAAAATGGTATGCACAAGTAGACATATTATAGAAATACTGAATCCATAAATCTTTAAAGTAACCTTTAACCCAAGAAGCCTTAATGATTTCTTCTTCTCGTTCACGAGTATAGATTCCATGTTCGGTTAACAAAAATGGTTTTTTGTATAAAAATTTACCTAAACTTCCAATTATTCCAGCATATCCAGTTGAGACGCTGTGATATAGATCTGCCTCAGGCAGAGGGTTTTGAATACATAGAAAAAGCGGCAATACCATTGAACGTAATGACCAAAACATATCTGTAAAAGGTACTTGATCATATTTTTCTAAACAAATCTCATGAACAATTTCAAAAAAAACTTTGCTCATTAAAAAGTTTACAGCTGAATCAATTCTACCACTCGAGAACATTGACAGAATCGTTTCCCAGTCAGGATCATTTCCATCTAATAATGACTTTATTGCTTTTTTCTCTTCTATACTTAATGAATAATTAGGACGCTTTTTACTTTCTTCATAATTAAATTCGTCTAAAAAGGTCTCATGAATTTGTACAACATTAGATGGCACTTGATATTTGAATTTTCCTTTTGATTTTTTTTCAGCACCAATCGTATAAATAATGAATTCATGGTCATGATTTTTCTTAATCAATGTTTGAATCCAACTAGAAACTCCCCCAGTTATATAGGGATAAGACCCCTCTGCAATAATACAAATCTTCATATTAATCAACCAGTCCGATCTCAATAGTGGCTTTTTGTGCCTCCACAAAGTAAACATCGTCATCCACTTTATGAACAGTACAGTTTTTTAATTTTCCTATTTTATGTTTCGAACGTAAAATAAAACTCATTTTATTAGAAAAGCGATCAATCGAGACTACTATTCGATTTTTTTCTTCTTTTATATAAACCTCAGAATCTAAATAATTAGAAAGCTTCGTACTGGCATCTCTTGCAGTTTTACTTTCAAGCCATGGGTAGTTTTTATTTACATCACTTAATATGTGATCATATTCCTTCTCTAATTTGATCCAGTTTTTCCCACCTGATCGTTCGATGTCTAAAATATCATCTGGATGAATAAAATGATTAAATACGCCGATTGAAGTGATCGCATTTACTATCGCCCACTTCTTTTGTTTTGTATATTCATATCCAGATGTGATCCTTGGAAGATAAATATATCTATCATTTTTTTCAAACTCTGTCACAGTAGTGTATTGACTATCATCAGCCAAATATAAAGAAGCCAATACATTAATAGAAGGAATCGCATTTTTAACAGCAGTTTCTCCTACTTGATCAATTCGATTTGAAGGCGGGACATATGTTTTAAAATCATAAGTAGGAAACATTTTCTTAACATAGTTTTCAGTAATATTCAGTGCTGCTTCCATATCCGCTTGAGTTTTCCAAGCATTGTATCCTAAATCTTTAACACTATTAGGATCTAACATTAAAGATTGGTGATTGTAACCATGTATACCTATTTCTCCACCCATTTTTAATAGTTCACGTCCATATTGGACAAATGTATTTCTTTGAACTTCACTGTTTTTAAATGGAGGCGCAACTTTATCTTCATATGTTTGAATAACTACACCTGTATACTTTACGTTATATTTTGCTGCACTCTTTAAAATATCTGGCCACCAAATATCTCGATAAAAACTTAAAATGTCTCTTTGATATTCTTTATATAAATCTTTATTTATCCCTTCTGGAACTGGTGCAGGAAAATCATCGATAAACACCATCTTCATGTCTAGTATTGGATAAATAAAGTCTTCATTTAGCATACTGATTGCACCAGATATTAACCCTCTATTTTCCTTCGTTTCGAGCATTGTCCCATTAAAAACCATAAATTTACCTTTTTTATATGGCATGTCCCAAAGTAGAGGCACATTATCTAAAGACTTTATATAGATGGAACATTTATCATCTAATCCAACCTGCAATGATGAGTTTAGGGAAATCTCGTCTTTTTTCATTTCAAGATTTTTTTGTTTAATTAATACATTTGTTGTTAGGTTCATACCTTCTGGATTAATATAATCGCCTACTTCATATATTCCTAGCTTACGATAAATGTTTTGTAATGAATTATTAATTTCCGGGCGAATGGCAAAAAATACTTTACCTCCCTCAGCTGTATATGACTCCAAGGTATTAAGATTTGATATTTTACTAATTGACTCAAATGTAATAATGACATTTTTATATTGATTGTATGTTGGAGGTAAATTAGAAATTGTCGTTTCCTTTACAGGCTTTTTCATCATAGCCAATGTATAAGAAATATTATCCTTCATCCTTATACTTGACTGATCATCTTCGTTATATATGACTAAGTATTCTTCAACCCCAAAATGATTAATCGTATCTTTAGATAATCTAGAGACTTGGCTTGTTTCATTCGCAAAAAATACAGTGCCTTTAGGTAAGAACTTCAGAATATAATTAGAATTTATCAATACTAATGAGAGTCCAATTATGAAAACAAAAATAATAACCAAATATAATGTATTTCCTATTTTAAATTTATCATCCATTTTTATCACCGTGTAACCAAAATCTTAATTTATTTAATCCTTGTGGAGAAAGTCTTATAGATGAATCTTTAAGTGATTGTAATATCTCTTTAAACTTCAATTGGTCTTTCAATATATAGTAAAGCTTCATAGCCATAAAGAAAGATTCTTCTTCATTTGAACAATTTTGTATAAATATTAGCGTAAATTTCTCAGCAGTTTCTAAATCTCCTAATTGAAGATCACAATTAATCTTTTCAATATAATGTTCTTTCTCATAAGGTTTGATTTCTATTAGTCTCTCAAATATTTGTGAATATCGGTAAAGATACTGTTTCTCTGATCGTTCATCTAAAAAACCTATATTTAAATATTGCTTAATTACTTGTGCAAAAGAAGTTAAAATTGTAAAGTCATTTGGATTTTTCTCAAGTTGAAATTCCATTTGGTGGATTGAATTATGTAGCTTTCCGATTATATCTTGAATTGCGGTTGCAGCATAATGTGATGTCTCTGTATCATCATTTTTTAGTGCAGTTTGTAAAATCTCAATATGACCGAAAGAATCATTCTTCAATATATCCATTAACATCTTTCGTTTTGTTTGATTATTATTTAATAAAAGTGCATCTTTCATTGGGACAATACTTGTCTCTTTTTCAACATCTACCTTTCGTAATATTTCAGATTCCTCATGATCAACCTCGATTAATCCTTCAGGTATTAAATCCTTATCGTTTTCAATATTATGAAACATAAAATATAGAATAATGAATCCAATAAAAGGTCCAAATACTATGATTAATAGTTTAATAACGATGTTTTTACGATCTTTTCGATACTGAAAAAACAAGTAAAAGATTGAAATAATATAATAAATCAATAGCGCTTTAAACATATAAAGTTTCCTCTTGTACATGAGATCGATCAATAAAAGAATGAATACGTCGAATTACACCAGTTGCATTTTCTTGATTCGTATTCGATAGAATTACCCAATAATCATCTACTTCATCAATACCGATATAGTCTGTATCTCTAAGTAAGGAAGATATTCCCTTGACAAGCTGTTCCATATTTTTTTCTTTTTCAATCTTCACTTTAGTGTAAGGAATATTTAATTGCTCAAATGCTTTTTGTTTATTTCCAATTACTTTCTTTAAATACTCTGGCTTCAGAACAACAGTACCATTTATATATCGCTCGTGATGTGTTGCACTTACGTATTCATATGAACGTGTAATTGAAGTAGTAATTAAACTAGTAACAACATGGAATAAGTTTTCATAATAAAGCGTTAAATTTTCAAATTTTACTTCATTAATACAAATAATGGCAACAGCTTGATTATCTTTCCAAACTGGTGCGATTAGCATTGGTAACCCTGATTCTAATCTGCGATTAATAAAAAATTCATTTTGTCTAATTGCTTTTTCATACGGTCCATTTGGAATTACTTCGATAGAAGAAGGAAAATTAGAATTAACTACATTAGATTTAGACACAAGTCTTAAATAACGTTCACCTTGTCCAACTAGATAAATAGCTGCTTCCTTCGTTTTCATTATCTGTTCCAGTACATTAATAACTCCATTAAATACCTCTTCAGGATCTAGACTATCAATCTTTTTAATAATAGAATAAATTTCTCCGACACTATCTTCAGAAAATAAAATTTGATTTTGTAGTTCATCTTTAACTTTTCTTGTTTCTGTATATATCTCGTTTAGTAATTCATACTTTTCCTTAAACAGTTGCAACTCGTCTTTTGCTGTTTCCTCTTTTATATTCTTATTTTCAATGACATATCCAACAAGTAATCCTACAAATAAATAAACTGCAAATTGAATTAACGAATTGTGATCAGTAAATAATGAAACAATTTCTCTACCATTTATCAAGCCTTGCCAACTATATAAAATGACAGATAAGGCACTTGCTAGCATAGCCTGTACTTTCCCAAACATGATACCGATTGTAATTATATATAATAGTAATAAATCGATATGATAGAATACATCACCAATGGAATGTTGTAGAAATGCAATAAAACAAAAAAGTAACCCATTTTCAATGTATGGTAGGAAAGGTTTATCAGTTTGATCAAATAGATTCGGCGTTAACTTTTTCTTTATTTTTGTAGTTTTTTCTTCTTTTAACTGATTTTTTTTCTGAGTTTGGAACCATTTAAATGTATTTTTCAACCCTTCGTCTAAAGTGTATTTAGGTATCCAATCTACTTCCTTTTTTACGATATGATTGTCTAATCTTGAAAATTGTATATCTCCAATTTTTGCATCAGCAAAAACAATATCCTTCACAGTAGCGTACTTTTCAAATTGCTCAACTAATTGATTAACACTCGTTTCTGTGTTGGTAGAAAGATTCATTACGCCAGAAACATCACTTAATACCGCACGAAATATAGCTTCTGCCACATCCTCTACATAAATAAAATCTCTTGTTTGTGTACCATCACCATAAATTGTTAATGATTCATTATTTAAGATTTGGTTCGTAAATATAGAAACGACTCCACCTTCACCTTTAACACCTTGCTTAGGTCCATAAACATTTGAGAATCGGAAACATATTGTGTCTAACTGATACAACTCAGTCCATTTTTGACAATAGTACTCTCCTAGTAGCTTGTTAATTCCGTATGGTGAAACGGGCATACATGTTGATTCCTCATTTAGTGGAATTTCTTCAGAATTATTTCCATATACCGCTGCCGAAGAAGAAAAAACAAATTTTGAGACGCCATACTTTTTTGATAATTGTAATATGTTAATTAGACCTAACAAATTAATTTTCGAATCATTTGCTGGGTTTTCAACTGATTGATTAACATCTACCTGTGCCGCTAAATGAATAACTATATCAAATCTGTTTGTTCGAAAAACCTGTTCACACTGCTCATCTTGGGCGTGAAGCAAATATGATTGGTGACGAAATTGTATATTGCTCCTAATACCCGTAGAAAGATTATCCAGTATATGTACTTCGTGGCCTTCACGATAAAACTTTTCTGCAACGAAGGACCCGATAAACCCGTATCCTCCAGTAATCAATACCCTCATTGGTACCTCCTTACACTTGATGTGATACCTGACCACTAATTTAAAGTTTATTTCATTTTTTTACTATAAATATTGAACTAAATTGATGATCCAACTATTTATTTTATCGTCATTTCTTTTTCAATTTATCTCTCAAAATATCAAACTATAAAAGTTTTTATCATAATCTGTAGTTTTTATCATAATCTGTGGGATGCTCGTCTTTAAAAAAGAATTTTAGGTAGGAACCATTATTTTTGGTTTATCTTACGAATTAATAATTCAAAAGGAGGAACTGTCCAACTTTTCTTTTAGACTTGTGTAGTTTTCTAAGAAGTAGTGATACGTATTTAGACATGTGGATTGTTAAATTTTAAATTTAATAATGAGAATTTACCTCATCTAAAAATTTAATATCTGCGAATAATTCGATAGGTATTTCCAAAAACGTTCAAATTTCAACAACATTTTCTTTTAGCTTACATTATCAGATTACCTTTCGCAATAATATTATTTTGAAATATATCAGTAAAATACTACCATTAATCTCCAACTAGAAATATGTAACAATTGCTCTTGATTCTCAAAATAAAAAAGAAGTTGATGACTCAACTTCTTTTTAAAGATCATTTTACTTTTACAGTAAAATCGACTGTAAACTTTTGTCCGTTTTGCTGAAATTGTCCCCATATTTTATACATGCCGCTTTTTGGAAAATTTGTCATAAATTTTGCTTCAGGTCCTGTTGCATCCTCATTCATTGGATGAACGTGTAGGTAGTTTTTAGTGTCTTCACTAATTGCGACTACATGTCCAATTGCACCCAAGTATGGTTGTAAATCACTAATCGGTTTTTTTGATTTTTCATCCTTCATAGTAAAGGATAAAGTGATATCTTTATTTGTCGTCAACTCATCTGTTTTAAATGTGACTTCTTTACCTGCGACTACTTTTGTTTGGTCCTGGTCTTCTTTTAGAACCACTGGTTTTCGTTCATTCCCTAATACTTGAACCGATTTTATTTTTACAGTTTTAGCCGACCCTTTAGGCACAAAGTCTGCAAATAATGTATATTTTCCACCTGAGGGAAAATTAGGTTTAACTGTAAATAATCCACCGCCTTTATATTCTGGGTGAATATGATCAAAATAAGATAAATCATTACTTACAACGATTAAATGCATTAACTTTTCATGTTCAACTTCAAAATCCTTAATTGTTTTATCTTCTGAATCCTTTACGTTAATAGCTAGCTCTGAATTCTCTCCACTTTTTGGATCTTGATTGAATGTAAAACTTACTTTAGTCGGCTTTTCTTTTTCTTCCTTTTCATGATTCATCCCATGATGATTCGATTCATTATGATGACCATCGGTTCCACATCCGCTTAATCCGATCAATGCGATTGTACTAAGAATTAACAGCAATTTTTTCATTGCAATACTCTCCCCATAAGTATATTCTCTTTCAACATCATTCTTTTCTCTTTACAGTCAAACAAAAAGCGAACCTTAGTCCGCCTTTGTTTTTTTATAAGATATCGTATCCTTGATCTTCAATTGCTTCTTTCACTTTTTCTACAGTATCTGATTCTAGATGTTTGAATGATACTTCTTTATTTTCTAAACTTACAACGATATTGTTAGTATCTGATACACTTTCTACCGCTTTTGTAACTGCTGCTTTACAGTGTCCACAAGTCATTCCATTTACTTTTAAGATTGTTTCCATTTGATATTTCCTCCTTAAATTTTTACTCTTTTTAATCGTAGTGCATTTATGACAACCGAAACTGAGCTAAATGCCATTGCGGCACCAGCAACCCAGGGCTGTAGTAATCCCATAGCTGCAATTGGTATTCCCAAGCTATTATAAAATAGTGCCCAGAATAAGTTTTGTCGTATATTAAGCATTGTTTTCTTACTAAGTGAAATTGCCCTAGGAATATGAGTTAAATCCCCACCAACTAGTGTGACATCAGCTGTTTCAATGGCAACATCTGCTCCAGTTCCAATTGCCATTCCAATATCAGCTTTCGCAAGTGCCGGGGCATCATTAATTCCATCCCCCACCATTGCTACGACTTTCCCTTGTTTTTGAAGTGTCTCTACTATTTCCGCTTTCTTTTCTGGTAATACTTCCGCGTATACATTCTCTATCCCAACAACATCTGCAATTGCTTTTGCAGTTCGTACATTATCTCCGGTTACCATATACACTTCAATGTTTAAGTTCTTTAATGCCAGAATAGCTTCATTAGAAGTTTCCTTTATTGTATCTGCAACTGCAACAATACCTTCAAGCTCTCCATTAATGGCAACAATCATGCCAGTCTTACCGGAAGCTTCGAATTCTATTAGCTGCTCTTCAATAGAGAAAGTATTTATATCCTTTTCCTGCATTAGTTTTCGTGTACCAATCGTAATTGTAGATTCTTCTATCATTGCCTCTACACCGTACCCCGGAATTGCAATGAATTCCTTCACTTCTCTTAATCTCAAATCTTGTTGTTTAGCGTAGTCAACTATAGCTTGTGCTAAAGGATGCTCTGACATTTTTTCCACACTTGCTACCAGACTCAAGAAATCATTACGTTGATGAAGATTAATTACATCAGTTACTTCTGGTTTCCCTTTTGTTACTGTGCCAGTTTTATCAAGAATGATTGCACTGATTTTTTGAGTGGTTTCTAAATATTCTCCACCTTTATATAAAATACCGTGTTCTGCACCTTTTCCACTTCCTACCATAATAGAAGTAGGAGTTGCTAAACCAAGTGCACAAGGACAAGCTATCACTAAAACTGCAATTGCAGCTTCGATTGCTTTCGGTAAATTTTGTGGGTCAACCCAGAAAAACCAAATTAAAAACGTTATAGTCGCAATGATTATGACAATTGGAACAAATATATTTGAAATTTGGTCTGCTAGTCGTTGAATTGGTGCTTTTGAACCTTGAGCCTCTTCAACGATTTTCACGATATTTGCTAAAGCAGTATCTTTTCCAACCTTTTCAGCTTGTATCGTCAAGAAACCATTTCCATTTACAGTTGCACCAACTACTTTATCACCTTTCCTTTTATCAACTGGCAAGGATTCCCCTGTAATCATCGATTCATCTACAGTAGATATTCCTGAAAGAATCATACCATCTACGGGTATCTTTTCTCCCGGTTTCACAAGAAGGTGATCTCCAACTTTCACATCTTCAAATGATACTTTTACTTCTTTTCCATCTATTAAGAGAGTTGCTTCCTTAGCTTGTAGTTCCAATAATTTCGAAATTGCCTCAGTTGTTCTACCCTTTGCAATATGCTCAAAATATTTACCAAGCAATACTAATGTGATAAGAACTGCACTTGTTTCGAAATAAAGATGCGGCATATACATTGGATCTGTTACTGTCTTAAGTGTTTCCACTAAACTATAAAAATAAGCGGCAGAAGTACCAAGTACAACAAGTACATCCATATTCGCACTTTTATTCCGTAAAGCACGGTATGCACCTTCGTAGAAATGCCAACCAATAATAAACTGAACTGGTGTAGCAAGAATCAATTGAAACCAAGGATTCATTAATAAATGTGGCATCCAAATATTAGTTGAAATTGGTAAATGCGTAACCATTGAGTACAATAATGGTAGTGAAAGAATAATTGAGATCATTAATTGAAGAAATTTTTTTCTCTTTGAATTTCCTTTTTTTATATCCTCGTTTTTTACAGCTGCACTATAACCAATATGGTGTATCTTATCTATAACCGATTGAAGTGAACGAACTTCGGGTACATAATCAATGGTTGCAGTGTTCATCGCTAAGTTTACGTTAATTTTTGTTATACCTTCCATTTTTCCGATTACTTTTTCAATTCGTGCAGAACATGCTGCACATGTCATACCTTCAATATCAAGTGTTGCATGTTCAAGTGCAACTTCGTAACCGATGTCGTGAATTTTATCTATTATATCCGTTGTTTGATATTTCTGATCGTACATAATAGTAGCTTTTTCTAAAGCAAGATTTACGTTCGCCTCAACGCCATCCATTCGATTTAAGCTGTTTTCAATCCTAGTTGCACATGCAGCACACGTCATTCCTTCAATACCGACTGTTAACTGCCTAGCCTCGCTCATAAATACCAAACCCCTTTATTTTACGTAGCGTTTAATAACCTCCATTAATTCATTGACAGATGCTTCTCCGTTGTTTTCTTTCACGGCTTTTACCATACAATGATTTGCATGTCTTTCAATTAATGAAAAGCTTACTTTTTTCATAGCAGCTTCGATGGCCATTATTTGAGTTAATATATCTATACAATAACGGTCTTCCTCGACCATTTTCTGAATACCACGTACTTGACCTTCAATTCTGCGAAGACGTTTCATTAAATTTTCAATTTCCTCTTCACTTCTAGGTACCATAGAATCGTCATGACAATTTTCCATTTTATCACCTCACTCACATTATATACTCATAGGGGGTATAGGTGTCAATTTTTTATTCTATTTTTTTTTAGTTGTCCATATGATGGTACAAAGCAACTAATTAGGGGGTATTATATATGTTAACGGGTTGGATCTGCATTAGCGTATCAGTTCTCATATCCTTTCTATCTATTTATAATCGTCCAACTAAGGATGATCGAATGAATCAAATGATGTATATGATGATGATTAGTATGACAATTGGGTTAGCAATTGGTGTATTAGTTACACTCACGATGCCTCAACAATTTTTCTATTCACTTTTATTTTCAATGGGGCTTTCAGCATTAATTGGTTTATGTATTGGAATGCGTCTTAACTTCCTTGCATTGTTAGAAGGAATATTTACAGGAATGATGTCGGGGATGATGGGGAGTATGATGGTATCAATGCTAACAGTAACAGAAGCAAAAACACTATTATTAATTTGTTTATTGCTTGTCACTTGTACTTCTATTTTTTGTTCAATCATGTTCTTAAGCGATCAATTTCCAAAGCTTTTATCCTCATTCTTTCCAGCAGTTTTCATTTCTAGCCTGCTGATTATTTTTACTGTTTATTATTCTTTTTCTCATGTTGAAAGTAATTTTATTTCAAATGATACTCATAATTCACACTCTCAATAAAAGAGAAGTTTCCCATCGTTTTAACTTAATCTCTAATTTTCGTAAGTTGTTTATACAAAAAAAGGCATCCAAATTGGATGCCTTTTTCATCGATGAAAGGATTTATTTAAAGAACTAATAAATTGCTTCGTTTAAAAATGAATATATTTTGTTGGATCAACTGCATTCGATTTTTTCTGATTCCATTGTCCTTCATGTAATTCAAAGTGTAGATGCTGGCCAAATGATTTTCCTGTATTCCCCATTGTTCCAATTGCTTCGCCTTTTGAAATATTTTGACCAGAGGACACTTTAAAACTATTCATGTGAGCATATACAGATGTAAATACTTTCCCATTAATATTATGTGTAATAAATACAACATTACCATAACTAGATGATTTGTATGCACGTATCACGACACCGTCAGCAACTGAGACGATTGGTACATTTCCTTTTTTGACAATATCAACTCCCCAATGCTCTTCATTATCGAACGATCGGTAGCCGAATCCTGACGAAACATAACCATCTGCTGGTCGCGTAAAATCACCACTTGAATGAGAATTTTTTGAGGCAGATTTTATTGCTTTTTCTTGATCTGCTAGTAACTCTTCCTGTTCCTCTAAACTTAGTACATCATGTTCTTTTTCATGTATTTCAGATTTCAATTTTTCTAGTATAGCCTTCAACTGAATTTCTTGATTTACAAGTGTACGATTTAGATTTTGAAGCGTTTCTTTATCGTTCTCCAATTTAGTTTGAGAAATATATAATTCTTTTTCTTTTTGTTCAACTCTATTCAAATCATTTTGTTGGTCGATTAAAATATCTTGATCTGAATCCATAAATTTTGCAATTGCATTTATGCTTTGAAAAAACTCTCCAATATTAGATGCACCGAATAAGATATCTAAGTACTTCTTATTTCCTCCAGATTTTTGAAGTGTTCTCAATCGATCGTCTATAATGATTTGGCGTTGATCTAAACGGTTTTGAAGATTCATGATTTCATCCTGCATGATCGCAATTTCTTTTTTACCTTTTACTAATTCTATTTCTTTTTCTCTCATTACTTCTCTAGCGTTTTCAATAGAAGTATTGATAGAATCTAAAGAGTTTACTAAAACTTCTTGTTTATTCCTTAATTGCTCTATTTCATTTTTTGCTTTTTGAGCTTGTACTTGAACCTTTATCCGTTTATCTTGAATTCTATTTATCTCTGTACTTTTATTACTGGAAGCAAATACGCCATTAGGCAGTAAAGCAAATGACAAACTACTTGCTATTGCTACTAGTGCAAACTTATTAACAACTCGTTTCATCTTCTTCTCCCTAAGTCTTGACATATACTTATACATGTTAACTTAGGAATGTAACGTTGCCATGCCAATTAGACTACATTCATATTACAAGTCAATTACAAGACCTTTTCTAATAGATGGAAACAAAAAACAGGAGACCAATAATTTGGTTTCCTGCTTTCGTATACTGTAACTTATTTCTTTATACTCATTTTGTTATGAACAATTTTATTATAATACTTTATCGTATATGGCTCTTTATTCAATTCATTACTTTGATATCGTTCTTGAACTATCACCTTTGCAATATACACTTTTCGAGTATTTCTACTAGCATCCTCAATTGCGATCGTTGATTCTAATAAATCAGCCATTTTGTTTGCAATTTTTTTCGCATAAAATGTTTGCATATCAAAATCTAATGTTGAAACATAATTTACTACCTCTTTTAAGTCATTTAGTTTCTGAGTAACTAATTCTGTTTCATCCGCTAATGATTCAGGAGAATCTTCTAATTTTGCTTCAATGAATGAAATAAATGTTGGAAGAACGTTTTTCTTAAGCAATCGAAGAACCTCTAAGCCTAAAATATTGGCAGAGCCTTCCCAAACGGTCAATACTTGAGCATCTCTTAATAAACGTGGTGTAACAAAGTCTTCAATATATCCATTTCCTCCGTGCATTTCAATTGCTTCATGAGAAAAGTGAATTGCTTCTTCTGCTGTACGCATTTTTAAAACTGCAATTAGTAATCGGACTAGGGCTTGTTCTTCATTTGTTCCATTTTCTTTACCAATTACACGGTCGTATAATGCTATCAAATCAAAAACTGCACTTGTTTGTACTTCTTGGATTGAAGCAAGCTTCGATAAGGTCTCTTGAATCATCGGATAATTTGTTAATATCTGTCCAAATGCTGGTCTATTTTCTGCATACTGTTTTGCTTCATTATAAGCTCTTCTCATGATGCCAACAGATGCAACAGCGTTACAAATTCTAGATAAATTCAATGCCTCCATCATATAATAAAAGCCCCTACTAGCATCTCCAATTAAAAATGCTTTTGCACCATCAAATTCTACTTCCCCGGAAGGAACTGCTCTCACACCTAATTTATCTTTTAAACGACGAATGGTTATCCCATTATTGGAGCCATCCTCATTTTTCCATGGTACTAAGAATAAACTTAATCCTTTACTTCCAGGAGATGCACCATCAATTCTTGCAAGGATTGTTGTTACCCCGCATTGACCTGCATTACTAGCAAAATATTTTTCACCATAAATTCGATAATGTTCATCTTCTTTAATCGCTTTTACAACGTTTGCCCCTACATCAGAACCACCTTGTCTCTCTGTTAAAAAAGTTGCTCCTTCGTATAAATCTGTCTCTCCCGTTGATAGTAAATGTGGTAAATACTTTTCCTTCAAAGCTACATCTGCATATCGTTCTACTAAAAATGCTGCTGCCATTGATAATGTCACTGGACAATAGAAACCCGCTTCCGTTTGAGATAATAAGTATCCCTGTGCATATGAATATATATAATTTCCTTTTATCCCTAATTCAGGTATCGGTTTGTGAATATAACCTACAATTCCTCTAGTATAAGTATCTTTAACTGTTTGTTGATAACCTTCATTTACCCACACATGAGAAATATCATTTCCGTATGCGTCATACTTAATCAATCGAGGCTGCCCTTCGCGATCTGTGTGAATTGCACGTTTATCAAATTCATTTGCACATAGACTTCCGAATTCTATTAATTCATTATTTGCCCACTTGAAAAAGTCTTTATCTAAATGTTTTTTTAATAACTCATGTAAATGGTCGTCTTCTTCATAAAAATTCATTTTCATACCCTCCTAACGTGTTTTTAATAATGTTTTTCTGTTGCATTTCTCGGAAGCTCATTTACCACTTCATACAATCTAGGAATCTTATAGCTTGCTAATTCACCACCAAGAAAACGTTTACATAAATCATCATAATTAGTCGTTTGATCATCAACAACTAGGAATGCTTTCACTGTTTCTCCCCACGTATCATGATGAATTCAACAATTGCAACGTCCCTTATCATTGGTATGTTTAATAGCACTTCCTCCACTTCTTTTGGATAGATATTCACACAGCCAGAAATGATGACATCTTTTTTGGTCAACGATCCAATAGAAACCATGTTCACCAACTTTTGCTAGGTCTCCTGTATTTAACCTTTCCCCAATAAATGTTTCCTTTGTTTGTTATTCATCTGTAACAGACTAGATAAATTCGTCTCTACACCTCTATATCGGATAGTGTACGTTCAAGCATATTTTTCATTTTCTCAATCTCTTTTTTTAATAATGTAAGTTCATCTATTTTTTGTTCAAGTTCTTCAATCTTCTGATTGCCATATTCGATCGACTTTTTCAATTGCTTTTCACCTGTACGATCAATTGTGAATAAATTAATCATTTCTTTTATTTCCTGCAAATTAAAACCTAAATGTTTCCCTCTTTGAATTAAATAAAGTCGAGTTCGATCTTTTTGACAGTATTTTCTTCTTCCACTTTCAGAATAAGTAGGTTGGATCAATCCTATTTCTTCATAATACCTTAGCGTTCTAGGCGTCATTTCAAACTCTTTTGTCAGTTCACGAATTGTGTAAAACTCCAAAATCCCCTCCCCTTTCTGGTACTTATTTTTATTATAAAGTTTACGTAAACGTAACTTTCAAGATAAAACCCTTCGACAAATTTTACAAACTATCTATTTCTCTTTATTCATCAAAATCCTATTGTCATCCTCCTCATCGATATAGAAATTTAAAATGATAGCTTTATACCATTGTCTCAGCAATTTTTTTCAGTTCATTTGCTCGATTAGCAATAAATGATTTCATATATTTCTGTAAAAACAATAAATCAGCTAATTCACCAATGTATCCGAAAGGAGATTTATATTCAAAGAGATCAATCATCAAAGTGCCACCTTTACATTCCATGAACTCATGAGTATGAGTGAACGAATGGAACGCTCCTTTTACCATTACATCTTGAAATTTATATGGTCTATCCATTAATGTGACTTGCGCAGTTAATCTTTGCTTAATACCAAAGTGGATGGCTTCCCAGGTGACAGTGTCACCAAGCTCTAGATGTCCTTCCATTACACCGCCAACAACACTTTCCTTTGTTTTTGAAGTAGTCAACGTATGAATATTTACATTTCTCGCCAGATCAAAACATACATCAATTGGTGCCATAATGTATTGTTGGTGTTCTATGAAAGGCATCCTATTAACTCCTTTATCTAAATAAATTCTTTCTATTTTAGTATTAAAAAAGGAAAACCATGATTTGGTTTTCCTTTTATTATTCTTTATCTTAAGTTATTGTCCCTTTGTTAATTTTTATAACTGCCTGTAATCCGTTTACAGCATTATCTAAACAATACCTATTTATTATAAAATTTCCGTTAATTTTGACTATAAGAGCAAGAATGAGGACGAATTTGATCAAACTCATTGCTAAAATGGGAAATAACTTGATTTTTAGGAGGAATAAACATGAATAAAATACAAATTTTTAATGAGCTTCATACATCAGAAGATTTATTATTTTTAGGCAATGCTTGGGATTTACTCTCAGCATTAACACTTGAAAAAGTTGGATTTAAGGCAATCGGTACAACTAGTTGGGGAATTGCTAATTCAATCGGATTAGCAGACGGAGAATTAATTGATTTTGATAGACATTTAAGAATCATCCAATCTATTGTGGAGAATGTAAACATTCCTGTCTCAGCAGATATAGAAGCAGGCTATAGTGAAGATATTAAAACAATTGTCAAAAATGTTTTGCGAACTGCAGATGTTGGTGTTGCTGGGATTAATATTGAGGATTCATTTAAAAGTCATAAGGGTCTAAAAAGCATATCACAACAAAGTAAACTCTTATCAGAAATTAGAAATGCTTTAGACAGCAATGGTTTTAAAGACTTTTACATTAATGCTAGAATTGATTCTTATTTCCATATTGAGAATCCACTGATTGATACATTGAATCGCGCAAAGTCATATGTCGAAAGTGGAGCAAGTGGCATTTTTATACCTGGATTAAAAAATGAAGAAGAAATAAAAAACATCATTTTACAAATAGATGCACCACTTAACATATTATCTTTACCTGGATTAACAAATTGTAATAAGCTTAAAGAACTTGGTGTGAAACGCTTTAGTTTCGGTAACGCTTTGTCAGATCAGATTATCTTACATTTGGAAAAAACAGTTGAACAATTAATTAATGGAAAAGATACATCGATTTTATATGAGGTTTAATTATGAAAGGGTGAAAGTGCTAGATGACTAATATTAATCTTTCATTTGAAGAAATGTGGGAGAAAATTATTGCATGTGATCGCAAGTATGACGGCTTATTTTTTACAGCAGTAAAAACAACGAGAATATATTGTCGTCCTTCATGTAGGTCAAGGAAACCCAAAAAATTAAATGTAACGTTTTTTTATGACATAAATGAAGTTGAAAAAGCAGGTTATCGAGCTTGTAAAAGATGTCAGCCAGAAATCGATTACTCACCTAAAGTCACCCTAATTAGAAATGTGATTACCTACTTATTAAAGCATTATCAAAATAAACTAGTGTTACAAGATATTGCAGATCATGTGGGCGTTAGCCCTTTCTATCTCGAAAGGCTTTTCAAGCAAGAAACATCAGAAACTCCTCGCACTTATTTAGAAAAGATTAGAATTGATAAAGCAGCTTATCTTTTAAAAAACACAGACAAAACGAATTTAGAAATTTGTTATCAAGTAGGTTATCAAAGTCCCTCAAACTTCTATAAAATCTTTAGACAAATTAAAAATTGTTCACCAACTGAATATCGACATTTAGAATTAGTAGATCATAATTAGAGGAACTCATAGTAGTTCCTTTTTTGTGTTGAGGATAATTCTGACCCAGCTTTATTAGAATTCTTCTTTCAATTTTATTTGTCCTTTTATTTTCTAATATTACACCAACAATTATTCTGCTGATTCCTTCCACTTATTGTTAAGATATTGTTCGAAAATATATATGAAATATCGCGCATACTATTTTTGGAGGTGATATAAATGGGTCACAATCAAAATCCACATGCACATGTAAAAAAGAAAAAGCAAAATAATGGTCAACCAGAACCTGCTGCCGTAAATTCTGAAGGCTATTTTGCTCCAAGTAAATCAAATACAGAGGCACTAAATGAAGTAAAAAAACAATAAAAAATGACCGTCTTTGACGGTCCTAAAAGCATAGTAAGCCTTCTTCTTCTTCTCCTATCACCAATTCTAAGCTACCAATTTTTATCAATGTTTCGTTCTTTAAAAAAGATTTTTACGATATAGTTTGTCCCCCAATCATAATACATGAATTATTCATAATATTATAATTCAGAGTAAAATTCTTACAAAGAAAGGAGACATCCTATGGCTCTTCAATTAATGAAAATTCTTGTTGATGCTACCGCTACAATTGAAACTGACCCTACTTCTTCCAGATATTTTTATATTACTACTTCAACTACAGCAGGTGGTGCTACGTTAGATATAGACGCTGCAAGTTTTTTAGATGATACTGGTGCAGCTGTTACTTCCCTTCCTACACTTCCTACAAATAATAGTTACTTTAATGTATTTATTAACGGTGTTTTACAAATGAACGGTATCTCAACATACACTCCAGGTGCAACAGGTGTTGGTTCTCTAGAAATTGCAGTTCCAGTCGGTGGAAGCATATTGACAGGTACGCCGGTCGTACTAGAAATTATTAGCTTTACACCTACTTCAGATATTACAGTTTCAACATAATGAACTGCATCAAAAAAAGTTCCCGCAAAGGAACTTTTTTAGCTTTGCACATTATGATTGATAAATTGAAATAAATTGAAGAATGATCACAACTCCCTTCATTGGTATATCTTCTGTCAGTAAAGTTAACTTACCTTTTTCAACTTTATAGTTCACAGTAGGTTGCAAAACCCCATTAATAAATAAATTAATATATGATACCTGATTCGGTGACATGATGTCAGTGATTCCATATTCTTCTAAGCCATCTTTACTTGTGTATACTGACCTTACACCATCCGAATATGTAAAAAACAATAAATTTGATGTTTGGAGTGGGATTGGAGGAGCCGAATATCCGTATGTTCCAAGATTTACAGTTGTAATTAATAATTCCCAACGAATTCCATTAAATCGATAAAATACTCGATTTCTAGTATCTAAAAATAGACTCCCACTTTCCGGATTCACTGGACGTTTAGAAAGTGTTCCAGCTTGAATGGATGGGATATCCCCTGCATTTATCACAAAATTTAAATTAGATAAGTCATCTTTAATAATATTCTGTCACTCCCTTCATCAATACTATAAATTCATCGTTTTTCTAAATATATGTTGTTCGAAAAGGATAAATCCTAATTCTATATAAAAAAGCACTACTTCTTTATTTGAAGTAAGTGCAATTTAAATTCCTAACCATTCAACATCTTAAGATAATACTCCAATAAGGACGGATAAAAGAAGCGTGTTGAATTCCACTCTAGGAACTCGCTTTCCATGGGGCGTGAGCTGAGCCTCCTCGGCGCATTAGCGCCTGTGGGGTCTCAGCTTTCCCGCAATTCCCATAGGAGTCGAGTACCTTCCGTTCCATTCAACTTCTTAAAATGAAATAACATTCTTTTAGTGGTCAGATAAAGAAATAACATCCCTATCTGAAGGATTTGTAAGTTGAAAAGCTATATTTTATCATCTCAGTTTGTAGTTAAAGTACAAAAACAAAGAGATTCAGACTGATTGAAAAAAACGCTTGTCTTTCGAGGCTCAGGAGCCAGATGAGGAGCGGAGTTACCTTTGACGGTAATAAGCCACTGCGAGCAGGCTAAGCAACGAAGAATGCGAACGTTTAGCGGGTAGTCTGAGATGACAAGCTAAACCCTACCATGTTCTGTTACACTAAATATCGAAGGAATATATAAATATGTGAAATCACTAGTGATAATATTGTAATTGGTAGACCAATTTTCAAAAAATCCCAATATCCAAACTTATATCCTTCACGAGTAGCAATACCCGCTGCAACTACATTGGCTGAAGCACCAATTAAAGTACCATTCCCACCAAGACAAGCTCCTAAAGCCAGTGACCACCATAGTACTTCAACCTGAGATGAGTCAGGTGAATATCCCATGCCAACAGCTAAGTCCTGAATTAACGGAATCATGGTAGCAACAAAAGGAATATTATCAATCGTAGCAGATGCTATTCCTGAGACCCATAAAATTAACGGGGCAGCTACATTCATATCACCATTCGTTAATTCCAAAACTTTTTTCGCTAACGATCCAATTAATCCGATATCAATTAATCCACCTACTAAAACAAAAAGACCAGCAAAGAAAAAGATTGTCACCCACTCTACACTCGCAAATACTTTTTCTAAATCATGTTCTTTTACACCAATTACCATTAATATGGTTGCCCCAAACATTGCAACAAGTGCTGCATCTAAATGTAAAACAGAATGTAAGACAAATCCTAATAATGTAAAACCAAGAACTAAAAGGGATTTAAACATTAGTAAACGATTTTTTATATAATCTGCTTCATTAATTGACATTAGCTTCTGAATTTCAGTTGGCGTTGTTATTAATCGTTTTCGATAAATAAAATAAATAATAACTGTTATGACGGCTACAATGATTGCTATAACAGGCGCTAAATTAAATAAAAATTCATTAAATGTTAAATGCTTATTAGCAGATCCAATCATGATATTCGGTGGATCTCCAATTAAAGTTGCTGTTCCTCCAATATTGGAATAAATAACCTCTAGCATCAAAAAAGGAATTGGATCTACTTTTAACATTTTAGTGATTGATAATGTAATCGGAACTATTAATAAAATAGTTGTTACATTATCTAAAAATGCTGAAGCTAATGCTGTTAATAATGACAATGTGACCAAGATTCGTATAGGTTGTCCTTTTGAAATTTTTGCAGCCTTAATCGCAATAAATTCAAAAAATCCTGATGTGCTTGTTATGTATACGATAATCATCATCCCGATTAATAGCGTAATTGTTTCCCATTCAATATGTTTTGTTAATGCAAAATGTAAATCAACTACACCGATTGCCACCATAATTCCCGCACCCAATAGTGCAATTAGCGCTCGATTAATCTTTTCACTAATAATAAATGCGTAAGCAATTAAAAAAACGATGATTGCGGCATAATATCTCCAATTATAACCGTGTTCTAAATGCTCCATCTAAAATTCCTCCATAATTATTTTAACTAAGTTCACTTGATGAATCGAATTCTCATCATTTTCCACTTTGATGACCAAGTTAGTATATTTTATCATAATTTTTAGGGATAGCGTTCTCTTCAGTCTATTTGCACTATACTGCTCCCAATTTTGTACATAAGACATAGTTCTTACTACCTCTTTTAATAATTTTTTAATGATTTGAAACTTTTCCCCTCTCTAAATACTCTAATATATGAAAGGGGGTTAATGAGTGATTGATACTAACCTTATACTGGACGCTATTAACGGAGATGAAGAAGCTTTCGAGTCAATTATTAAAGCAGAAAGCGATAAGTTATATAAAACCGCAATCTTGTATGTCCGCAGTAAAGAAGATGCATTGGATGTTATTCAAGAAACGGTATATAAAGCATTTGTTTCTATTAATCAATTAAATAATCCTGAATATTTTAGTACTTGGCTAATAAGAATTTTAATTCATACTTCTTACCAGCTTTTAAATAAGAAAAATAAAACTGTATTATCTGGCGATGCACTCATTCATAAAATTTTAGAAACGAATCATCAAAATGTAGAAATGGAAGTCGATTTGCCTTATGCCCTCTCTACTTTGGACAATTCCTATCAAACAGCTATTATTCTTTTTTATTATCATGATTTATCGATTAAGAGTATAGCTGAAGCGATGGAGAAACCTGAAGGTACCATAAAGACCTACCTAAGGCGTGCCAAAATTGAATTAAAAAAAGTGATAGAGGGAGCGAAGAATTATGAACAAAGAATGGTTTAATGAACAATTAGCTGATATAGAAGTTCCAAAAGAGGAAGTATTTGCTGCAATACATAGAGGAATTGTTTTAGGTAAGGAAGAGATTAAAAAAACAAAGAAAAAATTTAAACCAAAGAAAGTGGCATATATAACGACTATGGCTGCTTCACTTTTATTTGCGTCTGGGTTTGTTTTTCAACCTATCACCGCCGTTTTAGCAAGTGTTCCAATCATAGGTTCAATCTATGAGAATTTTCATTCAGACGTAGGAAAAAAACTAGAATCCAACGGACTAGTTAGCAAACTTAATGAAAAAGCAACTGATAATGGAATTGATGTAACGGTTACCAGTGCTTATTATGATGGGAATAATATTGGCATTACCTTTAAAGCTGACGGAAAAGGGCTCTCAGAGAGTCTTAATAGTAGTGCTGGACCCGAGGCAGATTATTCACTCCAACTATTTGATGGTATTGAACAAAAACAGTGGGATGGTTCAAGAGAGCCGCTAATGAAAAAAGGTGATGAATACATTGGAGCAATGACATTAGAATACCCACTTAAAACGTTACCTTCAAGAATGAATGTACCTTTAACATTTACATATATGGGCGGAAAAAAAGGGAATTGGAGTTTTCATGTCCCTGTTCAACAAATACTTGCTGAAGAGATAACTTCGAATGCCCAAAGTTCGTCACAAGACGGTGGTTATTCCTTAAAAATGCAGTCAGTCATCAAAGGCAAAGCAACTACAATCATTAACTATCAAGCGAAAGTAATGAATGAAGGTGACGCATTAACAATGAGAGTATATGATGATCATGGAAAAAAACTAAACTTAGAACAAGTAGATCATCAACGAGCTACATTTAATAGTGAAATAGATAAAAAAGCTAATTATTTAATGATTTATCCTGAGTTCTCGAGGTTTGAAGATGATACAATTCAATCCATTGGTCTACTTCCTACTAAAATAGTAAGCGGGCGATTTGGATCTATCGTAAATATTGAAAAAGTACAAAAAAATAATCAACTTTTTATTGTTGATTACACACTTAAAAATATCAATACATCAGATGTAGGAAAAGACGTTTTACAAAACTTTGTGGATCAGATTAAACTAGTCAAATCTAAAGATACAAATGGACTAACTGGTCAATCTCTATATGAAAATTTAAAAACAGATTCCATACTTTACGCTAAAAAAGCTAGTGTTGTTGATGAAGAAACATTACATTATCAATCTATCTTTCCTATCGAACACATTAAAGGATTTAATGAAAATGATTATTTACTAATGGTGCCATTTGGCATTCTAGGCTTGAATTCACCTCCTGTAAAACTGGATCCGATAAAAGTAAGTATTAAAAAACAATAATGGAAAAAACCACCTAATTCTCTTAGGTGGTTTTCACATTCAAGGCATGTATACTTTTTATTTATTCCATTTTTTGAAGTTCATCTACAGTCACAAACTTGTAACCTTCTTTTGTTAAAGAATGTAAGATTTCTTCAATTGTTTTCAATTCATCTCCAGTTTTATCATACATTGGATGAAGTAATATGATTGAACCTGGTTTTATATTTTTTTTAACATACTCTATTTTGTCATTAGCAGAACTATAGTATGTATCTGGCTCAATATTCCAAGTGATTGTCTCTTTATGTACTTTGTTCAAATAATATGGTAATCCAATCATTTTTTTACCGTATGGCGGTCTGAAATCTATTTCACCTTTATATCCAACTTCTCTAATTAATTCGTCGGTCTTCTCAATTTCTTCTTTTATATAGGATGGCGATTTTAAAACCATTCGGTCATGTGAATATGTATGGTTTCCTACTTGATGACCAGCACTCACTATTTTTTTAGCTTCTTCAGGATGTTTTTCTATATCATTACCAATTAAGAAAAAAGTAGCCTTTACATTATATTGTTCTAACAATGGCAGAATTTCATCAACATTTTTAGTAGGACCATCATCGAATGTTAAAGCGACTACCTTTTGATTTGTTTCCACAGAATCCGTCAGTCCACCAAATAATTGATACGATCTTGAAATCATTAATTTGTACAATCCAAATAAAATGAGAAAGATTAATAGTAATCCTAATAAAAGTTTACTTAATTTTTTCTTCATAAAATATCCCTTACCTTTAAATGATTTAATTACTAATCATTGTATCATATATAAAATAGAAGACTTAAAACTTAATATATAAACAGAAAAAAACCTTTTAAGGTTTTTCTGTTTTCTTTTAAGATTGCAAAAAGTTTTCGATGGTTGTAATCTGTTCGTTTGTATTTAATGCTGGTGCATGACCTATTTTGGGAATCGTAACGAATTGACAATTTTGTCTTTGCTCCATTTTTAGCGCAACGTCCAAAGGTAAAACGTCAGATATTTCTCCTCTAATTAGTAATGTCTTGGACTGAACATTTTCCCAAAACGACCAAAGGTTTAAATCTTCTTCATGCTGAAATTGTAATGCAATGTTTGGATCATAATCTGGACTAAGCCCACCAGTATCTCTTCTTCTACATGAATGTTTTGTAAAGTAATTTCATTCATCTTCATTATATAGACCAAATGAGGAATAAATCATTTTATAATAAGTCATCAGTTCACTAAACGTATTGAAAACTGGCGGTGCTCCAACATAGCGTATAATTCGTTTTATGCCTTCAATATCCTTAGTACTATTTTCAGATGCACCTGCACCAATATCATTTAATACTAGGTGACTAATGCGATTTTGATGAGCTGGAGTTCCGGCAATTCGAATACCGATTGCACCTCCCATAGAAGTTCCAATCCAACCTACTTGGTCAATTCCAAGTTCATCTAGTAATGCGATAGCAAGATTACTATAGTGCTCAAAGCAATACTCATTCTCAGGGTTTTTACTCCATTGGCTCAATCCTCTTCCGATTGTATCCGGGCAAATGACATGATAGTTTTTGGACAAATTACGCGCTATGATATCAAAGTCACGTCCGTTTCTAGTTAATCCATGCCAACATACGACTGTGGGCTTTTGTAAGTCCCCCCATTCAGTGAAATGGACTTCCATTCCATTAATCGTTTTAAATCTAGAGTGATATGACATATACTTCACCCTTTCTCAAACTAGTACCTGTTATGAAGATATTCTTTTTATGTCAAAATATCCCTGTCTACCAATCATAAGAAATAGAAAAAGCTGCATATATATAGCAGCTTTACTACGTAACTTCTATTCATATTAAAAACAAAGCTCTTCTTGTTTTTGTACCAATTCAATTTCGAAGCCAAGGTCTTCTAACATTTTATGGTCACTATTCGTTTCCTGACCTTCTGTAGTTAAATAATCACCTATGAAAATACTATTAGCTGCATATAAACCTAGTGGTTGTAAACTACGGAGATTTACTTCTCGACCGCCAGAGATTCTTATTTCTTTTGTTGGGTTCATAAATCTAAAAAGTGCTAACACTTTTAAACAATAGCGGGGATTCAACTCATTCACACCTTCTAGCTTAGTTCCTTTAATTGCGTGTAGAAAGTTTACTGGAATTGAATCTGCATCTAATTCACGTAAAGATCTTGCTAAGGAAACAACATCCTCCTTCGATTCCTTCATACCAATGATTGCACCAGAGCAAGGTGAAATGCCTGACTTCTTAATTTTTTCAACAGTATCAATACGATCCTGATATGTATGAGTTGTCGTTATGTAATCATGGTGTTCCTTGGAAGTATTTAAATTATGATTATATCGATCTACACCAGCTTCTTTTAATTCGCTTGCTTGTTCATCTTTAATAATCCCTAAACAAGCACACACTTTTAATCCGTACATCTCTTTAATCTCTCTTACAGCCTCGGTTACTGTATGAACATCACGATTTGTTGGACCTCTACCACTTGCTACAATACAATAAGTTCCAGCTTTTAGCTCAAACGCACGCTTTGCCCCTTCTAGAATTTCTTCTTTAGATAAAAAAGGATATTTTTCAATCGGAGCGCTCGAAATAGATGACTGCGAGCAATACCCACAATCCTCTGGACAATAACCACTTTTTGCATTAATGATCATATTTAGTTTCACTTTTTTTCCATAATAATGTTTTCGTATTGTAAAAGCACCTTGTAACAGTAGAAGCATCTCATCGTCATCACATGTTAGTATTTGCATTGCTTCTTCATCAGTGATTTCTTTACCTAAAATTACTTCCTGCGCCAACTTAGTCCAATTCATCATATCCCTCACTTTATATCAATTTTTCAGTCATAATCATATTTTGAATCTGATGACTACTAATTTTCGTAAAATCCTCTGGCTTGTTGTATTCAGGAATTAATCCAATTACATCCAGACCCGTCATTTTTTTCATCATCAATACATTATCTTTTTCCATTACATTTAATCTGGATGGAACTTTGTTTATAATTAACCCTTTCATTTCTACTTGATGAGATTTTAAGTATTCAGTTGTTAAGAACGTATGATTTAATGTACCTAACTTTAATGTTGTAACAATGATGACAGGTATTTTTAATTTCTTCATTAAATCAATGGTGTCAAAGTCTTCTTTTAAAGGAACTGCTACGCCTCCAGCACCTTCCACAAATATGACATCATGCTGTTGTTCTAATTCTTTATAACGGTCCAATATAATCTCTTCATGAATCATTACATTTTCTAGCTTACTAGCCAAATGTGGGGATACAGGTGTTTCAAGTGTATATGTATTGTAATAAGAAAAATCCTGCTTCAGATCTAAATATTCTTTATAAAATGCAACATCTTCCCCTACTAATCTATTATTCTTTTTCACAACTCCACTTTGAATCGGTTTATAAGGAATCGCATCAACCCTAATCTGCTGCATAGCTGAAACCAAATGGGAGGTGACAAATGTTTTGCCAATATTCGTATCTGTTCCTGTAATAAAATATCCTTTTCCCATATCACGCAGCCAACTTCTTTTCATTACTTCTTACTTTTGAAAAATGTACATATAATCGTTTCGCCAATATACTGCCAATGAAGGCTAAACAAATATCCTGACCAACACTATAAACAAATCCCATCATCAGTACTGCTTTAAATGAAGTCGGACTGTCTATCCATGTGTTTAATGAAATATAAACATAAAGTACACCAAAGGCATAAACAATCAGTAAACCGACTAAATTAGCAATCATAAAATGCTTGTGATTTGGCTCTTTTATTTTTTCGATGATCAATCCAATCACATATGCAGCAGCAATGAATCCAATTAAATATCCAAAAGTCGGTTTTAAAATATACTCTGGACCTCCCCCAGAAGCAAAAACTGGTATGCCGATTAATCCCATTCCAACATATAGTGACTGACTAAAAAATGCTCGTTTACTTCCCAACAGACACCCAGCTAAAAACACAAATAATACCTGAAGCGTGAAAGGAATGACTGGTAAAGGAATTTTTATAAATGCTCCAATTGATGTTAATGATGCAAATAAAGATATGACGGTTAATGATAAAGTTTTGTTTTGCATAACATCCTCCCTATTAATCTTTCAAATTGACAAACTAATAAAATTAAATTAACATGCTAATAAAATATATGTCAACCAAATAATTAAATTAGGTTAACATATATGAATAGGAGGTTAACATATGGAAAAAGATCATTATCAAGACCTGGCTTTGAAAAATAAACAATTTGTATGGCACCCATTTACTCAAATGCAGGATTACATAAACGATGAACCACTCATCATCTCACATGGAAAAGATAGAAAATTATTTGATGTTTTGGGTAATGAATATTACGATGGCGTATCTTCAATTTGGTTAAATGTTCACGGGCATAATATTAAAGAATTAAACGAAGCAATTACTGAACAATTAAACAAGGTTGCGCATTCAACATTATTAGGAATGGCAAATATACCAGCTATTCTTTTAGCAGAAAGACTAGTCAATATTACCCCTGATGGTTTAGAAAAGGTATTTTATTCAGATTCAGGTGCAACAGCTGTTGAGATTGCTATTAAAATGGCCTATCAATATTGGAGAAATATCGGAAAAAGTGAAAAAAGCACATTTGTCACTATGAAGGAAGCTTATCACGGGGATACTATTGGAGCCGTTTCAGTAGGAGCAATCGATTTATTTCATCAAGCTTATCGTGATTTACTATTTCCGAGTATTAAACTCCCCTATCCACATCTTTATCGTTCAAAGTATGAAGGATCGCGTGAGGATATCATACAAGCTTATTTAAATGATGTTGAAAATCTATTTAAGGAAAAAGCACACTCAATCGCTGCGTTAATCATTGAGCCAATTGTTCAAGGTGCAAGTGGTATCATTGTGATGCCACCTGGATATTTAAAAGGATTGGATGCATTATGTAAAAAATATGAAGTATTATTAATTGCGGATGAAGTGGCAACAGGTTTTGGTCGTACTGGAAAAATGTTTGCTTGTGAACAAGAAGGAATTACACCAGATATTTTGACATGTGGAAAAGGATTAACCGGCGGATATCTTCCTGTTTCCGCAACTTTAACGACTAATACTATTTATGAGGCATTTTTAGGAAACTATGAAGAACAAAAAACTTTCTTCCACGGTCACAGTTATACAGGTAATCCACTTGGATGTGCAGTTGCACTAGCAAACTTAGACCTATTTGAGAAAAATCAATTATTAAACCATGTTGAAGAAATAACATCATATATTCAAGATTCATTAAGAAAATTTTATGACTTGCGGCATGTTGGGGATATTCGTCAAAGCGGAGTCATGATTGGAATTGAACTTGTCCTCTCTAAAGAGACAAAAGAGCCATTTCATTGGAATGATCGAATTGGCGTTTTAGTTACAAAAAGAGCAAAAGAATTAGGTTTGTTAACTCGTCCACTTGGAAATGTAATCGTCTTTATGCCACCATTAGCATCTACTAAATCTGAATTAGAAGAAATGCTAAATATTTTATATAAAGCAATTTCTGATTGCACCGAAAAACAATGAATACCTAGTCTATTTTTATCTAATATTTTGCTTACATAACAGTGCCCCCTCTATTACAAGAGGGGGTTCTTTCTATCTTTATGTGTTTTAGTAAAATCTCTATCTAAATAGAAGAACTATTTTCCACATGATTAGATGTTTTCATCAGTAGTTTGTTTATACGTCTTTCTATAAATGGCATACAACTGTTTAAAATTGGACCGCCTAAACAAACTGTTAATACAGTACCAATACCAATAGGTCCTTTAAAAATGAATGCTAATATCAAAAAGAGAACGTAGATTATCGTTTTTGAAAACATAATATTCACTTTTAATAAATCTCGAATAATTAACATTGATTGGTCTACAGGAATCGGTGCAAAGTTTGTAAGAAGATAAATTGCACTGCCAATTCCAGTGACAATTAAACCGATTCCAAAGCAGATCAGTTTACTTAAAAAAATGTCAGGCTGTATGAAATGCTCCAGTAAAAATAACCAGATATCAATACTTAAACCAGTAATTAATGCTGTAGCCAAACCCAAATATTCTGGTCTATTTCTTTTTAAAATTGAATTACAAAAGATCAAGATTAGTGCAATGATGATCTCCCAAGTCCCTACGGTAAAACCAACAGTCTTAGATAATCCGACTAACAGTGCATCAAAGGGCGATGTACCTATATCTGATAATATTGTTAAAGCTACCCCTAAGGTTAAAATGATGATTCCTAATCCATATATTAAATATCTCGTCTTATTCACCTTCCTAAAAGTAATACTTATACTCTAGCTAACTCTTTTGTCATTAAAATATGAGGAATCCCGTCTTCCATAAACACGTCTGATGAAGTCTGATAACCTAGTTTTTCATAAAATCCCTCAGCATGTGTTTGTCCGTGTAATTTTACTTTGGTAATGCCATTTTCTACCGCAATTGCTTCTAACGCTTTAATAATCACTTTTCCCAGGCCAAACTTTCGATAGGACTCTAAAATACAAATTCTTTCCAGTTTACCTAATTCATCAACCCATCTTATTCGTCCTGTTCCAACTGGCTTGCCATCATAATAAGCTAAAATATGCTCTGCTAATCCATCTAGTGAATCAAATTGATCAAATTCATCTGCTAAAGGCACACCTTGCTCCTCTACAAAAACGCTTTTTCTGATTTCAAAAGCCACTTCCAAATCGTGATTTTCAATTATTTTCTTAGTATTCATGTTTCATCATTCCTTTTCTAGATTTATTTCAATATGTGAGTCATAATATAATTATCTTTAGTAAACAGTATAATACCATTTTTGTTGCAAATACAACAAAAATAATAAGGAGTTTTATCAATGAAGGAAATACTTCGTGAAATCGGAATGATCGCAAGAGCGTTAGATTCTATTAGTAATATTGAATTTAAAGAACTCGAACTGACTAAAGGGCAATATTTATATCTTGTCAGAATATGTGAAAATCCAGGAATTATTCAAGAAAAATTAGCCGAAATGATAAAAGTAGATCGAACAACTGCAGCCCGCGCCATTCAAAAACTGGAACAGCAAGGATTAATTGAAAAGAAAAATGACGGCGTTAATAAAAAAAACAAAGGATTATTTCCAACAGATAAAGGAGAACAAATCTATCCATTTCTAAAAAGAGAAGGCGACCATTCTAATCAAGTAGCATTATCCGGTCTTTCTTCAGACGAAATTGAAATCGTTTTTAGCCTACTTCAAAAAATTAGAAAAAATGTTGAAGTCGACTGGAACTATGTAAAAAAAGGGAACAAAAGAGAATATTAATACAAAAAACAGAAAAACCTGAGATTAGTTTTTCTGTTTTTTATTCAATATTTATCCACCTTGTCGATCAATTACTTCTCCATCTTTTGAAAGACCTCTAACAATAATGTCCTTTCCAAATTGATAATAATAACGTTTCCCTTGATCAGTAATCATATTAGCCTGATTAAATTCTATTCCTTCTTCTGTTGTTGTTTCTACTTTTTCTATTACACTATTATGAATTTCACCAAAAACCACATGAAAATCATGGAGTAACTTCCCTTTATCATCAGATACATTTAGATGTTCGTAATAAACTGTCATGTTGTCATTTTCATAATGTGTCCAACCATTATGTCCAATATTTACCCAACCTTTTTCATCGCTACCTTTAAAGAAAGCAACTGATATTACCTCATAATTTACAGGAGTAGCATCATCTAGAACTGGGACAGTTGTATAAAAAACAACAGTTACATGATCGTGTAATTCTGTATGAATAATATACTTGTTTTTATAAGGAATCCCTTTATAAATAGCCTCTTCAAAAGTATCGTACTTACCAAATTCATAGTCAGATAATATGAGTTTGATAGAGAAAGCGATCAAAATTAGAATCAATAATGGAATGAATACTCTCTTTTTCATCCTCTGCCTCCTATGGGTTATATGGAGTATCTCTTTCATTCTATCTTATCTTTATTTATTTCATTCCTTATTCATTCTCTAACTATTAACGAATTCCTCTACGGAATCTTCAGGAGTAATAAGTGCCTTCTTAAAACAAAAAAACATCTTTTTCCAAGATGTTTTTTTATCGATTACTTTATAAATGTCCCATTTACTTTACGAGTATGTTCCCCTTGATGTAAGACAATAGTTTTACTCCAAGACCCATCCATTGGTAATTTAATTTCCCCACGATAAACACCCTTTGAAGTCTTTTTCAGTTTCCCTTCAGCTTTATGGTTCATACTTTTCATTGTCAATATAATTTCTACGGAATCAACATCTACTAATTCATTTTTAGGATTTGTTACAGATACTTGATAAGTATGCTCTGCGTTCTTTGAAGTTGGCTCATCTAAGAGTGCAACTGTAAGACTATCTAAGTATTTATTAGAAACAGCTTCTTTTGATTTTCCACAGCCAGACAACAACATCACAATTAATAAAGGAAATATAATATATTTTTTACCTAATCTCATTTTGCACCTCTCGTTAATTAAATTTTTTTCTAGTCGCAAAAAATTGCTAAGTACTCGTTACTACGAAAACTTAGCAATCTATTATTCTATTACGAAAATGGTTTGTTTATTCTATCCCAGGACGACGTACTTTTTGTTTTATTAATTTAATAATAAACTCAATTAAACCAATTAAGAAGATTGATATACCTACCATAGGCATTAAAAGTCCACAAATGATAGAAATCAATAAAACACCTAAATAAAATTTATTACCCTCAGAAGCTTTTGGTATGCCTATTTTACCAATTGGTCTACGTTTCCACCACATTGTAATTCCACTTAAAACAATTAGGATTAGTGATAAGCAAGCAATTAAATCTATGATTAAATTTGCCACTCCAAAGTATCTACCTTCATGTAATGCGATACCTGTTTCAACCGCTTTATCAAAAAGACTGTAATCTTTCCATCGATAATCAAGTAAGACCTTGCCACTGTATTGATCTATATCCATCGTTACATAATTATTTACACTACCCGCTGCAAAGCCGTACGAAGAAATTAAATATACACCTGTATCACCTTCTGGCATATTGATTGTATAGCCAGGATGAATCTTTGTCTCCTCGGCAATTTTAATTACATTTTCAATTGGTAGCATCCCTTTATTGTTATAAACTGATTCTGGAACCGGAATATTCTCTGCAGCCCATGGTGTTTTTGCAACGTCCTTTGTCACTTTAGTCGATTGAACACTGCCATCCCATAAATGCTCAGGCGCATTTGATAAATCAGCTTTTGCAACAAATGTATTTAAACGTTCTCCGAATGAACTAGCCCAAGGTAAGCCTGTTAAAACTAGAACTAATAAAATAATTGTCATCCAAAATCCAGTACTTGCATGCAAGTCTCTCCAAAATACACGTGATCCTTTGCCTAAACGAATGCGAATCACATCAAGAAATGTTTGCTTATTACGAGGGAAATATAAATATAATCCTGTAGCTAACAATATAATTGCCCATGATGCTGATAATTCCACAAGATGGTCCCCGATTTTTCCAACCATTACTTCCCCATGTAGTTTGACAATGATCTCCATCAAACGTTTATCATTCTGCAGTTCTCCTAATACTTTTCCTGTATATGGATTTACGAAAACAGTAAAACTAACGTCTCCTTTTGCAATTCCAACTTCTGTTGCACGTTCTGGATCCTTCACATTTGTAAAAGATGTTATTGCGTCAACTGGATATTTATCTCTTACAGCTTTTAATTGTAAACTTGGTGTTAATTCTTTTGAGCCTTTTTCAACATAGTGTAAATTAGGGTCCAACATTGGTTCTACATAAGGTTTGAATAAGTAAATCGAACCTGTAATTGCTAACAGAATCAATATAGGTGCAAATATCATCCCCCCATAAAAATGCCATCTCCAGATTGTCTTATACAATGACATTTTTTTAGATATCACTTGTTCTGGCTGTGAATCATAATTCGTATTTACGTCCATTTCATTTACCTCTCAGGTTAATTTCATCTACCTGGGAAAGTATAATATATAATTGTGATGTCTTAATGAAGTTTTAAGGAAAATTTGATCTAATGCAAGATAAAAAATGTTCTGTTACAGTTTAATAGTCTTTATGCTTGGACAAATACTGGCAAGGGATCAAAAAGATCATTCCAATTTGATTGCATTTCTTCATCTGTTAATAAACATTTATCAAGCGATGACTCTACTTTTCTTTGATTCATATCAATTCCAATTAACACAAGTTCTGTCATGCGATCACCAAAATTCTCATCCCATTTTTTATTTAAGGCTAAATCCTCCCTTCTCAATTCATCTTGTTCTTCTTTAGGTAGCGTGACAATCCATTCACCCGCTCCTTGTATAGTAATTGTTGAACCTGCTTGCGATAACATGCCCACCGTATCATTTCTTGATGCTAACCAAAAGAAACCTTTTGCACGGATAACATCAATTGGCCAATTTTCTAGCCACATACTTAATCGTTCTGGATGAAAAGGTCTTATACGACGATAAACAAATGAGCTTATTCCGTATTCTTCTGATTCAGGAATATGTTCCTCATTCAACTCTTTGATCCATCCTGCTGCTTGACTTGCCTTCTCAAAGTCAAAAAGATGTGTATTTAGGATAGATTTTAAATTTACAGTAGAAAATTTAGTTTGAATAATTTTGGCGTCGGCATTAATTTTCTTTAAAAATGCAGATAACTCCCTTACATCATGTTCTTCTAATAAATCTACTTTATTTAAAATAATTACATCAGCAAATTCTGCTTGTTCTAGAAGCAAATCTGCAATTTCCCGTTTATCTGTTTCATCTGTTCCCTGATTACGATCTAATAATGTTTCGCCTGATGAATAATCCTCCCAAAATCGGTTGGCATCAATAACTGTTACCATTGTGTCTAGGCGAGTTTTTTTAGTTAAATCTATTCCTAATACTTCATCTACATATGTGAATGTTTGTGCCACAGGAATCGGTTCACTAATACCTGAGGATTCAATGACAATATAATCAATTCCTCCTGCATCGACTAGCATTTCTACTTCTTTCATTAAGTCATCTCTCAAAGTACAACAAATGCATCCGTTTTCCATTTCCACTAGCCTTTCCTCTGTACGTGAAAATCCTTTATTTTTTACAAGTTGGGCATCAATATTTATTTCACTCATGTCATTTACAATTACAGCAACTTTCAACCCATTTCGATTAGCTAGTATATGATTTAATAGCGTTGTTTTTCCAGATCCTAAAAATCCACTTAACACGGTAATTGGTACTCTCATCTTTATTCCTCCTAATTGGTCCAAAATTTAAATTAACTAAAACGTAATATTTACGTATTATAAATGAACAACTCATTATAAAACGTATTCATTACGTTTTGCAAGGTTTAACTGTGAGCTTCTACCAAAATTTTTTCGTTACCTATTCCATAAACAACAAAAAAAGACCGCCGAAGCGATCTTTTCAATAATATGACAATGATCTGTTTATTCTGTCTCAATGATGACGATCTTACCTATCTTGCAATACAGTAAAATATTCTGCTGTACCTCTTCATTTCGATATGTATAACACGTAAGGTCTGTGAATTCGCCCCTTGAAATGTCGTGAGTTGTATTGATTAATTTATATGTATTTCCTCTAAACTTAATCTTTCGTTCTATTGAAGGCTGCTCCGCCATAATTTGTTCTTTTGTTCGAAAATCCATCTAATTCACTCCTTTGTGTTCACTTTTAGTATAAGCACGTAAAGGTTATGTTAGACGTAAATTTTCCTTTATTTATCAATTTGAAAATAATTCTTATCAAAGAGAGGGTATTTTGAATAACAAAAAAAGGGATATATTGATATCCCTTTTTCTTTAAAACATATTATCTTAATGTTTTTAATGCGCCGCTCCAAGCGACAACTTGGTCAAGCATATCATTAACATTTTTTTTATGTAATTCTGCAGGTTTAAAAGTCGAAAAGTTTTCAAAATCTGTAAATAAAGAAAGTGTTGGATGCACTCTTACATCTGCAACTTGTAATTCTCCTAATATACCACGTAAATGCTCAGCTGCACGAGCACCGCCTGTTGAACCATAGCTTACAATTCCAGCTGCTTTATTAGCCCATTCATCACGTGCAAAATCAACCGCATTTTTTAATGCTCCGCTAATGCTGTGATTGTATTCTTGAACAACAAATACAAAACCATCTAAGCTCGATAGTTTTTCAGACCAAGCTTTAATTCCTGGCTCTGTTCCATCAGTTGTACCTAAAAATGGTAGTTTAAAATCAGCGATATCAACAATTTCGTAATTCGCATCACCACGTTGTTTAGCAATACCTTCTACCCATTCACCAACTTGTGGACTTACTCGCCCTTGTCTTGTACTACCTAAAATAATTCCGATTGATAGTTTTGCACTTGTCATTTTTCTTCCTCCTTGTTTAAAAATTGTTACTACTGTTATAATAATCCCTAAGAATTCATATTAGAAGTAGACACTTTAATGTGACCTAGTATACAAAATGATACCTTGGAGGAATGTTAATGGAAAAAGAATGTAATGGTTCAGTTGAAACTGCTTTAGATATTTTAGTAGGAAAATGGAAGCCCATTATACTTTTTCATATTATTCAACATGAAACGTTACGTTTTAGTGAATTGCAACGATTAGTCCCCGCGATCACAAAAAAAATGCTGACATCACAACTAAGAGAATTAGAATATCATGATATTGTACATCGTAAAGTTTATGCTCAAATCCCGCCAAAGGTTGAATATTCCATTACCGAATATGGAAAAGGGATCATTCCAATGTTGGAATTAATGAACCAATGGGGAAATCTTCATCTAGTACATTTAGAAGAGCTGTATGGTGAAACAGTAGTAAAAAACAAATAACATTAATTTTTAAAACTAAGAGATACATATTAAGTTTTCCCGGTTTTTAATGATTTCTAACAAATGTAATTCAAAAATATAGATAACTAACAAGCTTCTAATCTATTCCAATATTGGTTAGAATACAGACTTTGATTGATTAATTCGCTCCTACTTCAAAAAAACAGAAAAACCCTCATTAGGGTTTTTCTGTTTTCAATTTCTACTGATTCCCGCTCCTTTTCATATTTCCTATTTCTATTTCGCTGCTTTCTCCTGCTCTTGTTTAAAAAAGCTCTTCATAGAATGGAACACATCTGATTTCTGTTTTAAGATATAATGGCGGAATTTTTCATCATTTATGTTTTTATATGCGGACATTAGAGTAGAGTGACGGTTGTATTGGTTTACTTCTCCGTAACCAAACATATTACTTACTTTCATTAGTTCCTGCACTAGCTTGACGCAACGTGCATTGTCAGAAGTTAAGTTATCACCATCTGAGAAGTGGAATGGATAAATATTGTAGCGATCAGGTGAGTATTTATAGTCGATCACTTCGAGTGCTTTTCGATATGCAGAAGAACAAATTGTTCCTCCACTTTCACCTTTCGTGAAAAATTCTTCTTCAGTAACAACTTTTGCCTCCGTATGATGAGCAATAAATTCAATATCTACTGATTCATATTTTGTTCTTAAGAATCTTGTCATCCAAAAGAAGAAGCTGCGAGCCATATATTTTTCCCATAAGCCCATACTACCGCTCGTATCCATCATTGCGAGAACAACTGCTTTTGATTCAGGTTTTCTAATTTCATTCCATGTACGGAATTTTAAGTCTTCTGGTGATATTGGATGAAACGCTGGTGTACCTCTCATAGCATTTCGCTTGAATGCGGACATCATCGTCCGTTTCTTATCAATATTTCCCATTAACCCAGTTTTTCTTATATCATTAAATTCTATATTTTCAACCGTATTTAAGTCTTGTTCTTTTCGTTTTAAATCTGGTAACTCTAACTGACTAAATAGAGCTTCCTCTAATTCCATTAGTGAAACCTCTGCTTCGTAATAATCTTCACCTGATTCTTTTCCGGCTCCTTGCCCTTTGCCTGCTCCTTTTTGAGGCTGACCACTCTGGGATCCGTCTCTTGCGACTACATCACCAATTTTACTATCACCAGTTCCTTGACCTACGTGTTTATTCTTATCATAGTTATAACGAATCTTGTACTCATCTAATGAACGTATAGGGATTTTTACTACATCTCTACCGTTGGACATGATGATACTTTCTTCTGTAATTAAATCTGCTAAGTTCTTTTTTATCGCCTCTTGTACCTTCTCTTGGTGGCGTTGTTGATCGTCATGTCCTTTACGATGGAGGGTCCAGTCTTCCTGTGAAATGGTAAAATTATGCTTTTGTTCTATATTTTCATTACTCATTTTCTTTCCCTCCCTTACTCTCGTTGTATTTATAGCTTAAAAATAAAAAAAATCGTCACACAGTAATACACCTATGCATACACTAATTCGGTAGGTGGATTTCTACCCTTTTTTATGGATTACTCTATCATATGCAAGACGGCACAATTATTGACAATCTTTCTTTTATTTTTTGCACCCATTTTTTCAGAAAATAGGACAAGTCTTTGAAATACAGTATATTAATATAAAAAAATGTGACAGTTGATGCTTAACCCAATCAACAACAATCTTTAGAAAAGAGCAAAAAAAGAAGTGGTATCCCTTTTACGAAAAGGATAACCACTTCTTTTTATTATGGTAAATTATGTCCCATTCCGGCCACATAGATTCGCAACCATTGTTCAGATGTCATACTTAATTTTGAAGCTTCTACAGCAGTTTTTACTCTTTCAATTTTTCCAGAGCCTACGATTGGCATCATGTTTGCAGGATGAACTAATAACCATGCATACATAACTTCATCTATTGAATTTGCACCGATCTCAGCACCAATTTCCTCTAGCATTGAACGGACTCTAACAGCAGCTTCAGTTTGACTTGTAAAAATTTGGCCTCCTGCAAGTGGCGACCAAATCATTGGTGCGACGCATTTTTCTAAAAGTAAATCGACTGTTCCCTTTTCAAAATGCTCAAACTGCATTGGCGATACTTCAATTTGATTTGTTACTAAAGGCATATCTAAATGCTCCTGTAACATATTGAACTGAGAAGGTAAGAAGTTTGATACACCAAAATGGCGAACTTTTCCTTCTTTTTGAAGTTGATTAAATGCTTCAGCAACTTCTTTTGGATTCATGAAAGGATTTGGCCTATGTATTAATAGTAAATCGATATAATCTGTTTGTAGATTTTTTAATGAATTATTTACACTCATTAAAATGTGTTCCTTACTTGTATCATAATGATTCATTTTAAGATCAGGAAACTTTGATGATTTTAATTTAATTCCGCACTTCGTAACAATTTGGATTTTTTCACGAAGCTCTGGTTTAAGTGCTAACGCGTTTCCAAAAATCTCTTCACAAGTATAACCACCATATATATCTGCGTGGTCGAATGTTGTAATACCTAACTCTATACATTCTTCTATAAATGATAATAATTGATCAGATGACATATTCCATTCTGATAAGCGCCATAAACCGTGGATTATTTGTGAAAACTCAAGATTTTCTGCTAATCGTATTTTTTTCATTATTAGTAGCACCCTTCTTTTTCTATCTTACCTTATTATAAAAATATAAATTTATAAATGCAAAAAAAAACGGCTATCCAAAAAGATAGCCGCTTTAAGAGTTTATCGATTTAGTAATGAACCTACATAGCGTAATAATTCATTTGCAGATGTTGAATTATAACCATATTCATCTATTAATCGACTGACTACATCATTTATTTTCTTCAATTGACGCTCATCTGGCGTTTTTGTGGACGTCGTAATTTTAACAACATCCTTCAAATCCGAAAAAAGTTTCTTTTGTATTGCTTCTTTTAATCGTTCATGTGAATTATAATCAAATCGTTTTCCTTTACGTGCATAGGCAGAAATACGAATTAATATTTCTTCACGGAAAGCTTTTTTAGCATTTTCAGAAATACCAATTTGCTCTTCAATTGATCGCATTAATTTCTCATCTGGATTCATTTCTTCTCCAGTTAACGGATCACGTAATTTGTTTTTATTGCAATATGCTTCGACATTATCTAAATAATTATCCATAAGCGTTTTTGCTGATTCTTCATATGAATAAACAAATGCTTTTTGAACTTCTTGTTTAGCAATATCATCATACTCTTTTCTTGCAATTGAAATAAAGTTCATATACCGTTCACGATCTTCATTCGAAATTGATGGATGCTGGTCTAACCCATCTTTTAAAGAACGTAAAACATCTAAAGCATTAATAGAAGGTATTTCTTTTCGGATAATTGTTGAAGATATCCTATTAATGACATAACGCGGATCAATTCCGTGCATTCCTTCATCCAAATATTCTTTTTTCAATTCTTCCAAATCAACTGTATTATAGCCTTCTACCATTTCACCATCATATAATCTCATTTTTTTAACTAAATCAATATCACCACGTTTTGGTTCCTTTAATCTAGTCAAAATAGTAAACATCGCTGCTACACGTAAAGTATGCGGCGCAATGTGAACATTATTTACATCACTCTCAGAAATCATTTTTTGATAAATTCTTTCTTCTTCACTCACCCTTAAATTATAAGGAATCGGCATAACAATGATCCTAGAATGCAAAGCTTCATTCTTCTTATTATTTATAAATGATCTGTACTCAGTTTCATTTGTATGAGCAATAATTAATTCATCCGCAGAAATCAATGCAAAACGCCCTGCCTTAAAGTTTCCTTCTTGTGTCAGGGATAATAAGTGCCATAGGAACTTTTCATCACATTTTAACATCTCTTGGAATTCCATCATTCCACGGTTAGCTTTGTTTAACTCGCCGTCAAATCGATAAGCACGAGGATCTGATTCTGAACCAAATTGTGCAATTGTTGAAAAGTCTATACTTCCTGTTAAATCAGCTATGTCTTGAGATTTAGGATCTGATGGACTAAATGTACCGATTCCTACTCGTCGATCTTCTGATAAAAACACTCTTTCGACGATTACATCTTCTATTCTTCCTCCAAACTCTTGTTCAAGTCTCATTAGATTTAATGGAGATAGATTTCCTTCAATGCGTATCCCATATTCATTGAAAAAATCATCTCTTAAATGATTTGGAATTAGATGTAATGGATCTTCATGCATTGGGCAACCTTTAATAGCAAAAATAGAACCTTTCTCTGTTCGTGAATAAGCTTCTAAACCTCTCTTTAACATTGTAACAAGTGTTGATTTACCACCACTTACAGGACCCATTAACAATAAGATACGTTTCTTTACATCTAATCTTTTCGCAGCTGGATGGAAATATTCTTCAACGAGTCTCTCTAATGCTTCCTCTAATCCATAAAGGTTGTTATTAAAGAAGCTATAGGTTCTTTTTCCGTTTACCTCTTCAATTCCTGCGTCTTTAATCATATTATAAATTCTTGAATGTGCAGTTTGGGCAACCCATGGCTCCTCTTTTAACATTTCAAGATACTCAGCAAAAGTGCCTTCCCATTTCAATCGTTGTTCCATGTCACGATGCTGCTCAAGTTTCTTTAATATATCCATGGACAAGTACCTCCTTTTTCTCATCTGTAAGAGAGATTATTAAAAGATATGCGAGTATGTCCGTACTCATGCTATATCTTAAGAGGGAAAATATTTTTTAATCGAGACTAATTTCACAGAATACATAATTTTACTTTCATATTTCTATATTTTTTTTGTATAATAAGTTTAGGGAATATGGAAATTTTCAATTGGGAGGATACATACTGATGAGATTAACACTAATTTTATTAGTTATCGTTACGTTTTTAGCTGCAATTTTTACTTCTGGCTATAATGATAGACCTGGACTAAAAAACAAATAATAAGTAGAAGATGCTTCTTAATATGGATTTAAAAGTTATGTTACGCTAAAATCCACATTTAAGAAGCATTTTTTTTTGTATAAAAAAAGCACCTTTTTTTGTATAAAAAAAAGCACCTGAACGGTGACTTTTTAGTTTATTGTGAGTAATCTTTAACTTTTAGCAATTCTCGATAATCTTGTTGTCGTAATGCTTCGTAAATTAAAATTGCAGCTGTATTAGATAGATTTAATGAACGAATGTGATCTGTCATCGGTATTCTTAAACATGTTTCCATATTTTTTTCAATTAATTCTTTAGGTAAGCCGGTTGTCTCTCTTCCAAATACGAAAAATATTTCATCATCTTGATTCGAATAATTAAAATTAGAATATGTTTTTTCTCCAAATTTAGTAATGAAATAAAACTTTCCATTTTTATATTTTGAGAATAATTCATCTAAAGAATCATGATAGTGAATATCCACATGCTCCCAATAATCTAGTCCAGCTCTTTTTAACATTTTATCATCAGTAGAAAATCCCAATGGACGAATTAAATGCAAACTAGTATCTGTTCCTGCACAAGTACGTGCAATATTGCCTGTATTTGCTGGAATCTGTGGTTGATATAATACAACGTGTATTCCCATAATTTCACCTCTATAATTGTTTCAATGTCTTCTATTATACCAATTCAGAATAATGAATGGAATTATTCCATTTACAGTTTATTTAATCCATCTATAATATGGAAATATTTATACTTTATATTTTCTGTGTAAGCTGTTGAGTCATAATAGGACCAATATCGTTTTCTACTATTTTGAGTATGCGCATTAACTAACGGTTCTCCATTCTCGTCCTTGGCAACTACAATCGTACAATGGTTCCATCTGCCGTCTCCTTCAAAATCATATAAGATGATATCACCTAGACTTAGTTCCTTTGGATTTCCTACTTCTTCCGCTTTAATCCCAGTTTGAGATATTGGTAAGAATTTTCTTAATGCGTGTGCTACTCTCCAGCTATAGCTACTCGATGAATAATTCTTATACCACCATCCAACTGCGTTTTTAGGCATACCAGTCATCTTCAATCCACCTGCTCTTAAACATTGCGAAATAAAATTTGTACAATCATTCGCGTATAGAGGGTACTCCTTATTATGCCCATCCCACCATGTTTCAGCATACTTTACTGCATTGAATCGATTGTATACATTGTTACGATCCATTGGTGTTTCTTGCTCATCTTCTACCATCATTTCAATATCAGTATGTTCATCTTCATATTCAATTGGAAATTCTATATCGTACACCATCTCATTCTGATTTAAAGCCATCTGTCTTTCTTGTTGTTCTTCTTCAAAGTATAAGTCTGTTTGTTTTAAGAAGTAGCGAATATGCAATGTATAATTAACGTATGTGATGTCATCATCGTTCCATATATTTTTTACTTCTACATTCCCATATGCTTTTACAAGTGAGGCATTTCGTTGATCATATAACTCAACCTTACGTTGAATTGCTAAATATTCACTTTCTTGAATGAGATGGCTTCTTGATCCATCTCCAAAGTATAATTTTAAACGCTCTGTAACATAGCGTTCTAAAAGGTCTCGATTTAACAAGAAAATCCCCCCTTCTCAACAATCGCTTATATTCTATACGATGTTGAGAAGATGGAGATTATACCTCTCTTCTATTATTACTTTGAAAGAATACGATGAATTTCTTCAATTACTATTTCATCATTTTCAGTTTTAAGACATTCATTTATAAAATTTGTTCCCTTTTCAGGATCTATCTCTGAGATAGCCCAAATTGCTGTTCCGCGTATCACTGGCCTTGCATCATGAATAGCAAGATCCTTTAAGTCATCTAATGCTGTATCATCCTTAAAATGAGCTAATGCTATAATAGCGTTTCTTTGAATTGGATTCTTGCCTCTCCATGAACCTGACATTTGACCAAATTGTCTTTTAAATTCTCTATTACTAACTTTCAATACTGAAAGTAATAAAGGCTTAACCGTTTCCGGATCTGGTGTCATTTCTTCGTGGTGCGTAAAATTAATCCCTTTATTCTTTGGACAAATTGTTTGACATGTATCACAGCCATAAACACGATTTCCTATCTCTTTACGAAACTCTAATGGAATCATTTCTTTTGATTGCGTTAAAAAAGCAATACAGTTTTTAGCATTTAACTGTCCTGGAGCAACAATTGCACTTGTTGGGCATACATCCATACATTTTGTACAATCCCCACATTGATCTTCAATTGGTGTATCCGGCTCAAAAGGCAATGAAGTTATCATCTCACCTAAATAAACATAAGACCCATATTCTGGGGTGATAATCGAACAATTCTTAGCACTCCATCCAATCCCTGCTCGTTCAGCTACGGCTCTATCTACTAACTCACCAGTATCTACCATTGATTGAACTTTTGCATTTGGGTAATGCAATAATATAAATGATTCAAGTTGTAACAATTTCTTTTTAACAACAGAGTGATAATCTTCTCCCCATGAAGCACGACAGAATATCCCCCTAGTAGAACCTTTTTTACTTTTCGGAGCATCTTTCATTTTAGAGGGATATGCTAATGCAATTGCAATAATTGAATGTGCTTCACCCATAATCTTTCTCGCGTCTGTTCTTCGTTCAATATCTTTTGCTTCAAAACCTGATTGATAGTTTAATTCTTGTTGTTTATATAACCTGCTTTTCAAGGTAACAAAAGGATCTGCTGTAGTAAACCCAATTTTATCAATGCCTATTTCCTTACTATATAGTATCAATTCTTTTTGAAATTCTTTAATATTCATCTATATCACCTTACAGTTATTAGTACCAGTATTTATTAACTATTCTAGTCAGAAAGTTCATAGTTTAAATAGTACAGATAAAATGATCATACACCATATTACATATTTTAGATATTTATTAAACTAACCATAAAAAAACGCAATGTATCGTTCTTCTATGGAATCAATACACTGCGTTGTTATCAAGTTATTATAAATCTTCGAACGCTCATACCACTAACTATATATCTATTAAGTAATAGGTAAAAAGTAGTAATTGCTGAACTATGTATATAAATTTAACATACATATGGAAGGAACTCAAGAATAAAATCACATTTTGTCGAATTTTAGTCTTAGTAAATATTGGAAAAAAATATATCAGTAAATTTGTCTTTTTATATAATTCCCTTCATAACGCTTGTTTCATATTCTTCCATTTCACAGTAAACAACAAAAAAGGATCTTGCATATAGCAAAACCCTTCTTCTGTTTATATGATAGCGGTGACAGGACTTGAACCTGCACGTCCGTGAAGACAATAGATTTTGAGTCTACCGTGTCTGCCATTCCACCACACCGCCAAAACGATATACAACAATTATAGTACAAGTACTACTAATTGTCCAACTAAAGCTGAATATAAAAACCTCTTACAATTGTAAGAGGTTTTTTTGATACCGAGGGCCGGACTCGAACCGGCACGGGGTCAACCCCCGCAGGATTTTAAGTCCTGTGTGTCTGCCATTCCACCACCCCGGCATGGGATAATTTAAAAAGGCGGTAACCGGATTTGAACCGATGATAAAGGTTTTGCAGACCTCTGCCTTACCACTTGGCTATACCGCCGTAATTTGGAGCGGAAGACGGGGCTCGAACCCGCGACCCCAACCTTGGCAAGGTTGTATTCTACCACTGAACTACTTCCGCATGTGGCTGGGCTACCTGGATTCGAACCAGGGCATGACGGAATCAAAATCCGTTGCCTTACCGCTTGGCTATAGCCCATCAATTTATATATTATATAATGTAAAAATTACTTATATTACTCAATTGTTACAATAATTTATATGGGGCGACTGATGGGAATCGAACCCACGAGTGTCGGAACCACAATCCGATGCGTTAACCACTTCGCCACAACCGCCATTATGATTAAATTGGCAGGGGCAGTAGGAATCGAACCCACACCAAAGGTTTTGGAGACCTCTATTCTACCGTTAAACTATGCCCCTATAAAAATAAATGGTGGAGGGGGACGGATTCGAACCGCCGAACCCACAGGGAGCGGATTTACAGTCCGCCGCGTTTAGCCACTTCGCTACCCCTCCGGTTAAAGAGTGCCGACTAGAGGACTTGAACCCCCAACCTACTGATTACAAGTCAGTTGCTCTACCAATTGAGCTAAGTCGGCATTTTTTATATCTTTATCTTTTTAATTAAGATGGTGGCTCGGGACGGAATCGAACCGCCGACACGAGGATTTTCAGTCCTCTGCTCTACCGACTGAGCTACCGAGCCAACTTAAATGGCGGTCCCGACCGGGATCGAACCGGCGATCTCCTGCGTGACAGGCAGGCATGTTAACCGCTACACCACGGGACCATTTGGTTGCGGGGACAGGATTTGAACCTGCGACCTTCGGGTTATGAGCCCGACGAGCTACCAGACTGCTCCACCCCGCGATAATGTGGATACTATTTTATTAGATCCATGAAAATTCATTTTAAAAATATGGTGGAGGATGACGGGCTCGAACCGCCGACCCCCTGCTTGTAAGGCAGGTGCTCTCCCAGCTGAGCTAATCCTCCATATTATAAGTGGTGACCCGTACGGGATTCGAACCCGTGTTACCGCCGTGAAAGGGCGGTGTCTTAACCACTTGACCAACGGGCCAATTTATTGGAAGTCCTAATTAAAATGTGGCGGAGAGCAAGGGATTTGAACCCTTGAGACAGGGTTACCCGCCTACACGATTTCCAATCGTGCTCCTTCGACCACTCGGACAGCTCTCCAAAATGGCTCCGCAGGTAGGGTTCGAACCTACGACCACTCGGTTAACAGCCGAGTGCTCTACCACTGAGCTACTGCGGAATAATCAGAACCAAGCGACGTTCTACTCTCACAGGGGGAAACCCCCAACTACCATCGACGCTGAAGAACTTAACTGCCGTGTTCGGTATGGGAACGGGTGTGACCTCTTCGCTATCATCACTTGATTCAATTTCCTTGGGACATTAATCATTATATCAAAATATCTACTAAAGTCAATGACTTTTTGGAAATATTATTGAATATATTAATGATTTTTGTACCCTCAAAACTAGATAATGTCATTATCAAACTTGTTAGTTAAGTCCTCGACCGATTAGTATCAGTCAGCTCCACGTGTCACCACGCTTCCACCTCTGACCTATCAACCTGATCATCTCTCAGGGGTCTTA